>CAVSLP010000001.1:0-780992 GCA_963728775.1 uncultured Actinomycetota bacterium
CGACGCCGTACCTTCGGGTCGACCGCCTGTGCCCGGTCCCGGGCCTCGCGGGCCTTGGCTCGGGCCTTCTCCAGCCATCGGTGGGCCCAGTCGAACTCGGTGGCGAGGATCGCCAGCCCGACCGGGATCAAGACGAACGCCGGCCCCGGGGTGACGATCATCACCACCCCGACCAGCAGCACTGCGGTCCCGACGAGCGCAACCACGACCTTGGTGGTCAGCGACACGGCGGCGTTCGCGTGCAGCCGGCGGTGCACCGGCCCCCGCCGGCGCCCGTGCCGCCCGGTTCCGTCGGGTCGCGAGGCGTTCGTGGCTTCGTCCTTCACGGCCGCCTTCCTGGGGTCGCCGGGGCCTCCCGCCCGCGAGCCTAACCGGCCCGGCACCGCCCACCCGGTCGGGCAGAACCGGTCAAAACCGGACACACCACCACGCCAGCCGCGGCCGAGCGAAAAAAACTCCAGAAACCTCGTTTCATTCGCCGTCATACCGCCAACCCAAGAGCGTCTCCTCCTCGAAGGCCGGAGGGGCCAACTTGGGAGGAAAGGCACGACCATGGATTTCTCGATGAACACAGCTCCGCTGACGGTGACGCAGCCGGTCACCCTCGAGCTGATCGACGCCACGGGGGCCGCGACACCGATCGACGCCGAGTTGCACTACGACGCGCGTGACCCGTACGCCGTCACCACGGTCTTCATGACCGGAACCAGCCAGGTGCGCTGGACCTTCGGGCGCGACCTGCTCTGCGACGGCCTCTACGAGCCGACCGGCGACGGCGACGTGCACGTGTGGCCCTGCCTCGACTCCGCCGGGCACGCGGTGGTGATCATCGAGCTGTGCTCGCCCGACGGCGAGGCGCTGATCCAGGCCAAGACCGGCGACCTGTCCACGTTCGTGGAGCGGATGGGCAAGGCGGTCGCACCGGGCGCCGAGTCGGCGCACGTCGACGTCGACGCCGTCATCGACGCGATCCTGTCCGGCGAGGCAGCCTGAGGGACGACGCTAGGGTTGGCTGGGAGGATCAACCCGAGCGCCGTCCAGGGGGCCCAGTGCTGTTCAGCCACGACGTCGAGCACGCGTTGGCATGCGTCGTCGACCTGGTGAACTCCGCCTCGACGGGGAGCACCGCGGAGAACCTCGACGACCTCGAGGCGCTGAGTGCCTTCGTCACGCGCCACGACGTCAGTGAGGTCGGCCGGCTCACCCAGGCCGACCTCGACGCCGTACGAGACCTGCGGGCCGCGATCCGGCCGGTCTTCGACTGCGCCGACGACGCCGAGGCGGCCTGGCTGGTCAACGCGCTGGTGTCCGGGTCGAGCGTCACGCCCCGGCTCACCGACCACGACGGCTACGACTTCCACGTCCACTACTTCTCCCCCGGCGCCTCGCTGGCCGAGCACCTCGCCGTCGACTGCGGCATGGCGCTGGCCCAGGTGATCGCGGCCGGCGAGCGCGAACGTCTCCGCGAGTGCGACGCCCCCGACTGCGACCAGGTCCTCGTCGACCTCTCCCGCAACCGCTCGAAGCGCTACTGCGACGCACGCACCTGCGGCAACCGGCTGCACGTGGCCGCCTACCGCGAACGCCAACGCGCGGCCGGCGACTGACGCCGCAGCCGCTCAGGGGTCGACGTCCTGCGGCTCCCGCTCGGCCCAGACCTTCATGCACGCCGCGGTCACCGGCCCCGGCGCGGCCAGCTCGCGACCGTCGCAGCGCACCACCGGCTGCACGTCCCGGGTGGTGGAGACCAGGAAGATCTCCTGGGCCCGGGTGAGCACCTCGACGGGCTCGTCGACCTCGCGCCCGCCGTACCACTCCAGCAGCAGCGCCCGGGTCACTCCCGCGAGGCAGCCGGAGGCCAGCGTGGGCGTCCGCAGCTCGCCGTCGACCACGTAGAAGACGTTCGACCCGGTGCCCTCGCACAGGTTGCCCGCCGTGTTCGCGAAGATCGCCTCGTTGCCGCCGCGCTCGGCGGCGTAGCCGAGGGCCACCACGTTCTCGGCGTACGACGTGGTCTTCAGGCCCGCGAGCGCCCCGCGCTCGTTGCGCGGCCAGGGCACCGTGACGATCGCGGCGGCGGCGGGGCGCGCGTGGAGCGCGTCGGCCACCACCACCAGCGTCGGCGGGCTGTCCCCGCGGCTCGAGCCCAGCGGCGCGACGCCACCGGTGTACGTGATCCGCAGCCGTCCCAGGGCGAGCCCGGGACCCCCCAGCACGGCGGCCACCCCGCGTCGCACCTGGTCGGGGTCGAGGGCCGGCAGCCCCAGGCCGGACGCCGAGCGGGCCAGCCGGTCGAGGTGCCGGGTCAGCGCGAACGGCTGCCCGGAGACCACCTTGACCGACTCGAACACCCCGTCCCCGACGGTGAGTCCGTGGTCGCTGACCGGCACCGCCGGCGCCGTCGCATCCTCGAGGAGCCGTCCGTTGATCCATGCGCGCACGGTGGGAGCCTACGGCCGTCGGGGGCCAGAACACGCGTGGCCCGGGCCGAATTTGTCATTCGCCCGATGTCGGCTAAAGTTCTCACGCACCGCCGGTTCGGGGAAGCCCGGAACGACAGTGACAAGCGGACGTAGCTCAGTTGGTAGAGCGCAACCTTGCCAAGGTTGAGGTCGCGAGTTCGAGCCTCGTCGTCCGCTCGGAGAAGGGTCGCAGGTCCCCTCCTTGGTGGAGTGGCCGAGAGGCGAGGCAACGGACTGCAAATCCGTCTACACGGGTTCAAATCCCGTCTCCACCTCGATTGCTCGAAACTCCCGGATGTGGGACCTTCGAGTCGTCACGGGCGATTGGCGCAGTGGTAGCGCGCTTCCTTGACACGGAAGAGGTCACTGGTTCAAACCCAGTATCGCCCACCAAGCGTTTGCGCAGGTCAGAGGCCGGTTTCAGGAAACTGAAACCGGCCTCTTGCCATGTATGTGCCAGATAGGCGCTCGGGAGGCCCCGAGGACAAGGGCCCAGGCCATGACCCCCGATCAACTCCTCCGCGACCTGCACCAGGCCGCGCGGCACTACGCCGACGACCCGACCGGTAACGCCCCTGCTGGGTGAGACGGTGCGGCGCTACCTGGCGCAGCTCGACGCGCCCCCCGAGGAAGGGAGGAAATCACCGAATCGCTGACAAACGTCGGCGACTCGGGAGAAAGTAAAGACGGTCCCGCCCAGGGCGCGGCCAACGCCGGGCGGGACCTAAGAGACAGAACCCACAACCGTAGAAAGGGGTCCCATCCCCATGCCCAACATCGTGGCAGAACAGAACCTTGACGGTGGCTACTCCGGAGAGATCACCGTGAGCCGACGTCGCCCAATCCATCCCGACGTGAACCCCGACATGGTGCTAGTCGAGTCGGAGTCGCTGGGGCATCTCGTCCTCTCTACAGAGGGAGCCAAGGCCCTTGTCACCGCGGTCGGTTCAGTGCTCGGTGAGCCGGTAGACGATGGCAAGCCCTACCTGGTCACCATCGCAGAGGCCGCACGACTGCTCAGCGCCACCCCGTGGCCCGTGCTGCAGCTCTGTGACCAGGGCGTCCTGCCATCTGTCTACATCGGTGCGCGGTGCCTCATCCCGCGGCAGGCGGTCCGCGACTACGCGGCGAACGTGACGGCCAAGAAGCGGAAGCGGTCCAAGCGCGCCTGAGAACCCACAAGGAAGCCCCCGGCACTCGCCGGGGGCTTCCTGTTGCTCTGGGCCTACTGCTCGCTCGGTGGGTCGCTGCGCAGGAGTCCACCCGCCACCTGCCACAGCCCGATCAGTGCGGCGATGATGGCCAGGAACATCCCGAGCCCGCGCAAGTCCTCGCTGACGGTCCCGACGAGGAGGGAGACGAAGGCGACCAGTGCGGCGACGACAAGCACGCCTAAGCCGTGCCGGATCTGCTCTGTCATGTTGGCAGCCTAGAGGGGAACGTCCCCCATCGCAGCGGAACCGCCCCCACGCCGGCTCGGATCGTGGGGGCGGTTGCGTGTCACGGTCAGGCGGTCGCGGGCATCCCCTCGGCCGCGCAGCACTCGCGCAGGGCCTTGGTCGAGCCGCACTCGCACGGCTCGGCGAGGCGCCCGGCGAGGCAGCACTCGGCGAACCGCTTGCCGGACCCACACGGGCAGTCCCCAGCCAGTCCGAGGGGGTGCCGGGTGCCGTTCACCATGGTCAGGAACTCCTCGCCGGAGTCGTCGAACTCGAGTGCCTTCTCCATGTGCACGCCGCCGCGGGTGAGCGTGGTGTGCCAGAGCTGGCCCATCACGATCACCTTGAGCCCGGACCACACCGGGGCCAGAGCCCGGGTGGTGCGCGCGGCCATCCCGAGGCTGAGCCAGTCCTCGCGGTCGGCCGGCTTCGGCAGCGTCGGCAGGTTCCGCAGCGCCTCCACGTCGCTGGGGTGGGCGTGCTGGGCGGCGCGCCCAAGCTCCATGTCAGACGGCCGCCAGGTCAGGGGCATCGGCACGCAGAACGCGCCCTTGATCTCGAACGGGGCGAAGTCGTCGTCTGCGGGGAAGCCGTAGGCGACGAACCGGTCCCGGCTCGTGCTGTACCCGACCACGAACACCGCGGACGGGCCGATGTCGTGCGACAGGTCGCCTTGGATCTGCCGGGCGAGCCGGGGCACGCTCTCGGTGAAGCCGTCGAAGTCCACGGCGTCTCGGGCCCACAGGGCCGCGTTGGCGGACACCAGCGCCCCGAACACGCTGTCTCCCTGCGGGATCACCAGCGCGTCAAGGTGCGGGATCGGGTGCACCTTGGACGAGCGCGAGAGGCTCTCCACGTGCTTGGTGTAGCCGCTGGTGTCGGTGATGACTTCCGCGCGCTGCTTGCCGTAGGTGGCGATTCCGATGAGTGTCATGCTGCTGTCCTTCCGGAGAGGTAGGCGGTTGCGGGCGGGGCGTCGGGCGCGACGGTGGACCCGGCCGCGGAACGCTTGGGCGGGTGCGAGCCGGGCGGCGGCGCAAAGGTCGCCATGTTCCTGTCCCGGTGGATCGCGTCGTAGAACGTGGTGATGGTGAACGACTTGTCTTGGATGTGCGCGTAGTTCACTTCCGCGATGGTGCGCAGCGCCTGCGAAGCGTCGGCGGTGATGTTCACCTTCTTCGAAGGCATCTCGATGATGCGCTTGGCGAGGGCTACCGCCTTGTCGTGGTCCATGCCCATCTGGGTAGCGAGGTCTGCGAAAGACTTGATCGCCGCTCGGTGCGCGCCCGGCGCGTTCTTCGCTGCGTCGGACTCCTGGTTCCATGCGGCAGCCACGCCGAGCAGCGCGGTCTTGTTGTCGCGGCCCTTCTGGGTGGTGATGTCGAGCGTCTTGCCGTTCTGGGCCAGCGCCGCGCGGGCGTCGTCGAGCGACTGCTGGTAGCCGATCTCAGCATTCAGCCCGGCCAGCGCGGCCGACCGCTGCTTGCGCATCGCGTCGATGTTGTCGAGCAGCGCCTGACTGTTCGCGTCCGTGACGGCAGTGAACCGGCGCGTCGACGCCGCGAACCGGTCGGTAGTCCCGGCCGCGCGGCCGCTGGCGACGTCGGCGTTGGCGACCGCGGTCGCGTACTCCGGGAACAACGCCTTGAGCTTGGCCGTGGACACACCCTGAGCATTGGCGGCCTTGGTGAACCGGTCGAAGGCGGCGGCTGCCTGCTGGGTCTGCCCGCCCTCCACGAGCGCGGCCAGCGCCTGGTCAAGCTCCTTCATGTTCGCCACGGCATCGCCCGCCGGACCCGAGAGCATGTTGCCGATCACGGGCAGGTGAGCAGAGGCCCGCTGCAGGGAGTACAGGCCATCGGTGGCCCGGTAGGCCTGCTCCCCGAAGTCGGACAGGTCCGAGCCGAACTGACTGAGGATCGCCCCGGTCACCCGACCATCGGCCAGCGCGGTCAGCGACCGGTCGAGGTTCGACCCGTCAAGGCGCATGTTGAACAGATGATCGAGCGAGTTGGTGACCGCCACGATGCTGCCCAGCGTGGCGGCCACGGTGAAGCCCTTGCCGAGCGTGGTCAGCTCGCCCTCGGTGGTCAGCGCCTTCGCGCTCACCTTGTCCAGCGCCGAAGACAGCTTGTTGACCCCGGTCGCGGCCTTGGCGAGCACCGCGACAGCAGCCGCGGTCCCGAGCAGCGCCGGCCCGGCCGGGGACTTGGCGATCGAGGCGAGCACGTCGGCCAGCGCGGAGATAACCGGCAAGGTGGCCTGTCCCACCGGTGCGGCGGCCTCCACGACCGAGACAAGCGCGTTGGCGATCGACTCCAGCGCGTGCATGGCCAGCGGTCCCGACTTGCGCACGTAGTCCACGAAGTCGTGGAATCCGGCCGTCGAGGAGACGTTGGCGGACCAGTCACGGAACGCGGCCGACATCCGCTCCATGCCGGTGGTGAAGTCACTCGACAGCGGCCCGAACGCGACGATCATGCTCGCCAGCCCGGCGGTCACGTTGCCCAGAGTGTGACCGAGCGCCGAGAGCGTCGGCGCGGCCTCGCGGTCGATGTAGTCGAAGAACGCCCGCCACTGCGGACCGGCGAGATCCTTGCCCGCCTCGGAAGCGAGCTTGCCCATCTCGGTAGCCAAGCCCGACACGAGGGTTTCGAGCTCGGGCATGATGCCCAACAGGGACCGGATGCCGTCCTCGAGCCCGGGGAACATGCCGTCGCGGGCGAGCGCCTGCAGCTCCTCGAGCTTGGGGCGCAGACCGTCGAGGAACCGGACGAACTCCGCGCCCGCGGGACCGAGGTCCTGCAGCGCGGCGTGCATCGCTTCGAGGTTCTTCTCGGTCGGGTCCAGGTGGTACTTGTTCACCGCGTCGAGCGCGTCCCCGATGCCGTGGAAGGCCAGGGCGGCGACCCCCACCGCGGCCGTTGCGGCGCCCAGCTCGGCGGTCAGCCCGGCGACCGCGGGAATCGCAGCGGCGCCGAGAGGGACCATGGCCGGGGCCAGCGCGAACCCGGCTTGCACGAGCCCGTTCATGTGCTTGTCGGCGGACTCCAGCTCTTTGGAGAACGCCTTGGCGGCCAGACCCGCCTCGGTGGTCCCGCGCACGAAGGCGGACGGGTCCGCGTCGATCTTGACTGAGACTCGCCTGTCAGCCATGGCAGTGCTTCTCCTTCCTCGCCTGCACCGCTTCGGCCAGGGCGTCGATCGCCTGCCACGTCGCCACGAGTTGCGCGGCGTCGCGGTGGCTTGGGTTGCCGGGGACCACGTGCGCGGACCAGAACGCGATCGAGCTGGTCAGTCCCGCACGCAGACCGGGGATGTCGTCCACGTCGTCAAGCGCTTCGATCAGCGCCGCGGCGGCATGGTTCAGGTTGGGGGGTGCTGTCGTCGTCATCGGGTCTCCTGTTCGCGGTAGGCGCGCCAGGCGTAGGTCCAGCGCCCACCCGCCGGGAACAGCTCGGGATGGCGGGTGACCGTCTCGCAGGCGTGCCCGTGTCCGTAGCCGCAGCGGTTCGGTGTGCAGTCGGTGCTCGTACTCATGACCGCCGCTCCTCGGCTCGGGCCAGCGCAGCCTTGACGATGATCTTCGGCAGGAAGTGGGACGGCAGCGGGTCGACCGTGGACCAGCTCCCGCCGTCGTGGTCGCGCATCTGGCTCGGGATGCGCTTGCGGTCCGCCTTGGGGACCCCGGCGAGCTCGGCGGCCTGCTGGTAGTCGGTCGCGGCCCTGACCTCGTTCGACATCGCGGCGATCAGGTCCACCATCGCGGCCAGCGCCGGAGTCTCGGCCAGCGCCTCCTCCATGCGCCTGCCGGCCTCCTGCACGGCCCGGCGCCGCGCCGCGGGGTCGTAGTCGTCGCACTGCCGCTGCAGGTCCCCCCGCTCCTCGTCGGTGGGCCCGAACCAGGCGTCGTTGGCCTCCTTGTTGCGGCGGATCATCTCGGCGTGCGCTGCGGTCTTGGCCGCGGCCTCCTGCTGTCGCCGCTCAAACGCGGTCTGCATCTTCTGGCCGCGGGTCTGGGGGATGTAGATGTCGCTCATGCTGCGTCGTCTCCGTTCGTGTCGGTGTCGTCGTTGTTCATGGCCTTGAGGTGCTCCCTGCGGGCAATGAAGGTCTGGACCGCGGCGCGGTCCTGGGCGTTGAGCGTGTCCGCGAAGCCGGGGCTCGCGTCGACGGTCGCGGCGAGCCGGCGGACCCGTTCCAGCGGGTCGGCACCCGGCGCCCACTTGGTGGCGGACCTCTCGGCGGGTGGCTTCCGGTAGTGCGCGGCCACGGCCTCGCCCAGGCTGTTCGGTCGGGGTCTAGTCATCGTGCTGTCCTTTCGGTGCGGTGGAACGGCGCCCTGTCGCGCAGCTCCGGGGGTAGGTGGTGGTAGTCGATGTGCCCGGCCTCCGTTGCCAGCCCGTGCTTGCGGCACCAGGCCAGCCGGGCGTCTCGCCAGTTGGCGCGGGCGGAGAACAGCGCAGAGGCGGGCGGCGGGTCGGCCCACAGCTCCACGCAGGGACCGGCGGCCAGGTCGGTGGGGATGCCGTTGTCCGTGACCAGCGCCCGGCGGCGAGCCTCACGACGGCTAGTCATCGGCGATCCGCCAACCGAGTGACGCCATCGCACGCGGCGTCAGTCCCAGCGCTTCCGAGGCGTAGCGGGCCTCCTGCGCCTGCCACGCGGACGCCTTGCCGGCCAGGATCGCGGACTCGTAGACGATCAGCACCGCGACCGTGCCGCGCGCGGTGTCATCCCACATGAGCGCCTGCGGCGACTGCCACAGCTCGTCCCACCGGGCGCGGTCGGGCTCGGTCCACTCCCGCCCCGCGGGCAGGTCCGGCACAGGCAGGTCACACCCCGAGGCCGGAAGCTCCACCAGCGCGGCCCGCGCGGCGGCCTGCGGCGGCCTGCGGTGCGCTCGCGAGTTGGGCTTGGCGGCGTTCCTGGGGGCAGGCATCAGAACCCCCGCCTTGAGGTTGATCGGTACGCCGTGGGACCGGAGACCTCTCCCGCGGTTCGCGCATATGTTCGAACGGGGTCCTCGACCGGGGTGGGTCGGTCCTGCCAGGCGCGGAACCGGCGCAGCTCGTCCTCGAGCCAGATCCAGTCCGGCGCCGCCATCGGGCGCCGCCGCTCGCCACGCTTGTACGTCCTGCGGGGCATCACTCCACCCCCCGCCGCTTGCGCTCGGTCTCCACGTCGAGCAGCGACATGGACAGTCCGCGGGCGCCGAGCCAGGTCAGGAGGGCGCGGCATCCGACCTTGCGCCGGATCAGCAGGTGGTCGGGGATGAGGTCGAGCTGTTCAGGGGTCATCGGGTCACCTCGTCGTTTGAGTGGGTTTCGTACAGGCGAAGGCAGGCGTCCAGCACCGCTGCAACTCGCCTCAGCGTGTGGTCGGCTTCCTGGGCATCTAGGAGGAGTGCCGAGCCGGTCAGCGCCCGCGCGTCGGCTACCTGCTCGGCTGCGAAGTGCAGCGCCTCCACGGGCGTCGGGAAGTGCACGGTGGCGCGCTTGGCTCGGTACGCCCGCAGGTCGGTCACGGTGGCACTCATGCCGTCCACCGCTCTTCTTCGCTGCCCCCGTTGGGGACTCGATCGACCGCATACGGATCGCTGTCGGGGAACTCGCCAGGCTCGCCGTACAGCTCCCGCTCGGCGGGAGGGCGGCACAGTCCCTGCCTGGCTGGGTCTTGCTCCCGGCCGTAGTAATAGTGACCGCGTTTCCCGGTCACTAAGGGGTCCTCTCTAGTGACCGGGTTTCCCGTTACCTCTAGTGACCTAGTAACCCGGTCACTAGGAGCGTCGGGGGTGAGTGCCTGATAGGTCGAGTGCCGGCCGTGCGAGCCCTTGTGCACGAGCGTCAGGAAGCCTGCCGCACAAGCCTGTGACCAGCGCTCCGTGACCCGCTGCGGGTGCTTGACGCCAAGGGCGTTGGCGATCGTGCGGCGGTCCACGTAGACCTTCCCGTCCGACTTCATGTGGTCGAGGGTCACGAGGAGCACCAGCTTCGTCTGCGGGTGCAGACTGCTGCGCAGCATGGCCGCTCGCCACTTGGGGCGCCGGTCGTATCCGGGCGGCTTCATGCGTCGTCGCCCTTGCGAATCCGGTACGGCAGGCGGCGACTGTCGAGGTAGGCGCAGAGATCGGCGAGCCTCGGCCGGTCGATCACAAAGCCCATTGCCGTGGCACCTACGTAGTAAGGCTTGATACCGGCGCCGAGCAGGTGGGGGTAAGCGTGGCCTCTCACGACGGCGGTAGAGCCGCGCTCGAGGATCATCAGCGGGGCCCTGGACATCAGGCCACCTCCCCGAGCACGGCGTCGACGTCGGCCGCGATGGCCTCGGTGGGGCACATCTCGGCGCGGCTCTCGAAGGCGTCGGCGATCGCGTGGCAGCGTTCCCACGCCGCGCTCAGCTCGTCGCGGGCAGTCGCCCTCCCGGTGAAGTCCCCCGGCCGGGGCGCCGCGGCCCGGAACTGGGCGGCGCGGCGCTGCTGTTGCGGGCGCCAGGCGTCGCCGAGCGCCTCCTGCAGCAACCGCCGTGTCATATGCGGCAGGTTGTCGAGGGTTTGTGCGACGATGGTCCTGTCGGTGTCGCTGGTATCCGTGACATTCGAGAGGGCCCGGTCTCCCGCCGGGCTCTTTCTCTGTTCAGGGAGTGCCACGCCGACCACCCACCTTCGCCGCGTTGCGCACGGCGGTCACGCCGGTCGGGTCGGTCTTGAAGGTGGCCCGCAGGTACGCCTCCAGATCGTCGAGCGGTCGGCCACCCGCCAGCCACGCGGCGACCTGTTCGCGCGCCTGAGACCGGCGGCAGCCGGTCACGGTGACGATGCCGTCCACGGTGCGGCGCATCAGGGCAGGGTCCGGCCCTTCGGTGGCCCCCTTGTCGGCGGGACGGGCCGTGTTCCTGGCGGTAGCGGTGTCAGCTCGCAATCTGACCACCGCCCGCGGTGGGGATGGGGCGGAGCATCGCGTCGAGCTCGTTCAGGTCGACGCGGATCAAGCGCGGGCCGGCACGGTAACCGGTGACGTGTCCGCTGGCGATGTAGCGGCGGATGGTCTTGGTGGATACGCCGAGGTAGTCGGCGGCGCTCGGGATGGACTCAAGGCGACGGGTGGCCTTGGTTGGCATGGTGGCGGAAGACACGGCAGGTTCTCCTGAGAGACACGAACGCCGAGCTACGACGGACCATCCTTCGGTCTCTGTCGTTGCTCGGCGCGGGCCTTGCGCTCTCTTACCGCTGGCTCCCCCCTGGCCTTGCGCCGGAGGATCATCGCCATTCCCTCGGTGCTGTCGGGCTAGGTGGCCTTGCGCCTTCCCTGCCGCGACCCCAAACGGGGGAACGCTACTCGGGTTCTGAACTTGTGTCCCTAATCGTGCCCGCTGTGGGCAGTCATGTCCAACACGTCCGCATCTACGGCGTGTCGGGCATTGCGACCATCGCTGAAAGCGCCTTGGCTATCTCCATGTCCCGGCCCTGGGCGGCGTGCTGGTAGCGCAGCGCCGCGCCCGGGGTCGAGTGACCGAGCCGGGCCATGAGCTCGGCCAGCGTCGCGCCGGTCTGAGCGGCGAGCACGGCCCCGGTGTGGCGCAGGTCGTGCCAGCGCAGGTCCGGCCGCCCTGCGGCCTCGCGCGCCCGGTAGAACACGCGGTAGAGGCTGCACGGCGCCATGTGGCCGCCCCCGCGGCGGGGAATAGCAGGCCATCCTTGCCGGGCTCGGTGTGCTGCAACAGGTGCTCACGGACCATCGGCACCAGGTGCGGCGGGATCGCCACGTCACGGATGCCGGCGTCGGACTTCGGCTTCTTGACGATCGTCTCGCCGGCCGGCACGCACGACGCCGCGGCGGACGTGCAGGATGCCGACCTTGGTGTGTCGACGTCCCCCCGGCGCAGCTCGGCCAGCTCCCCGAACCGCAGAGCGCACCAGGAGGCGAGCAGGATCATCAGCCGTAGCGCTCGGGCATCGCCTTGACGATCGCCTCCAGCTCCCCGAGGGTGGCGGGCTTGATCTTCTTCGCGCGCTTGGTCGTTCCCGGCGCCGCGGACGTGGCAAGGGTTGCGGAGTGATGAGGCTGTCGCGCTCGGCCTCCCCAGGATGGTGCGCAGGAGGCCGTAGGCGTGGCTCCTGAGCGTCGGACGGTCCAGGCCGGTGGTCGCGTACCACTCGCGCACCAGGTCGGGCGTGATGTGCTTGAGCGGCACCGCGCCGAACGTCGGCAGGATCTGCCGGTCGAGCAGCGATCGGTAGTGCGCGCGGGTCCGGGCCTCCAGCCGGCGGCCGGTGAGCCACTTCTCCGCGTAGTTGCCGAAGGTCAGCGCCTTGGGTCTCAGAGCAGCGTTCGGGTTCCACGCGTCGCGCACGATGTCGGCGCGGACCGTCGGCCAGCCACGTCTCGGCGTCGCCCTTGGTGTCGAAGGTGAACGGGGCCTTGTGGAGCAGTCCGTCGGGCCCGGTGTAGCGGGCCTGGTAGCGCCCGGAGGGGAGTGCTCGGATGCTGCCGAACCTCGCCTTGGTGCCCTTGCTGTTCGCCATGCCAGACCCGCCCCTCGTGCCATGTATGTGCCAGATCCAGTGTATCCGCGTGTCCCCTTGTGTCCAGTCGTGACACGCGATACTGTCCCACTCAAGCGCAGGTCAGGGGCTGTTTCGGCAGGTCAGGGCCAGTGTCGCTAGCAAGTCCTGAAACTGGTTCAAACCCAGTATCGCCCACCAGCAAGACCGCAGGCCAGAGCCCGTCTTCCGCGAGGAAGGCGGGCTCTCGTGCAACATCCGCGCGACATTGCCCGCCGCGCCGGCCCTCGGCTCAGGCAACCACGAAGTTCACGAGCCTGGGCGGCCGCAGGATGGTGCGCGCGGCGCCGTCCCCGAGGAACGCCCGGACGGTGTCCAGGCCGGCGGCGAGGTCGATGAGCTCCTGCTCGGACACCCCAGGGCTGACCTGCAGCCGACCTCGGACCTTGCCGTTGACCTGCACCACGCAGGTGACCGCCTCCACCTGCACCAGCGCCGGGTCGGCCACCGGGAACGGGGTTCGGACCAGCGAGTCGGCGTGCCCGAGGCGCGACCACAGCTCCTCGGCCACGTGCGGGGCCAGTGGCGCGAGCATGAGGATCATCGGCTCGAGGACCGAGCGGGGCGAAAAGTCGAGCTGGCCGACCGCGTTGTTGAGCGTCGTGAGTCGAGCGAGCACGGTGTTGAACTTGAGCTTGCCCATGTCCTCGCCGACCTCGGCGATCGTGCGGTGCAGCAGGCGGGTCAGGTCATCGGGCGCCGCCCGGTCGCAGACCACCGGCTCGCCGCTCGTCTCGTCGACGACGTTGCGCCACAGCCGTTGCAGGAAGCGGTAGCAGCCGACGATGGCCCGGGTCTCCCACGGACGGGAGACCTCCAAGGGACCCATCGACATCTCGTACAGGCGCAGCGTGTCGGCGCCGTACTCGGCGCAGATGTCATCGGGCGTCACCGCGTTGCGCAGCGACTTGCCCATCTTGCCCAGGCTGCGGCTCACCGGGTGGCCCTCGTGGACCCACTCGTCATCCACCGCGACGACCTCCTCGGCCGGCACCGGGAAGCCGCGCTGGTCCCGGTAGACCCAGGCCAGGATCATGCCCTGGTTGATGAGGCGGTGAAACGGCTCGGAGGAGCTGATGTGGCCCAGGTCGTGCAGGACCTTGTGCCAGAACCGGGCGTACAGCAGGTGCAGCACCGTCTGCTCGACGCCGCCGACGTACAGGTCGACCCCGCCCGCGGGCTTCCGCTCGGTGGGGCCCATCCAGTACGCCTCGTTCGCCGGGTCGACGGCGGCGGCGCTCTGCTGCGGGTCGAGGTAGCGCAGCTCGTACCAGCAGCTGCCGGCCCAGTTCGGCATGGTGTTCGTCTCCCGCGTGTACCTCTGCGGCCCGTCGCCGAGGTCGAGCTCGACCTCGACCCAGTCCCGCTGCCGCGACAGCGGCGTCTCCGGCTCGCTGGTGAGGTCGTCCGGGTCGTAGCTGCGCGGCGCGTAGTCAACGACCTCGGGGAGAACCACGGGCAGCATCGAGTCGGGCAGAGCGTGCGCGACGCCGTTCCGGTCATAGACGATGGGAAAGGGCTCGCCCCAGTAGCGCTGGCGGCTGAACAGCCAGTCGCGCAGCCGGTACGACACCGCCGGTTCGGCAGATCCCCGCTCCTCCAGCCAGGCCAGGATCGCGGCCGCGGCGTCCGCGACCGCCATCCCGGAGAAGTCCCGCTCGTCGCCGGCGCAGCTCACCATCACGCCCGTGCCGGCGGTGTACGCCCGCGACCAGGTCGCGGGCTGCGCGGCCCGGCCGTCACCGGGATCTATGACGCGCCGCATCGGCAGGTCGAAGGCGCGAGCAAAGTCGAAGTCGCGCTGGTCGTGGGCCGGCACCGCCATGACGGCACCCGTGCCGTAGCCGGGCAGGACGTAGTCGGCGACGAAGACCGGCACGAGCTCGCCCGTGGCCGGGTTCACCGCCCGCCGCCCGGTCGCGACGCCGGTCTTGAGCGTGCCCTCGGACTGCCGGACCATCGCGGACTTACGCGAGGCCGCCGCGACATACCCGGCACACGCCTCCCGCGGCGAGGCCGCTCCACCGGTCCACGTGGCCGGCGTGCCGTCGGGCCAGCTCTCCGTCGCCATGGTCGCGACGAGCGGGTGCTCGGGCGCCAGGACGACGTACGTCGAGCCGAACACGGTCTCGGGCCGCGTGGTGTACACCTCGATGACCTCGCCCGGGTGCCCGTCGACGGCGAACCGCAGTCGGGCTCCCGAGGAGCGTCCGATCCAGTTGCGCTGCTGCAGCTTGACCGACTCGGGCCAGTCGACGAGCTCGAGGTCATGGTGCAGCCGGTCGGCGTAGGCGGTGATGCGCATGACCCACTGCTCGAGGTTGCGCGGGACCACCGGGAAGTTCCCGCGCTCGGATCGGCCTTCGTTGTTGACCTCCTCGTTGGCCAGCACCGTGCCCAGCCCGGGGCACCAGTTCACCGGCACCTGCTTGCGGTAGACCAGCCGGTAGGAGGACAGCAGCTCCTCGCGCTCCGGGGCCGCCAGCTCGGCCCACGGCCGCTCGCCGGGGATCGGCCGCTCGCCGGACTCCCACCCGGCCACGAGCTCGGAGATCGGGCGGGCGATGTCGCGGTCTGCGTCGTACCAGGCGCCGTGAAGCTGCAGGAAGATCCACTGGGTCCAGCGGTAGAACTCGGGGTCGGTCGTGGACAGGGTCCGGCGGCCGTCATGGGACAGGCCGAGGCGCCGCAGCTGGGCTCGGTAGCGACCGATGTTGCGCGTGGTCGTGACCTGCGGGTGGGTTCCGGTCTCGATGGCGTACTGCTCGGCCGGGAGCCCGAAAGCGTCGAAGCCCATCGTGTAGAGGACGTTCGTGCCCTGCATCCGCAGGTAGCGGGCGTAGACGTCGGTGGCGATGAAGCCGAGCGGGTGACCGACGTGCAGCCCCACCCCCGAGGGGTAGGGGAACATGTCGAGGACGTAGGCGCGCTCGGCCCCCGGCTCCCCGTCGGCCAGGACGCCGACAGGGTTGCGGGCGTGGAAAGCCCCGAGCTCCTCCCACCGGTCCTGCCACGACGCCTCGATCTCGTTGGCGAGTCGCGCGTCGTACCGGAAGGACGCGCCGTCGCCGGACGAGGGTGCGGTCTCCTCGCTCACTCGCTGCCCTCCGTCCGTCCCCGCGGGTGACCCGCGGCCCCCATTGGCTTGCGCACAATTCTGCCCGGACGTCCGCCGCCCGGCTGTCGAATTACCCGTGTCCGGGGCGGGCTCCGGCGGAGACGGGATCCCACGCGCACCTGACCGGCCCCCAGCCGCGTGCCGGTCCTCAGGACGGCTGCACCTGGGCGTCGCCTCCCCCGAGCGTCCCGGAGTCGTGGTACTGCCAGGTGGTCCCGGGCTGCGTGACGGTGAGATCGACCCTGTCGCTGGTGCCCGGGTCCCCGTTGTCGGTGATCACCAGCGAGTACCGGTATCCCGTGGTGCCGTTGACGTTCGCCGTTCCGTTGATCGTCGCCTGGTTGCCGTCGATGACGAAGTGTCCGACGCCGGTGCCGCTGACCTGTGTCCCGGACCGGTCGTCGAAGTCGAGCTCGCCGCTGGACGTGCTGCCACCGGCGGAGTGCTGCCCCGTGGCGGCGATCCGGTGCCTGGTGCCGTTCGCCACGAACCAGCCGCCGACGCTCGCCTGGCCGTCGGAGTCCGCGACGGTGCCGCAGCCGGCCAGGCAGGCCACGTCGGGGACCGTGACGCCGACCCAGGTCAGGGTCACGGAGGAAGCCAGGACGCCGGCGGCGGCGGTGAGGGTCTGGGTCCCGGGACCGGGGCTCGTCGCGGTCGCGGCCGCCCGGCCGAAGGAGCTGGTCACCGTCGTGCCGGGGGTGAGGGTCCCGACCCCGCTCGCGGACCACGTGACGGGCACGTTCGGCAGCGGCAGGCCGTGGGCGTCGCGCACCGTGGCCGTGACGGCCACGGACTGGCCGGCCAGGTCGGCGGTCACGGCGCCCGGGTCGAGCGCCACCGTGGCCGGGCTCGCCGCGGCCGGAGTCGACGCGCCACGCGGGTAGCCCACCGACCACAGGCCGCGCACCGACTCGTTCACCGTCACCAGTCCGGCATGGACCCGGACCGTCCAGGTGCCGGGCACCGGGTTCTCGACGGTCAGCCGCTCGTTCGGCGCGCTGGTGCAGTAGCTGCTGTAGCCGTTCGGCTGCGCGTTCGGGTCACACGCGAGGGCGGTCGTCGCGAAGGTGGTGCCGTCCGGCCGGATGAGGTCGATGTCGACGTCGGTGTTGGCGGGCAGCACCTTCTCGGGGCCCCAGTCGGCCATCACGTCGAGGATCGTGGCGCCCGGCTGGACGACGTGCGTCGACGTGAAGGAGGTCGCCCCCACCAGGGTCCCCGCGCTGATCGTCCCGGCGTACGGAGTGACGTCGTAGGTCGAGGAGTCGACCCAGGGCTGGGTGTGCGTGCCCGCTGCCGCGGCCTGGGTCGCGGCGTAGGCGTCCACGAAGCCGGCGCCCACCGAGTACGTCTGGTAGCCGGGCATCGGGGTGGCCGTGTTCTGCAGGATGTTCTTCACCTCGCGCGGCGCCAGCCAGCGACCGAGGCTCGCGTGGGCGGCCTGCTGCATGAGCCCGACCACACCGCTGACGTGCGGGGCGGCCATCGAGGTGCCGCTGCTCGTGGCGTAGTAGGTCTGGTCGTGGGTGCTCGTCGGCGTGTCCGCGTCGCCGCCCCCGACGGTCTGCGCGTCCGCCGCGTCGATCGTGAAACCGGTGGTCGCCCGCACCGAGACGATGGAGTCGCCGGGTGCGGTGACCGTCGGCCGGTTGGTGGCGCCCCCGGGCACGCCCTTGCTGGAGAAGAAGGACTGCTGGTGGTTCTTGTTGCCCGAGCCGACCACGATCACGTTCGGGTTCTGGGCGAACATGTTGAGGCTGTCCGTGCGGGTGCCGTCGTTGCCCGCGCCGAACACCACGCTGATGCCGTCGGCGGTCGCGGTGTCGATCGCCAGGTTCACGGGGTCGTTGGGGTCGTAGGCCGTGAAGGCGCCGGTGCCCCAGCTGTTGTTCAGGACCCTGATGTTGTACCGGTCGCGGTGCGCGATGGCGTAGTCGAAGGCGCCCAGGACGTTGACCGCCTCGACGAGCTCACCCGTCCCGAAGCCGACGAGGTCGGCCCCGTAGGCGACCCCGCGGTACCTGGTCGGGTCGTCGCCGGCACTCCCCCAGCCGGCTGCGATGCCCGCCACGTGGGAGCCGTGGCCGGACGAGCTGTCGGTGCTGATCTGGTCCTCGAGGTAGACCACCGGGTCGGTGGAGACGTCCTGCCGCCCGAGCACCTTGACGTTCTGCACGGTCTTGACCGGGGTGCCCTGGCAGAACCTCAGCGCTGCGCACAGGTCGGGGTGCGACCCGTCGAGGCCGGCGTCGATGATCCCGATGCCCACGCCCGCACCGGTCCAGCCCAGGTCCTGCCACACCGAGCTGGCTCTGCTCGACCCGGTGGCGAGGTCACCGGCCGACAGCCACCGGTACCGGGTGTTCGGGTAGACGCCGCGCACGCCGGGCAGCTCCCGCAGCAGGGGCGTGACGGCGGCCGGCGCCGCCACCACCGCCGCGGGCACGGCCTGGAAGCCGTGCACGGCGTCGGAAACACCGCTGAGCACCTCGAGCTGCCCGGAGGTCGGCGGCGCGTCGTAGGTGACGATCAGGGTCGTCAGGTCGAGGGCGCGGGCCGGGGAGACCGGCGCCAGGCCCAGGACCAGCACCGCGACGCCGACCAGCGAAGCGAGGCGCCGGACCAGGGCCCGGGCGCGAGAGTGCTGCGTGACGAGGAGACGCTTCGCGGCCACCTGGTCACAGTGCGGGACTTAGGTCCCATTGCTCCATGGCCCGTTCAGGCTATTGACATCGCAACGTGACCGGTTCTGTCCCGTTCCGCCGCAGGGCCAGTCGCGTGGGCCGGCTCAGGCGTCGGGCCCGAGGTTCTGCAGCAGCTCGAGGATCCGCCGTCGGGTGCCGGGGCCGACGATCTCGTTGTCGCCCTGGAGTGCCTCGATCAGCCGCGCGGCCAGGTCGCGGACCCGGATGTTGTTGTCCTGGGAGTGCGCGGACAGCAGCCCGAACGCCTCGTCGGCGTCGACCCCGAACACGAGGATCAGCACGCCCTTGGCCTGGTCGATGACCGCCCGGCTCTCGGTGGCCCCGGCCACCGCGGCGCTCACCTCGTCCTTCAGGTCGCGCCGCCGCGCCTCCGTGAGGTCGACCATGTAGCCCCGCACCTCCACGAGCCTCCCCTCGGCGTCGCGGACACCGTGCCCGGCGACCAGCACCGTGTGGGTCTTGCTGCGGGCATCCATGATCCGGTGGTAGGAGCTGAACGGCTCCTCGGCCTCGAGGGCCTCCTTGACCACCTGACGGGACTTGTCGAGGTCGTCGGGATGGTGGTGTGCGAGCACCAGGTCGGTGGTCGGCACCACCTCCCCGACCGCGAAGCCGTGCATGGTGTAGATCGACTCGGACCAGGTCCAGCGGTCAGCCACCACGTCGTAGACGTAACGCCCGACCAGCTCGTGTGGGCCCTTGACGCGTGCGTCGGTCGGGCGCTCGTTGTCTGCCATCTCGCTGGGATTCTAGAACCCGGCATCCCGAGGCCCGCGGCGAGATCCCCGAAGACGGGCGCCTCGTCCGAAAAGTCCCGGCACCGAGCCGGAGCAGCCTGGGTCACCTCGGTGCCCAGGGCTGCCCCGGTGGCGTACGTCGACGGGCCGGCTGCTTGACCTCGCCGGCGCACATCGCCCCGGTGCCCAGCAAGCTCGCGAGCATGCGGCCGAACCCATCACGTGTCTCCGGTCACGAAGTTCTGCGAGTTCCGCACGACGCGACCGGTTCCAGGTGCCACCCAGCCCGAATTCCTGGCAGGATCAGGGGGTGCCGAACGATCCGAGAGCCGACCACCCGCTGTGGCTGCCCGACCCGAGACTCCTCGACGGGCTGGATCACGGCATGGTCGTGGCGGACCGCGACCTCCGCGTGCTCTACACCAACGACTCCGCGCTGGTCGAGCTCGGCATCGCCCGCGAGCTCCTGATCGGCTCGACCCTGCCGGAGACGGTCCTCGGCCGGTCGGAGGACGGGCCGGTGGCCGCGGTCCTGAGCCGGGTGCTCGAGAACGACCGGTGGAGCGGCGACCTGCCGGTGACGCACGCCGACGGCACCGTGCACGCCACTCCGACGACGATCCTGCCGGTGTGGTCCGGGGACGGGGTCCACGGTCTGATGCTGGTGCTGCCCGGTCTCTCCCGCACCGCCGCGACGGAGCTCGCCGCCCGCCGGGTGGCCGACCAGCTCACCCGGCTGGCAAAGGTGACCAACGAGCTGATGCTCGCCGACAGCGTCACCGACGTGACGAAGGTGGTGACCGAGCACGCCGCGTTCGCCTCCGGCGCGACCCGCGCGTCGCTGTCCGTCCTGGTCGACGACGAGACCGTCGGGCTGCTCGGGCTGCACGGCGGCGACGCGGAGCTCGCCGCCCGCTACAGCACGTTCCCGCTTTCCGCGGGGCTCCCGGCCAGCGAGTGCATCCGGCTCGGCGAGATGATCATCCTCACCGGGCGCGACGAGATCGTGGACCGCTACCCGGAGCTCGGGGAGCACGAGGAGGGTGATCGGACCACCGTCAGCCTCCCGCTGCGGATCACCGGTCGGACGATCGGGTCCGCCGGCCTCTCCTTCCCCGGCGTCCGGCACTTCGACTCCCAGGAGCTGGAGTACTTCGCGGTGCTGGCCGACACCATCGCGCAGGCGCTGGACCGGGTCAACGCCCTGGAAGAGGCCGCCGACCAGCGCACCAAGCTGCGCTTCCTGGCCGACGCCTCCGCGGAGCTGGCCAGCAACCTCGACTACCAGAGCACGCTCACCCGGGTGGCCTACCTGGCCGTCCCCGACTACGCCGACTGGTGCAGCATCCAGCTCGCCGAGGAGGGTGAGCTGCGCACCCTCGCAGTGGCGCACAACGACCCCGAGAAGGTCGCGATGGCACTCGACATGCAGCGCCGGTACCCACCCGACCCGAAGACCGCCTCGGGCGCCTACCAGGTGTTCCGCACCGGGGAGAGCGAGCTGCTCCCGGACATCCCCGACGAGCTGCTGGTGGAGGCCTGCGTCGACGAGGAGCAGCTCCGGCTGGCCCGCGAGCTCAACCTGCGCAGCGCCCTGACCGTGCCACTGAAGACACGCGACCGGCTGCTCGGCGTGATGACCTGGGTCGCCGGCGACGGGGGACGCCGATTCGGGCCCTCCGACGTCACCTTCGGCGAGGACCTCGCCCGGCGGGCCGCGGTCGCGATCGACAACGCCCAGCTCCACAGCGAGATCCGCGAGGCCGCCGTTCGCCTGCAGCGCGCCGTGCTGCCCGACCGGCTGGTCACCCTCGCGGGCTGGGACCTGGCCGCGCTCTACCTGCCCGCGGGACGCACCGAGGTCGGCGGTGACTTCTACGACGTGATCGCGCTCGAGGACGGCCGCGTCGTGATGTTCGTGGGCGACGTGATGGGTCGCGGCGTGAAGGCCGCGGCCGCGATGGCGCAGATGCGCTCCGCGGTGCGCGCCTACCTGGCGATCGACCCGGACCCGGCCGCCGTGCTCGAGAAGCTCGACACGCTCTTCCAGCAGTTCGACCTCGCCCAGCTGGTGACGCTGGTGTACGGCGTCGTGGACCCGGTCCGCGACGAGATCACGCTGTGCAACGCGGGCCACCCGCCGCCGGTGGTGCTGCACGCGGACGGCACCAGCGCGCAGCTACCCGACCCCGACGGCGTGCCCCTGGGGGTCGGCGGCAGCACCCGGACACCGATCCGGTTCCCGTTCCTGCCCGGGGACACGGTGCTGGCCTTCACCGACGGGCTGATCGAGCGCCGCACCGAGGACATCGACGCCGGCCAGCGCCGGCTGCTCGACGCCCTGCCGGCCCTGGCGGCCCGGGCGGGCGACCTCGAGACCACGCTCGCGGCGCTCGTGGAGACGGTCCGCGACCACACCCGCGACGACGACGTCGCCGTGCTCGCGGTGCGCCGGTCCTGACCCGCCGCGCGCTCACTCCTCGTCGGTGGTCGCGGTCTCCCCGTGGGTGCCGGGGCGCGGCGCCCACGGCAGCTCCTGCGCGGGGCGCACCACGATCAACCGGTCCCCGCGCACCAGCTGGGTGACCGCCGGGTCGAAGTAGCGGTGCACCGTGCCGTCGCGGACCACGGCGATCACCTGGTCGGGCAGCGACTGCGGCTGCCTGCCCACCTCGGGCACCAGCAGCTCGCGCTCGGCGACCTCCAGGCCCTCGCCGTACGTCAGCAGGTCCTCCATCACCGAGCCCAGGGTCGGGCTGAGCGACGACAGCCCGAGCAGCCGGCCCACCGCGTCGGAGGAGGTGACCACCGAGTCCGCGCCGCTCTGCCGGACCAGCTGGACGTTGTCGGACTCCCGCACCGCGGCCACCACGTAGGCATCCGGGTTCAGCTGCCGGACGTTCAGGGTGGCCAGCACCGTCGAGTCGTCGCGGTCGGTGGTGATGATGACCTGCTTGGCCTCCCCCACCCCGGCCCGGCGCAGCACCTCGCGGCGGGTGGCGTCCCCGGTGACCACGGCCAGCCCGTCGGCGTGCGCCTCGCCGAGCGCGGTGCTGCTGGGGTCGACGACGACGATCTGCTCCTTGTCGAGCCCGTTGTTCAGCAGCGTGTCGACGGCGCTGCGGCCCTTGGTGCCGTAGCCGATCACCACGACGTGACCATCCATGCTCTTCCTCCATCGGGCGATCCGGAACATCTCACGGCCCCGGGTGGCGAGCACCTCCAGGGTGGTGCCGATCAGCAGCACCAGGAAGGCGATGCGCAGCGGGGTGACCACGAACGCGTTGATCAGCCGGGTGTGCGGCAGGTACGGCGCGATGTCGCCGTACCCGGTCGTGCTCAGCGTCACCGTGGTGTAGTACACCGAGTCCACGAAGTCGACCCGGTGACTCGGGTCGGCGTTGTCGCGGTAGCCGCCGCGGTCCAGGTAGACCAGGGCGACCGTGAACGCGAGGATCCCCACCGCCAAGGCCAGACGGCGGGTCAGCTCCCAGAACGGGGACCGGGCGATCGCCGGGAGCCGCACCAGGCCGCGGGCGTCCTCCTGCACTGCATCAGGCACGGGGAGAACCTATCGGTCCCGCGACACGACGTCGCCGTAGATCAACGTGACCGACTGGTGCTCCCCGCCGCTGTGCGGGCTGAGCGTCACGAACCGGAACCGGTCCCCGGAGCGCGGGGTGGTGGCTCCGTCGGTCATCCGCCAGGTCCCGCAGAGCATGCCGTTCTTCACCGTGCCCTCCTGTCCCGAGACCCCGTCCCCCTCCAGGCACAGCCGGCTCGACCCCGTGTCGTAGCTCACCACGGTCGCGGTCGTCCGGGTCGTCGACTCCGGGCCCGCGACGACCCCGAGCAGGTAGCCGCCGAGCACGCAGATCGCGCCCCCGGCGAGCGCCACCGGGGTGGGCAGGTTGACGTTTCCCATGCGGACAAAATACGCGTACGGGGCGTGGCGTCGGCGTCAGGGGCGCAGCCCCACGGCGTCGTGCCGCCAGAACACCTCCGGGTAGACCAGGGCGCCGGTCATCCAGGGTCGGTACGTCGGCAGCGGGAGGACCTGGAAGGCCGGCTCGGGGATCCGCACCGACGGCGCGGTGAAGCCCAGCGAGGTCCCGTGCACGAACCCGAACCGGGGGTAGTAGCCCGGCGCCCCCTCCAGGAACACCAGCGGCTCGTCCCGCTCCCCCAGGGCGGCCAGCGCGGCGGTCACCAGCGCGGTTCCGACCCCGGCCCGCTGCGCGTCCGGGCGCACCGAGAGCGGGCTCAGCACGAGCACGTCGACGAGCCGCTCGGGGGCGTCCACCCAGGCGCGTGTGAACGCGACGTGCCCGACCACCTCGCCTTCCCGTACGGCCACGTACGCCAGGCCGAGCCAGGTGCCGCCGGCCCGCAGGTCGTCGAGCAGGGCGGCGACCGGCTCCTCGCCGAACGCCGCGGCCACCACCGAGCGCACCGCGGGCACGTCCCCCGGGGCCTCCGGCCGGACCCTCATCGGGCCTGCGGCGCGTGCCGCGGCGCGCCGGCACAGGCGCCCCCGGCCGCCGGCGTGTCGATGACCGCGCCCCCTCCCGGCAGCACCACCAGGCCGGCGCCGGTCTCCCGGGTGCCGAGCGGCTCGGCACCCACCAGCGCCCGGGCCAGCTCGGACCGGCCCGGACCGGTGCCGCCGGTCAGGGCCACGGTGAGCCGGTCCTCGACCAGGGAGCGCAGCCGGTCCAGTCCGCGGCCCGTGGCCGCGTCGACCGCGAGCACCTCGATCCCGGGCGCCGCCGCAGCCACCCGCCGTACCCCCGGCGCCGGGTCGGGCTGCGGTCCGGTGAGCACCACCACGGGCCGGGCCCCGCCCGCGGCGGCCACGCCGACCGCTCCGGCCACGCGGCCGGGCAGCGGGGCCGGCCGCGCCGGCACCAGCACCGCCGCGAGGTCCGCGTTCGCGCAGAGCACGTGCTCACTGCCCGCGAACCGGCACGCCACCGTGGTACGCCGTGGCAGCACCGCCTCCACGGTCCACCGGCGGTCCGGCCAGCCGCGCAGCACCACCCAGTCACCCGGGCAGGGGGCCGCCGTCGGGTGCGCCCCGATCTCGCCGAGCAGCCCGCCGCCGAGGGTGGCCCGGCGCGGCCCGTCCTCGGCCAGCACGGACACCACGCCCCGGTCCGCGTGCAGCACGCGGCCGGCCCGGGCGTCGCCGGCGGCGGCCCACGGCGCGAACGCCGCGGCGACCTCCGGGGTGTATCCGATCCTCTCGAGCACATCGGGAATCTAGACCGGGCGATCCGCGGCGGTACACCGAATTTTCGACCGTGGCAGCTCGAGCGGATCTGCGAACCGAACGATCCGGTGCCGGCCCGACCGGACCATCGTGGCCGGGCCCCTGGGCCGGTCAGCGCCGGTGCGTCGGCCCCCGGTCCGTCCGGCCCCGGCCGCTCCCGCTCCCGTCCGCCGGGTCGGCGCCCCGCCCCGCGCCGTCCGGCTGGCCGTCGTACCGGCTGAGCACGACCGTGTCGCTGGCCGCGTCGGGGAACCGCTGCTGCTCCTCCTCGTCGCGGCGCAGCCGCGGCACGATCGACTTCAGCCGCAGCCGGCGCACCACCTCCATGCGCGCCCGCGCGGTCTCCTTCTCCGGCCAGACCCGGTCGAACGCGGCGTTGACGGCCGCCCCGATCAGCACCGCGATCGAGAGCAGGTACAGCCACAGCAGCACCACGATCGGCGCGGCCAGCGGGCCGTAGATCGACGTGGACGCGCGCGCCGTGTGGGTGAGCACCCAGCGCAGCAGGAACGACCCGAGGATCCAGAGCGTCATGGTCAGCGTCGCGCCGGGGATGTTGTAGCGCCACGACGTCCGCACCGGCACCGACACGTGGTAGAGCGTCGCGAGGAAACAGATGCACAGCACCACCACGATCGGCCAGTAGAGGCCGTTGAGGACGTCCAGCCGCGCGGGGATGAGCCTGTCGACCAGGTCCGGCCCGGCGACCACCAGCGGGATCGTCACCACCCCGGTGAGCAGACCCATCACGTACAGCGAGAACGACAGCACCCGGGTGCGGACCACGCCGCGGTGGCCGCCGAGGCCGTACATGATCGTGATGGTGTCGACGAACACGTTCAGCGCCCGCGACCCCGACCACAGCGCGAGCACGAAGCCGACCGAGATCACGTCGAACCGGCCACCCTTGAACACGTCGTCGAGGGTCGGCCGGATCACTGCGTCGACGGTCTGCTCGGTCAGCGCCCGCGAGGCGAGCTCCAGGATGGAGTCACGGATCTGGTCCACCCGCGCCTGGCTGAAGCTGTTGAACACGTACCCGATCGACCCGGCCAGCCCGAAGATCAACGGGGGCAGCGAGAGCAGCGCGAAGAAGGCCGCCTCCGCGGCGAGCCCGGTGACCCGGTTGCGGAAGCAGGTCCCGACCGTGGACACCAGCAACCGCCACGACGTGTCGCGGATGACCTCCCAGCGGGAGAGCTCGGAGGCGTGGCTCTCCGTTCCACCGGACATGGCCCTACGGTATCCACATGGCAGCAGATATCCGGGACGTCACCAACCAGGCCCCGCCACTGGTGGACCACAACACCGTCACCTCCGACCTCGCCCTCGTCGATGCGGTGACCCGGCACGCCTCCGCCTCGGTGGTGGACGAGCTGAGCGGGCTCGGTGCGGTCGCCAGCAGCGCCGAGGCCCGCGAGCACGGGATGCTCGCCAACCAGCACGAGCCGGAGCTGACCCCCTACGACCGCTACGGGAACCGGGTCGACGAGGTCCGCTTCCACCCGTCCTGGCACTGGCTGATGGAGCGCGGCGTCGGTTACGGGCTGCAGGCGGCGCCGTGGGTCTCCGACTCGCCGCACGCCCACGTACGCCGGGCGGCCGGGTTCTTCGCGTGGTCGCAGACCGAGCCGGGCCACGGGTGTCCGATCTCGATGACCTACGCGGCGATCCCAGCGCTGCGCGCCGACGACAAGATCTCCAAGGAGTGGACACCGCTGCTCGCGGCCCCGTCCTACGACTTCGGGGTGCGCCCGGCGGCCCAGAAGTCCGGCGCGCTCGCGGGGATGGGGATGACCGAGAAGCAGGGCGGCTCCGACGTGCGCGCGAACGTCACCGTGGCCGCGCCGACGTCCGTCGACGGCGAGTACACCCTCTCCGGGCACAAGTGGTTCACCTCCGCGCCGATGAACGACGTGTTCCTGGTCCTCGCCCAGGTCCCCGGGGGCGTCACCTGCTTCGTGGTGCCCCGGGTGCTTCCCGACGGCACGCGCAACCAGCTGGACGTCGTACGGCTCAAGGACAAGCTGGGCAACCGCTCGAACGCGTCCTCGGAGCTGGAGTTCCGCGGCACCTGGGCGCAGCGGCTCGGCGACGAGGGCCGCGGGGTGCGCACCATCATCGAGATGGTCGCGGCCACCCGGCTCGACTGCGTGCTGGGCTCGGCGTCGCTGATGCGCCGGGCGCTGGCCGAGGCGTCCTGGCACGTCGCGCACCGCTCGGCGTTCGGCTCGCTGCTGTCGGAGAAGCCGCTGATGCAGAACGTGGTCGCCGACCTGGCCGTCGAGTCCGAGGCGGCGACCGCGCTCGGCATGCGGCTGGCCGCCGCCGTGGACAACCTGCACGACCCGCACGAGGCGGCGTTTCGCCGGATCGCCCTGCCGCTGGCGAAGTACTGGGTCTGCAAGCGCACCCCGATGATGGTGGCCGAGGCGCTGGAGTGCCTGGGCGGCAACGGCTTCGTGGAGGAGTCCGGGATGCCGCTGCTGTTCCGCGAGTCGCCGCTGAACTCGATCTGGGAGGGCTCCGGCAACGTCAACGCGCTCGACGTGCTGCGCGCGCTCACCCGGGAGCCCGAGGTGCTGCAGGCGTGGATCCTGGAGGTGGGCCGGGCGCGCGGCGCGGACCCGCGCCTGGACCGCGCGATCGACACCGTGCTGGAGTCGCTGGCCGACACCGCGGAGCTCGAGGTCGGGGCGCGCCGGCTGGCCGGCCGGATGGCCGCCTGCCTGCAGGGGGCGCTGCTGGTGCAGCATGCCCCGGACCCGGTCGCCGACGCGTTCTGCGCGACCCGGCTGGGCACGGAGTACGGCGGCACGCTGGGCACCCTGCCGGCCGGGACCGACCTGCGCTCCATCGTCACCCGCACCACACCCGCGGTCTGAGCGGCCGCGCGCTTCGGCTTTCGTATCTCGACGTACCTGTTAGGGCGACCGAGCTCCGCTTTCGCTGGCGCGGTGCGGGAACCGGCTCAACCGGGACGTTGATCTACGAGCGCCGCGACCGCCGAGAGCGTCCTCCGCACGTAGTCCGGGTCGTGCATCACGTCCTCCCACGCGAAGCGCAGCACCAGCCAGCCCCGCACGACGAGGTTGTTGTAGCGCTGCGCGTCCCACCGCAGGGCTGCCCGGTCGCCGTGCCAGGCGAAGGAGTCGGCCTCGAGGACCACCCTTCGGCGTTCGTCGACCAGGTCCGGCCGGACCGAGAAGCTCGGCGCGGTGACCGGCAGCTGCGGAACGACGTCGAGGCCGGGCACGTCGACGGCGATCGCGCGCAGCACGGACTCGAAGGGGTTCGCCGCCCGTCCGTCGGCGAGCGCGGCTACCCGGCGGCACTGCGGGGCACCTGTCCCCCGGGCGGTCTCGGCGAGCGCCACCAGCTGCGGATTCGCGATGCTGCCGTGGCGCAACGCCGAGTCGGCGATGGCGAGAGCCTCGTCGAAGGGCAGCGACCGCAAGCAGTCGAGCAGGGTCCGAGGCCGCGAGGTGAGGCGCCCCTCCACCTCCTCTGGCCGCAGCTCACCCCGGTGCAGGGTGACGCCCACCCGGCGTCCCGGCGCCACCTTCCGGTTCTTCGGCACCATGACGTCTGGTGCCCGGGGCACGGTCTTCACCTCCCAGCCGTGCCGGAGCGCGGCGCTGGCGTGCGAGACGACGCCGTTGAGCGCGTTCGCGGCGCGGAAGGCCTCGTCGGCGACGGGCACCGCGTAGCGCCCGTGGCCGTCCCGGACGATCGTGCCCTCGCGCAGCGCGCGGTCAACGGTTGCGCGCGAGGTGAGCCGGATCAGGGTGGCCCGGTCGGCCACCCCGCCCGCGCGGTAGAGGATCCCGATGATGTCGCCCATGGCACGACCCTGCCGCGGCGGGCCGACGCGTGCCGTCCGTCATCCACAGGCACGCATCTCGACGTACCTGTTCGGGGGACTCCGGGCGGCGCCTGCCCCGCGTGGGCGCGGCGCAGCCCGGACCTGCCCTGGAGGTACGTCGAAATGCGTGGACGGGTCAGGTGAGCTCGAGGCCCGGGTACAACGGGTGCTTGTCGAGCAGCTCGGCGCTCGCGGCCTTGGTCCGGTCGGCCACCCCGTCGACGAGCGTGTAGCTCGCCTTCGACTGCGTCCCGGCCTTGGTCTGCCCGGGCGTGGTGCTGGACAGTACGTCGACCACGAGCCCGGCCACCTTGTCGAACTCGTCGTGGCCGAAGCCGCGGGTGGTCAGCGCGGGCGTGCCGAACCGGATGCCCGAGGTGTACCAGGCGCCGTTGGGGTCGGCCGGGACCGAGTTGCGGTTGGTGACCACGCCCGCGTCGAGCAGCGCCGACTCGGCCTGCCGCCCGGTCAGCCCGAACGACGAGACGTCGAGCAGCACGATGTGGTTGTCGGTGCCGCCGGTGACCAGGTTCGCGCCCCGGGACAGGAAGCCCTCGGCCAGCGACTTGGCGTTGTCGGCGATGCGCTGCGCGTAGTCCTGGAACGACGGTTGCCGCGCCTCGGCGAGTGCGACCGCCTTGGCGGCCATCACGTGCGAGAGCGGGCCGCCGAGCACCATCGGGCAGCCCCGGTCGACCGAGTCGGCGTACTCCTCCTGGGCCAGCACCAGGCCGCCGCGCGGGCCGCGCAGCGACTTGTGCGTGGTCGTGGTGGTGACGTGCGCGAACGGGACCGGGTTCTCGTCGCCGGTGAACACCTTGCCCGCGACCAGGCCGGCGAAGTGCGCCATGTCGACCATCAGGGTCGCGCCGACCTCGTCCGCGATCTCCCGCATCTTCGCGAAGTTCACCCGACGGGGGTAGGCGGAGTAGCCGGCGATCAGCACCAGCGGCCGGAACTCGCGGGCGGCCGCGGCGACCCGGTCGTAGTCCAGCAGGCCGGTCTCCGGGTCGGTGCCGTAGGAGCGCTGGTGGAACATCTTGCCGGAGATGTTCGGGCGGAACCCGTGCGTGAGGTGGCCGCCGGCGTCCAGGCTCATCCCGAGCATCCGCTGGTTGCCGAACTCGTGCCGCAGCTCCTCCCAGTCGGCCTCGGAGAGCTCGTTGACGTTCTTGGCGCTGTGCTTCTCCAGGGCCGGCGCCTCGACCCGGTGCGCCAGGATCGACCAGAACGCGACCAGGTTCGCGTCGATGCCCGAGTGCGGCTGGACGTAGGCGTACGGCGCGTCGAACAGCTCCCGGGCGTGCTCGGCGGCCAGCGACTCCACCGTGTCCACGTTCTGGCAGCCCGCGTAGAACCGGTGCCCGATGGTGCCCTCGGCGTACTTGTCCGACAGCCAGGTCCCCATGGTGAGCAGCACCGCCGGCGAGGCGTAGTTCTCGCTGGCGATCAGCTTCAGGGACGCGCGCTGGTCGGCGAGCTCGGCACGTGTGGCCTCCGCCACACGCGGCTCGACCGAGGCGATCACGTCGAGCGCGGCGTTGTAGGCGGCGCTGGCCTGCTGGGACACGTCGAACACGGCGGAAACCTCCGGGTCGGCCGGGTGCTGCTCGGACATGCGTCACAGCCTAGTGAGCGGCTGCGGCGGCGCCCATCGCCAGGGCCGCCGTACCGGATGCTGGACCCACGTCTCACATCATAAGATTCCGGTTTGTGGTCCGGACGTCCGACCCGTGAGACTCATCCCCATGATCACTGCGACGACGACGTACCTCGTGGCCCGGCGCCACGTGGACCTCGGTCGTACCCGCAGCATGATCTGTATGTCGGCCTGATCGCCCCGCTCCCCCAGAAGCCGGGCGCGCGGTCGCCGACGTACGCAGCCGACAAGGGTGTCGGGTGGTCCTCGCGATTGTGCGTCTCTCCGTCCCCAGGAACGCATCCATGACACCCAGCAACCAGAGCGCCGCCCCGAGCAAGCCCACGCCCAGCGGCCCCGGGCGCGAACGGCAGACGACCGCCCGCCGGCCCCGCCCGAAGCGCGGCGAGGGCCAGTGGGCGCTCGGCTACCGCGAGCCCCTCAACGCCGCCGAGCAGACGAAGAAGGACGACGACCCGCTCAACGTGCGGGCCCGGATCGAGAACATCTACGCGCACCGGGGGTTCGCCTCCATCGACGGCGCCGACCTGCGCAACCGGTTCCGGGCCTGGGGCCTGTACACCCAGCGCAGGCCCGGCCTCGACGGCGGCAAGACCGGTGCGCTCGCGCCCGAGGAGCTCGACGACGAGTTCTTCATGATGCGGGTGCGCAGCGACGGCACGGTGCTCGACGCCGACCAGCTGCGCGTCCTCGGCGGCATCTCCACCGAGTTCGCCCGCGACTCCGCCGACATCACCGACCGGCAGAACATCCAGTACCACTGGATCCGGATCGAGGACGTCCCGACGATCTGGCAGCGGCTCGAGGCGGTCGGCCTGCAGACCCAGGAGGCCTGCGGCGACGCCCCCCGCGGGTTCCTCGGTTCCCCCGTCGCCGGGATCGCCGCCGACGAGATCATCGACGGCACCCCTGCGCTCGAGGAGGTCAAGCGCCGCTACATCGGCAACCCCGAGTTCTCCAACCTGCCGCGCAAGTTCAAGACCGCGCTGACCGGCCACCCCAGCCAGGACGTCGCGCCGGAGATCAACGACGTCTCCTTCGTCGGCACCGTCCACCCCGCGCACGGCCCGGGATTCGACCTGTGGGTCGGCGGCGGGCTGTCCACCAACCCGATGCTGGCCCGGAAGCTCGGCGTGTGGATTCCCCTCGACGAGGTCGCCGACGCCTGGGAGGGCGTGATCTCGGTCTTCCGCGACTACGGCTACCGCCGGCTGCGCTCCCGCGCCCGGCTGAAGTTCCTGGTCGCCGACTGGGGCGTGGAGAAGTTCCGCGAGGTGCTCGAGACGGAGTACCTCGGCCGGGCCCTGGTGGACTGCGCGTCCCCGCCGGTCCCCGCGGTCTCCGGCGACCACATCGGCGTGCACCCGCAGAAGGACGGCCGGTTCTACCTCGGGCTGGCCCCGACCGTGGGCCGGATCTCCGGCACCGTGCTGTCCCGGCTCGGCGACCTGGTCGAGGAGTACGGCGTCCGGGGCGCGCGGCTCACCGCCTACCAGAAGCTGGTGCTGCTCGGCGTCGAGGCGGACCGGGTCGCGCCGCTGGTGGCCGCCCTGGAGGAGATCGGGCTGTCCGCGCGTCCGTCGAGCTGGCGGCGGTCCACGATGGCCTGCACCGGCATCGAGTTCTGCAAGCTCGCGATCGTGGACACCAAGGACCGCGCCACCGCGCTGGTCGCCGAGCTCGAGCGCCGGTTCCCCGAACTGGACACCCCGATCAGCGTGAACGTGAACGGCTGCCCGAACGCGTGCGCCCGCACCCAGGTCGCCGACATCGGCCTCAAGGGGCAGCTGGTGATGGACGCCGACGGCCGCCAGGTCGAGGGCTTCCAGGTGCACCTCGGCGGGGGGCTCGGGCTGGACCCGCAGTTCGGCAGGAAGCTGCGCGCGCACAAGGTCACCAGCGCCGACCTCGACGACTACGTCACCAACGTGGTCACCGCCTTCCTGGCCGACCGCGAGGACGGCGAGTCGTTCGCGGCGTGGGTCGGCCGCGCCGACGACGGGCTGCTGCGCGGCGAGGGCCTGGACCGGCTCGACCCGCGTGAGCTGGTGGCACGATGACCGCCCGCGCCGTGCCGTTCCACTGCCCCTACTGCGGCGACGAGGACCTGCGCCCGCACGAGTCCGAGGACGGCCCCGGGCACGGCCAGTGGGAGTGCCGGGCCTGCCTGCGGGTGTTCTCCTTGAAGATGCTCGGCCTGCTCAGTCGCCCGGAGGTGCAGCCATGACCACGGCGAGCACGACCGCGGCCCGGCTGTTCAAGGGCACCACCACCGCCGGACGCACCGAGGACGAGCTCAGGGAGCTGGTGCGCCACGCGGGCGCCGAGCTGGAGCTCGCACCCGCCGAGGTGATCATCGAGTGGGCCGTCGCCACCTTCGGCGACCGGTTCGCGATCACCTCCTCGATGGGCGACGCCGTGCTCGCCCACCTCGCGTCCCGGGTGGCACCCGGGGTCGACGTGGTGTTCCTCGACACCGGGTACCACTTCGCCGAGACGATCGGCACCCGGGACGCCGTGGCGGCGACGCTGCCGGTGAACCTGATCAGCATCACCCCGAAGCAGACCGTCGCCGAGCAGGACGCGACGCACGGCGAGGACCTGTTCGCCCGCGACCCCGACCTGTGCTGCGCGCTGCGCAAGGTCGCGCCGCTCAACGAGACACTGCAGGGGTACGACGCGTGGGCGACCGGGCTGCGCCGCGACGAGACGCGCAACCGGGTGATCGCGCCGGTGATCGGCTGGGACGACACGAAGCGCAAGGTCAAGGTCTCACCCCTGGCCCGGTGGAGCAGCGACGACGTCGACCGCTACGTCGCCGAGCACGGGGTGCTGGTGAACCCGCTGGCCTACGACGGGTACCCGTCCATCGGCTGCCGGCCGTGCACCCGGCGGGTGGCCCCCGGCGAGGACCCGCGCAGCGGGCGCTGGGCGGGGACCGGCAAGACCGAGTGCGGGATCCACGCATGAGCGCCACCCGCACACCCAGAACCGTTCCCACCCCATCGGACGACAGCGCCGTCGGCCAAAGCCTTCACCCGAAGGGAGACCGTGCCTCATGACCGCTCCAGCCCTGGTGGCCCTCGCCCACGGCAGCCGTGACCCGCGCTCTGCCGAGACGATCAAGGCCCTCGTCGGCGAGGTCCGGACGATGCGTCCCGACCTGCGCATCGAGCCGGCCTTCCTCGAGCTCTCCCGGCCGTCGTTCGCCACGGTCGTCGACAGGCTGGTCCGTGCCGGCTACGACGAGATCGTCGTCGTACCGCTGCTGCTGACCGAGGCCCACCACGCGAAGGTGGACGTCCCCGACGCGATCGCGCAGGCCACCGCCAGGCACGAGGGGCTCAGGATCCGGGCCACCCGGGTGCTCGGCCTGGAGTCGGTCTTCCTCGAGGTGCTCGACCGGCGGCTGCGCGTGGCGCTGAAGGACGCACGGGTCCGCGAGCTCGACGCCCTGGTGCTCGCCGCCGCCGGCTCCTCGGACCAGCTCGCCAACCAGGCGGTCGGCCGGCTCGCCCGGCTGTGGGGCACCAGGCACAAGCTGCCCACGGTGGCCGCCTACGCGTCGGCCGCTCCCCCGGCCACCGGGGAGGCGGTGCGGGCGTTCCGCGCGGAGGGCCGCCGGCACATCGCGGTCGGCTCGCTGTTCCTGGCTCCCGGCAAGCTCCCGGACCGGGCGGCCGAGCTGGCCCTCGAGGCCGGTGCGGTGGCCGTGTCCGCGCCGCTCGGCGCGGACCCGGAGGTGGCCCGGACCATCCTGGCTCGCTACGCCGTGGGCGCCGTGGAGCTCGTCCCGGTCTGAGGCCGCGGCGGCGCAAACCGCTGGCGCTCCCGCGGCCGACTTGGCAGATTGGCCGGCGTGGAGTCGCGGAGGCCGCCACGGCAGCGGACCGTGGTGCTCGTCGAGGGCGTCAGTGACCTGGTCGCCCTGACCACGCTCGCACGTTGTCGCGGGCGTGATCTGGGCGCAGCCGGCGTGGAGGTCGTGCCGATGGGTGGCGCGACCAACGTCGGGCGCTACCTGCGCGAGTACGGCCCCGGCGGCGCGGGCGTGCGGGTCGCCGGGCTGTGCGACCTGGCCGAGGCGCGCTACTTCCGCAGTGCGCTGGAGCGCACCGGGCTGGCGCCGGACCTGCGGCACGAGCCGTCCCCGGCGCCCCTGGCCCGGCACGGTTTCTTCGTGTGCGCCCGCGACCTGGAGGACGAGCTCATCCGCAGCCTCGGGCCGGACCAGGTCGTGCGCGTGGTCGAGGAGCAGGGCGAGCTGGCGTTGTTCCGGACGTTCCAGAACCAGCCCGCCCAGCGCGAGAAGCCCGTCGAGCAGCAGCTCCGCCGGTTCCTCGGCACGCACAGCGGCCGGAAGGCGCAGTACGCCCGCGTGCTCGTCGAGGCCCTGGACGGCGGTGCCGCGCCGCCCCCGCTCGACGGCCTGTTGGCCCACCTGTGACCGCCGCCTGCCCCGTCAGGCGTCGGGCAGCGCCAGCGCCGTCCAGTGCTCCGGCGGGGACCACGTCGCCCAGGCCGGGTCCCACCACGTCGTACCGGCCTCCAGCATCTCCTCGACCTCCCGGCCGACCCGGCGGACCCGCTCGGCCTCGGCGGCCGTGTAGCGGTCCTCGGCGACGCGCTGCTCGAACAGCTCTGCGTCCTTGACCTGCCAGCCACCGGCGGCCGGCAGCCAGTAGTCGAGCTCGTGGTCGAGGGTGTCGAAGCCGGTCGCGTCCCGACGGATCGGGTCCTGGAGGTTGAGGTACCAACCGGAGAACTCGCGGTCGTCCCCGCGCCAGAAGACGTCGACCGAGTAGGCGTCCCCGGGCCGGTGCAGCATCAGCTTCCCGTGGCCCGACCAGGTCCGGTGACCGGCGGCCAGCCACGGGTGCTCCCAGCGGTCGTACGGCCAGTCCGGGAAGGCCAGCGTGGACCCCGGCGCCAGGTAGGTGACCAGCAGGTCCGGCTGGTCCAGCACGACGTACGTCGGGAAGGCGATCCACCGTGCGCCCTTCAGCGTCTCGCTGCGCACCGCCACGTCGCCGTACGACCAGGTCCCCCACGTCATGACCGGGAGCGTAGCGCCTCGTCCGACCCCATAAGGTGGGCCCCATGAGCCAACACTTCGACGTTGTCGTCCTCGGCGCCGGCCCCGGTGGGTACGTCGCCGCCATCCGCGCGGCCCAGCTCGGCAAGTCCGTTGCCGTGGTCGAGGACAGGTACTGGGGCGGCGTCTGCCTCAACGTCGGCTGCATCCCGTCGAAGGCGCTGCTGCGCAACGCGGAGCTGTCACACATCCTGACCCACGAGAAGGACAAGTTCGGGATCACCGGCGACGCCACGATGGACTTCAAGCCGACGCACGCACGCAGCCGCGAGGTGTCGGACTCCATCGTCAGGGGCGTCCACTTCCTGATGAAGAAGAACAAGATCACCGAGATCAACGGGTGGGGCACGTTCAAGGACGCCAGGACCATCGAGGTCAAGGACTCCGACGGCAGCACCTCCGAGGTGACCGGCGACAACGTGATCATCGCCACGGGCGCCACCACCCGGCTGGTGCCGGGCACGTCGCTGTCGGACCGGGTCGTCACCTATGAGGAGCAGATCCTCACCGACCAGCTGCCCGGCTCGATCGTGATCGCCGGCTCCGGTGCGATCGGTGTCGAGTTCGCCTACGTGATGAAGAACTTCGGCGTCGACGTGACGATCGTGGAGTTCCTGGACCGGATGGTGCCGACCGAGGACGCCGAGGTCTCCAAGGAGCTGCTCAAGCACTACAAGAAGCTCGGCGTGAACGTGATGCTCTCCACGAAGGTGGAGTCCATCGACGACAGCGGTGACAAGGTCAAGGTCACCGTCTCCCCCGCCAACGGCGGCGACCAGCAGGTGCTCGAGACCGACAAGGTGCTCCAGGCGATCGGGTTCGCGCCGCGGCTCGAGGGCTACGGCCTGGAGAACACCGGCGTGCAGACCACCGACCGGGGCGCGATCGCGGTGGACGAGCGCGGCCGCACCAACGTGGACGGCGTCTGGGCGATCGGCGACGTCACGGGCAAGCTGATGCTTGCGCACACCGCCGAGGCGATGGGCATCGTGACCGCCGAGACGATCGCCGGCGCGGAGACCATGGAGATCGAGTTCGACATGATCCCGCGCGCGACGTACTGCCAGCCGCAGATCGCCTCGTTCGGGTACAGCGAGGAGCAGGCCAAGGAGAAGGGGTACGACGTCAAGGTCGCGAAGTTCCCGTTCTCGGCCAACGGCAAGGCGAAGGGTCTCGGGGACACCACCGGGTTCGTGAAGCTGGTCGCGGACGCGAAGTACAACGAGATCATCGGCGGGCACCTGATCGGCCCGGACGTGACCGAGCTGCTGCCGGCGCTGACCCTGGCGCAGCGCTGGGACCTCACCGCGGACGAGGTGGCCCGGAACGTGTTCGCGCACCCGACGCTGTCCGAGTCGGTCAAGGAGGCCGTCGAGGGCCTCGCGGGGCACATGATCCACCTCTGAGCACCGGGCCGCGCCGGCTCACCCAGGCGATCTGTCACTTCCCTCGGCAAGATCACCCCGGGAAGTGACAGATCGCCTGCATACCTTGGTAAACCGTCAGCGGACGAGGCGGTCGAGCAGGTGGTCGAGCTCGCGGGCCGGGTCGTCGGTGCTGCCGCCGTGCACCGGCCCGGGCTGTACGACGGTGCTGCGCGGCGCCTTGACGAAGCCGAACCGGGTGCCCATCGGGGCCCGCCCGGCCGCACCGGCGCTGTCGTCGCCGCGGCAGACCGCCTCGACGGCGCGCAGCGCGGAGCACACCGCGGCCACGTCGACGTCCGGGCCGACCGCGACCAGCCGGTCCCGGTCCACGTGGCAGCGCGCGTCGAGGAAGTCGGCCTGCTGGCAGTAGAGCACCACGCCGACGTTGACGAACTCCTCGCGGTCGACCCGCGGCACGCAGCGCAGCACGACGTACTGGAACCCCATCCGCGCGCTCATGCGGGGTCCGCGCGCCGGGGTGAGCGGACCGGGCAGCTTCGTGTGGCGATCATGCCGCCCCCTCGACCGGGAGCCAGGCCCGCTCGCCGCTCACCCGCGCGTGCAGGAACTCGACGTAGGCCGCGCGGAGCGCCTCGGCGGACTCGGCACCGGGGACCGGCTCGAGCCACTCGTCGGGCACCTCGGCGGCGACCTCGGCCAGCAGTCCGCGGGTGACCCGGGGGGCCAGGTCGGCGTCCACCGCGGCCACGCCGGGCAGGTAGCCCGCCAGCACGTGGTCGGAGGCGTCGTAGGGCTGCGCGGCGAACCTCGCCGCCGAGCCGACTCCCCCGGCCCAGCCGTGGTGGAAGTACAGGCAGGCGCCGTGGTCGATCGCCCACAGGTCGTGGTGCCACACCAGCAGGTTCGGGTTGCGCCAGCTCCGGTCGACGTTCGCGCACAGCGCGTCGAGCCAGAGGATCCGGGCGGCCGCCCCGGGATCGGGCGTGCACTGGCTGTCGAAGCCGAACGAGCCGGGCAGGAAGTCCACGCCGAGGTTCAGGCCGACGCTCGCGGTGAGCAGGTCCTGCACCTCCTCGTCGGCCTCGTAGCGGCCGATGGCGGCGTCGAGCCGGACCGCGACCAGGTCCGGGGTGCGGATGCCGAGCCGGCGGGCCAGCTCGCCGACCAGGGTCTCGGCGACCAGCACCTTCGGCCCCTGTCCGGCGCCACGGAACTTGCAGACGTAGGTGCCGAGGTCGTCGGCCTCGACGATCCCGGGCAGCGACCCGCCCTCGCGCAGCGGGGCGACGTAGCGGGTGGCGGCGACGGTGCGGATCACGACGGCGCCCGCTCGTGCAGCAGCCGCCGGCGCTGCTCGGCGACGTCGTAGTCCGGCGGCGGCCAGGTCGGGTCCATCCGCCGCAGGGTCTCCCGGAGGATCTCGGCGACCGCGAGGTTGCGGTACCACTTGCGGTCGCTGGGCACCACCAGCCACGGGGCGTGCTCGGTGTTGCAGCGCTCCAGCGCGACCTCGTAGGCGCGGCGGTACTCCGGCCACCGCCGCCGCTCGTCGACGTCGCCAGGGGCGAACTTCCACAGCTTCGAGCGGTCCGCCAGCCGGGCGAGCAGCCGCTCGCGCTGCTCGGCGGCCGAGATGTGCAGCATGCACTTGACCACCACGGTGCCCTCGTCCACCAGGCGCTGCTCGAAGGCGTTGATCGCGTCGTAGCGGCGGTCGATCTCGCGCGCCGGCGCCAGCCCGTGCACCCGGGCGATCAGCACGTCCTCGTAGTGCGAGCGGTCGAACACCCCGATGATCCCGGCGGGCGGCAGTCGCTTCTCCACCCGCCACAGGAAGTCGTGCGCGCGCTCCTCCTCGGTGGGCGCCTTGAACGAGGTGATGTGCACCCCCTGCGGGTCGACCAGCGCGACCGAGTGCCGGATGATCCCGCCCTTCCCCGCGGTGTCCATCCCCTGCAGCACCAGCAGGATCCGCCGCTGGCCGCCGCTGCGCCCATCCGCGAACAGCCGCTCCTGCAGCGCGGACAGCTCGTCGCCGAGCGCGTACAGCGCCCCCTTGCCCTTCTTCTTGCCGCCGTGGAACCCGGGCTTGGCCCGGGGGTCGTACCCGGCGAGGTCGACCGGGCCGGGCGGGACCCGGAGCGCCTCCAGGAGGGATCTGCTCGTCGCCATGCGCCGCAGTATGCCCGGTGCCGGCCTCAGCCGCCGTCCGGGAGCCCCGCGCCCTCGCGGGCCAGCGCGACCAGCCGGCTCACCGCGCGGTAGTACTTCTTCCGGTAGCCGCCCTCGAGCAGCGGCGCCGCGAACAGCTCGTCGAACGTCTTCCCGCTGGCCACCACCGGCAGGTCCCGGTCGTAGAGCCGGTCCGCCAGCACCACCAGCCGCAGCGCGACGGCCTGGTCCTCGACGGTGCGCACGTCCTCGAGGCAGACCACCTCGACCCCGTCGAGCAGGGCGCCGTACTTCGAGGGATGCACGTCGGCGAGGTGCCGGGTCAGGTCCACGAAGTGGTCGAAGCTGGCGCCGGGCCGGTCGGCCCGGGCCTTCACCTCGTCCAGGTCGGGAGCCGCGGGCGCGTCGGGCAGCCCCCGGTGCCGGTAGTCCTCCCCGTCGATCCGCACCGACTCGAACGACTCCGACAGCCCCTGGATCTCGCGCATGAAGTCCTCGGTCGCGAACCGGCCCTCCCCGAGCCTGCCGGGCAGCGTGTTCGAGGTGGCCGCGAGGCGGACGCCGGCCTCGCGCAGGTTGCGCAGCAGGGTGGACACCAGCACGGTGTCGCCGGGGTCGTCGAGCTCGAACTCGTCGACGCACAGCAGGGCGTGGTCCGACAACGCGGCCACCGCGTCGTGGAACCCGAGCGCGCCGACGAGGTGGGTCAGCTCGACGAAGGTCGCGAACAGCTTCGGTCCGGGCGCGGCGTGCCACGTGGAGGCCAGCAGGTGGGTCTTGCCGACGCCGTACCCGCCGTCGAGGTAGACCCCACCGGGACCCGCCGGGTCGGGGGTGCGCCGGAACGGTCTCGACAGGATCGACCACCGGCCCTTCGCCGGGGCGTGCAGGTGCGTCACGAAGTCCCGCAGCGTCTCGACGGCCCCGCGCTGGGAGGGCTGCGCCGGGTCCGGGTGGTAGGAGTCGAAGCCGACCTCGGCGAAGCGCGGCGGCGGCACCAGCTCGGCGAGCAGCCGGTCCTTGGCGACTGAGGGGTTGCGCTCGGTCAGGTGGATCGGCATCTGCGCAGCCTACGATGCAGCCATGCGCCTGCCCGTGATGCCCCCGGTCCAGCCGATGCTCGCCAAGTCCGTCAAGGGGATCCCCGACCCGGCCAGGCACGGCGGGCTGGCCTTCGAGCCGAAGTGGGACGGCTTCCGGTGCATCGTGTTCCGCGACGGCGACGAGGTGGAGCTGGCCAGCCGCAACACCAAGCCGCTGACCCGGTACTTCCCGGAGGTGGTCGACGCGCTGCGCGCCTCGGTGCCGGCCCGCTGCGTGCTCGACGGCGAGATCTTCGTCGCCATCGGTGACCGGCTCGAGTTCGAGCGGCTCCAGGAGCGGCTGCACCCGGCCGACTCGCGGGTGCGGATGCTGGCGGAGAAGACCCCCGCGTCGTTCGTCGCCTTCGACCTGCTCGCGCTCGGCGACGAGGACCTCGGCCGCCGCCCGTTCGAGGAGCGTCGCGCCCGCCTCGAGGACACGCTCGCGGACGCCGTACCGCCGGTGCACCTGACCCGCACCACCACCGACCCGGCGACCGCGCTCGAGTGGTTCCACCGGTTCGAGGGCGCCGGCCTGGACGGGGTGGTCGCCAAGCCGCTCGGGGCGGCGTACCAGCAGGGCGCCCGCACGATGCTCAAGATCAAGCACGAGCGCACCGCGGACGTGGTGGTCGCCGGTTACCGGCTGCACAAGACCTCGACCGCCGACCGGCCGCTGCTCGGGTCGCTGCTGCTCGGGCTGTACGACGGGCAGGGCCGGTTGCAGCACATCGGGGTGGCGGCGTCCTTCACGGCGAAGCGGCGCGCGGAGCTGGTCGAGGAGCTCGCGCCGCTGGTCGCCGACGACCTGTCCGAGCACCCGTGGGGCGACTGGAGCGACTGGGCGGTCGCGCAGAGTCGACCGGGAGGGGCCGACCGGGTGCCCGGCACGCAGAGCCGGTGGAGCCAGGGCAAGGACCTCTCGTTCACGCCGCTGCGCCCGGAGCGGGTGCTCGAGGTCGGCTACGACCACATGGAGGGCAACCGGTTCCGGCACACCGCGCAGTTCAAGCGCTGGCGGCCCGACCGCGACCCGGAGTCGTGCGGCTACGCGCAGCTCGAGGAGCCGGTGAGCTACGACCTCGCGGAGGTGCTAGGGACCGGGGTCGGCGAAGACTAGGCTTCGGCCATGAGCGAGGAAACGACGACCTATGACGTGGTGCTGCTCGTCGAGCAGCCGCTGTCGGTCCAGGACGCCCACCAGGTGCGCAGCCTCCACGAGGACGTCGCCGACCCGGTGCGCTACCACGTGCTGCTGCCGGTGGAGGACGCCGCCGCCCGGGTGGAGTCGGCGATGGGGTCGATCGCCGCCAGCGAGGTGCTCGCCTCGCCCGCCCTGGTGCTCGACAACGAGGACATCCAGGAGGTCCAGCACGAGCTGCTCGACCAGGCCCGCAGCGACGTCTCGGACTGCGTCAACCGGCTGACCGAGTGCGGCGCCGACGTGCTCGGCGAGGTGGTCAGCGCGGACCCGATCGAGGCGCTCGCCGCGAAGGTGCAGGCCGTCGAGGCGGCGGAGGCGATCATCCTCACCCGTCCACACGTGGTCTCGGAGTTCTTCCACCTGGACTGGACCTCCCGGGCCCGCCGCAAGCTCGGGGTGCCGGTCCTGCACCTGCTCGAGCAGGAGAACTTCGACGAGCAGGCCGGCGGCGGCGAGGGCGTCTCCGGACTCTGAGCTACTCCCCGGTGGGGCCGCCGGCGAGCTCGACGACGATGTCGAGGTGCCCCACGTGCCGGGCGTACTCCTGCAGCACGTGGAAGCAGATCCAGGCCAGGGCCGGCGGGTTGTCGCCGAACCGGCCGCCGGCCGCCCCGGTCTCCTCCAGCGACCGGGTGCGCAGGATCTCGGTGGTGCGTTCCCCGGTCCGCTCCAGGGTGGTGACGACCTCCTCCAGCGTGGTCGCCGGGTCGACGTACCAGCGGTACTCGGCGGAGTCGCCCCACGGCGCGTCCACCTCCTCGCCGAGAAAGCCCCACACGAACCAGCGGCGCTCCATGAACGCCAGGTGGTTGAGCAGCTCGATCGGGGTCCATCCGGAGGCGACGCGCGGCGTGCGGAGGTCGTCCTCGTCCAGCGCGGCCGCCTTGGTGATGGCGGTCTCGCGGTAGTAGGACAGGTAGCGAGCGAACAGGTCCGCCGGATCGGCGGTGTCGGCAGCAGGTTCGATGAACCCGGTCATCTGGCCGTCCTCCTTCATGTTCCGGTGATGTCCAGACAGGTGCCGCGTGCCAAGGGTTCCCCCCCGATCACCAACTGAACCAGCACGCCCCCGTACCCGTAGCAGCAGGTATGAATCTGGAGGCTCACATGAAGAAGTCGCTGCTGCTCACCCCGCTGCTGCTGGCCGCGCTCGCCGCCTGCGGAACCGGCTACGGATCGGCGTCCTCGCCGGGGGCCGGGGCCGCGTCGGGCACGTCCACGGTGCGCGTCGGCAGCTCCGCGCTCGGCAAGGTCCTCGTCGACGGGCGGGGGCACACCGTCTACCTGCTCTCCGCCGACAGCCCCGGCCACTCGACCTGCGGCGCGGACTGCCTGGTCTACTGGACGCCGCTCTCGGCGTCGGGAACCGTGCCGCACCGGTTCCCCGGCGTCACCGCCAAGGTCGCGAGCACCTCGCTGCCCGACGGCGGCCGGACGCTCACCGCCGACGGGTGGCCGCTGTACACGTTCGTCAAGGACCAGGCCCCGGGCGACGTGACCGGTCAGGGGCTCGCGACCTTCGGGGGCGTCTGGTACGCCCTCTCGCCGTCGGGGCAGCGGATCACGGCGACGCCACCCAGCGGCTCGCCGTCCACCAGCCCGTCGTCCGGCGGCTCGTCGGGGACGTCGACCTCGCGCGGGTACAGCTACTGAGCACCGCGGCGAGGGCACCGGGGCCGAAAACCGGGTGCGTCGCCGGCGACGGTGCTGGATCCTGCCGGGATGGACCTGGACCGCATCGCACGCAGCTGGCACGAGACCGGGTTCGCGATCCTGCCCGGCTACCTCCCGGCCCGGGAGCTGGCCCCGGCCCTGGGCGAGCTGGGGACGATGTTCCCCACCGCCGACGGCTTCCACGACGGCAAGGACCCCCGCGCGAGCCGGTTCCGTGGCGACGAGTTCGCGGGCATCGACAGCTTCCCGTTCACCGGCGTCGCGCTCAGCCTCCTCGCGGTCCACGACCGCCTGGTGCGCCTCGCCGAGAGGCTGCTGGGCCACGACGACCTGCGGGTCTACTCCGCCGAGGCCTGGGCGAAGTTCACCGGGGCCGCCGACTACGACCAGCCGCTGCACCGTGACTACCTGAACCACACCCTGCTGGTCCCCACCGAGGCGGCCGAGCTCCAGCAGCTGGAGATGTTCGTCTACCTCGTCGACGTGCCGGAGCGGCTCGGACCGCCGCACCTGCTCCCCCGGGCCCATGCCCGGGGGCTGCCCGCGAAACCCAACTGGTACCCGCGCCGCGCCCCCGAGGACCTCGAGGACGGCTTCGTCTCCGGCACCGCGAGGCCGGACCTCTACGAGGCGGAGGTCTCGGCCGCGGGCCCGGCCGGCACCGTCGTCGCCTTCCAACCCGGTACCTTCCACCGCGGCACGGCCCTGCGGGCACCGCGCGGCGCCCGCTACAGCATGCACCTCGGCTACCGCCCGGCCGCCGTGGAGTGGGGCCAGCGCGGCGCCTGGGCCGACCGTAGCCACGAGCCGGGCTGGTACCGCTTCGTCGGCCGCGCGACACCCCGGCAGCTGGCGCTGTTCGGCTTCCCACCGCCCGGTCACGCGTACTGGACGCCGGACACCCTCGCCGGGGTCGCCGCGCGCTACCCCGACCTGGACCTGACGCCCTGGCGGGCGTGAGGCGGGCGCCACACCACCCTCCGGTTTCACGAATACCCCCACCGGGATACCTCTGTTCGGCCCGCCCGCAGCGGCGCGGCCGGTTCGAGGGGGTGTGTCCGTCTTTGGAGGGTGGAAGCCGTGCGCTGGGCTGGAGCTCGACGTGTGTTCCGGGGGTTGGTCCCCGCCGTCTCGGCCGTGTCGATCGTCACACTGACGGTCACCGGCAGCGGGGGCGCGCCACCGGAGCCGACCGCGGCCGGCACCGGCGCGACCGCTCGCCCGCACCCGGACCCGGCCGGGCTGCACTCCACGGCGCGACCGCCGCTGCCCCGCGTGAGGCTCGGGCCGCGGGAAGCCGCCGCAGAGCGTCCGTCCCGGGCGGCGCCGCGGGAGGCCTCGGCGTGGCTCGCCCCGCACCGGATCGCCGCCGCGGTCGGAGCACCCACCCGGGCCGTCGCCCAGCACTGGCCGTCCATCGACCACGCCCTGCGGGCCGAGGGCATGACCTCCCGGGCGACCCGCGTGGCGGCCGTCGCCACGGTGGTCACCGAGGTCGGACCGCGGTTCCGTCCGATCCGCGAGTACGGCAGCCGGTCGTACTTCCGACGGATGTACGACGGCCGGTCGGATCTCGGCAACACCCGTCCGGGCGACGGTGCGCGGTACCACGGCCGGGGCTACATCCAGCTCACCGGCCGGGCGAACTACCGGGCCTACGGGCGGCGGCTCGGCGTCGACCTCGAGCGCCGGCCCGGCCTGGCCCTCCGCCCGGACGTGGGCGCCCGGGTCCTCGCGGCGTACTTCGCCCGGCACGGGGTGGCCGCCAGCGCCCGGCACGGTCGGTGGCGCGCGGTCCGGCGCGAGGTCAACGGCGGCCTCAACGGCTGGTCGAGGTACCGGCGGCTGGTGTCCTCGCTGCTGCGGGCCTCGGGGCGTTCACGGCTCAGCCGTCCACCCAGTTCGCGGCGTTCTTCCGACTCGGCTGCACGCGCGGCGGCTCCCCCGGCATCTTCGGGTAGTCCGGGGGGTAGGGCAGGTCGCCGAGGCCCTGCTCGTCGTACAGCGCGAGGAGCCCGTCCAGCGAGCCCGGCCGGTCGTCGATCGCCGTGTGCAGGTCACCCAGCTCGGCGAACCGCGCCGGCACGGTGTGCAGGGTGAACGCCCTCGGGTCCACGGACGGCAGCTCGTCCCAGGTGACCGGGGTCGACACCGGCGCCCCCGGCAGCGGCCGCAGGCTGTAGGCGCTCGCGATGGTGCGGTCGCGCGCGTTCTGGTTGTAGTCCACGAACACGTTGGCCCCGCGCTCCTCCTTCCACCACGCGGTCGTCACTCCGGTCGTCCGGCGCTCCAGCTCGCGCCCGAACGCGATCGCCGCGTGCCGGACCTCGGTGAACTCCCAGCGCGGCTCGATCCGGACGTACACGTGCACGCCCCGGTTGCCCGACGTCTTCGGCCAGCCGACCAGGCCGAGCTCGCCGAGCAGGTCGCGGGCCACCAGTGCCACGCGGGCGGCGTCGGCGAAGCCGGTCCCCGGCTGCGGGTCGAGGTCCAGGCGGAGCTCGTCGGGGTGGTCCACGTCGGCGCGCCGGACCGGCCACGGGTGGAAGGTCAGCGCGCCCATCTGCGCGGCCCAGGCGGGCACCGCGACCTCGGTCGGGCACATCTCCTCGGCGGTGCGTCCGGACGGGAACGTCACGCCGACCGCCTCGACGTACGCGGGGGCGCCGCGCATCATCCGCTTCTGGTAGAACGCGTCGCCGTGCTCGCCGGTCCGGGTCGCCAGCGTGACCCCCGGCTGCACGCCCTTGGGCCAGCGCTCCAGCGCGGTGGGCCGCTCGCGCAGCGCCCGCATGATGCCGTCTCCCACGGCCACGTAGTACTCGACGACCTGGAGCTTGGTGACCTGCGCGGACTGCTCGGTGGCCGGGTAGATCACCCGGTCCGGGTTGGAGACCCGCACCGCGCGTCCCCCCGCGTCGACCTCGGTCGCTGGGCTCGCCATGGACGACAGCCTAGAGCGACCGGGAGGCGATGGTGGTCTCGAGACGCTCGCTGCGCTGGCTCCTCAACCACCGGGGGGGAGGCGACGGTCCTCGGTGACCGCGTTCGGCCGGAACGTCATCCGCTCGCCCCGGCGCGCCGGCCGTTCGAGCTCGAACCCGCCGGTGACCACCAGCGCCCAGGCCCCGCCGGGGTCGGGGTAGTCGAGCACCGGGCCGGGCAGCCCCGGGTACAGGTCGAGCGCCGCCTGCGCGCAGCGCCGGTGCAGCGGCGGGAACCGGAAGGCGCGCCGGTCCGCGTCCTCGGCGGTCCCGACGAAGACGACCGGGTTCTCCAGCGAGGCACCGCACATCCCGCAGATCCGGCTCAGCGCGCACTGGACCACCCGCTTGCGGTTCAGCGCGCCCAGGCCGTAGGGCCCGTCGTCGCGCTCGCACGCGAACGGCACCGGGACGCCGTACGCCGGGTCCACCGGGCGGTCCGCCAGCAGGTCCGCCGGCACCCCGGCACCCGCCGGGCCGCTCACGCCGGCACGCCGCGCGACCAGGACCCGGTCTCGCGCCGGCGCGACGGACGCTCGGCGTCGGTGCGGCGCTTGCGGTCGCGCGCCGGGGTGGGCGGCTCGGGCTCGTGGTCGTCGGTCATCTTGTTCGGCAGCGCCAGCTTCCAGATGGTGCGCAGCGCCTGGCCGTACTGCCCGTGCAGCGGGCCCGTGGTGTAGGGGATGCCGTACTTGTCGCACAGCTCGCGGACCCGCACCGAGATCTCGGCGTAGCGGTTGCTGGGCAGGTCCGGGAACAGGTGGTGCTCGATCTGGAAGCCGAGGTTGCCGGACAGGATGTGCAGCAGCGGGCCGCCCTCGAAGTTCGCGGCGCCGAGCACCTGCCGCAGGTACCACTCGGCGCGGGTCTCGTCCTCGATCTCCTCCTCGGTGAAGTGCAGCGCCCCGTCGGGGAAGTGCCCGCAGAAGATGATCATGTAGGACCACAGGTTGCGCATCAGGTTGGCGGTCGCGTTGGCCTTCACGGTGGCCAGGAACGCCGGGCCGGTCAGCAGCGGGAACAGCACGTAGTCCTTGCCGATCTGGCGACGCACCTTGCGCCCGATCTGCCGCAGCTGGCGCTTCATCTCCTTCGGGTCCTTGCGGCCCTTGCGGATCGCCTCGAGGTCGAGGTCGTGCAGCGCCACACCCCACTGGAACAGCAGTGCCAGCAGCGTGTTGTAGGCCGGCTGGCCCAGGTTGACGGGGTGCCACTTCTGCTCGCGGGCCATCCGCAGCACCCCGTAGCCGATGTCGTTGTCGTAGCCGAGGACGTTGGTGAACTGGTGGTGGATGTAGTTGTGGCTGTGCTTCCACTGCTCGGCGGGCTGGGCGGTGTCCCACTCCCAGGTGCTGGAGTGGATCTCCGGGTCGTTCATCCAGTCCCACTGGCCGTGCATCACGTTGTGGCCGATCTCCATGTTCTCCAGGATCTTGGCGATCCCGAGCATCGCGGCACCGGCGAAGAACGCGGGCTTGTACCGGCTCGCGAACAGGGTGACCCGCCCGGCCGCGGCGAGCCGCCGCTGGATCTTGATCATCCGGTTGATGTAGGCGGCGTCGGCGGCGCCCCGGGACTCCTCGATGTCGGCACGGATCGCGTCGAACTCGCGGCCGAGCGCCTCGACGTCGGCCTCGGACAGGTGGGTGTACTCCTTGACGTCGGAGATCGCCATGTCGTCGTACTCCTTAGATGTTGAGGACGCAGTCGCTCTCGGCGACGGTGATGCAGGTCTGGATCGGTTCGTTGGGTTCGGCGTGCTCCTCGCCGTTGCGCAGGTCGCGCACCCGGCCGGAGATCATCGTCAGCGTGCAGGTGTGGCAGATGCCCATCCGGCAGCCGAACGGCATCCCGACGCCGGCCTCCTCGCCGGCCTCGAGCAGCGTGGTGGCCCCGTCGGCCTCGACCTTCCGACCGGAGTTCTGGAAGGTGATGGTCCCGCCCCGGCCGCCGTCGCCGTCGGTGGCCAGCGTGAAGCGTTCCACGTGCAGGTGGCCCTCGAGGCCCGCGTCGGTCCAGTGCTCCTCCGCCGAGTCCAGCATCGGCCCGGGTCCGCACGCCCAGCTCTCCCGCTCCCGCCAGTCCGGGCACACCTCGTCGAGCTGGTGCAGCGAGAACATCCCGTGCAGGTCGGTGTGCTGCTCGTGCAGGTGCAGCCCCGGGTGCCGGCGGGCCATCTCCTGCAGCTCCGCACGGAAGATCATCCGCTCCGGCGTCGGCGAGGAGTAGACCAGCACCACGTCGGGCATCGACCCGCGCCGGTCCAGGGTGCGCAGCATCGCCATCACCGGGGTGATGCCGCTGCCGCCGACCAGGAACAGCATCATCGGCGGCGGCGGGCTCGGCAGCACGAAGTCGCCGGCGGGTGCCGCGAGCCGCACGATGGTGCCGGGGTCCACGCCCACCAGGTGGTTGGACAAGAACCCCTCGGGCATCGCCCGCACGGTGATCGCGATGTCCCGGCCGTCGCGCTGCGGCGGCGAGCTCAGCGAGTAGGACCGCCAGTGGAACCGCCCGTCGACCTCCACGCCGATCCCGACGTACTGCCCGGGCTGGTGGTCGAAGGACCACCCCCAGCCCGGCCGGATCACCAGGGTGGCCGCGTCGTCGGTCTCCGCGATCACCCGCTCCACCCGGCCGCGCAGCTCGCGGGCCGACCACAGCGGGTTGATCAGCGAGAGGTAGTCGTCGGTGTGCAGCGGCGTGGTCAGCCGGGAGCCCCAGTCCCGCAACCGCTGCCAGTCGACGGTCCCGCTCTGCAACGACACGCACATCACCCCCGGGCGGTGGCGGGCGATGCCCGCCGTTTCAGTGAACGGTTGTGCACTGATCCTGCGTCGGCGGTCCACCGCCGGGCCAGACCCGTCTCAATCGGTGAAACGGGACGGTTCGGGAAACAGCGGGAGAACACCGACACCAGGTTCTTCCCTGCACTACCCCCGGCGCCCTAGAGTCATGCGCGAGCCGGGAAGACCCTTCCGGGCTCGTCCAGCTGTTTTCTCGCTCGGCCCCGGCCGGGTTGCCGGGGGCGACCGAGAGGAAACACGTTGAGCAGCACCCGCAGCATCGGGCTCGCACTGGCCACGACCACCGCGCTGGCGGCCTCGATCGCGCTTCCCGCCCCGGCCACCGTGGCCGCCGGCGGCGCCGTGGTGGTCTCCGAGGTCTACGGCGGCGGCGGCAACTCCGGCGCCACCCTGCGCAACGACTTCGTCGAGCTGTACAACCCCGGCACCACGGCGGTGGACCTCACCGGCTGGTCGGTGCAGTACGCCAGCGCGACCGGCACCGCGTACCGGGCCACGCCGTTGTCCGGGGACCTCGGGCCTGGCGAGCACTACCTGGTCGCCGAGGCCGCCGGCGGCGGCGGTACGACGGACCTGCCGACCCCCGACGCGACGGGGTCGACACCGATGAGCGCCAAGCAGGGCAAGGTCGCGCTGGTCGACGGAACGGACCCGTTGGCCTGCGGCAGCGACTGTCACGCGTCCGCGGGCGTCGTGGACTTCGTCGGCTACGGCGGCGCCGACGACCACGAGGGCACCGACCCCGCGCCGAGGCTCGCCAACACCACCGCGGACGCACGGGCCGCCGACGGCACGGACAGCGACGACAACGCGGCCGACTTCACCGTGGGCGACCCCACGCCCACGAACACCGCCGGGGACACGCCCGGCGGTGGCACCGGCGGGGACGGCGGTGTCCCCGACCTGGCCATCCACGACGTGCAGGGGGCGGCGCAGGTCTCGCCGCACCGCGGTGACCGGGTGCTCGCGGTGCCCGGCGTCGCGACCGCGACGACCGGCAACGGCTTCTGGATGCAGGACCCGCACGCCGACGACGACCCGGCCACCAGCGAGGCGGTCCTCGTGTTCACCCACTCGGCCCCCTCCGTGGCGGTCGGCGACGCGGTCACGGTCACCGGCACGGTCACCGAGTACCGTCCCGGCTCGAGCGGGCTCTCCACGACCGAGATCGGCGACCCCACGGTCGACGTGCTCTCGCACGGCAACCCGCTGCCGGAGGCCACCCTGGTCGGCCCCGGCGGGCTGGTGCCCCCCGGCGAGGTGATCGAGGACGACGCCCAGGACGGCACCGTCGAGCAGCAGACGGACTTCGACCCCGCCCGGGACGGCATCGACTTCTGGGAGTCCCTGGAAGGCATGCGCGTCGCCGTCGACGACGCCCAGGTGGTGGGCCCCACCAACAAGTACGACGAGATCCCGGTGGTCCCGGTCGGCTCCGGCACCCGCTCCGCCCGGGGTGGCATCGTGGCCACTGCGGACGACCCCAACCCCGAGCGGGTGCTGCTCGACCCGACGCTCGCGCCGATGCCGCAGGCGAACGTCGGCGACCACCTTGCCGGCCGCACCACCGGCGTCCTGGGCTACGACTACGACAACTTCCGGATCCTGCCCTCGACCACGCCGACCGTCGTCCCCGGGGGCATCCAGCCCGAGGTCACCCGGCCGTCCGGGCACGGCCGGCTCGCGGTGGCCACGTTCAACGTCGAGAACCTCGACCCGGGCGACCCGCAGAGCAAGTTCGACGGCCTCGCCAGGGAGATCGTGCACAACCTCGCCGCACCCGACATCGTCGGCCTGGAGGAGGTGCAGGACGACAACGGCCCCACCGACGACGGCACCACGTCCGCAGGCGTGACGCTCCGGCTCCTCACCGAGGCGGTCCGTCGCGCCGGTGGCCCGTCGTACGACTGGCGGCAGATCGACCCGGTCGACGACCAGGAGGGCGGCGAGCCGGGCGGCAACATCCGCAACGCGTTCCTGTTCCGCCCGGGTGGGAGCCTGCGGTTCGTGGACCGCGGCACCCCCTCGTCGACCGAGGGCACCGCGGTCGCCGGCCACGGGTGGCGCACCCACCTGACCCGCTCCCCCGGCCGGATCGAGCCCGGCAGCCCCGCCTGGGCCTCCGCCCGGGTCCCGCTCGTCGGGGAGTTCCACTGGCACGGCAGGCCGCTGTTCGTGGTCGGCAACCACTTCTCCTCCAAGGGCGGCGACGACCCGCTGCTCGGCCGCTGGCAGCCGCCGGTGCGCTCCTCGGAGCCGAAGCGGCACGAGCAGGCGCAGGTGGTCCGCGGCTTCGTCGACGCCCTGCTGGCGGCGGACCCGCGTGCCCGGGTGGTGGTGCTCGGCGACCTCAACGACTACGAGTACTCGCAGACCGCGAACCTCCTGGTCGGCTCGGGTCCCACGGCGCTGACCGACCTGCCGAGGACCCTGCCGCTGCCGGAGCGCTACACCTACGACTACGAGGGCAACAGCCAGGTGCTCGACCACATCCTGCTCTCACCGGGTCTGGTCGCCCAGCGCTACGCCTACGACGTGGTGCACGTGAACGCCGAGTTCGCCGACCAGCGCTCCGACCACGACCCCCAGGTGGTCCGGCTTGGACGGTCGACGGCCCGCCGCTGACCCGTGGGCCGAGGTCGGAAACCCCTCGCGGTCCCGGGGCGTGAGGGGTGCCGCCCGTGGTACGACGGCCCGCGCGGACGCCGTACCACGGGCGGGTTGGCGACCGTCGGTAGGCTCGAGGCCATGGGCTACCAGGTCAGCAAGAGCGACGAGGAGTGGCGCGAGCGGCTCACCCCCGAGGAGTACCAGGTGCTCCGCAAGGCGGGCACCGAGCCCGCGTTCGTCGGCGAGTACACCGACACCAAGACCACCGGGGTCTACCGCTGCCGGGCCTGCCAGGCCGAGCTGTTCCGCTCCGACACCAAGTTCGAGTCGCACTGCGGCTGGCCGTCGTTCTACGCGCCGCTGGCCGAGGACCGGGTCGAGTACCTCGAGGACAGCTCGTTCGGGATGAAGCGGGTGGAGGTCCGCTGCGCCAGCTGCGGGTCGCACCTCGGGCACGTGTTCGAGGGCGAGGGCTACGGCACCCCGACCGACCAGCGCTACTGCATCAACTCGATCAGCCTGACCCTCGAGCCGGCGGAGTAGCCGCGGCCGCTCCGCCCCGGACCACCCCCGCAACGTCATACGAGCCGGTCGTCATCGCGACCACCTCGTATGACGCTCCGGGCCACCGGTGGGTCAGGGCAGGTCGGTGACCAGCTCGGTGGGGGTGCGCCGCCGCCCGGTGTAGAACGGCACCTCCTCGCGCACGTGCCGGCGGGTCTCCGAGCCGCGCAGGTGCCGCATCAGGTCCACGATCCGGTGCAGCTCGTCGGCCTCGAACGCCAGCATCCACTCGTAGTCACCGAGCGCGAACGAGGACACCGTGTTGGCGCGCACGTCGGGGTAGTCGCGCGCCATCATCCCGTGCTCCGCCAGCAGCCGACGGCGCTCGGCGTCCTCGAGGAGGTACCACTCGTAGGACCGGACGAACGGGTAGACGCACACGTAGGCGCGCGCCTGCTCGTCGGCCAGGAACGCCGGGATGTGGCTCTTGTTGAACTCCGCCGGCCGGTGCAGCGCCATCTGCGACCACACCGGGTCCAGACGGGCCCCGAACGCCGTGCTCCGGAACCGGTGGTAGGCGTCCTGCAGCTCGTCGGCGGTGGCCGCGTGCCACCAGATCATCAGGTCCGCGTCCGCGCGCAGCCCGGCGACGTCGTAGAGCCCGCGGATCGTCACTCCCCCGTCGCCGAGCTCGGCGAACAGCTTCTCCACCTCGTGCGCCTCGGCCGCCCGGTCGCCCTCGCCGATCACGTCGCGGAGCTTGAACACCGACCACATGGTGTAGCGGATGGTGTCGTTGAGATCCCGGGCGACCTTGCCCTGGTTCTGCCGCTTGGCTGCCTCAGTCATGCGGCCCATTCTCCCCCGTGGCGCAAGCCCCCGCGCGCCGGGGTCAGCCCTCCGCGGCGGGCTCGAGCACCGGCAGGACCTGCTCGACGGCACGCTCCGCCGAGGCGATGCAGGCCGGGATCCCGAGCCCGTCGTACGCCGCCCCGCACACCGCCAGGCCGGGCACCTGCGCCACCGACGCGCGCACCCGGCGCACCCGCTCGGGGTGCCCGACGGCGTACTGCGGCAGCCCGCCGCCCCACCGCTGCACGTGCCAGTCGGCCGGGGGCGCGCACACCCCGATCGCGTCGCAGAGGTCCTCGCGCGCGACGGTGACCAGCTCCTCGTCGGGCACCTGGAGGACCTCCTCCTCGCGGTGCCGCCCGATCGAGCACCGCATCAGCAGCAGCGCGTCGTCGCCGGCGCCGGCGACCTCACCGGCCTCGCGAACCCACTCCCACTTGGCGAACGAGTAGGTGGCCGCCTTGACGCGGCGCTTGTCGACCGGTGGCACCAGGAAGCCGGAGCCGGTGGTCCCGGGGAAGTCCCGGCGGCGGAACGCCAGCGTGACGATCGCCATCGACGCGTACTCGATCCGGGCCAGCTCCAAGGACGCGTCCGGCACCACGTCGGCGAGCAGCCGGCCGGTGGGCCGCGCCGGGGTGGCCAGCACCACCGCGTCGGCGTGCACGATCTCGGCGTCCGCGGTCGGCCCGACCACCAGGTGCCAGCCCCCGTCCGCGGCCCGGGCGAGGTCACGCACGGTGGCCCCGGTGCGCACCTCGAACCCGGCGGCCGCGACCAGGGCGTCGGGGAGCTGGCCGAGGCCGCCCACCAGGCCGGCGAAGACGGGTACGTCGGACCCGCCGGACGCCTGGGAGGTCGCGGCGGCGGCGGCGCGGAGCATCGACTTGTCCCGGTCGAGCAGCGCGACCACCTGCGGGACGGCCGCGCGGGCGGAGAGCTCTCGGGCGTGCCCGGCGTACACACCGCCGAGCAGCGGCTCCACCAGCCGGTCCACGACCTCCCGGCCGAACCGCTCCTCGATCAGCCAGCCGACGCTCACGTCCTGGTCGCCGAGCCGGGTCGCGGGCAGCACCGCGTCCAGGGTGACCCGGGCCAGGCCCGGCTTGGAGATCACCCCGCTCTCGGCGAGCGCCCGGGCGTCGGTGGGCACCCCCATCAGGGTCCGCGGCATCGGGTGCATCTGCCCGCGGGACCACAGGTTCGCGGAGATCGTCGCGGGGTGCACCAGCCGGTCGCCCAGCCCCGCGGCGCGGGCCAGGGCCACGCCCTCGGGCCGGCGGTTCAGCATCGACTCCGCGCCGACGTCGACGGTGACCCCTGCCACGGTGGCCAGGCGGAGCTTGCCGCCGATCGACGGCGACCCCTCGAGCACCAGCACGTGCGCCGCCGGCGCGGTCCGTCGTACCGCGGCGGCCGCGGCGAGCCCGGCGATGCCGCCGCCGACGACGACGACGGTTGGTGCGGGGTCGGGACGGGAGCCGGGTCGCGGGGTCACACGTCACAGGTTGGCAAACACCTGGGCGTCACCGCCACCCGGCCGGAACCGGGTGGCGTCCGGGCGCGTCACACCTGCACCAGTCGCGGTCCGACGAAAGCAGGTGGCCCCAGATGAGGAACCCCGTGAAGTGTGGCCTTGCCGCCGTGGTCGTCGCGGCCGGGATCCTGGTGGCGGGCTGCAGCAGCGGCAACGGCAGCAACACCGCGTCGTCGAGCGCGGTCGCGCCGGGCAGCGCCACCGGTGGGCAGGTCGCGGGCGCCGACCGGTCCCAGCAGGACTCCTCCCCCGGCGCCGACCGTCCGGCGGTCCGGGCCAAGGCCAAGATCAAGACCGGGGAGATCTCGCTGACCAGCAAGCACCCGGACGCGGCCCGCAGGCAGGTGGACCGGCTGCTGGTCGCGTTCGGCGGCACCGTGGACAGCGAGCAGACCTCGCACGCCCGAGACGGCAGCATCGAGCGCTCGACGCTGGTGCTGCGGGTCCCGGTGGGCCGGTTCGGCGCGGCGATGGACGCGCTGGAGCGGATCGGCACGCTGAAGACGTCGGACAGCCAGACCAAGGACGTGACCACGCAGGTCATCGACGTCCGCGAGCGGGTGCGGACCCTGCGCACCAGCCTCGGGCGGCTGCACAAGTTCCAGCGGCAGACCGCCAACATCGACGACCTGATTCGGTTCGAGCAGGAGATCACCGACCGTGAGTCCGAGCTGCAGTCGCTGGTCGCGCAGCGCGACGCCCTGCACGACCAGACCACGATGTCCACGATCACGCTCTACCTGTCGGTGCCGGCCCGGTACGTCCCCCCGCCGGACGGGCTGCGGCACGCGGGATTCGTGGCCGGGCTCGGCGCCGGCTGGCGCGCCCTGGTCGACACGGTCGTGGTGGTGCTCACCGTGGTGGGCGCGCTGCTGCCGTTCGCCGTGCTGCTCGGGCTGCTGGGTGCGCCGGTGTGGCTGCTCGTGCGCAGGGCGGTGCGAGCCCGTCGTACCGGCGCCCCGGTTGCGGCCGGCGGCGCGGACGGCCCCGCCGCGCCCTGACGCCGCCGACCCTGACGCCGCCGACCCTGACGCCGCCGACCCTGACGCCGCTTCTCCGGGCGAGGTCGGCCGCACTCCCCTGGGCGATCTGTCACATCCCGGGGCAAGATCACCACGGGGAGTGACAGATCGCCTGCATCCCCTGGTAATCAGTCGTCAGCGGGCGGAGTGGGTGTGCACGAAGTCGGTCAGCCGGGCGAGCTGGTCGGGGTCGGTGGAGGGCAGCACTCCGTGCCCGAGGTTGAAGATGTGCCCCGGGGCGGCCCGGCCGGCCTCCAGCACCTCGGCGGCGCGGGCCAGCATCAGCTCGGTGGGCGCGAACACCAGCGACGGGTCCAGGTTGCCCTGCACGACCCGGCCCCCCACCCGCCGGACGCCCTCGGCCAGCGGCACCCGCCAGTCGACGCCCACCACGTCGGCGCCCGCCTCACCCATCAGCCCGAGCAGCTCGCCGGTGCCGACCCCGAAGTGGATCCGCGGCACCCCCAGGGCGCCGGCGCGGGCCAGCACCTCGGCGGAGTACGGCAGCACGTAGCGCCGGTAGTCCTCGGGGGACATCGCGCCCGCCCAGGAGTCGAACAGCTGGACCGCGGAGGCGCCGGCCGCCACCTGCACCTCGAGGTAGGCCGCCGAGATGCCGGCGATCTTGCGCAGCAGCGCGTCCCACACGTCCGGGGCGCCGAACATCATCGCCTTGGTCCTCGCGTGCTCCTTGGACGGCCCGCCCTCGACGAGGTACGACGCCACGGTGAACGGCGCACCCGCGAACCCGATCAGCGGGGTGCCGCCGAGCTCGCGGACCAGCGTCTGCACGGACTCGGTGACGAACGGGACGTGGCCGGGGTCCAGGTCGGGGATCGCCGCGACGTCGGCGAGGGTCTCCACCGGGTCCGCCACCACCGGACCCACCCCCGGCTTGATGTCCAGGTCGACGCCGACCGCCTTCATCGGCAGCACGATGTCGGAGAAGAAGATCGCCGCGTCGACGCCGTACCGGCGCACCGGCTGCAGGGTGATCTCCACGACCAGGTCCGGCCGCATGCAGGACTCGAGCATCGGCACCCCCTCGCGGACGGCGCGGTACTCGGGGAGCGAGCGGCCCGCCTGACGCATGAACCACACCGGCGTGTGCGGCACCGGTTCACCGCGCGCGGCACGGAGGAACGCTGACTGGGAAACGGCGGAGGTCACCCGCAGATCCTCCCAGGCCGCCCGCCCGGCGCCCAATCGCGGACCGGCCGGACCGGCATCGCGCACTGGACCAGGCCGCGTGTCGGGCAACTCGTGAGGGGAATCCGGCTTAGTCTGGCCCCATGGCCGCACGTCAAGAGCCTCGTGTGGACGCCTCCGCAGTGCCCGAGGAGTTCCGGCTGGCAGTCGCGCAGATGCACGCAGCCCGGCTCCGCCCCGAGGTGTTCTGCGAGGAGATGCCCGCCCCGCAGCGGATCGCCCCGCACGCCTCCGCCCTGTCCGCGGACGTCACCATCGACGGCGAGGACGTGGGCACGGGCCGCATCGTGCTGCTGCACGACCCGGCCGGGAACGACGCCTGGGCGGGCACCTTCCGCTGCGTCGCCTACGCCCGCGCCGAGATCGACCCCGAGATGGCCAACGACCCGTTGCTCGGGGAGGTCGGCTGGTCGTGGCTGAGCGAGGCGCTCGAGGCGCACGGCGCGCTGTTCGCCGCCCCCTCGGGCACCGTGACCAAGGTGTCCTCGGAGAGCTTCGGGTCGATGGCCGAGGAGGAGGCCACCGCCCAGCTGGAGATCCGGGCGTCCTGGACCCCCATCGGCGACCCGGTCCTGGACCTCGGCCCGCACGTCGAGGCGTGGGGTGAGCTGCTGTGCACCGCGTCGGGCCTGCCGCCCGTCCCCGAGGGAGTGGCGCCGCTGCCGAGCCGCCGCGGGCAGCGTGGCCACGCCTGATGTCCGACCCAGAGACCCCCGCCACCCAGCCCCCCGAGGCCGACCAGCCACCCCCCGCTCCCCTGCTGGAGCTGCGCGACGGGCTGCCCCCGGTGGTGGACACCGAGGACGCCCTGGAGAAGACCCTGGAGGCGTTCGGCTCGGGAAGCGGCCCGGTCGCGATCGACGCCGAGCGGGCCTCCGGGTACCGCTACTCCGCCCGCGCCTACCTGATCCAGCTGCGCCGCGAGGGCTCCGGGTCCGCGCTGGTCGACCCGATCCCGTTCGCCGACCTGCGCGCGCTCGGGGAGGCGCTCGGCGACGCCGAGTGGATCCTGCACGCGGCAACCCAGGACCTGCCCTGCCTCACCGAGCTCGGACTGCGGCCCACCACGCTGTTCGACACCGAGCTGGCCGGGCGGCTGCTGGGCTACCCGCGGGTGGGCCTGGCCACCCTGGTCGAGACCATCGTCGGCCGCCGGCTGCGCAAGGAGCACTCGGCGGTGGACTGGTCGACGCGCCCGCTGCCCGAGCCCTGGCTGGAGTACGCCGCGCTCGACGTGGAGGTGCTGCTCGAGCTGCGCGAGGCCCTCGCCGCCGAGCTCGAGGAGACCGGCAAGGCCGAGTGGGCCCGCCAGGAGTTCGCGCACCTGGTCACCGCCACCCCCAACGGTCCGCGCCAGGAGCCCTGGCGCCGCACGTCCGGCATGCACCGGGCACGGGGCCGCCGCGCGCTGGCCGCGGTGCGCGCGCTGTGGGAGACCCGTGACGCGATCGCCTCGCAGCGCGACGTCACCCCGGGCCGGATCATCCCCGACTCCGCGATCGTCGAGGCCGCGAACGCGCTGCCCCGGGACAAGGCCGCGCTGCTCGGGCTGAAGGGGTTCCGCGGCCGCGGCGCCGAGCGCTACGCGAGCCAGTGGGTCGCCGCGCTGCGCGAGGCCCGCGCGCTGCCCGAGGAGGACCTGCCCCCCGTGGCCGCGCGGTACGACGGGCCGCCGCCGCCCCGGGCCTGGGCGGACCGGGACCCGGTGGCGGCGGCGCGGCTGTCCGCGGCCCGCACCGGCCTCAAGGAGCTCGCCGAGCGGCTGACGGTGCCGGTGGAGAACCTGCTCACCCCGGACTACGTCCGGCGGCTGCTGTGGGAGCCGCCCGACGGTGACGGCGCCGAGCTGCCCGACCTGGTCGCCGAGCGGCTGCGGGCCCTCGGCGCGCGCGAGTGGCAGATCGAGCTGGCCGCCGGGCCGCTGGTCACCGCCATCGACGCGGCCTCCTGAGGCCGCGCCCGGTCAGGACGCGGGCGACGGGCTCGGCGGGGCGAGCACGGTGCGCGAGCGCCGGTCCATCCGCGGCAGCAGCCGGTCCAGGTTCAGCACCGGTGCGTAGAAGAGCTTGTCGAGCAGCGGCTGCAGCTGCTGCTCCAGCACCGGCCAGCCGGGCACGAACGGTGGTGCGTCGGCGCGCTGCAGGGTGTCGCTGAACACGCCCGCGTGGCGCGGCTCGCTGCCGGGCTGCAGGAACGCGTCCGAGTGCAGCGCGGGCAGGTTGGCCGGCACGATCCCGCCGAGCCGGGCGGTGATCTTCTCCCCCTCGGTGCTCGTGGCGTAGGTGAGGAAGTCCGCGGCCTGCTCCAGGTGCGGGGTGTGCGCGGCGATGCAGTAGCCGGTCATCTCCGTGATCGTGCGTGGCTTGCCGAGGCTGGGCAGCGGGAAGACGTCGAACCGCAGCCCGGTCGCCTCGCGCAGCTTGGGCACCAGCCGGCGGGTGCCCACCAGCATCCCGATCCGGCCGTCCTCGAACAGGCGCACCGGGTCGTGCCGGCTCAGCTCGTCGGGCGACGGGGTGAGCTGCGGGTCGCGGGCCACCTGCAGCACCCGCTCCAGCGCGGCGCGGGCACCCCCGTCGGACAGGGTGAGCGTGCTGGGGGCCCGATCGTCGTCGACCAGGTCGGCACCGGCGGAGCGCACCAGCGGCAGCAGCGTCTCCAGCTCCGGCGGCAGGTACACCCCCTTGACGTCGCCGTGGGAGAGCCTGCGGGCGGCGGTGGCGAACTGCTCCCAGGTCCACCCGTTGTCGACCGTCACCGGGTCCTCGCCCGGGCGAGCCAGGGTCCGCGGCCGGAGCAGCCGCTTGTTGTAGAACACCACCAGCGGGGACACGTCGTGCGGCATGCACTGCAGCGCACTGTCGGCGCTGAACGCCTCCAGACCGACCCGCTGGTAGTTGTCCCCGAACAGCACCCCGCGCTTCTCCAGCAGCTGGTCGACCGGGTGCACCCGCAGCTTCGCCACCAGCTCGGGCATCTGCTGGTGACCGGCCAGGAACACGTCGGGAGCGCGCCCGTGGGCGAACTGCCGGTCCAGCCGCTGCGCCGCGGCGAGCCGGTCCCGGCTGTGCTGCAGCACGATCGTCACCTCGGGGTGCAGGGCGGTGTAGGCGTCGGCCAGGCTGCGGTAGACGTCGACGGTCTGCGCGTCGCCGTACACCGCGAACCGCAGGGTGACCGGAACCGGCGGCGCCGAGGAGCCCGAGGACCCCGACGCCGACGGTGAGGTGGTCGAGGACGCGGGCGTCGGCGCGGCGCCCGGGCCGGCGGCGGTGCAGCCGGCCGCAGCCAGCGCCAGCACCAGCATCGCCACGGCGCCCACGAACGCACGACGCACGGACAGACACCTCCTTCGACCTGGGACCACGGGCCACCGTATCGGTGACCACCCCGGATTTCGCGGGCGGACTCGCGTCGCGGGTGGTCCGGCCGGTGGTCCGGCCGGTGGTCCGGCCGGCGGTCCGGCGGGTGGTCCGGCCGGCGGTCCGGCCGGCGGTCCGGCGGGCGGTCGCGGCCGCCCGTTGCGCCCACCCGGCGGTAGCGTTCGGCGGGTGAGCGACGCGAGCCCCCTGGACCGGATGTGGGACCGCGGCCGCCTGTCGACCCGGGCCAGGGTGGCCCGGCTCCGGTCCAAGGCGTGGCACGTCGGGCAGGCCTCGGTCGCCGCCGGGGTCGCGTGGTGGGTCGCCACCGTGGTGGTCGGCCACCCGCACCCGTTCTTCGCGCCGATCGTCGCCGTGATCTGCCTGGGCACGTCGTACGGGCAGCGGCTGCGCCGGGTCGCCGAGGTCACCGTCGGCGTCGCCATCGGGGTGTTCCTGGCCGACGTGCTGGTGCTGCTGCTGGGCACCGGAGCCTGGCAGCTCACGCTGATCGTGGCGCTGGCGATGTCGATCGCCCTGCTCGTCAACGCGGGCGCGCTGCTGGTCACCCAGGCCGCGGTCCAGTCGATCGTCGTGGTCACCCTGGCCGCCTCCCCCGGCTACGCGCTGACCCGGTGGATCGACGCGCTGGTCGGCGGCGCCGTGGCGCTGCTCGCGGCCGCGGTGGTGCCCCGGGCGCCGCTGCGCCGGCCCCGCGAGCAGGCGGCGGTGGTGGTCCGCCGGATCGCCCAGCTGCTCCGGGCGGCCGGCGAGAGCGCCCTGGACGGCGACGCCGACCGGGCGGTCGACGTGCTCGCCTCCGCGCGCAGCACCGAGCCGCTGATCCGCGAGCTGCAGGCGGCCTCGGACGAGGGGCTGTCGGTGCTGGCCTCCTCGCCGTTCCGGCGTCGGCACACCGGCCAGGTACGCCGGATGGTGGAGCTGGTCGAGCCGCTCGACCGGGCGTTGCGCAACACCCGGGTGCTGGTCCGGCGGATCACCGTCGCGGGCTACCGGCACGAGCGGCTTCCGCGCTCCTACGCGCTGCTCTGCGAGGACCTGGCGGAGGCGGCCGGGCAGATGGCCGCCCAGCTCGCCCGTGACGAGATGGCCTCGGACGTCCGCGCCGCCCTGCTCGGGATCGGCGAGGCCACCGCCCGGGTGGAGCGCACCGCGGACCTGTCCGCGGACGTGGTGCTGGCCCAGATCCGGTCGATCACCGTGGACCTGCTGCAGATCACCGGGCTCGACGTCCTCGAGGCCACCGACGCGTTGCCGCCTCCACGTCACTGACCCGGGTCACTGACCCGGGTCACTGATCCGGGTCACTGATCCGGGTCACTGATCCGGGTCACTGACCGGGGCCAGGTCGCGTAGATTGGGACCGATGTCCGAGCCACCCCGCCACCACCGGCCGGCGCTGCCCGGTGCCCAGCACTTCGAGGCGATGACCGGTGACGTCGACCCCGCTGAGCGCAGCGAGGCCGCCGACCGGTGCGCCACGCTGCTGGTCCGCGGCGCCCGCGACGTCGCGGACGAGGCGGTCGTCACCCGGGTGGTCCGGCTCGCCGAGTCCGAGGGCCTGGACACGCTGGCGGACCTGTGGGCCGGCTCCCCCGCGGACTCGCTGGCCGGCTGCCTGTGGCGGCTCTACCTGCTCCGCTCCTGGGTGTACGTCGACCCGGTGGCCGCCGCGCGCGAGTTCGACGCGGGCCGGCGGCTCACCCCGGTGCACGAGGTGGTGGCCGGGGTGGTCGACCCGCCCGGTCCCGCCGAGGTGCGCCAGCTCGTGGACCTGGTGCTGCGCGGGGTGGCCCGCGGCGACTTCGCGGACACGTTGTTCCGGGCCGCGGCGTTCGCCCGGGTGGTCGCCGCGGGACGCGCGCAGGTCGGCGCCGAGCACGCCCCGACGCCGTACGCCTCGGACCTGTCCGCCGCGAAGCTGGTGACGATGGCCGAGCAGCTCGAGCACGCCGCCCGGCTCGAGGTCGACGGCTTGCTGGCCTGACCGGCCCGTTACCAGCCCGGCGCCGGCCGAGAACCACGTCACGCGAAAGCGGCTTGGCTCGAGGCGCCTGGCTTGTAGAGTGGGGACCGCGCCGGACCGCGGCAGCCCCGGGTCCCAAAACAAGCCGCTACGAGCGGCCACGCGCCGTGAGGCGCTCCCGGTCCGGCGCGCTACTTCTCCCCGGGCGCGCCCGCCGCGGACCGGGCGATCTCCGCGGCCAGCGCCGCGTTCGAGAGCACCAGGGCGACGTTGGCCACCAGGCTGGCGCCCTGGGTGTGCTCGTGGAAGTACGCCAGCAGGAACGGGGTGACGTCCTTGCCCGTGACGTCCTGCCGCCGTGCCGCGGCGAGCGCGTCCGAGAGCGTGGCCTCGTGCAGGTCCGGGGCCATCTCCTCGGCCGCGGTGATCGGGTTCGCCACCACGATGCCCTGCTGCAGCCCGAGCACGTCCCGGGACCGCATCAGCGCGGCGACCTCGGCGGGGTGCTCCACCCGCCAGGGGACGGACAGGCCGGTGTCGCGCACGTAGAACCCGGGGAAGGTGTCGGTGCGGTAGCCCACCACGGCCACCGACAGCGACTCCAGCCGCTCCAGGGTCGCCGCCACGTCGAGGATCGACTTCACTCCCGCGCACACCACGGTCACCGGGACGGCGCCGAGCGCGGCCAGGTCCGCGGACTCGTCGAAGGTCTGCCCCGCCCCCCGGTGCACGCCGCCGAGCCCGCCGGTCGCGAAGACCCGGATCCCGGCCAGGTGGGCCAGGTACGACGTCGCGGCGACCGTGGTGGCGCCGGTGAGCCGGCGGGCCAGCACCATCCCCAGGTCCCGGATGCTGGCCTTGACGACCTGCTCGCCCTCGGCGACCCGGACCAGGGCGTCCGCGTCGAGCCCGACCCGCACCACCCCGTCCACCACGGCGATCGTCGCGGGCACGGCACCCTGGCGGCGTACCTCGTCCTCGATCTCGCGGGCCGTCGACACGGCCGTGCTGGTGGGCAGTCCGTGGCTGATCAGGGTGGACTCGAGCGCGACCACGCCCGCGCCTGATGCAATGGCGTCGGACACCTCGTCGGAGAGCCGCAGCGGCAACTGGTTCACTTGGCGCATTCTGCCGGATGGAAGGAGACCCCGTGCTGGTCGCGTGCCTCGGCGATGTGATGCTCGACGTTCTCGTCGACGCCCCCGGCGGGTTGGTCCCCGACGACGACACCCCCGCCCAGATCACCTTCGCGGCGGGCGGCCAGGCGGCGAACGTCGCCACCTGGGTGAGCGCGCTCGGCGGCCGGGCCCGGGTGTTCGGCCCGCGCTCGGACTCGGCGCCCGGCAGGCTGGTCCAGGAGGCGCTCGGCGCCCGCGGCGTCGAGGTCTGGGGGACCACCCCGGGACGGGTCAGCGCGGCGATGTCGCTGACCTCCGAGCACGGCCGGTCCCTGGCCTCCGACCCCGGCGACCTGCGCTGGCTCGAGGAGCTGAGCGCGGGTCCCTGGCTGGAGGACGCCGACTGGCTGTTCGTGTCCGGCTACGCCCTGCTGCGCACCCGCGACCCGCAGCGGATCGTGCAGACCGCCGCGGTGGCGCGCGCGCACGGCACCCGGGTCGCGCTGGACCTGGCGTCGGCGTCGCTGATCGCCCGCTTCGGCGCCGCGTCGTTCTCCGACCTGTGCCGCGACCTGCGCCCCGCGGTCGTCTTCGCCACCGACGCCGAGTGGGCGACCAGCCCGGGGTCCTTCGGCGCCGGCGGGCTGTCCGTGCTGGTGCTCAAGCACGGCGCGGGCGGGGCCACGTTCGTGATCGACGGGGTGCCCGACGACCGCCCCGCGCCGCCCGGGCCGGTCGTCGACGTCACCGGCGCCGGTGACGCGCTGGCCGCCGGGTTCCTGGTCGGCGGCACGGACCTGGCGATGGGCACGGCGGCGCGCTGCGTCGCCCAGATGGGCGCCCAGCCGCCGCGGAACCGGCCGTGAACGGCCCGCTCTCGGTGCGCGGCGTGAGCATCCCCGCCGACGAGCTGTCCTGGCGGTTCAGCAGGTCGGGCGGGCCCGGCGGGCAGTCGGTGAACACCGCCGACTCCCGGGTCGAGCTGAGCTTCGACGTGCGCCGGTCCGCCGCGCTGCCCGAGCACCTGCGCGCGCGGCTGCTCGCGCGGCTGGAGCGGCGGCTGGTCGACGGGGTGCTGACCGTCACCGCCTCGGAGTACCGCTCCCAGCACCGGAACCGGGTGGCCGCCCGCGCCCGGCTGGTGGAGGTCCTCACCCGGGCCGGGGCCCCGCCCGCACCCCCGCGGCGGCCCACCCGGCCGACCCGCGGGTCCAAGGAGCGGCGCCTGGCGGGCAAGAAGCGGCGAGGCGAGACCAAGGCGCTGCGTCGGCGCCCCACCGAGTGACCCCGCTCAGAACGCGAGGTCGGCGACCACGCCGGCGTGGTCCGAGGGCCACAGCCCCCCGGGCACGGTGCGGTCCTGCGGCCGGTCCCCCACCACCCGGCAGCCGGTGACCCGGAGGTCGCGCACCCACACGTAGTCGATCCGCGAGTGCAGCCGGCTGACCGGGTTCGCCAGGTCGCCGTCCTGGCCACTGGTCGGGCCGCCGTCCGGGTCACCGCCGCCGGCGGTCCAGGCGTCCACGAAGGCGGTGGGCATGCCCACCTCGCCGGGCCTCGCGTTGAAGTCGCCGACCACGACCAACGGGACGCCCGGGTCGTCCAGCGCGGCGAGCAGCTCGTCGCGCTGGGCGTCGCGGGTCGCCGGGTCGTGCGCCTCGGTGTGCGTGTTCACGAACCGCAGCCGCCGCCCGTGCAGCTCCACGTCGAGGCTCCCCCAGCTGCGCCGCACCGGGAAGCTGACCCCGGGCAGGCCGGTCTCCAGGTCGAACGTGCGGCTGAACTCGGCGGTCCGTGCCGCGGTGACCCGGACCGGGCCGTCGGCGCGGACCAGGGTCACGTTCGCCCCGGTCACGCCGACCCAGGCCCCGTCCGGCTGCGGCAGACCCCCGGTGAAGTTCTCGTTCACCGCGTGCGCGTCGTACCGGCAGCCGGCCGCCTCGAGGGCCGCCAGCAGCAGCGGCAGGAAGTCGACGACCGGCTCCTCGGGGCCGAGCGACCCGTCCTCGCGCACCGGCGCCCGGGTCCAGCGCGCCACCTCCTGCAGGCCGACCAGGTCCGGGCGCGCGCGGGCCAGCAGGGCGGCCACCGCCGCCGCACGCTCCTCGAACCGGGTCGCCTCCAGCTGGGCGCGGACCCGGCCGACCCGGGCGGTGAGCCCGTCCGCGTCGGTGGCGTCGAGCAGCAGCGTGAGGTCGGCGCCCAGGTAGAGGTTGTACGTCGCGACGGTGCACATGGTCGCAGCAACCTACACCCGCCGCTCGCATGCCATCCGACGTATCCGGGTACGGCAGGCCCCTGAACGTACTGCGGTCGAGATCCCATCGGGAGGAGCCATGAGCGGGTTCATCAGGGAGGTCAGGGACAGCGGCAACGGCCTGCTGATCCGCATCAGCGTGATCGCCGCGATCGGCGGCCTGCTGTTCGGCTACGACACCGGGGTCATCTCCGGTGCCCTGCTCTACATCAAGAAGGACCTGCACGCGGGCACCTTCGAGCAGCAGGCCATCGTCGCGGTGCTGCTGCTCGGCGCGATGACCGGGGCCCTGCTGTCGGGCTACCTCGCCGACCGGATCAGCCGCAAGTGGACCAAGGTGCTCTCCGGCAGCGTGTACGTCGTGGGCGCTCTCGGGTGCGCGTTCTCGGTGAACGCCGAGATGCTGATCGGCTTCCGGTTCCTGCTCGGCATCTCGGTGGGCACCGCGTCCTTCGTCTCCCCGCTCTACATCTCCGAGGTCGCGCCGCCCCGGGTGCGCGGCGGGCTGGTGTCGTTCAACCAGCTCGCGATCGTGTCGGGCATCCTGCTCGCCTACGTCGTGAACTTCTCCTTCAAGGGCTTCCCCGAGCAGTGGCGGTGGATGCTCGGCGTCGCCGCCATCCCGGGTGCGGTGCTCGCCGTCGGCATGCTCACCGTCCCGCAGACCCCGCGGTGGCTGATGATGCACCGCCGCGACGAGAAGGCGCGGCGTGTGCTCGAGGACCTGCGCGAGGGCGACGAGAACGCGGACATCGACGGGGAGGTCCGCGACATCGAGGAGGCGAACGAGAAGGAGCGCGGGGCCACCGTGAAGAGCCTGCTGCGGCCCTCGCTGCGCCCGGTGTTCGCGGTCGGCATCGCGCTGGCGGTCGCCCAGCAGTTCGTCGGCGTGAACACGGTGATCTACTACGCGCCCACGATCCTGTCCGACACCGGCATGGGCAACAGCGCGGCGCTGGCCGCGACCATGATCGTCGGGGTCACCAACCTGGTGTTCACCGTCGTCGCGGTGCTGCTGCTCGACAAGGTCGGACGGCGCGGGCTGCTGCTCACCGGGACCGGCGGGCTGCTCGCCGCGCTGCTGCTGCTCGGGGTCTACTTCAGCTCCAGCACGCTGCAGCACGACTACGGCTGGCTGGCGCTGGCCGGGCTGGTGCTCTTCATCGCCGCGTTCGCGATCGGGCTGGGGCCGGTGTTCTGGCTGATGATCTCCGAGATCTTCCCGGTCGGCGCCCGGGGCAAGGCGATGTCGGTCTGCACGATCGCGAACTGGGGCGCGAACTTCCTGGTCGCCCAGACGTTCCTGTCGCTGAGCAACGCCATCACCCGGCAGGGCGTGTTCTTCCTCTACGCCGCCCTCGCGGTCGTGTCCATCGTCTTCTTCGCGATGAAGGTGCCCGAGACCAGGGGCCGCTCGCTGGAGGAGATCCAGGAGGACCTCGTCGGGGAGGACCAGCCGGCGCGCTGAGCCGGACGGCCCCGCCGCTCCCGGCCGCCGGGCCCGACGGGGTGCCCGAGCGGTGCCCCGTTGCGCCCCCGGCGCCCCGGCGGGACGCTGGACCCGGCAACCGTGAGCCGGGAGGAAGGTCCGCGATGAGTGAGCCTGCGATCGACGTCGTGCCCGTGGCCGTGCCGGACGGCGTGAACCTGGTCTTCGGCCAGGCGCACTTCATCAAGACCGTCGAGGACCTCTACGAGGCGCTGGCCGGCTCGTCCCCGCACCTGCGCTTCGGGCTCGCCTTCTGCGAGGCCTCCGGGCCGCGGCTGGTCCGCCGGGCCGGCAACGACGCGGAGCTGGTGGCGCTCGCGGTCCGGCACGCGCTCGCGATCGGGGCCGGTCACTCGTTCGTGGTGTTCCTGCGCGACGGGTTCCCGGTGAACGTGCTGAACCAGATCAAGTCGGTCCCGGAGGTGTGCCGCGTCTACTGTGCCACCGCCAACCCGGTCGAGGTGCTGGTCGCCGAGACGCAGCAGGGCCGCGGGGTCCTCGGCGTCGTCGACGGCGAGCCGCCGCTGGGCGTGGAGGACGACGCGGCCGAGCAGGACCGCAGGCGGCTGCTGCGCGACATCGGCTACAAGCTCTGAGCGGCAAGCCCCGACCGGCGCCGCGCGCGTCAGAGGGCGTCGAGGGCCTTGCGGATGCGGGTGTCGGAGACCGGGAAGGCGGTGCCCTGCGACTGCGCCCACAGGCTGACCCGGTACTCCTCGAGCATCCACCGCACCGCGACCAGCCCGGCGCTCGGTGACCGGCCGTCGGGCAGGGCCTCCAGGCGGTGCAGGTAGGCCTCCTGCAGGCTCGCGACCTGGTCCATCAGCCGCCGGTCCCGGCCGACGCCGGAGGCCAGCTTCTCCCGGCGCGCGGTCACCGCGGCCAGGTAACGGGGCAGCCGGCGCAGCTGAGCGGCGCCCACGTCGGCGACGAACCCGCGGAACACCAGCCGTCCCACCTGCGCCTTCATGTCCGCCAGCGCCGGTAGCATCGGCAGGTCCGCCGACCCGCTGAGCAGCCGGTCCACGTCGCGCCACGCGGCGAGCACCCGCACCACGTCGTGCAGCACCGCCCGGGTCGCCTCGGCGAGGTCGGCCGCCACCTTGTCACGCAGTGCCTCGAACCCGGCCTCGTCCCAGACCGGGCCGCCGTGCCGCTCGACCAGCTCGTCGACCGCGGCCGCGACGCAGTCCTCGAGCAGATCGGTCGCGGACGGGTACGGCGCCCCGGCCAGGCCCAGCTTGTCGGCGTTGGACAGCGACCCGAGGATCCCCCGGGCGGGCGACGCCGTCGTGAGCATCAGCAGCCGCCGCAGGCCGTGCCGGTGCGAGGCCTCCTGCTCGGCCTCGGACCCGAACACCTGCAGCCCCACGGTCGGGCCCTCGTCGACCAGCGCCGGGAAGCCGCGCACCTCGTGCCCGGCCCGGTTCTGGGTGAAGGTCCGCTCGATGGCCGCGAAGGTCCAGCCGGTCTGCCCGGTGACGGTCATCCCGGACTCGGTGGCCGCCTCCGCCACCGCGGCGGCGAACCGCGGCCGCAGCGGGGCCTTCAGCGCCTCCAGGTCCTTGCCCTCGCCGACCACCCGGCGGCGCTCGTCCAGGACCCGGAAGGTGGGCCGCAGGTGGTCGGGCACCTTGGCCCAGTCCCAGGCCTCGCGCGGTACGACGACCCCGGTGCTGCCGCGCAGGAACCGTTCGAGGGCGTCGAGCAGCGGTTCCTCGCCCGGCGACGTCGCGGCCAGGAAGTCGCGGGCGTGGTTCGGGGCCGGCACGAAGTTCACCCGCAGGTTCTTCGGCAGCGACCGGATCAGCGCGACCACCAGGTCCTCGCGCAGCCCCGGCACCTGCCAGGTGAAGCCGGCCGGGTCGACCTGGTTCAACGTGGCCACCGGGACGTCGACGGTCACCCCGTCCGCGGCCGCGCCCGGCTCGAACTGGTAGCTCAGCGGCAGCACCAGCTCGCCCTCGCGCCACGCGTCGGGGTAGTCGTGCTCGGTGACCGACCCGGCGGTCTCGTTGACCAGCATCTGCGGGTCGAAGGCGAGCAGGTCGGGCGTGCGCTGCCGGGTGCGCTTCCACCACGAGTCGAAGTGCGCCCCGGAGACCACGTCCGGCCCGACCCGCGCGTCGTAGAAGTCGAACAGGGTGTGCTCGTCGACCATGATGTCGCGCCGCCGGGCGCGGTGCTCGAGCTCCTCGACCTCGTCGAGCAGCGCCCGGTTCTCGGCGAAGAAACGGTGCCGGGTGTGCCACTCCCCGTAGACCAGCGCGTGCCGGATGAAGAGCTCCCGCGCCAGGCCGGGGTCGACCGACCCGTAGGACACCAGCCGCTCGACGGCCAGCGGGACGCCGTACAGGGTGACCCGCTCGTAGGCCATCACCGCCGCCCGCTTCTTGCTCCAGTGCGGCTCGGAGTAGCTGCGCTTGACCAGGTGGGCGCCGAGCCGCTCGGCCCACTCGGGCTTGATCGCGGCGTTGACGCGGGCGTAGAGCTTGGAGGTTTCCACGAGCTCGGCGGCCATCACGAGCTGCGGCTGCTTCTTGAACAGGCCGGACCCGGGGAAGATCGAGAACCGGGCGTTGCGGGCGCCGAGGTAGTCGCGCCGGTCCGGGTCGCGCAGGCCGATGTGCGAGAGCAGGCCGGACAGCAGCGCCTGGTGGACCGCGTCCTCGTCCAGACCGTCGGAGACTGCGTCCGGCGCCCTCCTGGTGTCGAGCTTGAGCTGCTTGGCGACCTGGCGCAGCTGGGACTCGAGGTCCTGCCACTCCCGGATCCGCAGGTAGTTGAGGTGCTCCGCCTTGCACATCCGGCGGAACGCGCTCGAGCTGAGCTCCTGCTGCTGGGTGCGGACGTAGCGCCACAGGTTCAGCAGCGTGATGAAGTCGGAGCGCTCGTCGCGGAACCGGGCGTGCTTCTGGTCGGCCTGCGCCTGCTGATCGGCGGGCCGCTCCCGGGGGTCCTGCACGGACAGCGCCGCGGCCACCACCAGCACCTGGCGCAGGCAGCCCAGCCGGTCCGCCTCCACCACCATCCGTGCGAGCCGCGGGTCGATCGGCAGTACGACGAGCTGGCGACCGAGCCTGGTCAGCCGTCGGCGCGGGTCCGGCTCGGACGGGTCGATGGCGTGCAGCTCCTCGAGCAGCTGCACGCCCGCCTTCACGTGCCGGTGGTCCGGCGGGTCCACGAACGGGAACCGGGCCACGTCGCCGAGCCCGAGCGAGGTCATCTGCAGGATCACCGACGCCAGGTTGGTGCGCAGGATCTCCGGGTCGGTGAACTCCTGGCGCGCCTCGAAGTCCTCCTCCGAGTAGAGCCGGATGCACACGCCGGCCTCGACACGTCCGCAGCGGCCCTTGCGCTGGTTGGCGGACGCCTGGCTGATCGGCTCGATGGGTAGCCGCTGCACCTTGGTGCGGTAGGAGTACCGGGAGATCCGCGCGAACCCCGCGTCCACCACGTAGCGGATGCCCGGCACGGTCAACGACGTCTCGGCGACGTTGGTGGCGAGCACCACCCGCCGCCTGGCGTGCCGCTCGAACACCTTGTGCTGCTCGGCGCTCGACAGGCGGGCGTACAGCGGCACCACGTCGAACTCGTCGACGACGCGCCTCGGGCGGACCTTCGACAGCACGTCGGCGGTGTCGCGGATCTCCCGTTCGCCGGGCAGGAACACCAGGATGTCGCCGGGCCCCTCGGCGACCAGCTCGTGCACCGCGTCGACGATCGCCTCGGTCTGGTCCTTGACCAGGAGCTCGCCCTCGGTGTCGACCCCCGGGTCGTCGGAGGACTCCTCGACCAGCGGCCGGTAGCGCACCTCCACCGGGTAGGTCCGCCCGGACACCTCCACGATCGGGGCCGGGGTGCCGTCCCGGCCGGCGAAGTGCGCGGCGAACCGCTCCGGGTCGATGGTCGCGGAGGTGATGATCACCTTCAGGTCGGGACGCTTGGGGAGCAGGTTGCGCAGGTAGCCGAGGATGAAGTCGATGTTGAGGCTGCGCTCGTGCGCCTCGTCGATGATCAGGGTGTCGTAGGCCGACAGCATCCGGTCGTGCTGCAGCTCGGCGAGCAGGATCCCGTCGGTCATCAGCTTGACCAGGGTGTCGGTGCCGGACCGGTCGGCGAACCGGACCTGGTAGCCGACCACGTCGCCGAGCGGGGTGCCGATCTCCTCGGCGATCCGCTCCGCGACGCTGCGGGCCGCGATCCGGCGCGGCTGGGTGTGCCCGATCATGCCGTGCACGCCGCGCCCGAGCTCCAGGCAGATCTTCGGCAGCTGGGTGGTCTTGCCGGAGCCGGTCTCCCCCGCGACGATGACCACCTGGTGCTCGCGGATCGCCTCGGCGATGTCCTCTCGCCGCCGGCTGACCGGCAGCTCGTCGGGGTAGCGGACCGTCGGCACCAGCGCCCGCCGGCGCTCCACCTCCGCGGGGCCGCGCCGGGGCCTGCGGGGCCGCTGCCGGTGCTGCGGCCGTCGCCGCCGTGGCGTGCGACGTTCCCGACCGGCCTCAGACATGACCCGTCGAGTCTATGAGGCGGGCGCAACCGGGTTACCGCCCGTTCCCCCGGCCGGTCCCGGGCCCGGCGACACGCCCGGCCGTCGCACCCGGCCTTGATCCAGCGGCGCGGGCCCTGCAGTGTGGGTGGGTCAGCACATCAACACCGTGCCCAACGCGAAGCAGACAACGAAGGAGAAAGCACCTCGTGCTCACCCTCACCGAGAACGCCAGCACCGTCGTGAAGACCCTGGTCGACCAGACCGGCGGCAACGAGGCGGGGCTGCGGATCAGCCAGGACGCCCCCGACTCCCCCGCACTGCACGTGATCCCCTCCGAGGCCCCGCAGCCCGGCGACCAGGTCCTCGAGGATGACGGCGCCCGGGTCTTCCTCGAGGAGACCGCCGCCACCACCCTGGACGACAAGATCCTCGACGCCCAGGTCGACGACAACGGCGGTGTCCAGTTCACCATCGCGGTGCAGACCGGCTGAGCACCCCGCCGCACGCAACGGCCCCCCGAGCCTCTGCTCGGGGGGCCGTTTCCGCGTCCGGCCGGGGCGGTGGGGGGGTCTCCGCCCGGCCGCGGCGCAGGTCAGGTCTCGCGGCCGCCGCCGGAGCCGTCCCAGCCGGAGGTCCCCCCGGAGCCGCCACCCTGGCCGAACCATGGGCCGAACCGTGGGCCGAGCCGCCGGCCGTTGGTCTGGCCGTTCCCCCCACCCGGGAGCTGGCCCCGCAGCCCGCCCGGGAACTGGCCCCGCAGCTGGCCCGGGCCGTGGAACCCGGTCCGGCCGCCGGGACCGGACGCGCCGCCGTCGCTGACGGCGGCGAGCGCCGCGCCGCCGAGCCCGGACAGCGCCACCGCGGAGATCGCGACCGCGACCACCGTGCGCAGCGACCAGACCCGGTCGCGGACCCGCAGGCCCGCGTCGGGGGCGGCCGGGTCGGCCGCCGCGTCGGGGGCCGCGGCTGTGGTCGGCTCGGGCGGGGGGTACGGCGTCCCGGTCGGCGGGACCACCTCGTCGTTCTGGTTGTCCATGCCGCCACCGTGCCGGACCAACCTGTCAGCAGGCTGTGTCCGCGCCACCGGTGCGCTGAGAGCCCGCGCTCCCCCCGGACGCACAGGATGTTCACAGCGGACTCCTAGGCGCGGGGCAGCCACGGGCGCCATGCTGGGCGCATGCCGGTCGTGAACTCCGCCCCCACGCTGACCCGCCCCGACGGGTCGCCGCTGCGCGTGCTCGTCGTCGACGACGAGGTGAACATCGCCGAGCTGATCAGCATGGCGGTGCGCTACGAGGGCTGGGAGCCCTCCGTCGCGCACACCGGCAGCCGGGCGGTCGCGGCGGTCAAGGAGGAGCGCCCGGACGCGGTGGTGCTCGACGTGATGCTCCCCGACTTCGACGGGATGGAGGTGCTGCGGCGGATGCGCAGCCACCACCCCGACGTACCGATCCTGTTCCTCACCGCCCGCGACTCGGTCGAGGACCGGGTGTCCGGGCTGACCGCCGGCGGCGACGACTACGTCACCAAGCCGTTCAGCCTCGAGGAGGTGATCGCCCGGCTGCGGGCGCTGATGCGTCGGGCCGGCGCGGCGGACCGACGCGAGTCGTCGGTGCTCACCGTCGGCGACCTGCGCCTCGACGAGGACAGCCACGAGGTGTTCCGCGGCGAGGAGGAGGTCCACCTCACCGCCACCGAGTTCGAGCTGCTCCGGTTCCTGATGCGCAACCCACGCCGGGTGCTGTCCAAGGCGCAGATCCTGGACCGGGTCTGGAACTACGACTTCGGCGGCCAGGCCAACGTGGTCGAGCTCTACATCTCCTACCTGCGCAAGAAGATCGACGCCGGGCGGGAGCCGATGATCCACACCATGCGCGGCGCGGGGTACGTGCTGAAACCGGCCGACTGAGCATGTCCCGGTTCTGGCCCGGCACGCTCACCGGACGCCTCGTCGCCACCCTGGTGAGCGCCCTGGTGGTGTCCACCGCGCTGGTCGCGGCGGTCACCACCGTCGCGATGCGCAGCTACCTCACCACCCAGCTCGACCAGCAGCTCGACGAGAGCCTGCGACGCTCGGTCGAGCTCAGCCTGCACGGACTGCCCCCGGCGCCGCCGCCGGCCGACGGCGACGGGGGCGGCGGCTTCGACGGCGACGACCCGCCCTCCCGGCTCTCGCGCGGGCAGAAGCCGGGCACCATCAACCTGTTCTACAACAGCACCGGAGCCATCGGGGGCGTGGTCACCGCGAGCGGCAGCCAGCGCGCGATCTCCACGACGGCCGAGCGCGCCCTCGAGCGGGTGCCCCGGGACGACGCGGTGCACGCCGTGTCCCTGCCGGCGCTCGGGGACTACCGGGTGAAGGCGACCCGGGCACCCGGGCTGGTGGTGGTCGCGGGCCTGCCGACCTCCGAGACCAGCGGCATCGTCGCGAAGCTCGTCGGGTGGGAGATGCTGCTCGGCCTCGCGGCGGTCGCCGGCGCGGCCCTCGTCGGCCGGTGGCTGGTGGTCCGGCAGCTGCGGCCGCTGCGCCAGGTGGCCGCGACCGCTCACGAGGTGGCCGGACTGCCGCTGGCGTCCGGAGAGGTCGGGGAGACGGTCCGGGTCCCGGACGACCTCACCGACCCGCACACCGAGGTCGGCCAGGTGGGCGCCGCGCTGAACACGCTGCTGGCGCACATGGAGTCGGCGCTCGACTCCCGGCACCGCAGCGAGCAGCAGGTGCGCCAGTTCGTCGCCGACGCCTCGCACGAGCTCCGCACCCCGCTCTCCACGATCCAGGGCTACGCCGAGCTGAGCCGGCGCGCCGGCCCGGACGACCACGAGCAGCTCGGCGCCGCGATGGGCAAGGTGGAGTCCGAGGCGCAGCGGATGTCCCACCTGGTCGAGGACCTGCTGCTGCTGGCCCGGCTGGACGCCGGACGTCCGCTCGAGCGCACCGACGTCGACCTGACCAAGCTGGTGCTCGAGGCGGTGGACGACGCCCGGGTCGTCGGCCCGGAGCACCGGTGGCTGCTGGACCTTCCCGACGAGCCGTTGGTGGCGCCCGGGGACGAGCAGCGGCTCCACCAGGTGCTCACCAACCTGCTGAACAACGCCCGGCGGCACACCCCGGCCGGCACGACGGTCACCGTCGCGGCCCGCTCCGAGCCGGACGCCGTGCTCCTGACCGTGCACGACGACGGGCCGGGGCTGCCGCCGGACCTGGCCGGCAGCGCCTTCGAGCGGTTCACCCGCGGCGACACCTCGCGGACCCGTGCCTCCGGCGGTGCGGGCCTGGGGCTGTCCCTCGTGCACGCCATCACCACCGCGCACACCGGCAGCGTCTCGGTGAGCTCCCGGCCGGGCGACACCACGTTCAGCGTGCGGCTCCCCCGCTGAGACCCCGCACGGGGTGGGGGCGGGCTCACAGCGACCGGACAGAGTCAGCACACGGGTGACCCAGACCGGTCCGCGACGCTGCGGCCATGACCACACGGACCTCGGACTCGCCCGCTCCTGTCATCGATCCCTGGGTGCCGCCGGACCCGGCTCCCCGGACCCCGGCCGGCCGGCCGCCCCCCGCCGGGTGGCCGGCCCGCTTGTGGCGGGGACGCCCCCAGGACCCGGCCTGGGCGCGGCCTGCACTGGTCGTGCTGCTGGCCGGCACCGGGGTGCTGTACCTGTGGGGACTCGGCGCCTCCGGGTGGGCCAACTCGTTCTACTCGGCCGCCGCCCAGGCCGGCTCGACGTCCTGGAAGGCGTTCTTCTTCGGGTCCTCGGACGCGGCCAACGCGATCACGGTGGACAAGACGCCGATGTCGCTGTGGGTGATGGCCCTCTCGGTGCGGGCCTTCGGGCTGTCGTCGTGGAGCATCCTGGCGCCGCAGGCGCTGATCGGTGTGGCCACCGTCGGCCTGCTGCACGGCACCGTCCGCCGCAGCACCGGCCCCGCCGCCGGCCTCGTCGCGGGCACGGTGCTCGCGCTCACCCCGGTCGCGGTGCTGATGTTCCGGTTCAACAACCCCGACGCCCTGCTGGTGCTGCTGCTGGTCGGGTCCGCGGCCTCCACGCTGCGCGCCGTCGAGGCCACCCGGGCCCGCGCCGCGGGGCTGCCCGGCCACCCGGTGCGGTGGCTGGCCCTGGGCGGCGCGCTGGTCGGGTTCGGGTTCCTCACCAAGATGCTGCAGGCGTTCCTGGTGCTGCCCGCCCTGGTGCTGGTCTACCTGGTGGCCGCCCAGAGCCCGCTGGGCAAGCGGCTCGGGCACCTGCTCGTCGCCTTCGCGGCGATGCTGGTCTCTGCCGGCTGGTGGGTGGCGATCGTGCAGCTGTGGCCGGCCGGCAGCAGACCGTACGTCGGCGGGTCCCAGCACAACTCCATCCTCGAGCTCACCTTGGGCTACAACGGCTTCGGCCGGCTCACCGGCAACGAGGTCGGGTCGGTGGGCGGCGCGGGCGGCATCGGCGGGCGCTGGGGATCCACCGGCGTCCTGCGGATGCTGGGCTCCGAGGTCGGCGGCCAGATCGGCTGGCTGCTGCCCGCGGCGCTGGTCCTGCTGGTCGCCGGCCTGTGGTTCACGCGGCGCGCCCCGCGCACCGACGCCACGCGACGCCGCACTGCTGCTGTGGGGCGGCTGGCTGCTGGTCACCGGCGCCACCTTCAGCTTCATGGCGGGGATCTTCCACGCCTACTACACGGTCGCGCTCGCCCCGGCGGTCGCGGCGCTGGTCGGGATCGGCACCGTCGTGCTCTGGCGGCGCCGCGACTCCTACGCGGCCGCGGTGGTCCTCGCCAGCGCGGTCTCGCTGACGACGGCGTTCGGGTTCCTGCTGCTCGAGCGCACCGGTGACTACCTGCCCTGGCTGAAGTGGCTGGTCGCGGTGCTCGGGTTCAGCGCCGCGCTGCTGCTGGTGGGTGTGCGGCACCTGCCGCGCGCCGTGGCCACGGCGGTCGCCGGCACCGGGCTGGTCGCGGTGCTGCTGGCTCCGGGTGCCTACGCGGTCAGCACCGCGGCCACCCCGCACGCCGGGGCCCTGCCGACCGCCGGGCCGAGCGCCGGGCCGACCGCCGGGCCGACCGCCGGGCCGAGCGCCGGCCGCGGCCCCGGGGGCGCGGGCGGCCGGGGTGGCCGGGCCGGCGGACTGCTCGACGGGAGCGAGCCCACCGCCGCGCTCACCGCCCTGCTCGAGGTGGACGCGCAGCGCTACACCTGGGTGGCGGCCGCGGTCGGCGCGAACAGCGCCGCCGGCTACCAGCTGGCCAGCCAGCGGCCGGTGCTGGCGATCGGTGGCTTCAACGGCAGCGATCCCAGCCCCACGCTGGCCGAGTTCCAGCGCTACGTCGCCGCCGGCGAGATCCACTACTTCCTCGGCTCCGGCGGCGGGCCGGGCGGCTTCGGCGGTGGTTTCGGCCGCACCGGCGGCAGCCGGAGCAGCAGCGCGATCGCGTCCTGGGTGGCGGCCACCTTCACCGCACGGACCGTCGGCGGGGTCACCGTCTACGACCTCACGGCGGGTGCGCGGTGAGCACCGCGTTGACCGAGCCCCGCGAGGAGGAGACCGCCGCCGAGGCGCCGACGCTGGAGGTGGTGATCCCGGTGCACAACGAGGAGGCGGGGCTCGATGCGTCGGTGGCGCGGGTGCGCCGCCACCTGCTGCGGCTGCCGTTCTCGTTCCGGATCACCATTGCCGACAACGCCAGCACCGACGGCACCGCGCTGCTCGCGCACCGGCTCACCCGCGAGTACGACGAGGTGCGGGCCGTCACGCTGCCGCAGAAGGGGCGGGGTCGCGCGCTCAGGCAGGTCTGGTCCGCCTCCCGGTCGCCGGTGCTGCTCTACATGGACGTGGACCTGTCCACGGACCTGAACGCGCTGCTGCCGCTGGTGGCGCCGGTGCTGAGCGGGCACTCGGACCTCGCGGTCGGGTCCCGGCTCTCCCCCGGCTCGCGGACCCGACGGGGGCCCCGACGGGAGCTGATCTCCCGCGGCTACAACCTGCTGCTGCGGGGCACGCTGCGGACCGGCTTCCGGGACGCCCAGTGCGGGTTCAAGGCGATCCGGGCCGAGGCGGCACGCGAGCTGCTGCCGCTGGTCCGCGACGACACGTGGTTCTTCGACACCGAGCTGCTGGTCCTCGCGGAGCGGGCCGGGCTGCGGATCCACGAGGTCCCGGTCGACTGGGACGACGACCCGGACAGCCGCGTGGACGTGTGGCGGACCGCCCGGGACGACCTGCGGGGGATCGCCCGGCTCGGCTGGGCGCTGCTGCGCGGCACGATGCCGCTGGCCGAGGTGGGCGAGCGGCTCGGGCGCCGGTCCGCGGTGGGCGCGACCGGGGCGCTCGGCACCCAGCTCGCGCTGTTCGCGGTGGTCGGGGTGGCCTCCACGCTCACGTACGCGCTGCTCTACCTGCTGCTGCGGCTCGGCACCGGACCGTTCTGGGCGAACGCCCTGGCCCTGGTGCTGACCGCGGTCGGCAACACCGCGACGAACCGCCGGCTCACCTTCGGGGTGCGCGGTCGCGCGCACGTCGTGCGCCACCAGCTGCAGGGGCTGGCGATCTTCGGTGCCGGCCTGGCGGTGACCAGCGGCTCCCTGTGGCTGCTGGGGCGCGCCACCGCGTCGCCGCGGCCCGGCGCCGAGGTCGCCGTGCTCACCGCGGCGAACCTCGCGGTCACCGCGGGCCGGTTCGTGCTGATGCGGTCGTGGGTGTTCGTCCGGCGCTGACCAGGTGGCCGGCGATGCCCTACCGGGTTTGAGGGACACTGGCAGCGGGGACGTTGTGCGAGGGAAGGAGGGTCCATGCATTTCATCTTGTGGCTCATCGCCGTGGTCCTGGTGATCGCAGGCATCGTGAACATCATCAGGGGCGGCATCCTGTGGGGCATCGTGCTGATCGTCCTGGGGCTGCTGGTCGGCCCCGGTGGCGTCAGCATCTTCACCTAGGCGCCGCCTGACCCACGGCAGGCGAGCGGCTGGTGTCCCACGACCGGGGCACCAGCCGTTCGTCCTGGTCCTGCCACGGACCTTGCCCGCGACCGGTTGCACGAGCCGTCGGCTCAGCTGCCGGCGAGCACCCCCGGCAGGGCGGCGGCGAGCATCCGCAGCAGCTGGTCCTTGCCGACGCCGCGGTCGTCGCGGACCCAGGAGAGCACCACGTCCTCGGCCATCGCGCTCCACCCGCGCACCATCAGCCGGACCGCCGGGGTGTCCTCGAGGGTGAGCGCGTCCAGGACGCCGGCCCGGTAGTCGCGGTCCGCGACGTCGAAGATCCGGTCGGTGAGGGCCGCCCGCGCCTCCTCGTAGATCTCGCGCACGTCCTCGTTGCCGCTCGCGGCCCCCCGGACCAGCGACGCGTAGCCCTCGTAGTTCGCCGCCACGTAGTCGACGTACGCCTCCAGCGACCTCGCCAACCGCTCCAGGGGCTCGCCCTCGGGCACCGGCGCGGTGACCCGGATCAGGTCGTCGGCGGCCCGCCGGACCACGGCGCGGTGGAAGTCCTGCTTGTTGCCGAAGTAGTGGTACAGCAGCCCGCGGGAGATGCCGGCTTCCTCGGCCAGTACGTCGATCGACAGCTCGTCGAGCGACCGGGTGGCGAGCAGGTGCACCCCGAGGTCCAGGAGCTGCTCGCGTCGGCCGTCCGGGGTCATGCGGATCCGGGTGCTGGTCATGGCCACAGATTACTGAACAACTTTCAATACCGCTATTGACGCCTGTTCAATACCGCCGGTATGTTTGCCCGTCATGACCACCACCACGCAGCAGACCCTTCCGGACCACGTGCGCGTGTTCGTGGTCGGCGCGGGCTTCGGCGGGCTCGGGATGGCGATCAAGCTGGCCGAGGACGGCGAGCAGGACTTCCTGGTGGCCGACCGCGGCGACGACGTCGGCGGCACCTGGCGGGACAACACCTACCCGGGCGCCGCCTGCGACGTGCCCTCCCAGCTCTACTCGTTCTCGTTCGCGCCGAACCCGGACTGGTCGCGATCGTTCTCCCCGCAGTCCGAGATCCAGGCCTACATCCAGCGCGTCGCGGAGCGGTCCGGGGTGCTGGACCGGTTCCGCTTCCGGACCAGCGTGGAGGACCTGCGCTGGGACGAGGACGCGCGGCTGTGGCGGGTCCGCACCTCCGCCGGCGCGCTCACCGCGGAGGTGGTCGTGTCCGCGGCCGGCGCGCTGTCGGACCCGAAGCTGCCGGACATCGACGGCATCGAGTCGTTCCGGGGCGAGGTCTTCCACTCGGCGCAGTGGAACCACGACTACGAGCTGGCCGGCAAGCGCGTGGCGGTGATCGGCACCGGCGCCTCGGCGATCCAGATCGTGCCGGAGATCGCCCCGCTGGTGGCCCGGCTCGACGTGTACCAGCGCACCGCGCCCTACGTGATGCCCCGGCGCGACCGGGAGTACACCGCGGTCGAGAAGCTCGCCTTCAAGCACGTCCCCGGCGTGCAGCGGTTCTACCGGACCGCGATCTACTGGGGCCGCGAGTGCTTCGTCCCCGGCTTCACCGTGAACCCCAAGCTCGCGCTGCCGGCGAAGAAGGCCGCGCTGGCCAACATCGACAGGGGCATCACGGACCCCGAGCTGCGGGAGAAGGTGACACCCACCTTCCAGATCGGCTGCAAGCGGATCCTGATCTCCAACGACTACTACCCCGCGCTCGACCGCGACAACGTCGACCTGGTCACCGACCCGATCACCAAGGTCACCCCGGACGCCGTGGTCACCGCAGACGGCACCGAGCGGGAGGTCGACGCGCTGGTCATCGCCACCGGCTTCCACACCACCGACCTGCCCATCGCCGAGCACATCACCGGCCGCGGCGGGACCACGCTCGCCCAGCACTTCCGCCGGCACGGCATGCAGGCCTACAAGGGCGCCACCGTGGCCGGCTTCCCCAACCTGTTCTTCATCGTCGGGCCGAACACCGGCCTCGGCCACTCCAGCATGGTGTTCATGATCGAGTCACAGATCGCCTACACCGTCGACGCGCTGCGCAAGATGCGCGCGCACGGCGTCGGCGCCGTCGAGCCCACGCCGCAGGCGCAGCGGCAGTGGAACGCCGACGTCCAGCGCCGGATGCGGCGCACGGTGTGGAGCGTGGGCGGGTGCTCGAGCTGGTACCTCGACGAGCACGGCCGCAACGTCACCCTGTGGCCGCGCACCACGTTCGCGTTCCGCAGGCTCACCGCACGGTTCGACAGCGAGGCGTACGTCGCGACGCCGGCCGCCGGGCGCAGCGAGACCACCCGCCCGCTCACCGAAGGAGCAACCGCATGAAGACCCTCGACGGCAAGGTCGTCGTGATCACCGGCGCCGGGTCGGGCATCGGACGCGCCCTGGCGTTGAACGCTGCCGGCAAGGGCGCGGTGCTCGCCCTGACCGACTGGGACGAGGTCGGGCTGGTGGAGACCGCGCAGCAGGTGCAGCGGGTCGCCCACCGGGAGGTGCGCACCGACAAGCTCGATGTGCGCGACCGGGCGGCCGTGCGGGCCTACGCCGCCTCCGTCGCGGAGGAGCACGGGCGGGTCAACGTGGTCGTGAACAACGCGGGTGTCGCGCTGCACGGGGATTTCGAGGAGGTCGACTACGCGGACTTCGAATGGGTGATGGACGTCGACTTCTGGGGCGTGGTGCAGGGCACCAAGGAGTTCCTGCCGCACCTGATCGCCTCGGGCGACGGCCACGTGGTGAACATCTCCAGCCTGTTCGGCCTGATCGGGATGCCCGGCCAGACCGCCTACAACGCGGCGAAGTTCGCCGTGCGTGGCTTCACCGAGGCGCTGCGCCAGGAGATGCTGCTGGCCAAGCACCCCGTGCAGGTCACCTGCGTGCACCCGGGCGGCATCAAGACCGGGATCGCCCGCAACGCCCGCACCACCGAGAGCCACGACCAGGCGCAGGTGGCCCGGCACTTCGACACCAAGCTGGCCCGGATGACCCCGGAGCGGGCCGCCGAGATCATCGTCGACGGGATCCTGGCGAACAAGCCACGGGTGCTCGTCGGAGGCGACGCCAAGGCGCTGGACTGGCTGCAGCGGATCGTCGGCGCCCGCTACCAGCGGCTGATCACGCTCGGTGCCCGCAGGCTCGCGCCGTAGCCCCGCTCACGCCCGGACCGGCCCGCCGGCCACCGCCCGGAACGCGCAGACGGCGGCCACCCGGCCGAACTCGTTCAGCCGGAGCTCGGGGCTGCGGCGGTGCTCCTCCCACCAGCCGAGCGCGATACCGAGCCGGTACCAGTCGGTCTGCAGCCACCACACGGCCTCGTCGAGGCTCCCGCCGCCCGACGGTCTCCACTTGCCACCCAGCACGGAGACCATCTCCTCGCCGACCAGGTCCGCGGTGAGCCGCACGCCGCCGAGCAACGAGGTCGCCAGCACCGCCAGCGCGTCCTGCTCGAAGCCGGGACGCCAGCGCGGGCCCGGAGCGACCACCGCCGCCCACAGCCGGGCCGGGTCCGCCATCGCCTTGCGGCCGGTGGCGGACACGGTCAGGCGCCGCCCGCGCCGGGTGAGCAGCCGCTGGGCGCGCAGGTGGTCGTCGACGAACCGCAGCTGGTGCACGTCGGCCTCGCCGCGCGGGGGGCCGAGCGCGTAGTCCTGCGACCATCCGAACCGCTCGTCGAGCGCCAGCGCCAGCCGGGTGGGCAGGTTGCCCGCACCCGTCAGGGTGACCCCGTCCCCCACCGCCTCCAGCACCGCGCGCACCGGCGCGAGGGTCAGCTCCACCCGCTCCGGCACCGCCGGTGCCGACTCGATCGCCGGCGTGGCCCGGGACCAGAAGCTGTCCGGCACGCCGCGGAACGAGGTCCGCCAGCCGTCCACCCGCTCCTGCCGCACCGCGGCCACCGGGGGGCGGCCATCGAAGTCGTCCGACGGCGTGGCCAGGAACTTGTCCACGCGCCGCTGCGCCGCGGCTCGGAAGCCGCGCAGGGACGGGTCGAGCGCGCCGGTGGCGATGCCGTCCTCCAGGAACGCGCTCACGCCGTGGTGGGCGGCCGCCTCCTCGCGGCCCATCAGGTCGCCGAACACGAACAGCGCGGTGTCCGGAGGCAGCACCCCGGAGGCCTGCTGTGCCCGCTGCTCCAGCCGCCGCGCCTCGTCCTCGTCCCGGTGCCAGGCCGCGAGGATCTCGTGGGTCCGGCGGTCGCGGCACAGGGCGGCGTACCGCTCCAACCCGGCCGCCTCGAAGAAGTCCCCGAGCGCCCAGGCGATCTCGTGGTGCTCGGCGTCGTCGGTGAACCAGTTCAGCGGCAGCTTGTGCCACAGGAAGTACTGGACGTCGAGCTGGGCGAGGGACGACAGCGGCAACCGCTCCCCCCGCGCGCCCAGCAACCAGTCGACGGCCGACTCGGCACGCCGGGCCGTCCCCTCGTCGAGGCCCGCAAGCAAAATGTCCACCTCGTGCACCCTCCCAATCTTGTCCCAGGCGCCGGGCAGGATAGACACTGGGGACCACACCCGGGGGGGTTGGATGACGAGCCACCTGTCACCGCAGGCTGCGGTGCGCGAGGGCGAGACCACGGAACCGGCGGGCGGCCGGCCGGTCTCCGGGGCGCGCCACGACCCGGCCACCTGCGACCTCTACGGACCCGGGCACCAGATGCACTACCGCCACCAGGGCACCGCGATCCGCTCCCCCGGCCTGCCGGCCCGCGACGTCGCGGTGGACGGCGTGGACCTCGCCATCGAGCTCGAGGGTGGCCGCGTGCTGCGGTGGCGGCACCACGACCCCGAGCGGCTGCTGCGGATGCTCGACCTGGTGCCCGGCTCCCGGGTCGCGTACCCCGGCGCGCACGCCCTGCGGGTCGGGCCGTACTGGTTCAACTGCGCCACCGCCGACCAGCCCTGGGCCGACTGCCGCGCCCTGGACCCGCCTCAGTAGTCCAGCGGGCTGTCGTGGCCGGTCTCGCCGCGGAGCCGCCGGACGTGGAACATCCGCGCGAGCCGGATCACCGGGCGGACCAGGAACTCCACGCTCCCGATCAGGAAGAACCAGGTCGCCAGGTACGTCGTGGACTCGTCGAAGAACAGCGCGCTGCCCGCGACGAACCAGACCGCGATCAGCACGTCGTTGGCGATGCTGGCGGCGGCGTACCGGTTGCGGATCACGATCTCGTCGCGGCCGATCCGGAGGTCGAGCTCGGGTGCGTGCGACATCAGCTGGTCGGGCCTTTCGTCGGAGATGCTGGTCGTCCCCCTGGTACCCGAACACGGGCGGTCGGACACCCGTGGCCCCGGCCCCCGGACCCGGGCGCCCTAGACTCCCGGCGTGGACAGCGTGCGGGTGGTCAACCGGAAGTGGCCGGACCGCCCGCACTACGAGTCGGACGCGATCCGGCTCGGCACCGACGAGCACGGCACCTGGCTGGGCCAGCCCCCGGGGACCCTGGTCAGCCGTCCCGGGTCGCGCTTCCACACCGCCTGGTCGCAGGTGACCCTGGTGCCCGACGCCCGGCCGTTCCTGGCCACCTTCTACGCCGGCGCGGGGGCCCCGGTCGAGGTGTACGTCGACATCACCACCTGCGCGACCTGGGAGGGGAACGTCGTCCGCACAGTGGACCTCGACCTGGACGTGGTGCGCGGACGCACCGGACGGGTCTGGGTCGACGACGAGGACGAGTTCGCCGAGCACCGGGTCCGGTTCGGCTACCCGGACGAGGTCGTCCGGCTCGCCTCGACCGCTTGCGGGCAGGTGCGGTCGGCGGTCGAGTCGCGGCGGCCGCCGTACGACGGTGTGGCCGCCCGCCGGTGGCTCGACCGGCTCGCCGGCCTCATGATGGACCGATGAGCGAGCCCGACCGAACCGCCCGCGAGGTCGACGTACGCGGACTCGTCCAGGGGGTCTTCTTCCGCGACTCCTGCCGACGAGTGGCGCTCGAGCTCGGCGTCGCCGGTTGGGTCAGCAACGAGCCCGACGGCAGCGTGCACGCCCACCTCGAAGGGCCACGCGCGGCGGTGGAGCAGCTGGTGACCTGGATGCACGAGGGCCCCCGCCACGCGGTGGTGGAGAGCGTGCGGGTCGCCGACGCCGAGCCGACCGGAAGCGGCCGGTTCGACGTGCGCTGATTCCGGATCCCCCCGGTCTGCCACAGTCGCGCACGTGCGCGACTGTGGCCCCTCCGCCGGGCTTGGGTCGGGGGCCATGACTGCGCACGTGTGCGACTGTGGCCCCCGGAAGCCGGGGTACCGGTTCAGCCTCGCTCAGGCGCCCTGCCGGCGCACCGCCCGGGCCCGCAGCGGCCCGACCAGGCGGGGCCCGGCCAGGCGGGTCTCGAGCTTGCGCGCCTCCCGCCGCAGCGGCTGCGCGATGTACTCGCCGAGGATGACCCCGGAGGACAGCGCGATCGCGATCGCCGCGGCCGCCATGATCGACAGGATGCCGTTCCCGCCGGTGGCCATCAGGGACAGCCCGCGGTAGATCGAGAGCCCGGGCAGCAGCGGCACGATCGCCGACACCACGATCACCAGTGGCGGCACCTTGAACCGCCCGGCCGCCGAGTAGCTGACCACACCGATCATCACCGCCGCGATCGCCGAGCCCCAGGCCGGCCCGAGGTCGCGGTTCTGGGACACGTAGTAGACCACCTCCGCCAGCGCGCCGATCACCGCGATCGGCAGCAGCGCCCGCAGCGGGGCGTAGGAGGCGAACGCGAACGCGCTGGCACAGACCGCCGCGCCCAGGGTCATCAGCGGCAGGTCCACCCAGCGCGCCGCGGCACCCGGGTTCAGCCGGCCCAGGTCCACGCCGAGCATCCGGCCCACGGTGAGGCCGCCGCTGACGCCCGCGATCACGCCGGCGGTGGCGAGGATCGCCTCGAGGATCCGAGCCCCCGCGGTGAGCGGGAAGCCGGTCAGCGCGTCCTGGATGGCGCCCATGAACCCGATCCCGGCCAGCAGCATCACGATGCCGGCGGTGACCACCCGCGAGGGGTCGAGGTGGATGTTCGTGGCCGCGGTGCCCACCGCGATCAGCGTGGCCAGCAGCCCGCCGGCGACCTGCTGGTAGAAGCTCGGCAGCCGCCGCCGCGACATCGCGCGCTGGATCAGGTCCACCCCGACCGCGGCCACCGCCGCGATCAGCACCACGATCCAGCTACCGCCGAGCAGCATGCCGACCCCCGCGCCCACGCCGCCGAACCCGAGCGTCGCGCCCCAGCGCGGCAGCCGGTGGCCGGAGGAGACGATCCGGGCCAGCTGCGACCTCGCCTCGTCGCGGTCGATCCGGCCCGCGAGCAGCGCGCGCACCAGGTGGTCGACCAGCGTCAGGTCCTCGTAGTCGATCTCCCGGTGGGTGACCTGGCGCATCTGGATCATCGCCGGGTCGTCGAGGTTGGACTGGTAGGACATCGAGAGCGCGGTGAACGTGACGTCCGCCGTCACGCCGCGCAGCCCGCAGCCGCGGGCGACCGACAGCATCGTGGCACTGACGTCGGCCGCCCCGGCGCCGGAGGACAGCAGCAGCTCGCCGAGCCGCAGGGCCAGGTCCAGGGTCTTGTAGATCTCACGCGTCTCGGGCATCGGGTCCAATCTTGGCGAACCGGCGGCGCGATGGGAAAGCCACCTCCCGGCCGCGAGGGGTGAGTCTGCTCACGCCCGGGACGCGAGCATCCGCCGGAGCCCGTCCGCGCCCTCCACGACCCGCTGGCGCACCAGGTCGCTCACCCCCGGCGCCCCCGCCGCGTCGACCAGCCGGTCGACGTACGCCGGGTCCACCCCGGCCCGGGGCAGCATCCCGGCGACCAGCGCCAGCCCCATCAGCAGCCCGCGGCCGCCGAGGTCGGGCAGCGCGTCGAGGAACTCGCTCGCGTAGCCGGTGAGCAGCGCGTCCTGGCCGGGCCTCCAGAACGCCTGGCCGAGCGGGGCGAGCACCACCGGGGGGACCTTGCCGTCGACGAACACCGTGGCCCAGGCCTCGTCCTTGGCCGCAGGCTCCGGCCGGGCGGTGCGCGCGGTGAGCGCGCTCACCCAGGCCTCCGGGTCCGGGTCGGCCGCCAGCAGCCGCTCGGCCTCGGCCGGGTCGTACCGCCCCAGCTCGGCGAGCCGGGTGAGCCGGCGCCAGCCGAGGTCGGGGGTGTCGGCCAGCCCCGTCAGGGCGTCGAGCTGCGTCCGGGTGACCGCTGAGGCGGCCAGGCCGCGCGCCGCGGCCAACCGGTGCCCCGGCCGGTCGGCCAGCAGCAGGCACAGGTCGGCCACCTCGGCGAGCAGGTCGTCGCGCGCCCCCGCCGGGGACCAGTAGTCGGCGGCCCGGACCACCAGGCCGAGCACCGGTTCCACGACGCTGGGCGCGTCCTCCCGGGCGAGGACCCGCACGCCGCAGCTCACCAGGTCCGCGGCGGCCACCTCGCCGTGGGCCAGCAGGTCCCACGCACCGGTGACCGCCAGGCACCGGCCCAGCGCGTCCGGCAGCGCACCGCCCCGCGTGAGCAGCGCCTCCAGCGAGACCGGGTCGGGACGGACCGAGGCGAACGTCAGGTCGCCGTCGTTGACCAGCAGCAGCCCCTCCGCGCCCACCCCGGTCAGCGTGGCGCTGCCCCCGGTGAGCTCGATCTCGTGGTGCTGCACCCGGGTGAGCACCTCGCCGTGGTCGACGTACACGCCGACGTCGAGCCGGTGCAGCAGGGGCCCGCGCCCGGCGGGCGGCTCGACGCGGATCGTGGCGTCGGCACCGGAGCGCTCGACGAGGAGCCGGTCGGTGCCGGCGGTCCCCAGCCAGGTCTCCACCCAGCCGCCGAGGTCGCGGCCGGTCGTGCGCTCCAGCTGGTGCACCAGGTCGAGCAGCGTGGTGTTTCGCCAGGCGTGCTCGGCGAAGTGGGAGGCCAGCGCCCGCACGAACGCCCCCTCCCCGACCAGCGCGACCAGCTGCCGCAACGCGGCCGCCCCCTTCGGGTAGGTGATCGCGTCGAACGAGGCCGCGGCCGCCTCGACGTCCTCGATCGGCTGGCGGATCGGGTGCGTGCTCGGGGCCCGGTCCGCGGCGTACGCGGCCAGCTTGCCCTTGACCAGCATCCCGGCCCAGCCGTCGGTGAACTCGCTGCACCGGGGCAGCGCCCAGTGGCAGGCCCACTCGGCGAAGGACTCGTTGAGCCACAGGTCGTCCCACCAGCGCATGGTGACGATGTCCCCGAACCACATGTGCGCCATCTCGTGCAGCACGACCAGGGCACGCATCTCGCGGTCGGCCTCGGACGGCTCGTCGCGGAAGACGAGGAGGTCGGTCAGCGTCACGCAGCCGTAGTTCTCCATCGCGCCGCCGAAGTCGGGGACGAACACCTGGTCGTAGCTCCGCTGCGGGAACGGCAGCGCGAACTGCTCGCCGTAGAACGCCAGCCCGCGGACGGTGAGCTCGAACAGCTCCTCGGCGTCCCGCTCGAGCATCCCCGCCAGCGACTTGCGGGCGTACAGCCCGAGGTCGTACCCGCCGCGCTCGCTGCGCAGCGCGTGGAACGGCCCGGCGTTGACCACCGGGACGTACGTCGACAGCGCGGGCGTGTCCGGGTAGGTCCAGGTGCGGCTCGCGCCGTCACCGGTGACCTCGGCGTACCCGGAGCTGCTGGTCACCGTCCAGCGCGTGGGGGCGACCACGGTGATGCCGAAGACCGCCTTGAGGTCCGGCTGGTCGAAGCAGGCGAAGACCCGGCGGGTGTCGTCGGGGCAGAAGCAGGTCCACACGTACACCTCGCCGTCGGCCGCGTCGACGGAGCGGTGCACGCCCTGGGTGCGGTCCGTGCGCCGCTGCACCGAGCGGACCACCAGCACGTTCTCCGCCCGCAGGTCGGTGAGCGGGATCCGGCCACCGGGCACCGGGCCGGTCGGGAGCGGCGCACCGTTCAGCGTCGCCTCCTCGACGTCCGCGAGGCAGTCGGCGAACGTCTCGGCCCCCTCCTCCCGGCACCGGAACGTGACCCGGGACGTGGCCCGCAGCTCGTCTCCGTCCAGCAGGCCGGTGAGGTCCAGCTCGAGGTCGTAGCGCACCACCTCGACGAGCCCGGCGCGGGCTTCGGCCTCGGTCCGGGTGAGGCTGCGGGGCGCGGTCATGGGCGCACGCTACGGCATCGGGGCGCGCATCCAGGTCAGGTCGCGCCGGCCCGCACCACGCCTCTCTCGTACGCGAGGCCCGCGAGCCGCACCCGGTCCCCCCGGTCGCCGTCGGTGCGCCGCGGCCCACCCGGCCGTTAAGGATGCGTGAAGACCGGGGCCGCGCACGTATGGAGGTCGTGAAGACGCTTCGGATGCGGCCGTGGACGCAGTTGGCTGGGGACGTGGCACACATGACCTCAGTCTCCAAGCGGCTGCTCGTCGGCCGTCCCCTCAGCAGCTCGCACATGGTGCACACGCTCCTGCCGAAGAAGCTGGCCCTGCCGGTCTTCTGCAGCGACCCGCTGTCATCGAACGCCTACGCGACCGAGGAGATCCTGACGGTGCTCAGCCTGGGCGGGCTGGCCTTCCTGCACCTGGCCCCCTGGGTGGCGCTTGCCGTGGTGCTTCTCCTGGTGGTGGTGATCGCCTCCTACCGGCAGACCTGTCACGCGTACCCGAACGGCGGCGGCGCCTACGCGGTCAGCCGCGCGAACCTGGGCCGGACCGCCGCGCTCGTCGCCGCCAGCGCGCTGTTGGTCGACTACGTGCTGACCGTGGCCGTGTCCGTCGCCGCCGGGGTCTCCAACCTGGTCTCCGCGGCCCCGGCCCTGGCGCAGCACTCGGTGGCCGTCGCGGTGGGCTGCGTGGTGCTCCTCGCGGTGATGAACCTGCGCGGCGTCAAGGAGTCGGGGGCGGTCTTCGCCGTCCCCACCTACGGGTTCGTACTCTGCGTGTTCGCGATGCTCGTGCTGGGCCTGCTCCAGGCGCTCGTCGGTCACGCCCCGGTGGCCGAGTCGTCGACGATCGGGCTGCGCCCGGCCGTGCAGGGAAGCGGGCCGCTGGTCCTGATCCTGGTGCTGCGCGCGTTCGCCTCCGGATGCACCGCGCTGACCGGCGTGGAGGCGGTCAGCAACGGTGTGCCCAACTTCAAGAAGCCCAAGGCGGGCAACGCCGCGGCCACGCTGGCAATCATGGGCACGCTCACCATCGTGATGTTCGTGGGGATCACCGCCCTGTCCATGATCAGCCACGTCCACGTCGCGGACAGTCCCGCCCGCCTCGTGAACGCGCCCGCCGGCTACACGCAGCGCACCGTGATCGCCCAGCTGGCGGGCGCGGTGTTCGGCACCGGCTCGGTCGGGTTCTACGCCGTGCAGCTGTTCACCACGGCGATCCTGGTGCTGGCCGCGAACACCGCCTTCAACGGGTTCCCGATCCTCGCCTCGATCCTCGCCGCGGACGGGTTCATGCCCCGGCAGTTCGCCCGCCGAGGCGACCGACTGGTCTTCTCCAACGGCATCGTGATTCTCGCCGGGCTGGCCGGAGCGCTGATCGTGGCGTTCGACGCGAGCACCACCCGGCTGATCCAGCTCTACATCATCGGCGTCTTCGTCTCCTTCACCCTCAGCCAGGCCGGGATGGTCCAGCACTGGCGCCGGCTGCTGCCGCGGACCCCCGCGGGGTCGCAGCGACGCGGAATGCACCGGTCCCTGCTGGTCAACGGCCTCGGCGCGGCGACCACCGCAGTCGTGCTGGTGATCGTGCTGATCACCAAGCTCACCCACGGTGCATGGATCGTGGTGATAGCCATGCCACTGGTGTACGCGATGATGACCGGGATCCGCAGGCACTACGACACCGTGGCCGAGGACCTGGAGCCGTCGCCGGGCGGAGTCACCCTGCCCGGCCGGGTCCGCGTGGTGGTGCCGGTCTCGAAGCTGCACACCCCCACGCTGCGCGCACTCGCCTTCGCGCGGGCGTCGCGCCCGCACAGCATCGTGGCGGTGACGGTCCGGACCTCGGCCGAGGAGACCGACCGGCTGGTCGAGGAGTGGGCCGACCGGGAGATCCCGGTGCCGCTGGTGATGCTGCACTCGCCATATCGCGAGCTCACCCAGCCGGTCCTGCAGTACATCCGCGAGCTCCACCGGGAGAGTCCGCGCGACGTCATCTCGGTCTATGTCCCCGAGTACGTCGTCGGGCACTGGTGGGAGCACCTGCTGCACAACCAGAGCGCCCTGCGCCTGAAGGCACGGCTGCTGTTCCAGCCCGGTGTGATGGTGACCAGCGTGCCGTGGCAGCTCGGGTCCGCCGAGTCCCTCGAGGCCCGGCGCGAGGCGGAGTGGTCGGCCGACCCGGCCCGGCCCGACGCTGTGCCACGCTAGGCGCATGCTCTCCCCGCGTCGCCCGCGGAACCGGGCGGACCGCGACACCGCACCCCTGCCCCCGAACGCGGGTGGCCTCCCACGGACCCGGCGTCGCGTCGGGCTGGCGCTGTCGCTGCTCGGGCTGCCGCTGCTGACCGGCGCGCTTCTCGGGGCCCGCGGACAGCTGCAGCTCGACAGCGTCCTGCTGATCTACCTGCTGGCGGTCGTCGTGGTGGCGGTCGTCGGTGGGCTCGCCGCCTCGCTCGTCGGTGCCGTGGAGTCGTTCCTGCTCGCCAACTGGTTCCTCACCCCGCCCTACTACACCTTCCAGGTGGAGGGACGAGATCGCTTGGTGCAGCTGCTGGTCTTCGTCGTGGTCGCGGTGCTGGTCAGCGTGACGGTGGACCTGGGAGCCCGGTACCGGGTCAGCGCCGCCCGCAACCGGATGGAGGCGCGGCTCCTCGCCGGGCTGACGTCCTCGGAGATCGGCGCAGCGACTCCCGAGGAGCTGCTCCAGCAGATCCGCGACCTCTTCGAGCTGGACCGGGTCGACCTCGCGCCCGCGGGCGGCCACGGGACGGACGCGGCGTTGGTGGCGGTCGGTGACGCGAGCACGGACGCGCCGAGCCTCAGCATCCGGACGGACAGTGCGCTGGTGGTGCGCGGCTACGGTCCGCAACGCTTCGCCGAGCACAGTCGGCTGCTGCGTACGCTGGCCGAGACCGTCGCCAGGTCCTGGCAGGAAAGCCGGCTCGCGGACGAGGCTTCCCGCGCCCGGCAGCTCGCCGAGACGGATCGGGTTCGCTCCGCCCTGCTCGCTGCCGTCAGCCACGACCTGCGGACACCCCTCGCCGGGATCAAGGCCGCCGTCTCCAGTCTGCGCCAGCGGGACGTCGACTGGACGGAGGCGCAGACCGCTGAGCTGCTGGAGTCCATCGAGGACTCCACCGACCGGCTGACCGACCTGATCTCCAACCTGCTGGCGCTGAGCCGGATCCAAGCGGGTGCGGTGTCGGTGCACGTCGGCCCGGTCGCGGTCGACGAGGTGGTGGGCCGGGCGCTGTGGAACGCCGGCGCGGAAAGCATCGACCTGCAGGTCCCCGAGGACCTGCCCATGGTGCTCGCCGATCCGGTTCTCTTCGAGCGGGTGCTCGCCAACCTGCTCAGCAACGCCGCCCGCTTCACCCCGGCGGAGCGGCTCATCACCGTCCGTGCCGCGCGCGCGGACCCCCGCCACGTCCGACTCGACGTGGTCGACCACGGGCCGGGGGTCCCGGACGAGCTCTGGGAGGACATGTTCGTCCCGTTCCAGCGGCTCGGCGACCGGGAGACACGCAGCGGAGTGGGTATCGGCCTGGCCATCGCCCGGGGCTTCAGCGAGGCGATGGACGCGACGCTCACGCCGGGTCGGACCCCGGGCGGCGGTCTCACGATGACCGTGACCCTGCGGGTGGCGGCATGAAGCGCATCCTGATCGTCGACGACGAGCCGGAGCTGCTCCGTGCGTTGAGCATCAACCTCCGGGCCCGCAAGTACGACGTGGTGCTGGCGCCCGACGGGGCCACCGCCCTGCGCCAGGCGTCGTCGGCGTTGCCGGACCTGGTCGTCCTCGACCTCGGGCTCCCCGACATGGACGGCACCGAGGTGATCCACGGGCTGCGGGGTTGGACGAGCGTGCCGATCGTGGTGCTGTCGGCCCGAGAGGGCCAGGAGGACAAGGTCGAGGCGCTGGACGCGGGGGCGGACGACTACCTCACCAAGCCGTTCGGGATGGACGAGCTGTTGGCCCGGGTGCGGGCCGCGCTGAGGCGCGCACAGCCGGTCGACGACCTGCCCGTGGTCACCACCGACCGGTTCACCGTCGACCTCGCCGCCAAACGGGTCACCACACCCGACGGCGAGGTGCGGCTGACCCCGACCGAGTGGCACCTGCTCGAGATCCTGGCCCGGCACCCCGGCAAGCTGGTCGGGCGCCGGCAGCTGCTCACCGAGGTGTGGGGCCCCGCCTACGCGACCGAGAGCAACTACCTGCGCGTCTACGTGGCCCAGCTGCGCCGCAAGCTCGAGGCGGACCCGTCCGAGCCGCGGCACATCCTCACCGAGCCGGGCCTGGGCTACCGGCTGCAGCCGTGAGCACGGGGACCCGTCCGCCCCGGGGTCGCGGCGTCACCGGAGCCGCTTGACCATCACCCGCTCCCGCCGGACCCCGTCGGGCATCAGGTCCCCCAGCTCGCCGGTGAAGTCGAACCCGTGGCGCCGGTACAGACCGGACGCGGCCCGGTTGCCGTCCGCGACGTCGAGGCGCAGCACCCGGGCGCCGGCCGTGCCTGCCCAGCGCTCGACCGCCTGCACCAGCGCGTCCGCCACCCCGCGGCCACGCGCCCCGGGGGCCACCCACATCGAGATCAGCTCGGTGACGCCGTGAGTCGCGGCGGGCACCCCGCTGGCCATCCCGACCGGCACGCCGTCCAGCACGGCCACGACGTTGCACCCGCCCGGGATGCCCAGCCGGCCGCGCCAGCGCTCCTCCCGGTCGTGCTCGCCCTGCCAGTCCGCGAGCCGGGACCCGAAGGCCTCGGGGGCGTCGGCGAGCGCGGCCAGCCGCAGCGCCCGCCAGGTCCGCCAGTCGTCGGGGCCCAGGGTGCGCAGCTCGATCACGGCGGCAAGCATGCCCGACCCGGCCGCCGGCCGCGAGCGAGTTTCCGGGGTGGCCGGCGCGCTCCGACGTCCGACGTACGGCGTACGGCGTACGGCGTACGGCGTACGGCGCAGGAGCCTAGGCCGCCGCGGCCGGCAGCGGCACCGGGCTCTCGGGCATCGCGGTGACCGACATCAGCCGCGAGCGAAGCAGTGGCACGGCGACCAGGGGCAGGGCGCACGCCGCGACCAGGATCGCGGGTCCGAGACCCACCGTCCCCGCGAGCACGCCTCCCGCGCCGGCGCCAAGCGGCATCGTGCCCCAGATCAGGAACCGGTTCGAGGCGTTCATCCGGGCCATCATCGCCGGTTCGGTGGTGGCCTGACGCAGGCTGACCGCGTTCACATTCCACAGCGCGGTCCCGACCGCGAACACGGTGAACCCGGTCACCAGCCACGGTGTCGCGTTCCCGCGCGGGGCGAGGGCGACCAGCAGCAGGCCGGCGTTGAGCACCACGCCCACCACGATGGTGCCGCCGACGCCGACCCGGGCGTTGAGCCGGGGCACCAGCAGCGACCCGACGAGGTAGCCCACGTTGGACAGCGCCAGGACCACGCCGATCTGCGCCGCGCTCAGGTGCAGGTCGCGCACCGCGTAGGTCAAGAACACCGCCATCAGGGCCTCGACCCAGAAGTTGATCCAGGCGGCCCCCGCGGCCAGCACCCGGATGTGGGGGTGCCGCAGGCAGAAGCCGACCCCGGCCCGGACCTCCGCGAGGAGCGACCCCCGGAACGGCGAGAGGCCGGTGATCCTCAGCTCGGGAAGCCCGCGCAGCAGCAGCGCGGACGCCAGGTAGCTGACCGCGTCGGCGAGCACCGCCACCGGGGCGGTCAGCGCGTGCACCAGGAGCCCACCGACCGCCGGTCCGGAGGTCTGGGCGCCGGCCCGCACCACTTCCACCAGGCTGTTCGCCGAGGCGATCCGGGCGGCCGGCACCAGGGCCGGGAGCACCGACAGCGCGGCGACGTCGAAGAATACGCTGCAGGACCCGACGCCGAACGCGACCAGGTAGAGCTGGGCCATCGTCAGCGTGCCCGTCCCGAAGGCCACCGGCACGCTGGCCAGCAGCAGCGCCCGCGCCACGTCGGTGAGCACCATCAGCCGGCGCAGCGACCAGCGTTCCATCCACACCCCCGCCGGCAGCCCGAACACCAGGAACGGCGCGGTGCCGGCGGCGGCAAGGGCGGCCGCCTCCGCGGCCGAGGCGTGCAGCGCGAGCAAGGCGGCGAGCGGAAGCGCGAGCAGTGTCACCTGGGACCCGAGCAGGCTGATTCCGGTGGCGCCCCACAACCGGGCGAACCGGCCGTCCCGCACCAGCCCCCGGGCGCTCATGAGTTTGTTTTGTACGCTGTACGGTTCATGCAGAGCAACGTACACCAGGTACCGTACGGTGTATATTTAAATTCGAGGAGGTGGCCGCGATGCCGAAACGGACCGGGCTGACCGAGCAGGTCGTCGCGCGCGCGGCCCTCGACCTGCTCGACGAGCAGGGCCCGGAGGGACTCACCATGCGTGGGCTCGCCGGGCACCTCGGCGTCTCCCCCATGACGCTCTACTCCTACGTCGCCGACCGCGACGCGCTGCTGGACGCGGTCGCGCAGCTGGTGTACGGCCTTGTCGAGGTGCCCGACGGGACCGCCGGGCCGCGCGAGACCCTGCGCTCGCTGATGCACTCGGTGCGCCGGGTGCTGCTGGCGCACCCGCACGCGCTCGCCCTGGTCGCGTCGTACCCACCCCGTACCCTCGACGCGCTGGCCTTCGTCAACGCCGGGTACGGCGCGCTGCGCCGGGCCGGGGTCCCCGCCCTGGACGTGGTGCGCAACTACCGGGCGCTCGCCGCCTACTCGCTGGGCACCGCGACCGTGGAGCTCAACCGGTACTTCGGTGCCGGTGTCGCCTCCGGGGTCGCGGCCCCCACCGTCGACCAGGAGACCCTGCGCCGGCACCTGCCCTACGTCGCCGAGGTCGGGCCGCTGCTCGCCGAGCTGGACGACGAGGCCGAGTTCGACTACGGGCTCGACCTCACTCTCGACGGATTCCTGCACCGACACGTCCCGGACTGACTACTCTCACCCTCCGGGCCGGCCAACCCGGCCAGCCGTACTCGGGGACGGACAACTCCTCCCACCAGAAGGAACCCCTCATGACCGACACCGCCCAGGCCACCCATGCCCTCGCGCGGTCCGACCTCGCCGCCGCAGGTGTGCGCGCGGCCCGGAAGTCCTACGGCACGGCCGACGCCACCGTGGTGGCCCTCGACGACGTCACCGTCGAGTTCGGCACCGGCGAGTTCACCGCGATCATGGGGCCGTCCGGCTCCGGCAAGTCCACGCTGATGCACTGCGTGGCGGGACTGGACACGCTGACCTCGGGGAGCGCCTACGTCGGCGGCACCGACCTGGCGGCCCTGTCGGACAAGGAGCGCACCGTCCTGCGCCGCGACCGGCTCGGGTTCATCTTCCAGGCGTTCAACCTGCTGCCCACGTTGACCGCGGAGGAGAACATCACCCTGCCCGCGGACCTGGCGGGCCGTCGCCTCGACCCGGACTGGCTGGAGACCGTGGTGGCCACCCTCAGGCTCGGCGACCGGCTGGACCACCGGCCCGCCCAGCTGTCCGGCGGGCAGCAGCAGCGGGTGGCGGTCGCCCGCGCGCTGGTGTCCCGCCCCGAGGTGGTCTTCGGCGACGAGCCGACCGGGGCACTGGACTCGAAGAGCAGCTCCGAGCTGCTCCGGTTCCTGAGGACCGCGGTCGACGACCTCGCGCAGACCGTGGTGATGGTCACCCACGACCCGGTCGCGGCGTCCCACGCGGACCGGGTGGTCTTCCTCGCGGACGGGCGCATCGTCGACGAGCTGGCCGCCCCGACCCGCGACTCCGTGCTCGAGACGATGAAGCGGCTGGGTGACTGAGCGTGGTCAGGCACTCTCTCCGCTCCCTGCTCGCCCACAAGCTGCGCCTGCTGCTCACCCTCACCGCGGTCACCGTCGGGGTCGCGTTCGTCTCCGGCACCTTCGTGCTCTCGGACACGATGAGCAAGGCGTTCGACGAGCTCTACGCCGGCCTCACCAAGGGCGTCGACGTCTCCGTGACCGCCGAGCCCGCCTACCACGACATCAGCACCCAGGGGCAGACCCGCCCGCTGGACGAGTCGCTGGTCCGGACCGTCTCGCACGTGCCCGGCGTGACCGTGGCGCAGGGCGGGGTGACCGGCTTCGCGCTCGTCCTCGACAAGGCGGGGCACCCGATCCAGCCCGGCGGCGCCCCCACGCTCGGCGCCAGCATCGGCCGGGACCGGCGGCTCGCGGGCGACTTCTCGTTCCGCTCCGGTCGCGCGCCGACCGGCGCGCGGCAGGTCGTCCTCGACGCGGCGACGGCGCGCAAGGCCGGCTACCGCCTGGGCGACCGGGTGCGGATCGTCTTCCAGGACGGCCCGGGCACGTTCACGCTGGTCGGCGTCGTCGGGTTCGGCAGGACCGACAGCCTGGCCGGCGCGACCCTCGCCGGATTCGACCTGCGCACCGCCCAGCAGCGGCTCGACAAGGTCGGGAAGGTCGACCAGATCGACGTGCTCGGGGACGCCACCGTCACCCCCGAGCAGCTGCGGGACGCGATCGCGAAGGCGCTGCCCAGCGGCGTCCAGGCGCAGACCGGCGCCCAGGTCGCCGACCAGAACTCCACCGCGATCCGCGACGGGCTCGGGATCTTCACCAAGGTGCTGCTGGTGTTCGCGGCGGTGTCCCTGCTCGTCGGGTCCTTCGTGATCTGGAACACCTTCAACGTGCTGGTCGCCCAGCGCCGGCGGGAGACCGCACTGCTGCGCGCGGTGGGTGCCACCCGCCGCCAGGTGCTCGGTGGGGTGGTGCTCGAGGCCCTGGTGGTCGGTCTGGCCTCCGCGGCACTCGGCCTGCTCGCCGGGGTCGGGCTGGCCGTGGGCATCCGCGAGCTGCTCGCCGCCGTCGGCATCGAGGTGCCCACCACGTCCGCCGCGGTCGAGCCTCGCACGGTGGTCGCCGCGCTGCTCGTCGGTGTCGGGGTCACCGTGGTGGCGGCCGTCGTACCGGCCCTCGCGGCGACCCGGGTCGCACCGGTCGAGGCGCTGCGTGACGCGCAGGCCGTCGACACCGGCGTCGGCCGGCTCCGGGCGGTGACCGGCTGGTCCCTGCTGGCCCTGGGCGTCGTCGGCATGCTCGGCTGCATCGCCGCCGGCGACCAGCCGGCCCTCACCGGGCTCAGCACCCTGGTCGCGTTCGCCGGCCTGGTGGTCACCGGTCCGCTGCTGGCCCGCGGGCTGGCCGGGCTGGCGGACCGGGGCCGGCGCGGCGGCGGCTGGCGCCTCGCGGCCCGCAACATCGCGCGCGCTCCCCGGCGCGCGGCGGCCACCGCGCTCGCGCTCACCATCGGGCTCACGGTCGTCTCGGCGGTCGCGGTGACCGCCGCGTCGACCAAGGCGTCGGTTGCCGACATCGTCAACGAGGGCAACCGGTCCGACCTGGTCCTGCAGACCCCCGGCCAGGGTGCCGGGTTCAGCCCGGCGGTGGCGGACGTGCTCCGGCGGCGCGACGACGTCCGCTCGGTCGTCGAGATGCGCTACACCGGCGCCCGGGTGCAGGGCCACTCAGCCTCCGTCGCCGGGCTGCAGACCGACGGCATCACCGACGTCGCCGACCTCGGTGTCCGTGCCGGCGACCTCGCGGACTTCGGCCCGGGGTCGATGCTGCTCGGCACCGGACAGGCCGCGGAACTCGGCGTCGCACCCGGTGACCGGGTCACGGTCACGTTCCCGGAGACCGGGAACGTGACCCTCACGGTGGCGGCCACCTTCGAGCACGACTCGCTGATCGGCTCGCACTACGTGGTCTCGCTGGCCGACTACGCCGCCAACGTCACCTCCACGCTCGACGTGGCGGTGCTGGTCCGGGACGCCGCCGGGGCGGACCAGGCCGCGGTGCACCGCGCGATCACCAAGGCACTCGCCGACGACTACCCGAACGTCCGGGTCAAGAACCCCGCGGAGCTCACCAAGGAGTCCCAGGCCGGCATCGACAAGATGCTCGGGCTGGTCACCGCGCTCCTGCTGCTCGCGGTGGTCGTGGCGATCCTCGGCATCGTGAACACCCTGGTGCTCTCGGTCGTCGAGCGGACCCGCGAGCTCGGCCTGATGCGAGCGGTCGGGGCGACCCGTCGCCAGGTGCGCACGGTCGTGCGCCGCGAGTCCGTGCTGATGTCGCTGCTCGGTGCGGTGACGGGGATCGCGCTCGGCACGGTCGCCGGTGTCGCGCTCAGCCGGGCGATGGTGGGCTCCGGGATCCGGACGGTGAGCGTCCCGGTGCCGACCCTGGTGGTGTACCTCGTGGTGGCCGCCGTGGTCGGCGTCCTCGCGGCGGTCGGCCCGGCCCGGCGAGCCAGCCGCGTCGACGTGCTGCGCGCGATCACCGTCGAGTAGCCGGCACCGGTGGCTCACGGGGTGCTCCCGCCGGGGGGAGCACCCCGGCGGGCCCGGGCGAGGGACCACGCGGGACAAACGTGACGTCCCGGCAAAGCGCCCCGCCACCGGGCGCGACCGCCCTATCGTCGAGCCATGTCGTATCCGGATCCGACCTACCTCGGCGACACGGGTGAGACCAGTGCGGTCCTGCGTCGCGCCGACGACCCCGCCGAGCTGAGGACCGGCTCGGGGTTCTGCCACTACCTGGCCACCGGTGAGTCGACCGACGGCCAGTTCGGGCTCTACCGCTGGGACATGGGCCCCGGGCTCTCCGGCCCGGCTCCGCACTTCCACCGCTCGATGTCCGAGTCGTTCTTCATCCTCTCCGGCACGGTGCGGCTCTACGACGGACGGACCTGGAGCGACGCCCGGCCCGGCGACTTCTGCTTCGTGCCGGAGGGCGGCATCCACGCGTTCCGCAACGAGTCCGGGGCGGACGCCTCGATGCTGATCCTGTTCGCGCCGGGCGCGCCGCGGGAGGACTACTTCGAGGGCCTGGTGGAGATGGGCCGCCGTGCCACGAAACCCTCCCCCGAGGAGATGAAGGACTTCTACCTGCGGCACGACAACCACTGGGTCTGAGCTCGGATCCACCGAAGGTCGCCGTCGCGAGCGTCACCAGAGAAGGCGACGGCAAGGACGACCGACGGGGCCGCAACTGCGCACGTGTACGACTCTGGCCCCTCCCAGCCCGCCGGGGACCGGAACTGCGCACGTGTACGACCGTGGCCCCCGGAAGCCAGGGTCCCGACCGGCGACCACGCAGCCTGCGCGCGCGGAGCGGTGGCGCGTGGCAGGCGGAGCGAGGCAGGCGGAGCGCGGTGGATCCGGGCTGAGCGGCGCGCCGGTCACGCCGGCGGTGCGGAGGCGCCGTCCCAGTCGCTGAGGTCGAGGACCCGGTCCGCCCGCGCCCGGGAGGCCTCGACCAGCCGGGCGTTCGGCTCGTCCACGCGCGCGACCCAGGCACCGGCCTGCTCCGGGCTCTTGCCGAACGCGACGTGCCGGGCCACCAGCCGCTCCCGCCGCACGGCCTCGTCGACGTGCACGAAGCACACCTGGTCGAGCTGCGCGCGCACGGCCCGCCACTCCGGCCGGTCCAGCAGCAGGTAGTTGCCCTCGGTGACCACCAGGTCCGCGGTCACCGGCACCGCCACGGCGCCCGCGACCGGCTGCTCGAGGTCGCGCTCGAAGCCGGGGGCGTACACGGTGTGCGCGGGCCGCTCGCGTACCCGGCCGAGCAGCGCGGCGTACCCCCAGGCGTCGAAGGTCTCGGGTGCCCCCTTGCGGTCCAGCAGCCCGAGCGCGGCCAACGTGACGTCGGCGAGGTGGAAGCCGTCCATCGGCAGGTGCACCGCGCCGGTGCCGGCGGTGCGGGCCCGCGCGACGTACCAGGCCGCGAGCCGGGACTTGCCCGCGCCGGGCGCCCCGGTGATGCCGAGCATGCGCCGCCGTGCCACCGACCGACCCTAGCCGCCGGTGGGCCCGGCCGGCGGCTCCATCTCGAGGCGCACCCCGAGCAGCCGCACCGCGCGTGAGGTGTCGAAACGGGCGAGCAGCTCCAGCGCGGCCCGCTCGATGACGTCCGGGTCGAAGGTCGCCTCGGGCAGCGTCAGGCTGCGGCTGCGGGTCTCGAACGGGGCGTAGCGCACCTTCATCCCGACCCGGATCGCCCGGCGGCCCTCGGCCTCGACGTCCGCGAGCACCCGCCGCGCGAGCCGGCGCGCCTCGGCCTCGACCCCGGCCCAGTCGGTGAGGTTCTCCTGGAACGTGCTCTCCCGGCCGTGACCGCGGGGCACGTACGGCGTGGGGTCGACCGGCGAGGTGTCCGCGCCCCGGCCCAGCCGGCGGTACCACGGCCCCATCGTCGGGCCGATCGCCTCGGCGAGCAGCCGCGCGTCGGTGGCCGCGAGCTCACGCACGGTGTGGATGCCGAGGCCGGCGAGCCGCCGGGCGGTCTTGCGGCCGATCCCCCACAGCGCGTCGGTGGGCGCGCTCCCCCATCACCTCGAACCAGTTCTGCTCGGTGAGCCGGTAGGTCCCCCGGGGCTTGCCGAACTCGGTGGCGATCTTGGCCCGCAGCTTGTTGTCGCCGATCCCCACCGAGCAGTGCAGCCCGGTCTGCTCCAGCACGGCGGCGCGCAGCCGCGCGGCGAACGCCTCCGGGTCGTCGGCGCTCACCGCCAGGAACGCCTCGTCCCAGCCGAGCACCTCCACCGGCACGCCGAAGGAGCGCAGCGTGTCCATCACCCGGGCCGAGGCCGCCTCGTACGCCGGCGCGTCGACCGGCAGGAACACCGCGTCGGGACACTTGCGGGCCGCGGTGCGCAGCGGCATCGCGGACCCGACGCCGTACTCCCGCGCCTCGTAGGACGCGGTGGCCACCACGCCTCGCTCGGTCGGGTCCCCGCGTCCGCCCACCACCACCGGGAGCCCGGCCAGCTCCGGGTGCCGGAGCACCTCGACGGCGGCGATGAACTGGTCCAGGTCGACGTGCAGCACCCAGTCGCGGGCCACTCCCGCATCACCGTCCGCGACGGCGCCGGCCTGGGCAGCTTGGGCAGCGTGGACGCGCCGCCGTGCAGCATCGTGACCAGCTGCGCCAGCCTCGTGTCGGCCCGGGCGTCCCGCGTGAAGGAGGTGAGCAGCAGCGGCGGCTTGAACCGCTGCCGCGCGATCGCCTTCGCGTAGGTGAACTCGCGCAGCCCGTCGGGACCGTGGATGCGGCCGAACCCCGAGTCACCCACGCCCCCGAACGGCAGCGACGGGATCGCGGCGAACGAGATCACCGAGTTGACCGCGGTCATCCCCGACCGGATCCGGCGCGCGAGCTCGGTGCCCCGGCGGCCCGAGAACACCGTCGAGCCCAGCCCGTAGCGGGTCGCGTTGGTCAGCGCCACCGCCTCGTCCATCGAGGCGACCTTCTTGACCGTCACCGTCGGCCCGAACGTCTCCTCGGTGACCGCCGTGGAGTCCTCGGGTACGTCGACGAGCACGGTCGGCTGCACGAAACGGTCGCCGACCGCGTCCGCGCCCCCGAGCACCGCCCGGCCACCGCGTGCCAGGGCGTCCTCGATGTGCGAGCGGACCACGCCGAGCTGCGACGGCATCGTCATCGGGCCGATCTTCGCCTGCGCATCCCCCGCGGCACGCAGGCCCCGTGCCTGGTCCAGCAGCGTGGACAGGAACCTGTCGTAGACGCGCTCGTGCACGTACACCCGCTCCACGCCGATGCAGGTCTGGCCGGCGTTCGACATCGCGCCCCACAGCGCGGCGTCCGCGGCGGCCTCCACGTCGGCGTCCTCGTCGACGAGCAGCGCGTCCTTGCCGCCGGCCTCGATGACCACCGGGGTCAGGGTCTCGGCGCAGGTGGCCATCACCTTCTTCCCGGTCGCCGTCGAGCCGGTGAACGCCAGCTTGTTCACCCCGGCGCGGCACAGCGCCGCGCCGGTCTCGCCCAGCCCGGTGACCACCTGGAGCACCGGCTGGTCCGGGCACACCTCGGCGAACGAGTCGGCCAGCCACCGGCCGACCCCGGGGGCGTACTCGCTGGGCTTGAAGACCACCGCGTTGCCGGCCGCGAGCGCGTAGATGATCGAGCCCATCGGCGTGAACACCGGGTAGTTCCAGGGACCGATCACCCCGACCACGCCGAGCGGGTGGTACTCCACGGTCGCGGCCTGGTTGGCCATCAGCATCCCCGGGCTCACCCGGCGCGGCCCGAGCACCTTCCGGGCGTGACCGGCCGCCCAGGCGATGTGGTCGACCGCGAGAGCGATCTCGAGCACCGCGTCCGAGTGCGGCTTGCCCATCTCCCGGTGCACGACGTCCGCGAGCTGGTTGATCCGCCGGGTGAGCACGCCCTTCCACTTCGTCAGCACCTCGGCGCGCTCGTCGTACGGCAGCGCCGACCACCAGGCCGCCGCCTCGCGGGCCCGCAGCACCGCGGCCCGGACCTGCTCCTCGGAGTGCACCGGGTACACCCCCGCGACGTCGCCCGTGGCGGGGTCCAGCGCCTCGAAGGTCTGCTGCGTGGCGCGGTTCTCGGTGAGGGTCATCGGCTGCTCCTGATCAGGTCGGCCGCCTTCTCGGCGATCATCACGGTCGGTGCGTTGGTGTTGCCGCGGGGTACGACGGGCATCACCGAGGCGTCCACGACCCGCAGCCCGTCGACGCCGCGCACCCGCAGCTGCGGGTCGACCACCGCCTGCTCCCCAGCGCCCATCGCGCAGGTGCCGACCGGGTGGTAGAGCGTCTGCGTGTTCGCCCGCAGGTGCTCGGTGATCTCCTCGTCGCTGGGGGACGGCCCCGGCATCCACGGCCGCTCGAGGAACCGGGCGAGCGGCCCCTGCGAGACGATGTCGAGGATCCGCCTGCAGCCCTCGCGCATCGCGTCCAGGTCGGTCGGGTCGTCGTAGTAGCCGGCGTCGATCTCCGGGTGCCACGTGGGGTCCGCGGACCGCAGCCGCAGGCTGCCGCGGCTGCGCACCGACACCAGCGTCGGGCCGGCGGTGAACATCCGCGCGAGGGGCTCGTGCAGGCCGTTGTCGTAGAAGCCGGCCGGCGCGACGTGCACCTGCAGGTCCGGCGCCGGCAGGTCGTCACGGGTCTTGAAGAACGCCCCGCCCTCGCCGACGTTCGAGGCCAGCGGCCCGGTGCCGCGCGCCTTCCAGCGCAGCAGGTTCGGCAGCGTGCTCGCGTCGGCGATGTCGGTGGTGCCTCGGGTGTGCCACAGCATCGGCGCGGCGGGGTGGTCGTGCAGGTTCTGTCCCACGCCCGGCAGGTCGACGAGCACGTCGATCCCGTGCTCTCGCAGGTGGGCCGCCGGGCCGACGCCGGACAGCATCAGCAGCTGCGGGCTGTTCACGGCACCCCCGCAGAGCAGCACCTCCTCGTCGGCGTGGACCTCCACGGTCTCCCCGGCGCGCCGGTAGCGCACCCCCACCGCGCGGCCGTTCTCGAGCAGGATCGCGGTGCTCAGCGCGTGGGTGCGCACCGTCAGGTTCGGCCGGTCCAGCGCGGGGCGCAGGTAGCCGTCGGCCACCGACCAGCGGCGGCCGCGCCTGCAGGTGACCTGGTAGAGCCCGGCGCCCTCCTGGTCGGCACCGTTGAAGTCGTCGGTCGGCTTCAGTCCCGCGGCCGCCGAGGAGTCCACCCAGGCGTGGGTGAGCTCGTGGGTGAAGGTGCGGTCCTCGACGTGCAGCGGCCCGCCCCGCCCGTGGAACGGGGCGCCCAGGCGGGTGTTGTCCTCCGCCTTCACGAAGTACGGCAGCACGTCGTCGTAGCCCCAGCCGGTGGCGCCGTACCCGTCCCGCCAGCCGTCGTAGTCGGCCCGGTTCCCGCGGATGTAGATCATCGCGTTCATCGACGAGCAGCCGCCGAGCGCCTTCATCCGCGGCCAGTAGGCCCGCCGTCCGTGCAGCTGCTTCTGCTCGGTGGTGGTGTAGTTCCAGTCCCACTTGGTCTTGAACATCGTGGAGAACGCGACCGGGATCTTGACCTCGTCGCCCTCGTCCTCGCCACCGGCCTCGAGCAGCAGCACCCGGGCCGCCGGGTCCTCGCTCAGCCGGGCGGCCAGCACCGCCCCGGCACTTCCGGCGCCCACCACGACGTAGTCGAACGACTCGCTCACATCCGCCTCCTCGGGGTCCTTCTCGCAACGTAGCCGGTCGGCGGGCGCGCCGACACCCGTTCCCGCCCACCCGGGTGGCAGCCGCTAGATTCGCGGTCATGAGCAACCCGGTGATCGTCGTGGTGGGGGCCGGCCCCGGGGTCGGTGCCTCGGTGGCCCGCCGGTTCGGGCGGGAGGGGTACGACGTCGCGCTGCTCGCCCGCACGGCGGAGCCGCTGGAGGAGCTGGGCACGCAGCTGCGGGGCGAGGGCATCACCACCGGCTGGAGCGCCCTGGACATCACGCACGCGGCCGCACTGACCGCAGCGGTCGAGCGCTTCGGCGGCCACGCCGGGCGGATCGACGTGCTGCACTTCAACCCCAGCACGTTCCGCCGGCTGGACCCGCTGCACCTGAGCGCAGACGCGCTGCTCGAGGACGTGCGCGTCGGCGCCGCCAGCCTGCTCACCGCGGTGCAGGCGGCCCGGCCGTTCATGTCCGCGGGCGGGCGGGTGACCGCCACCGGCAGCATGGCCGCCGACCAGCCGTGGCACGAGGCGGCGAGCCTGGGGGTGCAGAAGGCCGCGCTGCGCAACCTGGTCCGCAGCCTCGACACCACGCTGCGGCCGGACGGGATCCGCGCGGTGTCGGTCACCGTGCGGGGCACCCTGGAGCGGGGCACCGCGTTCGACCCGGACCGGGTCGCCGACGCCATCCACGCGGCCGCGTCCCGCCCGGACGACGCGTGGACCGCCGAGGTCCCCTACCCGGGCTGAGCCACCCCTCCCCCCGCAACGCATGACGCTGCACCGGACGTCATCCGGTTCGGTCGCTACAACGACCACTTCGTATGACGTTGCGCGGGGTCAGCGGTGGGCGGCGCGCAGGTACTGCTTCGGCCAGTCCACGCCGTCTCCGACGGCGACGCCCAGCACGTGGGCGGCCCGCAGCGGCCAGTGCGGGTTGCGCAGCAGCTCCCGGGCCAGCAGCACCACGTCGGCCGAGCCGTCCGCGACGATGTCCTCGGCCTGCTTGGGCTCGGTGATCATCCCGACCGCGCCGGTGGCGATGCCGGTCTCCGCGCGGATCCGGCGGGCGAACGGCACCTGGTAACCCGGGCCGACCGGGATGTCCGCGAGCGCGTTGCCGCCGCTGGACACGTCCACCAGGTCGACGTCGGCGTCCCGGAGCAGCCCGGCCAGCCGCACCGACTCGTCCTCGGTCCACCCGCCGTCGACCCAGTCGGTCGCGGACAGCCGCACCAGCACCGGGGTGGACGCGGGCACCGCGGCCCGCACCGCGGCCACCACCTCGAGCAGCAGCCGCACCCGGTTCGCGAAGGACCCGCCGTAGTCGTCGTCGCGCCGGTTGGACAGCGGCGAGAGGAACTCGTGCAGCAGGTAGCCGTGCGCGGCGTGGATCTCGAGGACGTCGAAGCCCGCCGCCAGCGCCCGCCGGGCGGCCGCGGCGAACCCGGCCGCCACCCCGGCGAGCTCGTCGCGGTCCAGGGCCCGCGGGTCGCGCAGGCCGGGGAAGCCGACGGCGGACGGGGCGACCGGCTGCCAGCCGCCGTCGGTGTCCGGGACGCCGCCGCGGCCCAGCCACGGGGGCTGCGAGGAGGCCTTGCGGCCGGCGTGGGCCAGCTGCATCCCGGCCACCGCGCCCTGCCCGTGCACGAAGTCCGCGATCCGGCCCCACGCGGCCTGCTGCTCGGCGTTCCAGATCCCGGTGTCGGCCGGCGAGATCCGTCCCTCGGGGACCACCGCGGTCGCCTCGGTGAAGACCAGCCCGGCGCCGCCGCGGGCCAGCGAACCGAGATGCACCAGGTGCCAGTCGTTCGGGACACCGCCGACCGCGGAGTACTGGCACATCGGCGAGACCCACACCCGGTTGCGAACCGGGAGACCACGCAGGTCGTAGGTGCTGAACAGCTCGCTCATCCGAGAAGGCTCCTGACTGCCGGGGAGGAATGCTCTGTGTGCCCAGAACGTCACCGGCGCGTCGCCGCATTCCCGGGCGGCGTCCCCGCCGCTAGCCTGACCGCAGAGGAGGCGTGCCATGGGTGAACCGATCGGCCGGGCCGTGCACCGCTCGCGGGCCGAGCCCAACGCCTTCGCCCGGGAGCTGTTCGACGGTCTCCCGCAGCGGTACGACGCGCTCGAGGAGCTGCTGTCGTTCGGGCAGAACCGCCGCTGGCGCCGGGCGATGGTGGACGCCGTCGCGACCGCCGGGCCGCGCACCGTGCTCGACGTGGCGACCGGGACCGCCGGGGTGGCGCTGATGCTCAGCGCCCGCACCTCGGCGCGGGTCACCGGCGTGGACCTGACCGAACGGATGCTGCGCCGCGGCAGGAGCCGGGTCGCGGACCAGCCGCGGATCGCCCTGGCCGCCGCCCGCGCCGAGCAGCTGCCGTTCCCCGACGCCAGCTTCGACGCGCTCACCTTCACCTACCTGCTGCGCTACGTCGCCGACCCGGCCGCCACGCTGGCCGAGCTGGCCCGCGTGGTGCGCCCCGGGGGTGTGCTGGCCGGTCTCGAGTTCGCGGTGCCCCCGCCCCCGGTGTGGCTGCCCGCATGGCGGCTCTACACCCGGGTGCTGCTGCCCGCCGCCGGCCTGGTCACCGGCGGCCGCGAGTGGGCCCGGGTGGGCCGGTTCCTCGGCCCGTCGATCGAGCGGCACTACGCGACGTACCCGGTCGAGGAGCACGTCCGGATGTGGCGGGCGGCCGGCCTCGCGGACGTGCGGACCCGCACGATGAGCCTCGGCGGTGGGCTGGTGATGTGGGGGCGTCGCCGCGATGGCTGAGCTGCCGGCGTTCTACGCGCGGCGGGGCGGCCGCGCCGCCGACTGGTGGACGGTGCTGCACCCGCCGTACACGGTGTGGCACCTCAGCTACGTGGTCCTCGGCGCCGCGATGGCGCCGACACGCGACTGGGGCGCGCTGGCGCTGAGCGTGCTGGCGTTCTTCCTGGCCGTCGGCGTGGCCGCGCACGCCCTCGACGAGCTGGCCGGTCGGCCGCTCGGCACCGCGATCCCGGCGGCCACGCTGCGGGCGGTCGCGGGCGTGGCGCTCGCCGGCGCGGTGGCGCTCGGCCTGCTCGGCGTGTTCGGCTGGGGCCCGGTGAACTGGGCGCTGCTGGTCGCGATCCCGGTCGGCGCGGCGCTGGTGATCGGCTACAACCTCGAGCTGCTCGGCGGCCGGATGCACACCGACCTGGTGTTCGCGCTCGGCTGGGGCGGCTTCCCGGTGGTGGTGGGCTACAGCGCGCAGGCCCCGCCGGTCAGCGCCACCGGGATGCTGGCGGTCGCGGCGGCCACGCTCACCGCGGTCGCGACGGCAGCCGCCCAACGGTCCCTGAGCACCCCGGCCCGCCGGCTGCGCCGGCGCACGCTCACGGTCTCGGGGGTGGTCACCGCCCCGGACGGAGCAGTCGTCGAGCTGGACCGGGCCGCGCTGCTCGCACCGCTCGAAGCGGCGCTGCGAGCGCTGGTCTGGGCGATGCCGCTGCTCGCGGTGACGGCGCTGGTCGCGGGGCGGGGTTAGGGATACTCCGCGTCGTCGGTCAGGTTCGCGATCTCGCACACCTGGGCGTCGGCGAACCGACAGGCCTGCTCGATGACCCAGGCCAGTGTGTTGCGCATCTCCCCACTCCGTTCTGGCTCGACCGAGGCGAGGGTTGCCCGGGACGAACCGGTTCAAACACCCCCTTGGTCGCGCCCGGCCCGGCCGACGCGCGGCGGGGTCAGGGCGCCGCGAGCTCGTCGAGGTCCACCGCGCCCGCCACCGCGGCCAGGTCGGGCTCGTGGGTGAGGTCCAGCGGCCGCAGCTCGCGGGTCGTGCCGCGTTCGTTGACCAGCGTGTCGGTCCCGGTCTGCTCGACCACGTCCCAGGCGGTCACCGCCTCCCAGCGCACCCCCTCGAGCCGCCCCCGCGACAGCCGGGTGGCCAGCACCGGGCGGGCGCGGGGGCCGCCGTACACGTCCGTGCCCTCGTCGCGCAGCGCGACCACGGTGGCGCCCGCCAGCCCCGGGCAAACCGCGAACGCCTCCTTCGCCGAGACCACCACGTGCCCCGAGACGAGCTGCCGGTACCAGCAGGCGGCCAGGGTCTTGGTGGTCCTGCGCAGCGAGAGGTTCCCGGCCTGCGTGGTCGTCGGGTAGTGGTCGGGCAGCACGCCCGGGGAGGGCACCAGGACGACGAGGGCGACCTCCGCGCCGTCGACCCCGACCGCGGACACCGGGGCCTCGTTGTCCTCGAACGCCGCCGCCAGCGCGGCCAGCACGGCGTCGGGCTGGTTGGCGAGCAGCGCCCGCCAGTGCTCGTCGAGCTGCCGCTGGTTGCTGCGCTGCTGCTCCTGCGCCTCGCCCAGCAGCTGCCGCGCCCGCTGCTCGGCCCCGGCGACCGCCCGCCGTCTTGCGGCCGCGCGCTCGGCCAGCCGCCACCAGCCGATGCCGGACCGCGCCGCGCGCCGGGCGTCGGCGAGCAGGGTGGGGAACGGTGGCACGGCCGGCAGCGCGGCGTCCGGCGGGCTGGCCGGGACGAAGGTGTGCCGGTGGAGGCTGCCGATCGTGGTGAGCGCCTCGGTGATCAGCCGGGCCCGCTGGGCCTTCTCCGCCCGCGCGATGTCCGCCGCCGACGGTCCGGTCGCGTACCCGCGCGGCGCCGGACGGCGTCCCCGGCGCCCGCCCACGGACTCGTACACCGTGAACGGTCCCGCCCCGGTGGAGACACCGGTCCGGCCGCCACCGACGTGCAGCCGCGCGCTCCGCGGCCCGACGTGGGCGCGCAGGCCGCGGGAGGACGCGGAGACCCGCAGACCCGGGGCCAGCCGGACGCTGAAGAACCCGGCCATCTCAGCGCTCGCCGGTGCGGAGCGACAGCTCAGGTTCAGTCATCCGTGGTCCCCCGACCGGTCAGTGCATCTGCCAAGGGTCCCGATTGTGTGTTTTTGCACCACGTCCTGTCCAGCGAATGCCGCAGAACGCCCGGGTGTGGGACCCGACGGTGGGCGGCGGACGCCACCACGACGGACGGCCGGCCCGAGCCGCGGCCGGGGTGTGGGCCGTGCACCACGCCGTCGTCGGCTGAGGCCGGTCACGGGCTCCGCAGCTGGTAGACGATGGCGGCGGCCACGTCCGCGAGCCGCACGTTGCTGTCCATGGACAGGTGCTTGAGCATCTCGAACGCCTCGTCCGGCGAGCACCCGCGCCCCGCCATGATGATCCCCTTCGCCTGCTCGATGGTCGGTCGGCTGCGCAGCGCCCGGCGCAGGTTGGTCACCTCGTTGGCCAGGTTGGTGTAGCTCTCCATCACGGCCAGGAAGGAGTCCGCCGCCTCGGCCCGCACGTGGTCAGCGGACGTCCCGGTCCCCGCCGCGACGAGGGCGTCCCGGTGCGCCCGCAGCGCCGTGACGAGCTGCTCGCCGGCCAGGGTGACGTCCTCCACCCGCACCATCACCCCGACGACCTCGTCCTCGACCTGGATCGGCGTGTTCACCAGCGCCCATCGCTTCTCGACGAAGCGGCCGGACCGGGCCGGCTCCTCGACGTCGTACCGCAGCGGAATCACGTGGTGCGGCTGCCGGGACCGCACCACCCACTCGAACGAGTCGGTGAACTCCTTGGTCGCCGCGGGGGTCGCCGGGTTCTCCGGGAAGGCCTCGAACACGTTGACCGAGACGAGCTCGTGCTCGGTCCGGCCGCTGGAGGCCAGGTAGGCGCGGTTCACGGCCTTGATGGTGAAGTCGCGGCTGAGCAGCAGCGTGGGCGACGGGTGGCTCAGGAAGACGGGGTCGTGACGACTCCGCTCAAGGGGGCAACTCATCGACTCCCTCGACCCGGCGAGGATGATTTCCGACACCCGAAAGGGTTCCACCGTCCGGGCAGCACGAAACCGTGCCGCCCGGGTGGTCTGGTCCATCGGCACGGACCCGTGCCTCACCCCCCGCTCACGGGCCGGTGCCCGTCACCTCGGCGCCGGGCGAGGCTGTCCGCCGCTGGTGACGTGACGTACGAACCTGACGAGCGCGGCCAGGATGCCCACCGCGCTGCCGAAGATCGCCACGCCGAGCAGCACCCGGAACACCAGTGCCCAGTCGAAGGAGGTGTCCCCGAAGTCGAAGGGGAACACCTGCCAGATCCGGATCAGCGCCACCAGGCCCACCGTGGTCGTGCTCAGGTCGCCCAGCGCCTTCACCCACGGGTCGTCGCGGACCAGGTAGAAGACGTTGGCCGCGAGGCTCACCACGATCGAGGCGTTCACCAGGCCGATCACCAGCGACGTGTCCGGGGTCAGGAACGGCACCACCTCCCAGCCCGGCCAGACGTTGGCCGCGAAGAGGAGCACCGCGTTCACCCCGACGGAGACCGCGTACCCGGTCCGGCGGGCGGCCACCGAGGGGCGGCTCGCTCGTGCCACTCGCGTCATCATGACCTCCAGCTCTCCCTGGCTCCCTGGCCCCCTGGCTCCACGCTAGGGAGGGCCCGCCCGCCGCGGGCAGGGGCGAAGGTCACCCGTGCCCGGGGCTACCGCCGGAGCACGAGCCGGGCGCTGCGGGAGTCTTGGTGCTCGACCTCACCGTGGTAGCGCCAGCGGAACACGGTCCGGCGGTGCGGGTGCACGCGGACCCGGAGACGCCCGTGCCGGTCGGTGCGCCTGCTGGCCACCGCGACCCAGCGCCGGCTGCCGGCCGGGCGACGCATCAGGGTCACCCGGGCGTGCGGCACCGCGGTACCGTCAAGCATGGTCAGCCGCCCGACCAGCAGGTGGTGCCGCGGCCGGGAGGTCAGCTTCAGCCGGGTCGGGACCTTGACGTACTTCGCCGGGGACGCGCTCGCGGTGTACGTCGACCCGCCGCCGTAGGAGAACCGGAAGCGCCCGGCGCGATCCACGGCCGGTGCCGCCGTGACCCGACCGGCGGCGTCGGTGACCAGGCCGTCGACCGCCGGCACGAACGCGTCCGCACCACGCCACCGGACCTCGAGCCGCACGGGCACGCCGGCCAGCGGCGCTCCCGAGACGGCGTCGCGCACGCCGGCCGACAGCCTGACCGGCAGGCCACGCTCACGGCGCGGCCGGGTCCACGAGGACGCCACGGGCGGGGCGCCGGCGGAGGCTGCGGACACCCGCACCGGAGCCGGGCCGGCACGCACCACCTGACCGTCGGACTGGGTGACCGCGACCGTCAGCGTGGCGTCCCCCGCCGCGCTGCAGGTCACGGACGCGGATGCCGCGGTCGCGCTCGACAGGGCACACGGGCCGTCGGCCGCCCAGCGATACTCGAAAGGCGCCTCCCCGGTCGGCGTGACCGACACCGGGAACGCCACCCCGGCGACCGCCTGGTCCGGGACCGTCAGCTCCGCCGTGGGCGCGGCCGCCGAGACGTCGTCGAGGAAACCGGACCGCGCGGTGTCCCAGTGCTTGGCCAGGTAGCTCCCCGCCGCCGGGTGGGTGTTGAAGTAGTCGTCGTCGTTGCAGTCGAGGAGCTGGCTCTGGGCGCTCGGGCAGACCGACCGCATCGCGACGCCGGAGCCGTCGTCGTAGCACATCAGGTCCGACTCGTCGTAGCAGTGGCCGTAGGCCGTGGAGTGCGGGGCGCTGCGCTGCACGCCCCCCAGGTTGTGGGTCAGCTCGTGCGCGGCCACCGACTCCCCGGTCGACCAGCAGTTGGTGTCGATCCGCGAGTACGACGCGGCGTAACCGTCGTTCGGGTTGGCCGTGGGCGCGTCGTTCTCGTACAGGGTGCCGATCCCGCAGAGCTGGTCGGCATCGGCGAACGCGACGTACTTGCGGTCCGGGTCGTCGTAGCCGAGCGTCTTCAGCGCCTTGATCGTGGCGGCGAAGTCCGGCCCCAGGCTGCCGTCGGGGACGGTGACGTCGAGGATCACCGGCACGCAGTCGGCGTCGTGCACCCAGCGCACCCGCAGGTCACCGCCGGTCTTGCGCGCCGACACCGCGAAGACGTCGTCGACGTTCGCCACCTCGTTGCGCAGCACCGACAGCACGCGGCCGTAGCGCGACGGGGTGGACGACTCGTGCACGTACATGGCCTGGACCCGCTTGCCGTCGGTCCCGGTGCCGGTGCAGGAGGGCCGGACGTGCGCGGTCAGCCCGCGGGTGTTCGGCGTGCCCGGCGGTACGGCGGAGGCGGCGCCGAGCCGGTCGGCGGACAGCGGTACCGCCCCGCTGCGGGCGTACAACGACTCGGTGTCGGTCGGCGAGGCCAGCGTGACACCGGGCGGCATCGGGTCGACGTGCACCGGGCCGAGCCGGAGCCTGCCGGGGACCACCCGGTCGAGGTGCCGGGTCGGGACCCGGCCACCGACCTCCGGGTCGACCCGGACGGGGGGTGCGGGGGTGTCGCGCTGCCCCGCGGCGGGCGCGGGCAGCGTCGCCTCGAGGGCGTGGCCGGAGTCGGCGGCGGTGACCCGTGGGTCGTAGCCGACCCGCTTCGGGACGGCCGTCAGCCGCGCCACGGGTGCCACCGACTGCCCGACGACCGACTGCTCGCCAACCGACTGCCCGGCGAACGACTGCGCGGCCACCGACGCGGACGCCGTCCCCGGATCGTCGTTCCGCGCGAGGTGGTGGGCGTAGCCGAGCGCACCGAGCGCCACGAGCAGGGACGGCAGCAGGCGCCAGCGTGCCCGCCGGCGCAGGGACGCGGAGGCCGGGGCCTCAGACAGTGCGGATCGCATGCACCGGGTTCCCTCCCAGACAACTCGTGCGCAGGAAGGGTCGGCGCCGCCGAACCCGGACTGAAGGGATGTTCGAGAAAAAAGCCTCAGACGGGACGCCAGGGGGGACGCCGCCGGCGCCGGGAGCCGCGGGGGTCAGCGGTGGACGCGCACCGTGACCCGGTTGGAGGTGGCACCGAGGTAGCGCACGCCACCGCGGAACACCGCCTTGTAGGCCGTCGCGCGCCCGGGACGGGCGGTGACCTGCCACCAGCCGGTCGGCGCCACGCTCCGGCCGACGCCGACCTTGCGCCACAGCGAGGTGCCGAGCGGGCGCCGGAACAGCACCACCCGCCTCCCGACCACCGCGGAGCCGTCCGCGCCGGTCAGGTGGCCGTAGAGGGTGACCGGCCGGCCCGTGCGCACCCGCGCGGCCATCGTGCCCAGGGTCACGGTGGTGGCCTGCGGCGGCAGCACCGCGACGTCGACGGCGGGTGAGGCCGACGACCGGTACTCGGTGTCCCCGATCAGCCGGGCCCGGTACGACGCCGGCTGGTCGACGACGGACGCCAGGGACACCCGGCCGGACGCGTCGGTGACCCCGGTCGTCACCCGCACCCAGCTCGTGGTCCCGGCGACCCGGCGGGCCAGGGCCACCGTGTGCCCCGCCACCGGGACGTCGCCGGCGGGCCCGTCGGCGAGAACCGTGCCGGTGAAGCCGGCCCGCTGGCCGGGGTAGACCGCGGTGCTGCTCGGGACCAGGGACGTCGCCGTGGAGACCGGCTCCACCACGGGCGCCGGAGTGGTCGGCGTGGGGCTCGTGGGCGTGGGGGGCGGCGGGGTCGGGGTGGGGCCGGTCGGCGACACGTTGGCGAGCTGCTGGAGCTGCGCGAGGGTGCCGTTGAACCGGTCCTGGTCCACGCTGCCGCTGATCCCGTTCACCCGGCCGCTGCTGGTGTTCTGCCAGAACGTCCAGGTCGTCCAGCCGCCGGGGATCCACGGCTGCGCGGCCGCGGTGTAGTGCGCGATCCACAGCGGGTAGTGCGTGAACGCCGTGCTGTTGCCGAGGTTGGTCTGCCAGAACGACGGCGAGCAGTAGATCAGCGGTACCCGGCCGGTCAGGCCCTCGACGGTCTGCAGGAAGTTGGCCGTCCAGGTCCGCAGGGCCGCGACCCCCAGCCCGCCGGTCGTCTCCAGGTCGAGCACCGGCGGCAGGTCGCCGACCCCGCCGGCGAGCCCGGCCACCCCGACGAAGTACTGCGCCTGCGCCACCGCGGTCCCCTTGCTCGGTCGCGCGAAGTGGTAGGCGCCGCGGTAGATGCCCAGCCGCGAGGTCTCCGCCCAGTCCCCGGCGAGGTACGGGCTCGTGTAGGTGCGGCCCTCGGTGGCCTTGATGAACGCGAACTCGACGCCACTGGCCTGCACCTTCGTCCAGTCCAGCGACGTCGAGTGCTGGTAGCGCGAGACGTCGACGCCCGCCTCGTAGCCGAGCGCGCCGGCGGCGGTGGCCGCCAGCACCGTGAGGGCGACCACGGCCACCCCGACCGGTCGGGCGGCCAGGGCAAGGCGTCGTCGTGCGGTGGTGCGCATGAAGGGTCCTCCGTGCCGCTCGAGGGGCGGCCGACCCTTCGGCATGACCCCCTGTGTCCCCCGCAGGCTAACCGCGGGGGGCCGCGCACGGGCACGAACCGCCGAAACGAGCGCACCCGGGTGGTTGCCGGGTAGCGTGCACGAAGACCGGTTCTCGGAGGAGGTCGCGCAGTGTTCGGGTTCGACCAGCTGTCGCTGCGTGACGTGGCGGCGTTGTGCACCGAGATCAGCCGGTCCGCCGAGGGCGCGACCACCATGGAGGGCGCCGCCGGAGACGTGGTCCGGTGCCTGCGCGACGTGTTCGGCACGCACCGGCACGGGCGCTCGGACATCGTGCTCGCGCGCGCCTTCCAGACCGTGCGGTACTCCGAGCTGCCCCAGGACCTCAAGGGGTACGTCGACCAGCGGCTGTCCACGCCGGAGACGCCGGACCGCTGCCTGGTCCTGCTCGGCACCGACGGCGACCTGCCCGAGTGGCGCGACCGGCGGCGGTCCGTCGGACACCAGGCGATCCCGTTGTCGAGCCCGGACGCGGTCAGCGCGATGCCGATGGTCTCCGCGCTCGTCGACGACCTCGGGGTGAGCATGAACACGTTCCTGCACGGCGGGGGGCTCGACGTGCAGCGGCTCGACGACGACTTCGGGGTGTTCTTCGTGCCCGAGGCGCCCGGCAGCGGCGAGGTGCCCGCGCAGGACTTCGTGCGCGAGCACGGGGTGCAGTCGGTGGTGGGCTTCGGCGGACTGCTGCCCGGCGGTGACCTGTTCAGCATCATCCTGTTCACCAGGACCCCGGCCGCCCCCGACGTGGCCCACCTGTTCCGCACCGTGGCCGTCGCGGCCAAGCTGGCGCTGCTCACCGCGTGCACGGCACCGCTGTTCGAGGGGCAGCCGGCGCGTCCGGTGGACCCGGCGGCGCTCGACTCCGCGCGGATCCGGTCCCTCGAGCAGATGCTCGACGTGCAGCAGCAGACCGTGACCTACCAGGCCGCCCACCTCGAACGCGCCCTCGAGGACGCGCTGCGCTCACGCCGGGAGGCGGAACGGGAGTCCCTGGCCAGCGAGGTGCTGCGCGAGGTGACCAGCACCCTGTCCGCGGAGCTCGAGCCGGACCGGCTGGAGCAGGCAGCCACCGACGCGACGACCCGGATCGCCGGCGCGGACTTCGGGGCGTTCTGCCGACCCGGCCGGCGCGACCAGGCCCGCGACTGCACCGTGTCCGGGATCCGGCCCGAGGATCTCCTCGAGCTGTTCTCCGGCCCGGCCGGCCGGGTGCTCCGACCCGCCTTCGAGGGGGTCCGGACTCTGGACGAGCCGCGCCCGCTCACCGACGGCGACCAGGTGCGGGTCGTCCGCAGCTACCTGGAGGTGCCGGTCCGGTCGCGCTCCGGCGAGGTGCTCGGCGCGTTCCTGGTCGGGCACGAGGGGTCCGGCGCCTTCGACGAGCGCGCCCGACGGCTGGTCGCGGGCATCGCCGCGCAGACGGCCGTCGCCCTGGACAACGCCCGGCTGTTCGCGGCGCACCGGCGGACCGCGCTCACCCTGCAGCAAAGCCTGCTGCCCCAGGCCGTGGTCGCGCCGGACGGCCTGGAGATCGGGCACGAGTACCTCGCCGGCGGGGCCGGGGTCGACGTCGGCGGCGACTGGTACGACGTGATCCCGATCTCGGGCGCGCGGACCGCGTTCGTCATCGGCGACGTGATGGGCAAGGGCGTCAAGGCGGCCGCGGTGATGGGCCAGCTGCGCACCGCCATCCGCGCCTACGCGGTCGGCGACCTCGCGCCGGCGACGCTGATGGCCCACCTCAACCGGCTGGTGCTCGACATGGACGAGGACCTGATCGCCACCTGCGTCTACGCCGTCCTCGACCAGGCCGACGGGTCGCTGGCGGTCTCCAGCTCGGGTCACATGCCGATCGGCCTCGTGCACCCGGACGGTACGGCCGGGCTGATGGACGCGGTGCTCGGGCCCCCGCTGGGTGTCGAGGGCGCGGCGTTCGTCGAGCGGCGGTTGGACTTCCCGGCCGGCAGCCGGATGCTGCTGTTCACCGACGGGCTGGTGGAGCACCGCGACCGTGACCTGGCCGCGGGGCTGTCCGCCCTGGCGGCGCGGCTCGGCGGGACCCGGGAGCCCTGCGCGATCACGTGCAAGGAGCTGATCGGCGCGCTGCTGGAGGACCGGACCCAGGACGACGACATCACCCTGCTGATGGTGGCCAACCGGGGACTGAGCCGCCAGCAGCACGCCGTGCGCGCGTTCCCTCCCCATCCGGAGCGGGCCGCCGAGGTCCGCGCGTTCGTCGGGGCCACACTGGACGACTGGAGCGACGGCCGGCTCGCGACCGCGGTGGTCGCGGTGGCCAACGAGCTGTACATCAACGCGGTGGTGCACGCCCGCACGACGGTCACGATGCACCTGCGCCGGCTGCCGCACCTGCTGCTCGTCGAGGTCGAGGACCTCGACGGCCACGAGCCGCGGCACGCGCCGACCTCGCCCGACGACGAGCACCATCGCGGCCTGCAGATCGTCGAGGCGCTCTCCACTCGCTGGGGCGTCCGCCGGACCGCCGCGGGCAAGGCGGTGTGGGCGGAGTTCGCCGACCCGGCCTGAGCCTCAGCCGCGCGCGGCGAGCCAGTCCGGGAACGAGACCGGCTCCCGGCCCTCACCGGTCTGCCCCACGAACGCCTCCTCCAGCCAGTCCCGCAGCCGCTGGACCGGCTCGGCCACCGGCAGGGTGATCAGCAGCCCGTCGGCGGACATCTGGTCGGCCGCCGTCACCGCCCGGCGCAGCCGCGCGACCTCCTCGCGCGCGTCGCGCGAGGCGAGCACGGCGATGTCGATGTGCTCCTCGCCCGCCTGCACCGCCTGGCGCACCTCGAGCCGGGCCGCGTCCCAGTGCACCGCGCTGCGGCGGACGACCCCTGCGATGTCGTCGAGCACCCGGCGCCCCTCCGGTGTCACCCGGTCGGCCATCAGCTGCAGCTCGCGGACGATGTCGGCGAGGTTCTCGTCGTGGGCGAGCAGCAGGCCGGGCGGGCACTGCCGCAGGTGCACCACCGACAGGTCCCCGGTCGGCTCCGGCGCCGCCGGGAGGTCGGTCCCCCGGACCAGGGGCTCGGTCGGCGTCATCGCCGCGGCCGACTCACCGTCGAGCCGGAACTCCGCCCACACCCGGGTGCCCAGGTCGGTGTCGTCGATGCCCCAGGAGCTCGCGAGCGCGGACACGATGAACAGCCCGCGCCCCGTCATCCCCTCGGCGTCGAGGTCGGGGTCGCCGAGCACCACGTCGTCGAGGTAGCTGTCCGCCCGGGCCGCGATGGTCCTGGCCGGGGTGCCGCCGCCGTCCACCACGACCAGCCGCAGCGCGCCGTCCAGCCGGTGCAGCTCGAGGTCGAAGTAGCCGCTGCCGCTGTGCAGGGTCGCGTTCGTGGACAGCTCGGACACGCACAGGCCCACGTCGTCGAGGACCCCGCGGCACGCCCAGCTGGTCAGCGCCTCCTCCACGAACCTCCGGCTGGTGGGCACGCTGGCGGGCTGCGCCACCAGTCGCACCCGGAACTGTCCGGCCCCGGTCTCGTGCAGCGTCTCCACCCCGCCATTATCGACACGTCTGTACCGGTATGGGCAAGAAATGCCGCGCGTCGGGGTCGCACAATGGGCCGATGAGCTCCTCGATGCGTGCGGTCGTCTACTCCGGGTACGGCGTCCCGCCGGCCCTGGCCACGGTCCCGGAGCCGGACTGTCCCGACGACGGCGTGCTGGTCCGTGTCGGTGCCACCGGCGTGTGCCGCTCGGACTGGCACGCCTGGATGGGCCACGACCCGGTCGACCTGCCCCACATCCCGGGTCACGAGCTCGCCGGGACCGTGGCCCGCACCGGGTCCGGGGTTCGGCGGTGGCACCGCGGCGACCGGGTCACCGTGCCGTTCGTCTGCGGCTGCGGCCGGTGCGAGTACTGCCGGGACGGGGAGTCGCAGGTCTGCCCGGCGCAGACGCAGCCCGGGTTCACCGGGCCCGGGTCGTTCGCGGACCTGGTCGCGATCCACGCGGCCGACACCAACCTGGTCCGGCTCCCCGAGGCGCTCGACTTCGTCACCGCCGCGTCGCTGGGCTGCCGGTTCGCCACGGCGTACCGGGCGCTCACCGTCCACGGCCGGATCCGGCCCGGCGACTGGCTCGCGGTGCACGGCTGCGGCGGCGTCGGCCTGTCCGCGGTGCTGATCGGCGTCGCCCTCGGCGCGCGCGTGGTGGCGGTCGACCCGGCCCGGGAGGCGCGCGCCAGGGCGGCAGCGCTGGGCGCGGAGGTGACCGTGGACGCGGCCGCGGCCGACCCGGCCGAGGCGGTGGTGAACGCCACCGCAGGCGGGGCGCACGTCTCGCTCGACGCCCTCGGCTCGCCGGACGCGGCGGTCGCCTCGGTGCGCTGCCTGCGCCGCCGCGGCCGGCACGTCCAGGTGGGGCTGCTGCTCGGGCCGCGGGCCACCCCGCCGCTGCCGATGGACCGCGTCGTGGCGCAGGAGCTGGAGATCCACGGTGCCCACGGGATGCCCGCGCGCGACTACCCGGGGCTGCTCGACCTGGTCGCGGACGGCACGCTGCGGCCAGACCTGCTGGTGGGCCGGGTGATCGGCCTCGACGAGGCCGGCGCCGCACTGGCGGCGATGAGCGGACCCGCGACCTCTCCCGGGCTGACGGTCGTGGAGCTCGGCGACGTCGAGTGACCCCGGACCGCGCCAGCTGACCAGCTGAGGACCTCCCGCCCTCGCCTTCGGGACCTATGTCCCTGTATGCGAGGTAGGCGCTGCGCCGATGGTTGAACCGTCAAAGACACACCGCCGCCGGAGGCGGCAGACAGAGGAGTGAAACACCATGCGACGCAGGACTTTCGACGCAATGCTGGCAACGGGCGGGCTCATCATCGCGGCGGTTCTCGTCGCGGCCGGTGGGCTGCTCACCTGGGCGCACGCGTTCGTGTCCGACCAGGTCACCACGCAGCTCAGTGCCCAGCAGATCTACTTCCCGCCCAAGGGCGACGCCACGGCCGACCCGAAGATCGGCCCCTACCTCAACCAGTACGCCGGCCAGCAGCTGACCACCGGCGTCCAGGCCAAGGCCTACGCCGACCACTTCATCGCGGTGCACATCGAGGAGATGACCGGCGGGCAGACCTACGCCCAGCTGAGCAGCAAGGCGATGGCCAACCCCGACGACCAGAAGCTCGCCGGGATGGTGGCGACCGTGTTCAAGGGCGAGACGCTGCGCGGCCTGCTGCTGAACAGCTACGCGTTCTGGCAGATGGGCCAGATCGCCCTCTACGGCGCGATCGCCGCCTTCATCGGCGCCGGGCTGATGCTGGTGCTCAGCCTGCTCGGGTTCGCCCACCTGCGCCGCGTCCCCGAGACCCAGGAGGTCCTGGTCGGCAAGCAGTCGCCGAACCCGGCGACCGCCTGAGCCCCGACTCGGTCCGGACCCACGGTCGGACCGAACCAGCAGCGGGACCCGGAGCCACCCGGCTCCGGGTCCCGCTGTGTCCGCGTGCGTAACGCAGGCACGCCGTGGACCGTTGTCACAGCAACGGGCGACTCCGGGCCGGTTGCATGCCGGCGTCGAACCGGACAGGATCCGGGCAACGGAAGGGGGCAGCGATGGTGGTGCCGATGGACCCCACGTCCGCGGCGTTCCTGCTCGCGGAGAACCGCAACCAGCCGATGCACGTCGGCGGCCTGCAGCTCTTCCGCAAGCCCGAGGGAGCCGGCCGCGACTACGTCGCGCAGATGTACCGCTCGATGCTGGACGTGGACGAGGTCGCCCCGCTGTTCCTCAAACGCCCGCACCGCTCGGTGACCACCGGCGGCCAGTGGACCTGGACCGAGGACCCGGCGTTCGACATCGACTACCACGTCCGGCACAGTGCGCTGCCCAAGCCCGGCAGGGTCCGCGAGCTGCTCGAGCTGTGCTCGCGGCTGCACGGCACCCGGCTGGCGCTGGAACGCCCGCTGTGGGAGGCGCACGTGATCGAGGGGCTCCGCGACGGCCGGATCGCGCTCTACACCAAGGTGCACCACGCGCTCGTCGACGGCGTCTCGTCCATGCGGCTGCTCCAGAGCGTGCTGTCGACCGACCCCGACGCGCGCGGCATGCCGCCGCCGTGGGCCGCCGGTCCCGCCGCCGCACGCGCCGAACGGGCCCGCACCGAGGCCGACCACACGCTGATGGACCTGCCGCTGAGCGCCTTCCGCACCGCGCTGGGACTGACCGCCGAGGCGGCCGGGCTGCCCGCGGCGCTGGTCAGGACGCTCTCCCGCGGGGTCCGCAACGAGACCTCCGCGGTGTCGCTGTACGCCCCGCGGACGATCCTGAACACCCGGATCACCGGGTCCCGGCGGTTTGCCGCGCAGGACTGGCCGATCGAGCGGATGCGCGCCATCGGCACGGCCGCCGGCACCACCATCAACGACGTGGTGCTGGCGATGTGCAGCGGCGCGATGCGCCGCTTCCTCGGCGAGCTCGACGCGCTGCCGGACGCCCCACTGGTGGCGATGGTCCCGGTGGGGCTGAAGGCGAAGGAGTCCCAGAGCGCCTCCGCGGCCGGGGGCAACGCGATCGGGGCGGTGATGGTGAAGCTCGGCACCCACCTGCCCGACCCCGCGAAGCGGCTCGGCGCGATCCACTCCTCGATGGCCGACGGCAAGCAGGCGCTCGGCGCGATGACGCCGGTGCAGATCCTGGCGATGAGCGCGGTCGGCATGGCGCCGGCGCTGCTGACCCCGATGCTCAAGCTGCAGGGCATCGCCCGGCCGCCGTTCAACCTGATCATCTCCAACGTGCCCGGGCCGCGGGCGACGCACTACTACAACGGTGCCCGGCTGGAGGGGATGTACCCGTTGTCGATCCCGATCCACGGGATGGCGTTGAACATCACCTGCACGTCGTACGACGGCAGGATGGGCTTCGGGCTCACCGGCTGCCGGCGGACCGTGCCGCACCTGCAGCGGCTGCTCGCCCACCTCGACGACGAGCTCGCCGCCCTGGAGCGGGCCTGCGGGGTGGCCTGATGGAGTGGGTCTGCGACCACTGCGGCCACGAGGGCCGCGCGCCGGACGACGTGGTCCCGGACTCGGTGCAGTGCCCCCGGTGCGGGGAGCCGGTGACGCCGACGGGCTGAGCACGGGCCCTCGGACCGCCGGGTAGTGTGCGGCAAATGATCCTCGCCTGGGCCGCCGCACTGGTGGGCACCGCCGGCTACGGCACCGGCTCGGTCCTGCAGGGGGTCGGCGCCGCGCGCGCCACCGGTCCCGCGGTGCTGCGCCAGCCGGCCTACGTCGCCGGGCTGGCCTGCGACGGGGTCGCCTGGCTGGCCTCGCTGGTCGCGCTGCGCGAGCTCCCGCTGTTCGTGGTGCAGTCGCTGCTGGCCGGTTCGGTGGTGGTGACCGTGGTTCTGGCCCGGCTGTTCCTTGGCACCCGGCTGCGCGTGCGGGACGTCGCGGCGGTCGTGGTGATGGTCGCCGCGCTGGCCGGACTGTCGGTGGCGTTCCTGCCGCGCACCGCCACGGTGGCGTCCGGGCTGACCGCGGGCACCCTGGCCGCGCTGGCCGTGGTCGTGCTGCTCACCGGGGCCGCCTACCCGCGGGGCGGCTCGACGGTGCTGGCCGCGCTGGCCGGGACCGCGTTCGCGGGAGCCGCCGTCGCCGCCCGGGCGCTTGACCTGGCGGCCGGCCCGGCGGCGCTGCCCGGGCAGCCGTTGGCCTGGGCGGTGCTGGCCTACGGTGCGGTCGGCACGCTGGCCTACGCGCGCTCCCTGGAACGCGGGCCCGTGGGCCCGGCGACCGCGGTGCTGTGGTCGGTGGAGACGGTGCTGGCCGGCCTGGTCGGCGTGCTGGCGCTCGGCGACGCGGTGCGGCCGGGGTGGGCGGGGGTCGCGCTGCTGGGCGTGCTGGTCACCGTGCTGGGTTGCGTGGTCCTCGCGACGGGGCCCGCCGAGCGGGCCCTCGAGCCGGACCCGGCGTGACCGGTCACGCGTCGAACAGCGCGCGCACGTCGTCGCCGTCGATCGCCGACGACATCGCGCCGTCACCGTCCACCACCTGGGCGAACAGGGCCGCCTTGCGGGCCTTGAGCGCCATCACCTTCTCCTCGATGGTGTTCTCGGCGACCAGCCGGTAGACCAGCACCGGCCGCTGCTGGCCGATCCGGTGCGTGCGGTCGACCGCCTGCGCCTCCACGGCGGGGTTCCACCACGGGTCCAGCACGAACACGTAGTCGGCCTCGGTCAGGGTCAGACCCACTCCCCCGGCCTTCAGGCTGATCAGGAACACCGGCGCGTCCCCCTCCTTGAACTGCGCCACCGCCTCGGCGCGCCTGCGGGTCCGCCCGTCCAGGTAGGCGGTGTCGATGCCCTCGCGGTCCAGCCGCGCCCGGACCCGGGCCAGGAACGAGGTGAACTGGCTGAACACCAGCGCCCGGTGCCCCTCGGCGACCAGCTCACGGAGGTGGTCGACGAGCACGTCCACCTTCGCGGACCCGAGCGCGGCGTACTGCTCGTCGACGAGGCCGGCGTCCAGGCTGAGCCGGCGCAGCTTGGTCAGAGACCGGAAGATCGCGATCCGGTGCCGGTCGAAGTCCTCGACGAGACCGAGCACCGTCTGCCGCTCGCGCTGCAGGTGGGTCTCGTAGACCTTGCGGTGCTTCGGGGTCAGCGCGACTTCCAGGACCTGCTCCTGCTTGGGCGGCAGGTCGGCGGCGACCAGGTCCTTGGTGCGCCGCAGCAGGAACGGCCGGATGCGCCTGCGGAACCGTTCGAGCACGGCGGTGTCGCCGAGCCGCTCCACCGGGTTGGCGACCAGCTCGACGAAGCGCTGCGGGTAGGGGTAGAGCCCGGGCGCCACGATGGACAGCAGCGACCACAGCTCCAGCAACCGGTTCTCCATCGGGGTGCCGGTCAGCGCCAACCGGAAGGGCACGTCGAGGCGGCGCACGCTCTGGTACGTCTTGCCGTTGTGGTTCTTCACGGTCTGCGCCTCGTCGAGCACCAGCCCGCCCCAGGTCCGCGCCACGTAGTCGTCCGCCTCGAGCCGGTACAGCGTGTAGGACGTGATCACCAGGTCGGCGCCGTCACTCACCTGCGCGATCGTCGTGCCGCGGCGGGAGTGCGACTCGGTCACCGTCCGGACCACCAGGCCCGGGGTGAAGGCTGCCGCCTCGTGGGCCCACGTCGAGACCACGCTGGTCGGGGCCACCACCAGGAACGGGTCGGCCCCCTCGGCGCGTGCGTGGGCGACCAGCGCCAGGGTCTGCAGGGTCTTGCCGAGCCCCATGTCGTCGGCGAGGATCCCGCCCAGGCCGGCCCGCCACAGGAACGCCAACCAGCGGAACCCGTCGCGCTGGTAGTGCCGGAGCTCGGCCTTCAGGCCGGTGGGCTCGACGTCCGGAAGCGACTCCAGGCCACGCAGCGCCTGCGCCGCCCGCACCCACTGCGCGGCCTGCGCGTCGACGATGCCGACCTCGGCGAGCTCGTCCCACAGCCCGAGGTCGTGGTGGCCGACCCGGACCCCGTCCGCCGGCTGCTCGTGCAGCTCCCCCGCGGCGCCGACCAGCTCGGCAAGGCGCGCGAACTCGGGCCGGTCCACCGCGACGTGCACGCCGTTGCGGAGGATCACCCGCTCCTGCCCGCGGGTCAGCGCCTCGAGCAGGTGCGCGAGCGCGAGGGACTGGCCGTCGACGCTGATCACCACCTCCAGGTCGAGCCAGTCGGTGCGGGCCTCGTCCTGTCCGTCCGGCGCGCGGGCCGCGAAGTGCACCACGGGCGCCTCGCTCGCCTCGCGGTAGTCCGGCCGTCCGCCGATCTCCTCGATCTCCACCTGACCGGACCTCTCCAGGCCGGGCAGCACGTCGTGGGCGAACGCGATCGCGTCGCCGTGCCCGAAGGTCTGCCTCGCCAGCAGGCCGTGCTCGCGTCGGTGCCGGCCGCACAGCCGGTGCACCTGGTGCTCGTCGAGCTCGAGCGCGTCGAGCAGCTCCTGCTCGGCGTCGGCCCGGCGGAACCCACGCAGCCCGCGCTGCTCGTCGAGCGCGTAGACCCGGTCGTCGTCGCCGACCCGGTAGCGCCAGGTCCAGGCGATGCTCACCTCGTCGACCGCGACCCAGGTCACCGTCAGCGCGAGCCGCGGGGTGACCGGCTCGGGCACCGCCACGGACCCGTCGGAGGAGAGCACCGGGACGTGCCGCGACAGCCGGGGCAGGTACTCCACCACCAGGTCGTCCCGGTCCCCCGCGGGGACCACCAGCGAGTCACCCGCGGCCAGCAGCCGGCGCAGCTCCGGGCCCGCGGGCCGGTCCAGCCGCGCGAGGGTGAGCACCCAGCTGCCCGGTCGGGTGCTCGGCGACCAGAGCGCCGCCCCGTGACCGGCGTTCCCGAGTACGTCGATCGCGTCGGCGCCGTACCACTCGCCGTCGACCGTCACGCCGAGGCGCAGGTGCGCGTCGCGCTCGGGTGCCGCGTTCACGTCGAGCGTCAACGCGACCGGGCCGGGGCGCACCAGCACGTCGTCGATGCCGGCGCCCGGCACCAGCGGGATCCCCGCGTCGGCCACCCGGTCCAGCAGCGGCCACAACGACGGCCCGAACGCGGCCAGCGAGAGGTGGCTCTCCGCGCCGTAGTAGGTGGCCCGGGCGGCCGCGCGGTAGGCCGCCAGCAGCTCGGTGAGCACCTCCACCTGCCCGGGGTCGACCTGGCCCCGCCGGACGTTGAGGTACGGCAGGTCCTGCCACGAGACGCCGGACTTGATCCAGTTGTCGCGGGCGCCCCGTTGCAGCGGGCGGATCCGCAGCGTGCCCCGCTGCGGGGCACCGCTCTGTCCCGCCCAGGCGCGGTAGCCGGACGCGGCGGCCCTGCGGTTCAGCTCGACCTGCAGCGCGAGCGGCTTGGTGGTGGCCGGCCGGCCGGTGGCACGCTCGTCGAGCTCGTCGAGCACCGAGGCCAGCTGCCGCTCCCAGCGCCGGCTGCCGGGCACCCCGCGGGCGAGGTTCTCCCGCTCCTGCTCGGCGCGGACGGTGAGCAGCAGCGCCACCGCGTGCTTGCAGCCGTCCCCGACCGGGCAGCTGCAGCTGGCGTAGACCCAGACCCCCTCCCCGCTGGGGCCGACGGAGACGCTGACGAAGTAGGGCGCGCTCGTCGACCCCGCGACGGTGCCCCGGATGTCGAGGTCCCCGTCGTCGTCGATCACGTGGCTGCAGCCGAGCACCATGCCGCGCCGCACGTAGTCTCGGGCGCGCTCGAACGTCGCGGTCCCGTAGCGACGACGAAGGTCGTCGTCCTCGAGCGCGAGCGACAGGTCCACCACGTCGACGAGCCTAGGCCAGCCCGCCGACCGTCCGGGGCTCCCGGTCGGGCACGGCGGGACGCCAGGGCGGGGGTCGCGGGGGTCGCGGGGTCTGGGGGCCGGTCCGCCGGGTCATGACAGGTCGCGCCCTTGCCGAGCAGCACCCGGGCGGCGTACATCTTGCATCGTCGGGGCACGCGAGGACGCTCTGGGAAGAAGGCGACGTCATGGATGCCAGCCGTACGGCACCGGTGGCCCCCGCGAACCTCGAGCAGCAACGGTCCTGGGACGGGCACGAGGGCAGCTTCTGGGCGGCACACGCGGACCAGTTCGACGCGGGGGTGCGGGCCTACCACGCACGGCTGCTCGACGCCGCCGCGATCACCGCGACCGACCGGGTGCTCGACATCGGCTGCGGCGCCGGGCAGACGACCCGCGACGCCGCGCGGCGGGCCCCGCGGGGAGGCGCCCTCGGTGTCGACCTGTCCGGCCCGATGCTGGCCGTGGCCCGCGGCCGCGCCAGGGCGGAGGGGGTCGGCAACGTCACCTTCGAGCGGGCCGACGCCCAGGTGCACCCGTTCGAGCCGGGCGGGTTCGACGTCGCCCTCAGCCGCAACGGCTGCATGTTCTTCGGTGACCCGCCGGCCGCGTTCCGCAACATCGCGCGGGCCGTCCGCGGTGGCGGACGGCTCGCGCTCGCGGTGTGGCAGCCGGTCGCCCGGAACGAGTGGTTCACGTCGCTCGCCACCGCCCTCGCGGCCGGCCGCAGCCTCCCCTCCCCTCCCCCGGACGCCCCGGGGCCCTTCGCCCTCGGCGACCCCGACCGGGCGGGCGCGCTGCTGACCGCCGCCGGGTTCACCGACCCGCGGTTCGAGGACGTCCGGGCGCCGATGTACTTCGGCGCGAACCCCGCGTCGGCGCACGCGTTCGTCGCGGAGATGCTCGACCGGCTGGTCAAGGACCTCGACGACGACGCACGACGGGGCGCGCTGGACGCGCTGCGGGAGACCCTGCAGGCGCACGCCACCGCCGACGACGGCGTGCTGCTCGGGTCCGCCATGTGGCTGGTCACGGCCGGACGGGCCTGAGGGGCAGGGTGGCGTGCGACCGTCCTTCGTCCTGCACGAGCACCACAAGCCGGCCCACCACTTCGACCTGCGGCTCGAGGAGGACGGGGTGCTGCGCTCGTGGGCCCTCCCCAAGGGGGTGCCGGACACGCCACGACAGGACCGGCTCGCCATCGCGGTGCCCGACCACGACCTCGACCATCTCCGCTACGAGGACGACGAGAAGTCCGTGGCCGACATCGGGTGGTGGGAGGCGGAGGACCGCACGGAGCGCCGGATGCTGTTCGTGCTGCACGGTCGCGGCCCGGCTGTCCGGTACGCCCTGATCCGCACGGACCGCGACTGGCTGCTGCACCGGACGAAGGACCAGCCCGCGCCGTCGTGACCGGTTCCGTGCTCTCGGACCAGTCGCGCTGGTCCGTGCTCTCGCACCAGTCCTTCGGCGCCGTGCTCGGCTCCCGGACCCACGGCAGCGGGCGCGGTCCGAGCGCGAGCGGGCTGCTGCTCGACATCGCGGTGATCGGGTACGCCGGCTACCGGTGGGACCGCCGGCGCGTCGGCGCAGAGCCGACGGCCCCGTCGACGGGGATCCGTCGGCGGGGCCGTGGCGTGCCTGGTGGGCCCGGGTCAGGCGCCGGCCGGGGTGAAGTCCCGGGCGCCGATGAAGCTCGGGCGCGGCTTGCTGGCGCCGAACGGCTCCACGCAGGTGTTCTCGACGCTGTTGTAGACGATGAACACGTTGGAGCGCGCGTAGGGGCTGATGTTGCCGTTGGACCCGTGCATGCAGTTGCAGTCGAACATCGTGGCGCCGCCGGCGCGGCCCTCGAGCACGTCGATCCCGTGCCGGTCCGCGAGCATCCGCAGGCTGTCCCGGTCCGGGGTGCCGGCCTCCTGCTGCACCAGTGACGACTTGTAGTTGTCGTCGGGCGTCTCCCCCACGCAGGACACGTAGGTCTTGTGCGAGCCCGGCATGATCATCAGCGGCCCGTTGTAGCTGTAGTTGTCGGTCAGCGAGATCGAGATGCTGACCGCCCGCATCCGCGGCATGCCGTCCTCGGCGTGCCAGGTCTCGAAGTCCGAGTGCCAGCCGAACTCCTTGCCCTCGAAGCCCGGCTTGAAGTTCACCCGGCTCTGGTGGATGTACACGTCGGACCCCAGCAGCTGCCGGGCGCGGCCGACCACCCGCGGGTCGTTGGCGATGGCGGCGAAGACCTCGCTGACCTTGTGCACCTCGAAGATCGAACGGACCTCCTGGGAGGAACGCTCGACCACGGTGCGCTCGTCGGCGCGCACGGTCGGGTCCTCGGACAGCCGGCGCAGCTCGGCCCGGAACTTGTCCACCTCGTCCGGGGTCACCAGCTGCTCGACGCTCAGGTAGCCCCGCTCGTCGTAGCCGGCCAGCGTGGCGGCGTCCATCGGGCCGTCGTCGGCGGTGCCCCACAGCACGGGGTCCTCGCGCTCGGCGGGCGGCCGCGGGGTGCCCAGCCGGGTCGGGTACAGGTCGGTCGCGTGCTCGAGTGTCTCGGTCATCTCAGGAAGCCTCCTCGGTCTCTCGGGTGGTCGGTTCGGTGAGCAGCGGGTAGACACCGTGCTCGTCGTGGACCTCCGCGCCGGTGACGGGCGGGTTGAACACGCACGCCATCCGCAGGTCCGTGGTCGCCCGGACCCGGTGGTGCTCGTGGCCGTCGAGCAGGTACATCGTCCCGTCGCGCAGCTCGTGCTTCTCGCCGGTCTCGTCGTTGATCAGCTCGCCCTCGCCGCCGACGCAGTAGACCGCCTCGATGTGGTTCGCGTACCACATCGGGGTCTCGGTGCCGGCGTAGAGGACGGTGTCGTGGAAGGAGAAGCCGACGCCCTCGCGGGCCAGCACGAACCGGCGGCTGCGCCAGGTCTCGGCCTTGACGTCCCGTTCGGTGTCGTCGAGCTCGTTCAGGCTGCGGACAATCACACGATCTCCTGTCGTCGTGGGTTGGCGGTGGTCTGGTCGGCTCCCTCGACCGGCGCGGCGCCGTGCACGACGTCCGTCGCGGTGGCGAGGATGTCGAGCCCGCGGGCCAGGTCGTCGCGGTCGATGTTCAGCGCGGGCATCACCTTGACGACCTCGCTCTCGGGGCCGGAGGTCTCCACGAGCAGCCCGCGGCGGAACGCCTCGGCTGCGACCCGCTCGGCGACGTCGTGGTCGGCGAACACCACCCCGGCGAGCAGCCCGCGGCCGCGGACGGCCGAACCGTCGTACCGGTCGGCGATGCCCTGCAGGCCGGCGTGCAGCTGGGTGATCCGCTCCTGCAGCTCCTTGGCGAACAGGTCGTCGGCCCAGAACTTCTCCAGCGCGGCGGCACCGGTCACGAACGCGGGGTTGTGGCCGCGGAAGGTCCCGTTGTGCTCGCCGGGCCCCCACACGTCGAGCTCGGGCCGGAACAGCGTCAACGCCATCGGCAGCCCGTAGCCGGAGATCGACTTCGACAGGCAGACGATGTCGGGGACGATGCCCGCGTCCTCGAAGCTGAAGAACGTGCCGGTGCGGCCGCAGCCGGCCTGCACGTCGTCCAGGATCAGCAGGATGTCGTGCCGCTGGCACAGCTGCGCGAGCGCGCGCAGCCACTCGGCGCGCGCGGCGTTCAGTCCGCCCTCGCCCTGGACCGTCTCCACGATGATCGCGGCCGGCTTGTCGACCCCCGACCCGCTGTCCTCGAGCACCCGCTCGAGCCACAGGAAGTCCTCGGTCTCGCCGGAGAAGTAGTCGTCGTAGGGGATCTTGGAGCTGTTGGTCAGCGGGATCCCGGCGCCCATCCGCTTCATCGAGTTGCCGGTCACCGCGAGCGAGCCGAGCGTCATCCCGTGGAACGCGTTCGTGAAGGACAAGATGTGCTGGCGGCCGGTGACCTTGCGGGCCAGCTTCAGCGCCGCCTCGACGGCGTTGGTGCCGGTCGGGCCGGGGAACATCACCTTGTAGTCGAGGTCGCGGGGCTCGAGCACCAGGTCGCGGAACGCCTCGAGGAAGCGCCGCTTGGCACCGGTGTACATGTCGAGCGAGTGCACGACCGCACCGCTGCGCAGGTAGTCGACCAACGGCTCGAGGAGCTCGGGGTGGTTGTGCCCGTAGTTCAGGGCCCCCGCGCCCGAGAAGAAGTCGAGGTACTCGGTGCCGTCCTCGGCGAACAGGGAGGAACCCTGCGCACGCTCGAACACCACCGGCCAGTTCCGGCAGTAGCTGCGGACCTCGGACTCGTGGGACTCGAACACGTCTGTTGACATTGCTTCCTTCCTGGTCGGTTTGCGCCTGGGTGGTGCCGGTCCCGGTGCGGTCAGTCCGGGCGGGTCGGGCGCAGCGGCCCGATCCGGAACAGCAGCTCGGTGTCGTGCCCGTCCGGGAACTGCGCGGCGTCGAAGACCGGCTCCCGGGCCAGGTCCGCGCCGCGGCTCGCCGCGAAGCGGGTGAACAGGGCGATCGACGCCTCGTTGTCGGGCGTGATCGTGGTCTCCAGCTGGTCCGCACCGACCCGGTCGACCAGGTCGTGCAGCATCCGGCCGGCCAGCCCCTGGCCGCGGTGCTCCTCGTCGACCGCGACCTGCCACACCATCAGCACGTCCGGCCGGTCCGGCCGCAGGTACCCGGTGACGAAGCCGGCCGGCCGTCCCGCGACGGAAGCCACGACCGACGTACCGGCGAAGTCACGGCACCACAGCAGGTAGGCGTAGGACGCGTTCAGGTCCAGCACCCGGGAGTCACGCGCCATCCGCCACATCTCCCGGCCGTCGTCCACGGTCGGGCGGCGGACCACTACGGGGTCGTGTGCTGTTGTCGGCATCTCCCGCAACGTAACGACCTGACGTCAGATCGCAACCCGGCGGCGCGCTCGGAGGCCCCCCGGTCGGCGGCGAACCCCCCGCTCACCTGCGGCTTCACCCCCGGACGTGGAGTTCCTCACGTCCGTTCACCGGCGTGCCAGACGGCCACGTCACTGCGCCGTCCCCGCATGCTGGTCCGTGCGTGCGGTGCCTCGGAGCCGACTAGCATGCTGCAGGTGAGCCGACCCGACCTGTCCCGCCTCGCGCTGGTCGTCGTGGACGCCCAGGCCGGCTTCGACGACCCCGGCTGGGGCCCGCGCAACAACCCCGGCTGCGACGCCAACATCGCCGCCCTGGTGCGCCGGTGGAGCGAGCGGGCCCGCCCGCTGGTCTACGTGCGGCACGACTCGGCCACGCCCGGGTCGCCGCTGCATCCCGGCGGGCCCGGCAACCGGCTCAAGGACTACCTGACCCCCGAGCCCGACCTGCTGGTCACGAAGTCGGTGAACTCCAGCTTCCACGGCAGCCCCGACCTGCACGCCTGGCTCACCGAGCACCGCCTCGAGGGGATCGTGGTCTGCGGCATCACCACCAACCACTGCTGCGAGACCACCGCCCGGGTCGGCGGCAACCTCGGGCACCGGGTGCTGTTCGCGATCGACGCGACGCACACCTTCGACCGCACCGGGCCGGACGGCACCACCGTGACCGCCGACGAGCTGGCGCGGGTCACCGCCGCCAACCTGCACGGCGAGTTCGCCGAGGTGGTGCGCACCGCCGACCTGACCTGAGCGGGCCACCAGGTCCGGGACGTTCGCCTCAGTCGCGCGCCCGCCTCCCGTCGTCCAATGGGACCGGGGGCGGACTCGCGCATCCCCCGTGTCGCGGTGACCGCGGCCGGACGAGAGGAGAGAGCGAATGGCAGTCGAGCTGACCCAGCGGACCATGCGCGGCTACCTGGACGCGCTGCTGCACGGGGGCGACTTCGGCGCCTTCTTCACCGAGGACGTGCTCTGGACGACCATGGAGACCGGTGAGCGGATCCGGGGCCGCCAGGCGGTCACCGACTTCATCGTCGCGCTGCACACTGAGCAGTTCGCCGCCGCCCCCGAGCTCCGCAGCATCACCTACGCCGACGGGGTCGCGGGCCTCGAGGCCGTGTTCGCCGGCAGGCACGTGGCCGAGTTCGCCGGCATCCCGGCGACGGGCATCGAGGTCCGGCTGCCCTACACGGTGTTCTACTCGCTGTCGGGCGAGCTGATCTCCGAGCTGCGGGCGTACTTCCCGATCCTGGCGCTGGTCGCGCAGCTCAAGGCAGGCTCGGCGATCAGCGCGTAGCCATGCCCGCGGGACGACTCACCGGCACCGTGACCCTCGGTGCGCTCGCGGCGCTCGCGGCGCGCTACACCGCGGCGCGGGCCCGCGCGGACACGGACTGGGCCCGGCAGGTCGAACCTCGGCTGGCCGACATCGGCGAGGTGGACGAGGTGTCCATCCTGCCGCTCGTCGAGCGGCTCCCGCCGGCCGACGGGACCACGGCCACGCAGCTGCAGTGCGAGCCGGGGTTGTCCTACCACGTCCGCGCCGGGGAGACCCGGCTACTGTTCGACGCCGGGCTGAACCTGCGGCGACGAGCCGAGTCACCCCTGCTCGCGAACGCCTCCCGGCTCGGCGTCGACCTGCAGTCGCTCGACGGCGTGGTGATCTCCCACCTGCACCCCGACCACGTGGGCGGTTCGGGGCCACTGCGCCGGCGCAGCTTCGCGTTCTCTCCCGAGGGAGTCGAACCGCGGGGCATCCCGGCGTACGTCCCGACCCGGATGCAGCACGGCCGCGCCGACGTCGCGGTCACGACCGCCCCACGCGTGATCGCACCCGGGGTCGCGGTGCTGCCGCCGCTGCTGAGCCCGCTGTTCGTGCTCGGGCCGGTCCTCGAGCAGGCACTGGTCGTGAACGTCCGCGGCTTCGGGCTCGTGCTGCTGTCGGGATGCGGGCATCCGGCGATCGAGCGGGTGCTCGCCCTGACCGAGCGGGTGCTCGACGTGCCGGTCAACGCGGTGGTCGGGGGCCTGCACCTGCCGGTGCACCCGCGCGGCACGCCGCTGGTGCCGCAGGCGGTGCTCGGGAACCCACACCCGCCGTGGCAGCCGATCGGCGAGCGGGACGCCACCGAGGTGATCGACCAGATCCGGGCGCGCGGACCGCGTCTCGTGGCGCTGTCCGGGCACGACAGCACCCCCTGGACGTACGCCGAGTTCGGCCGGGTGTTCGGTGACCGTTACCGCACCGTGCGCGTGGGCGAGCCGCTGCGGGTGACGTCGGGCTCCGGCCGCCCCTGAGCGCCAGGCGTACCCCCAAGGGGGGACCTTTGGCCCTGCCTCGGCCAGGACCTACGACCTAGCGTCAGCCATACCGGCCCGGCCGGCGTAGGCCGGGTCTCGAGGTGGTAGTCATGGCTGATCTTCAGTACGGCGCACCACCGTCGGCCGTCTCCCCGATGGAGCGCGTCGAGGTGGTCAGCTCACCCGGTTCGTTCGCAAACCCCGCCCCCCTGGGCCTGCTCGGCTACGGCATGTCGACCGTGCTGCTCAGCATCGCCAACGTGGGCTGGTTCGAGCTCGGACCCATGGTCCTCGCGATGGCCGTATTCTTCGGCGGCATCGCGCAGATGATCGTCGCCGTCCTGGCGTTCCGCCGGGGCGAGACGTTCTCGGTCACGGCGTTCGGGGGATTTGCGTTCCTGTGGCTGACGTTCGCGTTCATGCTCCTGGGCAACCAGAACAACTGGTGGAGCACGCAGAACTCCTCGACCGCCTTGGGCTGGTACCTGGCCCTGTGGGCGGTGTTCAGCCTGGGCATGACGGTGGCGTCCCTGTCCGCCCCGCGCGTGCTCACCGGGGTGCTGGCCCTCACCGTGGCCCTGCTCGCCCTGCTCGCGGTCGCCAACTGGGCGGACAGCTCGGCCTGGACCAAGGCCGGCGGCTGGGAGGGCATCGTCACCGGCGCGGCCGCGATGTACACGGCGTTCGCCTTCCTGGTCAACGAGTCGCTGTCGCGCACCGTGCTCCCGGTGGGCACGCCGCTGCTGACGGCGCCGGCGGCGGCTCCACAGGTTCCCCGGCAGCGGTCCGCCCGACCCACAACCACACCCGCACAGGAGGTGCACCCGTGACCACCCAGTTCGCGACCGACCTCGCCCAGGACCACGTCCTGGTCGACCGCTACACCGACATCGTCGGCCCCAGCAACGAGATGCTCGGGCCGGTGCGCGACGGGGGGCGGATCGAGTACCTGACCGTCCCGGGGTGCTGGGGTCCGATGATCACCCCGTCGATCCGCAGCGGCCACGAGGTCAGCCTGCCGGTGCGCGTCGAGGGGGCCACGACCAGCGACGCGGTGGCGCTGCACATCGAGACCCTCGAGCAGACCTCGCGGGCCACCACCTCGGGCACCCACGTCGGGGTGGAGGGCCGGTTCATCAGCGACCCGTTCGTGGCCAACATCTGCCCCACCTGTCGCGACGCGGGCCGGCACTTCCTCTATCCCGACACCTACCTCGACGGCATCGGGGAGTCAGCGGTGAGGTGCTCCACCTGCCACAGCGAGGTGATCCCCTTCCACATGGTCGAGGGCTACACGATGGTCTTCGACGAGCCCAAGGGCATCGGGGTCACCGTCGCCCCCGGTCGGGCGCAGGAGCTGGCCCACGACGCCCGTGAGTGGGTCGCGCTGACCGAGCACTCCACTCAGCACCCGATCGTCACCCTGGGCCGCGCCGACCTGGTGGGCACGATGACCCGGTGCCGGATCTCGGCGGGCAACCTCGGCTCGATCCCGGCGATCGACCTCCCGAGCTCGCACAACTGCGGCGACTTCGGCGCGTTCCTGGTCGGCGCCCAGCACGAGTTCGCGGTCACCGAGGAGCAGCTGGAGCTGCGCACCGACGTGCACATGGACGTCGACTCGGTCCGGCAGGGCAGCGTGGTGGTGGTGCCGGTCAAGGTGGACGGCGCGGGCATCTACGCCGGCGACGTGCACGCGATGATCGGCGACGGCGAGATCGCGGTGCACACCACCGACATCGGTGCCCGGCTGGTCGTCCGGGTGGAGGTGGTCAAGGGTCTGGAGCTCGACGGCCCGCTGCTGCTCCCGCCCGCCGAGGACCTGCCGTTCCTGGCCCGGCCGTTCGGCGCCGACGAGGTGGCCCGCGGGAAGGCCCTGGCCGAGCAGAACGCCACCACCCTGGAGGGACCGGTGCTGCCCGTGCAGGTCCTCGGCTCCGGACCGTTCCTCAACGCCGCGGTCGACAACGCCGTGGGACGAGCCGCGAAGCTGTTCGCGATGACCGTGGACGAGGTCAAGAACCGGTCCACGATCTCCGGAGCCGTCGACATCGGCCGGTTGCCCGGCTTCGTCCAGCTCAGCCTGCTGGTGCCGCGCGAGCGGCTGGAGCGCCTGGGCATCCTGCACCTCGTCGAGGCGCAGTACGGCGTGCCCGCCGGATGGTGAGGCCGGTCGGCATGCGGGTGACCGTCACGCGCACCGGGCTGCTGGCGGGCGGCCGGCGGCCGTACGACGAGACGGTCACCCTGGCCGACGGCGCCGCCACCACCGACCTGCTCGCCGCCTGCGGCATCGACCCGCGCACCTGCGTGGTGGTGGTGAACGGCGTCGCGGTGCACCGCAGCACGGCGCTCGACGACGGCGACCGGGCCACCCTCTACCCGGCGCAGGCCGGCGGCTGACCGGCGGGCCGCTCAGCCACGGGCCGCGCCGTAGCCCAGCAGCGCCGCCAGTCCCAGCGCGCTGCGCGGCGCGTACGCGGTGCGCCACAGGCCCCCGTGCACGGCGGCGAACGCCTCGTCCTGCCAGGGGTGCTCGAGGACCGGGTCGCCGCCGGTGTGCAGGTCGTGCACGAGCAGCGCGGCCATCAGCACGTTCGAGGTGGCCGGCTCGAAGACCTCCACCCCGAACCGGTGCGCGCCCGCGTACGCCGCGGCCAGCGCCCGGTTCTTCAGCACCGAACGCGTCCGGGTGGGTGGCGCGACGTTCATCGACACGCGCACCCCGGCGTCCCGGGCGACGGCCGCCCGCCAGCGCTGCAGCCGCTTGGCCAGCGCGTAGTTCGGGCCCTGCTGCGCCACCAGGCTGTCGTTCACGCCGGGGTCCGAGCCGGCCACGTAGCTGCGCCGCAGCAGCCGGCCGCCGCTCAGCGCGCGCAGCGGCCGGCTGAGCACCTTGGTGGCGGTGGACCGGGCCTCGTAGGAGTCCGTGGACTGGCGTACGGCGTCCGCGGGCACGGCGAACACGTCGGTGGGCGTCGCGAGGAACGCCAGCGCGGTGTCCCCGCGGACCCCGAGCAGCCGGGTGGCGAGCGCGTCCACGGCGACCGAGACCCGGACGTTGGCTGCGCCGTCCGCGTACACGTAGTTGCCGAGCGCGAGGGTGCCGTCCAGGCCCGCGAGCCAGTCCGCGACGGCCGGGGCGTCCACGGTCAGGTCCGCTCCGGCCGTGGCCGGGTCGGCGTCCGTCGTACCGGACGGCTGCGGGACGAGCAGCGTGCCGGCGCCGTGTCGGGCGGTGTCCAGGACCCGGTCCCACAGCGGCCGGCGCGGCAGGTCGACCGCGGCCACCCGGGCACCCCAGCGCAGCAGCGCCTGCAGCGGCCCCATCTCCGCGCCGGCGCCGAGCACCGCGACGGTGCACCCGTCCAGGCGCAGCCACTCGGGGTGGGCCATCACCGCGCGCACCGCCTCCGCGGCGGACGGCTCCAGCACCCCGTCCCGCGCCCAGTCGTCCAGCCGCCGGTGCAGCTCGCCGGCCCGCAGCCGGGAGCCGTGGTACGGCACCGACAGCTCGGTCTCGGCGGTGCCGGTGCCGCGCAGCTGTGCGGTGCCGAAGGACCGCTGCGGAGCCGCCGAGGCCCACTCCTCGAGCCCGGTCTCGTCCCCCGGGTCGCCGGCCACCACCTGCATCCGGCCGCGCAGCGACGCGAGCCCCTGCGAGGCCACGGACAGCGCCGCCGCGCGCGAGTCGAGCCCGGCCTCGACGAGCCGCCGGAAGTGCACCAGGTAGCCCGACCGCCAGTTGGTCTCCTGCTCCGCGGCAAGCGCCCCGGCCGGGTCCACCTCCCGCAAGGCGTCCGCCACCACCGCCCGGCCGACCGCGCTGGTGCTGCGGCGGCCGTCGGCCGACCGCGGGAAGACGACTCCGAGCTCCTGGTCCACGCTCATCCGGCCATCATGCCCGTCCCGGCCACCGGGTGCGCCGGCACCTGTGGACGATCGCGGGCGGTCCGGCGCGAAACCGGGCATGCTCGGCGTCGCCTCTAAGAATGCTCCGAGATTCACTTCCTACCGTGGGGACCATGACAGGACCGTCGACGCACCAGGCGAACGGTTCATGAGCGCGCCCACGCTGCGCCGCACACCGCCCGTCCTGGAGACCCCGGACCCGACCGGCAGCCATCTCGCCGTGCGGGCCGCGCTGGTGCTCGGCGCGGTGGCGATCGTCGCCCTCTGGTGGCACGACCCGACCTCGCTGCGGGACCTGGGCGCCCGGGTCACCGCCGCCGGGCGGCTGGCCGGCCTGCTGGGTGCCTACCTGGTGCTGGTGCAGCTGCTGCTGATGAGCCGGCTGGCGTGGTTCGAACGCGCGGTCGGCTTCGACCGGCTCACCGCCTGGCACCGCGGCCTGGGCACCAACACCGTGCTGCTGCTGGTGACCCACGTGCTCCTCGTCGTCGAGGGCTACGCGCTCAGCGACCACCGCAACGTCGTCTCCACCGCCTGGCGGGTGCTGTCGACCTACCCGGAGATGCTGAAGGCGACGCTGGGGCTCGCGCTGTTCGGTGCGGTCGCCGTGACCAGCGGCCGTGCCGCGCGGCGCCGGCTGTCCTACGAGGCGTGGTACGCCGTGCACCTGTCCGTGTACGCCGCGGTGGCGCTCGCGTTCTTCCACCAGACCGCCTCCGGCGCGGACTTCGTCGGCCACCCGCTGAACCGGCTGCTGTGGATCGCGATGTACGTGTGCGTGGCGGCCCTGGTGGTGGTCGGCCGGCTGCTGCTGCCGGTGCGGACCTGGTTCCGGCACCGGCTGCTCGTCGACCACGTGGTCGTGGAGGGACCGGGCGTGGTCAGCGTCTGGGTCCGCGGCCGCCGGCTGGACGAGCTCGGCGCCCGGGCCGGGCAGTTCCTGCTGTGGCGGTTCCTCGCCCCCGGGCACCTGTGGTCCGCGCACCCCTACTCGCTCTCCGCGGCTCCGGACCACGGCGCGCTGCGGATCACCGTGAAGGACGCGGGCAACCACAGCGCGGCGCTGGCGCACCTGCGGCCCGGCACACCGGTCCTCGCCGAGGGACCGTTCGGGCACTTCACGCTGGCCAAGCGGACCCGCTCACGGCTGCTGTTCGTCGCCGGCGGCGCCGGCATCGGGCCGATCCGCGCCCTCGCCGAGGAGCTGGTGATGCGTGGCACGCAGCCCCACCGGCTCGACGCCGTGCTGCTCTACCGTGCCGGCCACGCCGACGACCTGGCGCTGCGCGAGGAGCTGGACCGGCTGTCCCAGCGCACCGGGCTGACCGTCTACTACCTCGTGGGCCACCGCCGCGACCTGGGCCTCGACCCGCTGTCCGCCGCGCACCTCCAGCGCTACGTCCCCGACGTGCGTTCCCGTGACGTCTACGTGTGCGGGCCGCCGGGGATGGCGCACAGCGTGCTGCGGTCCCTGCGCGAGCTGCGGGTCCCGGTCCGCCAGCTGCACTCCGAGGAGTTCGAGCTGCTGTGAGCCGCCACGTCCGACGTACCAGGCGCCGGCACCCCCTCGAGGCCGCCCAGCGGCGCACCCGGGTGCGCCGCGCGGTCGCCCTGGGCGGCATGCTCGCCGCGGTCGGCGGCCTGGTCACCCTGCGGTCCTCGCTGTCCCCGCCCCCCAGCCAGGCGCTCGGCGCCAGCGGCCTGGCGGCCCCCGTGGGCCACGGCTCGACGACCCCGCACCACCACCGGCACTCCCCCGCCGCCTCGTCGGGACCGACGCACTCGGCGGCCCCGCACACCCGCGCCGCGCACCCGAAGCCGGCCAGGCGCCAGGTCACCGGCAAGGCGTACGACGTGGGGTACGGCGTGGTCCAGGTGCGGGTCAGCCTGGTCGGCAAGCACATCACCGACGTGACCGCGCTGTCCCTGCCCCAGGGCGGGCGGTCCAGCGACATCAGCAACTACGCGGCGCCGCAGCTGCGCCGCGAGGCGATCAGCGCGCAGAGCGCCCAGATCGACTCCGTCTCGGGCGCCTCGTACACCTCCGCCGGCTACGCGGCCTCGCTGCAGTCCGCGCTGGACAAGAGCGCCGGCGGGTCGTGACCGGCCCGCCGACCAGGAGCGCCGCCCCGGCGTACGTCGACCTGGTGCACACCATGGGCACGGTGGTGAGCCTCGACGTCCGCGCCGCAGAACGGCCCGAGGACCTCTCCGCGGCGTTCGCGGAGGCCGCCGAACAGCTGCACCGGGTGGACGCCGTGTTCAGCACCTGGCAGGCCGACTCGTGGGTGAGCCGGCTGGTGCGCGCCGAGCTGCCGCGCGCGGACTGTCCCGCGCCGGTGCAGCGGGTGGTGCGTCTGGCCGAGGAGCTGGCCGACGTCACCGGCGGCTGGTTCTCCCCCTACTGGCGGCCCGCCGGCCCCCGCGGCGCCGGCCCCGACCCCACCGGGCTGGTCAAGGGCTGGGCGGCGCAGGTCGCCAGCGACGTGCTGCTCGCCCACGGGCTGCGCGACCATGTGGTCAACGCGGCGGGCGACCTGGTGCTGTCGGGGGTCCCCGCCCCGCACCTGCCGGACGAGCCGCCGCCGTGGCGGGTGGGCATCAGCGACCCGTTACGTCCCGGGGCCCTCGCCGGCGTCCTGGAGCTGGCCGGCGGGGCGGGTCGCTGGGCGGTCGCCACCTCGGGCTCGGCCGAGGCCGGACGCCACGTGCGTGACCCGCACAGCGGGACGTTCCCGGACACCGTGGCGTCCGCCACCGCCGTCGTCCGGGTGGACGCGCCGCACCGCGAGGCGGGTGCCTGGGCGGACGCCTGCGCGACCGCGCTGGTCGCGGCCGGTGCGCACGCCGGGGCGCTGCTCGCGGACCTGGCCGGGCAGCGGGTCCGGGGGTTCCTGGTGCACCCGGACGGCCGGGTCACCGACCCGGGCCAGCTGCTCGCCCGCGGGTAGGTCCGGGCACCGAGGTCCGGGCATCACATCCAGGTCCGGGCATCGGCCGCCGGGATCTGCCAGCATCGACCCATGGAGTCCCACCAGCGGCCCGTCCGCACCTGGCTGTCGGACATGGACGGTGTGCTCGTCCACGAGGAGGAGGCGATCCCCGGCGCGGCGGAGTTCGTCCGCCGGCTGCGCGACCGCGGCCGGCCGTTCCTGCTGCTCACCAACAACTCGATCTACACCGCCCGGGACCTGCAGGCCCGGCTCGCCCGCGGCGGGATCGAGGTCCCCGAGGAGTCGATCTGGACCAGCGCGCTGGCGACCGCGCAGTTCCTCGACCAGCAGCGGCCGGGCGGGACGGCGTACGTCATCGGCGAGGCCGGGCTGACCACGGCGATGCACTCGATCGGCTACGTGCTCTCCGAGCGGGACCCCGAGTACGTCGTGCTCGGCGAGACCCGCACCTACTCCTTCGAGGCGATCACCACCGCGATCCGGCTCATCGAACGGGGTGCCCGGTTCATCGCCACCAACCCGGACCCGACCGGCCCCTCGACGCAGGGGCCGATCCCGGCGACCGGCTCGGTGGCGGCGCTGATCACCCGGGCGACCGGCGTGCAGCCGTACTTCGTCGGCAAGCCGAACCCGCTGATGATGCGCTCGGCGCTGAACCGGATCGACGCGCACTCCGAGTCCACGGTGATGGTCGGGGACCGGATGGACACCGACATCGTCGCCGGCCTCGAGGCCGGGCTGCGCACCATCCTGGTGCTGACCGGTTCGACGAGGCCGGACGCCGTCGAACGGTTCCCCTACCGGCCGACCGACGTCCGCGACTCGGTGGCCGACCTGGTGGACCTGGTGGAGGCGTGGGACAGCAGCGGCGAGGCGGTCGTCGACCTGGTGGACTAGAGCGTCGCGGCCCGGCGGGACGACCCGCCGGAAAGCAAGCCGTCGCCTCCCGGCCACCTGGGGGCCACCCGCGCGCCACACCGTGCGGGCAGCCTGGGACGCGTCCGACCCGACGCGTCCAGGAGCCGCACCGTGCGACTGTTCAGCCGACCCGCCGCCGCACCGAGCCCGGAACCGGTTCGACCGGCCGCCCGGCGCGGAGTGGCCACCGTGGCGCACCGGGGCGCCAGCGCCCGCCTCCCGGAGAACACCCTGGCCGCGGTCCGCGCCGGCATCGCCGGCGGGGCCGACGCCGTCGAGGTCGACGTGCACCGGACCCGGGACGGTGCGCTGGTGGTGCTGCACGACGGCACGCTGACCCGGACGACCGACGCGGCGCGGGTGCTGCCGGGACGCGCGCCGTGGCGGGTCGCCGACCTCACCCTCGAGGAGATCCGGCGGCTCGACGCCGGTTCCTGGCGCTCGCCCCGCCACGCCGGCGAGCGGGTGCCGACCCTGGTGGAGGTAGTCGAGACGGTCCGGGACGGCGACGCGGGGCTGCTGCTCGAGGTGAAGACGCCGCAGCGCTACCCGGGGATCGTGGCCGACGTCGCCGCGGAGCTGCGGGCGGTCCCGGGCTACCTCGCGGCCGCCTCCGCGGCCCGCAGCCTGGTGGTGCAGTCCTTCGACCACGCCGCGATGCACGCGTTCAAGCAGCTCGCGCCGGAGGTCCCGGTCGGCCTGCTCGGCGCTCCCCCGCGACGGAAGCTGCGGCGCCTGGCCCGCTGGGCGGACCAGGTCAACCCGCGGCACCGGGCGGTCGGCGCCGGCTACGTGGCCGCCGTGCACGACGCCGGGCTGGCGTGCCAGGTGTGGACCGTCGACGAGGTGGCGGACCTGGCCCGTGCGGTCGCGCTCGGCGTCGACGGGATCATCACCAACCGGCCCGAGGTGCTCACCGGGCTGCTGCGCGACCGGCTCGCCTCGGTGGCCTGACCCGCCGCCCCGCCTCCCCCGCCCGGACGCCCCGGCCGGGGCAGGTCCCCGGCCGGGGCAGGTCCCCGGCCGGGCTGGCCCGGGCCGGCTGGTCCGGGAATCACCGGCGCCGCCCCCGCGTTGAGACTGCACTGCGCGGACGGAAGTGGACATGGACCCGATCGACCACGAGGCGCTGGACGCCTACTCCCAGGTCGTCTCCGGCGTGGCGGAGGCGCTGCTTCCGCGCGTCGCCGCGATCCGGGTCCGCCGGCGGGGCCGGTCGGGCGAGGCGTCCGGGTCGGCGGTCGTGCTCACCGCCGAGGGGCACCTGCTGACCAACGCCCACGTGGTCGGCAACGCCGACACCGGCGAGGCGACCTTCCCCGACGGCGGCACCGCCCGGCTCGAGATCGTCGGCCGGGACCCGCTGGCCGACCTCGCCGTGGTGCGCGCCGACCGGGACACCGTGGAGCCGCCGGTCTACCGCGACGCGGACGACCTGAGGATCGGCTCCCTGGTGGTGGCGCTGGGCAACCCGCTCGGGATGGCCGGCAGCGTGACCGCCGGGGTGGTCAGCGGCCTCGGCCGGGCGCTCCCGGTCCGCACCCGCAGCGCCACCCGGATCGTCGAGGACGTGATCCAGACCGACGCCGCCCTGAACCCGGGCAGCTCCGGAGGGGCGCTGGCGGACTCCCGGGGCCGGGTGGTCGGGATCAACACCGCGGTCGCCGGGGTCGGCCTCGGCCTGGCGGTGCCGATCAACGCGACGTCGCGGCGGATCATCTTCGCGCTGATGCACGACGGCCGGGTCCGGCGCGGCTACCTGGGCCTGGTCACCTCCCCGGCCCCGCTGCCACCGGACTGGGTGGCGCGGACCGGGCAGCGCACCGCGCTGCGGGTCGCCGAGGTGGTGGCCGGCAGCCCCGCGGCGGCCAGCGGGCTGCGCGCGGGGGACCTCGTCCTGGCCGTCGGCGGGACCCCGCTGGGGGACGCCCAGTCGCTGCAGCGGCTGCTGTTCGAGGAGGCGATCGGCACCCGGATGGAGATCACCGTGCTCCGCAACGGCGCGCTCGTCGACGCCGTCACCGTCCCGAGCGAGCTCGCGGACTGAGCGCTGCCGCCGCCGAGGCAGGGAGCCGGCCGCCGCGAGGCGGTTCCCGAGCGCTCCGCGGGTCGTACAGTTGAACGGTCATCGACTTCGCCGACCCCGAGGAGCCCGCGATGACCACGTTGGACCTGGCTGCCATCGAGCGGGAGCGGGCGCGGATCCGTTCGACGTACCTCCGGCAGGAGCGTCCGGCGTCCTCGGCCCGCGGCCTGCACCACTGCGCGCTGCTGTGCTCGGACGTCGAGCGCACGGTGCGCTTCTACCAGGAGGTGCTGGAGTTCCCGCTGACCGAGATCATCGAGAACCGGGACTACCAGGGCTCGAACCACTTCTTCTTCGACCTCGGCAACGGCAACCTGCTCGCGTTCTTCGACATGCCCGGGCTGGACCTCGGGCCGTACGCCGAGGTCCTCGGCGGGCTGCACCACCTGGCCATCTCGGTGGAGGCCGACCGGTGGGAGCGGCTGCGGCGCAACCTCGCCGACGCGGGCGTGGACTACCAGAGCGAGAGCGGCACCTCGATCTACTTCCGGGACCCCGACGGGGTCCGGCTCGAGCTGATCGCGGACCCGCTCGGGGAGATGTACGGCACCACCGTGCTGTGACCTTGGGGGTCCGGTGGGTCGCGACGGCGCGGCGGTCCATCCGCCCGGTCGAACGGCGCGGGGCTCGAACGGCTCGGGGCTCGCCGCGCTCGGGCCGCACCCAGGAGTGGTCACCAACGGCGCGCCCTGCTCGGACCGCGCCGTCGTACGTGACCAGTCCTCGCGAAGCCTCGGCGTGTCACCGTCAGTCGATCCGCGCGATGGGCACCCCCTGCCGCACCGCGACCTCCTCGTCGACCAGCAGGTGCACCACTCCCCCGACCGGCGCCGGGACCTCCGCGGACACCTTGTCCACCTGCACCTCGGCCAGCAGCTGGTCGGGGGCCACGGTGGCGCCCTCGCTGACGAACCAGGTGGCGAGCACCCCCTCGGCGTCCGGGGTCTCCTTCGACAGCGGCGGGAACAGCACCTCCGTCATCCGGCGACCGCCCGCACCGCGCGCTCGATCCGGTCCTGCCGGGGCAGCACGGCGTACTCCAGGTCGTGCGCGTACGGGATCGGCACGTCCGGTACGGCGACCCGGCGCGGCGGCACGATGAACATCCCGGGGTCCTGGTCGGTGACCGTGGCCACCACCTCCCCGGAGACGCCGTACGACAGGTAGTCCTCGTCGACGACGACCAGCCGCCCGGTCTTGCCCACCGAGGTGAGGATCGCCTCGCGGTCCAGCGGCACCAGGCTGCGCAGGTCGATCACCTCCACGTCGAGCCCCTGCGGTGCCAGCTTGTCGGCGACGTCGAGCGCGTGGTGCACCGACAGCGACAGGGTCACCACCGTGACGTCGTTGCCCTCCCGGGCGACCCGGGCCTTCCCGATCGGCACCGCGTAGTCACCCTCCGGGACCTCGTCGAGGCTGCGCGGGTTCTTCGCCATCCAGGGCAGCCCCATCACGCCCTTGTGGAACACGTAGACCACGGGGTTGTCGTCGCGGACCGCCGAGATCATCAGGCCCTTCGCGTCGGCCGGGGTGCTCGGCACCACGACCTTCATCCCGGGCAGGTGGGCCAGGGTGCCCCACAGGCACTGGGAGTGCTGGGCGCCGTCGGAGTAGCCGCCGCCGGCCGCCATCGTCAGCACCATCGGGACCGTGACGTTGCCGCCGGACTCGAAGTGGATCTTGGCCATGTGGTTGTAGATCTGGTCCAGGCACACGCCCATGAAGTCGGAGAACATCAGCTCGACGACGGGCCGCATCCCCTCGACCGCGGCGCCGATGCCCAGCCCGATGAACGCGGTCTCCGAGATCGGCGTGTCGATCACCCGCTGCGGCCCGAACCGCTCGAGCAGGCCGGTGGTGGAGCCGAAGATGCCGCCGTAGGCGCCGACGTCCTCACCCATGTAGAACACGGACGGGTCGCGGTCCATCTCCTGCGCGAGGGCCTCCACCATCGCCTTGGAGGTGGTCAGCCGCCGGGTGGCGTGGGGTGCTTCGGTGATGGTCATGTCGGCTCCTTCAGGCGAACACGTAGGACGTGGCGGAGGTGGGTTCGGGGGTCGGGCTGTCCTTGGCGTAGGTGATGGCGTCCTCCACCGCGGTGACGACCAGCCGCTTGATCTCGTCCACCTTCGCGTCGTCGAGCAGCCCGGCGTCGCGCAGCGCCTGCTCGTAGGGCGGGATCGGGTCATGCGCCGGGACCTGCTCCAGGTCCGGCCGGTAGCCCTGCGCGTCCCCCTCGAAGTGCCCCCACAGCCGCAGCGTGTGCACCTCGATCAGCGAGGGCCCCTGCCCGGCGCGGGCCCGGGCGACCGCGCGGCCGGCCGCGTCGTACACCGCCTCGACGTCGTTCTCCACCCGCTCCCCCGGGATGCCGTACGCCGCGGCCCGGTCGGCGTTGGAGCCGACCGCGGTCGACACCGAGCGCGGGACGGAGATGCCCCAGTCGTTGTCCTCGACGACGAACACCACCGGCAGCGACCACTTCGCGGCCAGGTTCAGCGACTCGTGGAAGCCGCCCTGGTTCGCCGCGCCCTCACCGGTGACCGCGACCGCGATCCGGTCGGTGCCCCGGCGCTGGAACGCGAACGCCTGGCCGAGCGCAGGCGGGTACCCCTCGGCGATGATGCCGGAGCAGGAGAAGTGGGTGGCCGGGTCGAACAGGTGCATGTGGCCACCACGGCCCCGGCCCAGCCCGTCGACGCGGCCGAAGATCTCCGCGGTCATCTTCCGCAGGTCCACGCCGTGCGCGATCGCGAGGTGGTGCGGCCGGTGGGTGGCGGTGACCGCGTCGTCGGTGGTCAGGTGCGCGCAGACACCGGCCGCGACCGGCTCCTGGCCGGCGGACAGGTGCATCTCCCCCGGCACCAGGCCCTTGCCGATGTCGAAGCCCGGCCCCTTGTCCGCGTGGTACTCCCGGAGGATCGCCTCCTCGTAGGTGCGGCTGAGCACCATGGTCTCGTAGAGCTTGAGACGGACGTCGGCGTCGAGCGCCGCGCCGCCGCGGCTCTGCTGGGGGATCGACGCCGATGCTGCTGCCTCTGTGGTCATACCGACCTCCAAAACAGGGATGATCCTGCGAACGTAGACATCCCTGTTCGGCCGCTAACAGGGTCCTAGGTCCCGCGCGGCGGTAACTTCTGCTCGTGGCGCTCTCCGTCTGCCTGCTGCCGGACGCACCCGCCGACCGCGCCGTGCGCCGACTCTGGCAGCGGCTCGAGGATGCGGGGGTGCGGAGCCTGCTCACGCACACCCACGGCCGGCACGTCCCGCACCTGAGCCTGGCGACGCTGCGCTCGTACGACGCGACGGCGGTCCGGGCCGGCCTGGCGCCGCTCGCCGTGCCGGACCGGGCGGCGGTGCGCTTCGACGGGCTGGGGATGTTCCGGCGCAGCCGGTGCTGGCTGCTGCCCGCGGCGACCGAGGCGCTGCTGGCCCGCCAGCGGGCGGTGGTCTCCGCCGTCGTCGGGACCGGCGCGGACCTGCACCGCAACTACCTGCCCGGCACCTGGATGCCGCACCTGACCCTGGCGCCCCGGCTGCACCTCGAGGACCTGCCCGCGGTCGGCCGGGTGGTCTTCGAGGTGCTGCCGCTGGCCGTGCAGTTCTCCCGTGCGGCCCTGGTGGACACCAGCACCGGCGCGGTCGACGTGCTCCCGCACCTGGTGTGACCGCTCAGCCGGGCTCCTCGGGCTCGAAGCTCACGCTCACCCGTTCGAAGCCCTTGTGCCGCTGCGCGCGGGCGTACTCGGTGTAGACGCGCCGGTCGGCGTCGGTCAGCTCCACGTCGTCGGTGAACGGGGTGAGCAGCGCGCGTGGGTAGAGGCGCTTGGCCACGACCACGTTGATCTCCACCCCCAGGACGCCCACCATCGAGGCGATGTAGAGCAGCGCCACCAGCCCCAGCACCAGCGCGAAGACGCCGTTCATCTGGCTGACCCGGTTGACCACGTGGGAGACGTAGGCGCCGCCGAGCCACTGCAGCAGCTGCCACATCACCGCGATCGCCGACGCGCCCGGCAGGACGGTGCGCAGCCGGTGCCGGTCCGAGGTGGCCAGGCTCATCATCACGCCGAGCACCAGCGCGGTGATCGCCACGGACGCCGCGGCGACCAGGGCCCGCATCCCGGCGCCGAGGTGCGAGCCGAGCACGTCCAGGTGGCTCGCGAGGCTGGACAGGATCGCCACGGCGAGCACCGCGAGGCCGCCCAGCGCCAGCAGCACGAAGCTCCGCAGCCGGCTCACCACGGGGTTCAGCCGGCTGTTGCGCGGGATCGCCCAGCCGGTGTTGAGCGCGTTCTGCGCCGCCTGGCCGAGCCCGAGCACGCCGTACAGCGCGGCAAGCGCACCGACCGCGACCGCCGACGCGCTGCCGTGCAGGCCCTCGGGCCGGCCGAGCTGGGTCCCGACGATCGGGAACTGGGCGAGCGCCGAGTCCAGCGCCTGCCGCTCGAGGCCCGGGTTGCCCTGGAGCACGAACCCGAGCACCGAGGAGGCGATCAGCAGCAGCGGGAAGATCGCGATGAAGGCGTAGTAGGTGAGGATCGCGGCCAGGTAGTTGCCCTGGTCGTCGAAGAACTTGTAGACGACCGCCAGCGGGAGGCCGGCGGCGCGGTGGCGCCGCTGCAGGTCGTCCACGCGGTCCACGAGCTCGGGCATGGGGTCACGCTACGGTCTGCGGGGCGAAACTTCCGGCAGCGACCGGAACACCCGCATCGCCGACCCGCGCCCCGGTACGGCGTCGGGCGGACCGAGGCTCAGCTGCCCGCCTTGCTGGTCACCACCGCCACGGCCGGGCGGGGCTCCTCCCCGGGGCCGGCCATCGACGCGGCCGCGGCATTCTCGCGGGTAAGGAAGGCGCTCAGGTCCCCGATCGTGCTCATCAGCGGGGCCGGGAACACCACCGTGGTGTTCTTGTCGACGCCCAGCTCGAGCAGCGTCTGCAGGTTGCGCAGCTGCAGCGCGAGCGGGTGCGCCATCATCGTGTCCGAGGCGTCCCCGAGCGCCGCGGCGGCGAGCGCCTCGCCCTCGGCGTTGATGATCTTGGCGCGCTTCTCCCGCTCCGCCTCGGCCTGCCGGGCCATCGCCCGCTTCATGGTCTCGGGAAGCTGGATGTCCTTCAGCTCCACCAGGGTGACCTCCACGCCCCACTCCGCGGTGGTCACGTCGAGGATCTCCCGGATGTCGGCGTTGATCCGGTCGGTCTCGGCGAGGGTCTCGTCGAGGGTGTGCTGGCCGACGACCTTGCGCAGCGTGGTCTGCGCGATCTGGTCGATGGCAGCGCGCACGTTCTCGATCGCCACCACCGACTTCACCGCGTCGACCACCCGGTAGTAGGCCACCGCCGACACGTCCACGCTCACGTTGTCCCGGGTGATGATCCCCTGTGACTGGATCGGCAGGGTCACCACCCGCAGCGACACCCGGTGCAGGACCTCGACGAGGGGGATGATCACGCGCAGGCCTGGCTCCCGGGTGCCGACCAGCCGGCCGAGCCGGAACAGCACGCCGCGCTCGTACTGCTTGACGATGCGCAGCGCCAGCACGAGGACCACCACGAGGACGACGAGGATCCCGAGCAGCCAGGCGGTCATGGCGCTCATCACGCCACCTCCGAAGCCGGCGCAGCAGGTCCGGGGTGGACGCTTCCGGTCCGGCTGCCTCCACGGTATCTCGCGGTGCCGGGGACCAGCAGGGCCGACCGGCCCGTGCCGAGCCAGCCCGCCGGCCCGGGACCCCGCTAGACCGTGCCGCCGACCCGCCAGCCGGCCGCCGACGCGATCGTGGCCAGGTTCCGCCAGTCGGTGTAGTCCGCGGTGCCGTCGCACGGCGCGCTGACCGCCGCGGGCACGTCCCACCGCGGTGCGGTCAGGTCCGGTGGGTTGGCGAAGTCGAGCACCTCGGCAAGGTTGCGGGCCGCCGCGTCACGGGGCGTCAGCGCGGGCAGCCCCCAGCGCCACTCGATCATCTTCAGCACCGACGCGTGGTCGTAGGAGGCGTGCGCCACGTGGTGCCTGCGGGCCCGCGGCGAGATCATCAGGCACGGGGTGCGGAAGCCGCGCAGCCCGGTGCCCGCCTCGGGGGTGGCGTCCGGCACCACCTGCGGGACGACGTGGTCGAAGAAGCCGCCCCACTCGTCGTAGTTCACCACCAGCGCGGTGCGTCCCCAGCCCGGCCCGCTGGAGACCGCCTCGTAGACCTGGTTGACGAACGACTGCCCGGCGCGGATGTCCCCGTGCGGGTGGTCGTCGGCAGAGCTGCCGGTGTCCTCGTCGAGGAACTTGGGGTCCAGGAACGACACCGCGGGCAGGCTGCCCGTCGCGCAGTCGGCCAGGAACCGCGGCCAGGTCCGGGCCAGGTCGAGGTACTTCGGGCCGTACAGCGCCAGGAACGGGAGGTCGACGTAGTAGTAGGCCCGGGACACCCCGGCGTCGGCGAGTCGGTCCCAGATGGTCGGCATCGTCGCCAGGTCCGTGGAGTTGCGGATCCGGTCGGTCTGCGCGCTGTGCTGGTAGAACCGGTTCGGGTAGGTCTCGGCCATCGTCGCGGAGAAGTACCGGTCGCAGGTGGTCCAGTACGGCGCCGCCTGACCGTAGAACCCGAGATCCGCCCGCTCGTAGTAGCCGATCGCGAGCTCGTCGCTCTCGCCCGCGCGCAGCCACCCGTCGCAGTGGCCGTCGTTGAGCTGCACCCGGCCGCCCTCGAAGGAGTGGTCCGGGTCGGGGTGCGCGCAGCCCTGGAAGTCGGTCAGGTGATGCGTCCGGCGCGCGACGCCGTCGCGGTCGACGTACGTCAGCCCCGCCTGTCTGCCGTCCGCGCCCTTGAGCCAGCCCAGGTAGTGGTCGAAGGACCGGTTCTCCATCATCAGCACCACGATGTGGTCGATGCCGGAGGCGGCCGGCGCGGGTAGGGCGGGTAGGGCGGCCCGCGACGCCGCCGTAGCACGGTCCACGCCACCCAGGGCCAGCGCCCCCGCGACCCCGGCGGCGCCGGCGAGCACCTCGCGGCGGGAGAGCCCGCCCTGGTCGGTCACGAGCCCGCGCCGAACACGTCGTACCCGAAGCCCCGCGCGTCCTGCGCGTAGCCGAGCGGCGCCAGTCCGAAGGTGTTCTCGATGGTGCGCAGCAGGGAGTAGTGGTTGTAGCCGGTGTCGTTCCAGGAGCCGGCCTTCACGAACGGCGAGACCACCACGGCACCGGTGCGGCCGCCGCCGAGCCCGTAGATGCCGGGCAGCGGGCTGTTCGGCCCGGGCCCCTCGTCGCAGCACGCGTCGGCACCGTCCGAGCTGTTCGTGTCGGCCTCGTCGAAGGTGACCACCAGCAGGCCGTCCTGCTGGAAGGCCGGCGAGGCGAGGATCTTCGGCACCCAGGTCCGCAGCCACTGGTCCGCGGTGACCAGGCCGCCCGGCCGCCCGTCCACGCAGGGGCTGTCGTGCCCGTCGTCGCACAGGTTCGGGGTGATGTAGCTCAGGTTCGGGGTCGTCGAGGTCTGCGCCAGGTCGGTGCTCAGCTGCGAGAGGTCGACGTCGTTCCGGGCGCATCCGGGCGAGTCGGTGATGCTCTTGAAGTAGACGAACGGGTTGTGCCGGGCGGCGTACTGGTCCCCGACCTCCGCCTGCTGGGTGTCGTCCTGGGTGTTGGCCGCCGGGTGCCGGCACGGGGTCCCCATGTCCTCCAGGTAGCCCTTCCAGGTCAGCCCCTTGGCCGCGAGCTGGTCGGCGACGGTCTTCACCGAGGCCGGGTAGACGCAGCCGTCGCCCACGGCCTGCCCGGGCGCGACGGTCCCGGTCTGCACGAAGTCGGAGTAGACCTGGCAGTCCCCCTGGGTCTGCGGGTTCGGGCCCTGGCCGCTGATCTGGGCGACGTAGTTCGGCAGGCTGTTGTGCGCGGTCCCGTAGTACTGGCTGAGCAGCTGGCCCTGCTGACGCAGCGTCCCGGACAGGTACGGCGCCGGCGAGTCGGGGCCGAACGTGGTGTCGTAGCCGGTGTTCTCCAGGTTGATGACGAACACGTGGCGCACCGCGGACCCGGCCGGGGCGTGCTTGGCCGCCGTCGCGGGCGCGCGCGGCCACGCGGTGGCCGCGGCGGTCACCAGCACGGCCGCGGCGGTCACCAGCACGGCCGCGCCGGTCGCCGCCAGTGCGGTTCCACGCCGGGTGTGGCCGGCCCTCCGGAGCCGAGAACGAGCGAGCATCATGGGCTGTCCTTCCGAGTTCGACCGGTTCCTCCCCGAGGACAACGAGAGTTGCCCGGTTTGGGCACGTTTAACCCGTCAAGCGGTGAACGCCGGATGAACACCCGCGGTGGGCTCGGTCACGCCGCGGGACACTCCGCGCGGGCGACGCTCAGGACAGGTACCGGTCCGCGACTGTCTCGTTGTAGCGGCCGAACACGTCGGCGAGCGTCCGCCGCTCGTCCTCGGTCCAGCCGTCGAGCAGCGCCCGGGTCGCCTCGAGCCGCTGGCCGCGGACCCGCTCCATCAGTCGGCGGCCCTTCGCGGTCAGCGCGACGATGCTGCGGCGGCGGTCCTCGGGCGCGGGGGTACGACGGACCAGGTCCCGGTCCACGAGCACGGCGACCTGGCGTCCGGCGGTGGACGGGTCCACCCCGAGCTGGGCGGCCGTCCCGCAGATGTCCAGCGGCCCGGCGGCCTCGAGCTTGCGCAGCAGCAGGTACTCGGCGCGCTCCAGGTCGGCGTACACGTCGCTGCGGCGGCGGAGCATCTCGAAGTGCCGCACCAGCACGGCCGACTGCAGCTCGATCCGGTCCAGCACCTCGTCCGGCTCGCCGTGGCCGTCGCTCTCCCGCACCGCTGCTCCTTCCGCATTGCCGGTATGATGCCGCTATCGGTCGAGAATAGCGGAGGTGAGAGATGCGACCCGGTATCCGCGGCTGGTCGGCCGCGCACGCCGACCGGCTCCTCGCCTCCGACCCCGGCCTCGGCCGGCTTCGGATGGCCACCTCCGCGGTGGTCGCGATGGGCACGGCCCTGGCCGTGGAGTACGCCGTCGCGCTGCTGATGCACGCGCCTGCCCCGGGCCGGCTGGTCGCGATGCTGATCGGGGCCGTGGTGGCGATGATGGGCTCGATGGCGTTGACCGGCACCGGCGTGTGGCGCAAGGTGCGGGTCGCGGTGTTCTTCCCGGTCGCCATGGGGATCGGGATGGGCGCCGGCGCCGCGGTGGGCCGGCACCACCTGCTGATGCTCGCGGTCTTCGTGCTGATGATGTTCGCCGCCGTCTTCGTCCGCCGGTTCGGGCTGCCGTTCTTCTTCTACGGCTTCATGGGCTGGATGGGCTACTTCTTCGCCTCGTTCCTGCAGCTGACGCCGTCCGCGCTGCCCGGGCTGCTGGTCGCCGTGGTGGTGGCGTCCGGGTGGGTGCTGGTGCTGTCGGTGAGCGTGCTGCGCACCAACCCGCGCCGGGTCTTGCGGGCCACGCACACCGCCTACCGCGCGCGGGGGCGGGCGGTGGCCCGGGCCTGCGCGGAGCTGCTGGAGGGACCGGCGAGCGACGACCGGCACCGGGCCCGCTGGCATCGCCGGCTGGCCGCGCGGCAGGCCGGGCTGGCCGAGGCCTCCCTGATGGTGGAGGCGTGGTCCGACGAGCCGGGCGCCCTGGCTCCGCCCTGGACCGGTGAGGCGGTCCGCAGGAGCCTGCTCGACCTGCAGCAGACGCTGGACCGGATCGCCGCCGCGAGCGCCGGGCTGGCCGGCAAGGACGCCGCGCTGGTGGACGCCGGGCACGCGGTCGTGGACCACCTGGCTCGCAGGGAGAACCTGGCCGCGGCGGCCGCCGCCGAGCACCTCGGGCGGCTCGGGTGCGACGCCGAGCGGGCCGCGGTCCCCGGCTGGTGGGCGGCCCGGCACCTGGCGGACGCGGCGCTGGAGCATCTCGCGCTGGTCGCCGGCGGGCAGCAGCCGCCCGAGGTGGAGGCCACCGACTCGGAGTTCGAGCCGGCGGCACCGCTGATGATGGGCTACCTGCCCGGCTCCCCCGCGGTGGCGCGCGACGTCCCGGCCCGCGGCACCGCCTGGAACCCGCTGGCCCGCCTGGACCTGACCACCCGGCAGGCCGTGCAGGCCTCCGCGGCGGGCGGCCTCGCGATCGTGCTCGGGCAGGCGGTGTCCCCGGCCCGCTACTACTGGGCGGTGATCGCCGCCTTCGTGATCTTCACCGGCACCGGCTCGCGGTCGGAGACCTTCATCAAGGCGGGCAACCGGGTGCTGGGGACGCTCGTCGGCCTGGTCGCCTCGATCTGGCTCGCCGGCGTCACCAACGGGCACACCACCTGGATCCTGGTGGTGATCCTGGGCTCGATGTTCGTCGGGTTCTACCTGATCCGGGTGTCCTACGCGTACATGATCTTCTTCGTCACGATCATGCTCGGCCAGCTGTACACCGTGCTGGGCCTGTTCAGTGACGGGCTGCTGGTGCTCCGCCTCGAGGAGACCCTGGTCGGTGCGGTCGCGGGTGTGCTGGTGGCGCTGGTGGTCATCCCGCTGTCCACCCGGGACACGGTCCGCGCCGCCCGCGACAGCCTGCTCCAGGACCTCGCGGAGCTGCTCACCGCGGCCTCCTCCTGGGTCGAGCGCGACGGTCGGCGCCCGGACCTGGACGCCTTGTCGCGCCGGCTGGACAACCGGGCGCGGCAGCTGGCACTGGTCGCCAAGCCGCTGACCCGGCCACTGGTCTGGGGCAACCACAGCCCGCGCACCCGACACCGGCTGGGGCTTTACCTGTCCACCGCCGGGCACGCTCGGGCGCTCGTCGTCGGCCTGCGGCGCACGCCCGGCCTGGACGCCGCCCCGGTCGCGGAGGCCTGCCGGGCGCTCGCGACCGCGGCCGACGGGATCACCCAGGTGGCCCCTGGCCGGCGGGTCCCGGAGCTGGGCGAGCCGCTGGTCCGCGTCGAGCACGCGGTGTTCCGGCTCGAGTCCCACGACGACGCGGCGGCCCCGGTGCGCCGCCCGCTGCTGCACCTGCACGACACCCTCGTCGAGCTGGCCGCGACGGCACCGGGCCTGCCGGAGCGGCCCCGCCACCACCACGCCGACGCGGGCGGAGCCGAGGTGCCGGGTGGTTCCGCGGTGGTGGGCCCGCGCCAGGCCCGCTCCGGGCCTTGAGGGCGGGCTGCCGGGAGGACCAGCCGCCCAGGGGGAGACACCCCGGCCCGGCGGTCGTCACCCCGGCGGGGCCAGGAAGAATGCCCGCCATGACACTCCGACTGGTCGCCCTGGGAGACAGCACCGTCGAAGGACTCATGGACTTCGGCCCGGACGAGACGTACGTCGGCTGGGCGGACCGGTTCGCGCAGACCCTGGCGCGGCACCGGCCGGGCGTGGCCTACGCGAACCTCGCGGTGCGGGGGCAGACCACCACCGAGGTCCGGGACACCCAGCTCGACCGCGCCCTGGAGCTCGAGCCCGACGTGGCGCTGCTCGTCGCCGGGGTCAACGACCTGCTCCGGCCGCGGCTGGACCGGCGGGCGCTGCGGGACAACCTGCTGACCATGTACCGCCGCCTGCACGAGTCCGGCGCGCAGGTGCTGACCTTCACGATGCCGGACATGACCCGGGTCGCGCCGTTGGCCCTCGCGCTGCGCGGCCGGATCGACTACCTCAACGACGTGGTCCGCGAGGCCGGCGCGACGTACGGCACGGTGGTCGTCGACTTCGCCGCCGAGCCGGTGGCCGGCCACCCCGCGCTGTGGCACGACGACCGGCTGCACGCCAACACCGAGGGGCACCGCCGGATCGCGGCCGCCCTGGCGGAGGCGTTCGGCCTGCCCGCGGAGGACTGGCGCGGGGAGCCGCCGGAGACCGCGGCCGCCGGCCTGGTCCGGATCGTCGGGCGCGAGACCCTGTGGGTCGCGAGCCACCTGGCCCCGTGGGTCTGGGGCCGGCTGCGCGGCCACGACTTCGCGACCGGCGGCCGCTGCAAGCGCCCCGAGCTGCTCCCGGTCCGCGACTGAGGTGACCCGGCCCCGGGGTCGTCGCCGGCGAGGTCAGGTCAGCCAGCGCCGGAGCTTCTTCCTCGACGCCGCGGCCCAGGCGGCGTCGAAGCGCTCCTCGCACGCCGCGATCTCCTGGTCCATCCGGGCGGCGAGGACGCCGTAGGTAAACGCGTTCTCCCCGGCGGCGGCCGCGCGGTCGCTCAGCTCGCGCAGCAGGCCCTGGGCCACCACCGCGTCGTGGTGGTCACCGAGCACGGTCTGCAGCGGCTTCACCGCCTTGACCAGCCGCTTGGCGTCCTTCCCGTACACCGGGACCAGCGGCTCGACGGCGTACCGCACCCGCTTCGCGGCCTTGCGCGCCTCGTGCAGCCGGGCCGCGCGCTCGGCCGGGTCCGCGACGCCCCGCGCCGCGGCCACCCGGACCCGCAGCCGCTTCCAGTCGTGCCGGACCCGCGCAGGCAGCACCTTGCCCGCCGGTCGTTGTGCCCGCTCGGTCCACGGCGGCGCTGCGGCGAGGCGGTCCAGGCCGTCCAGCAGCGCGAAGTAGCGGTCGGACCGCAGCGCGTCGGTGGCCCGGCGGCGCGCCTCGTCGTACCACTCGCCCAGGTCCTGCTCGACGCGGGTCCGCACGGGCCCGCGCACCAGCTCGGCCCGCCCGTCCGAGGTCAGCTCGGCGAGGCGGGTGGCCAGCCGGTCCCCCTGCACCTCCAGGTCCCGCGCCCCGCCCAGCTCGTTCGCCAGCCACCGCAGCTCGTCCCGCACCGGGTCGGTCACCGCCCGGTCCAGCAGCGGCCGGAACGTGGCCAGGGCACTGCGCAGCCTGCGGATCGCGACCCGCATCTGGTGCACCCCCTCCGGCAGGTCCTGGTGCACCAGCGGGTCGTTGCGGCGCAGCGCGTCGACCTGGTGGACCAGCCGGGCGCGCACGACCGCGGCGGCCGGGTCGTGCCGGGTCCGGCGGCTGGGGGCGCGGCGCCGGTCCGGCACCCGGTCGCCGAGGGCGCGGGCCAGCTTGGACCGCACCCGCGCCGGTCGGGCGCCGAGCCCCCGCAGCTGCCCGGCGGCGGCCACGAGCAGGTCCGGCCCGCCGTCCGCGAGCTCGACCTCCCACTCCCGCCACGACGTCGGCGCCGCCGACCGGGAGTCCGCGTCCCCGTCGCGGCCCGGCGGCTCGGCGCGCACCCGGTCGTCGGCCACCTCCGCCAGCACCCGGCCGTCCGCTCCGAGCAGCCGGTGCGCGGTCCGGTGGTTGCGCACCACGGTGACCGGCCGCAGCGGCCGGCCCCGGGTGAGCACCTGCACGGTGTCCCGCAGCTGCTTCGGCACCGTCCTCGTCGCCCGCGCCAGCGGCAGCCGCACCTCCATCCGGGCGTCCTTCGTCGGCAGCTTCAGGTGCCACCCGGCGTCCTCACCACCGGTCCGCCGACGCAGCGTGATGCCCGCCGCCGCCAGTGCCAGGTCCGCGGTGTCGAAGTACGTCGCCTCCATGTCGAGCTCGACCGCCGGGGCGACGGCCGCGACCCCGGGCAGCCGGGCCAGGCCGTCCAGTACGGCGTCGGGGCCGACGTCGTACTTGTCCTCGACCTCGCGGTGCCGGGAGCTCATGGTCAATGTCTACCCGGTCGACGGGCACCGTGCGAGGCGAACGTTCGACCCCGTGCGGCGCCGGCGAACCGGGGTCTCGGGGGCCGCGTCGTTGGACCGGTCTTCACCCGGTTCGGGATGGCCCCTCCCGCCGCGCCGGCGCGCCGGCCGGGCCACCCCGTTGGCGCTATGGAAACCAGGGCCCGATCCGCCCACGATCAACGAGACCGACATCCAACTCAGGTCTCGAACGGGAGTGGGCGATGACTGAAAGCAAGCCTCTCGAGCGACGGATGCTGCTGCGGGGCGCCGGGGTGGCCGGTGCCTCCCTGGCCGGGGTCGCGGCGGTGCCCGCCGTGGCCTCCGCGCACGGCGAGGACCACCACGGCTCCCGGGTCCTGGGGGCCTGGCTGATCACGCACACCGACAACCCGCCGGGCGACCCGACGCCCGTGCAGGCGGTGACCGCCTTCGCGGACGGCGGGGTGTTCATCTCCCAGGACATCGCCCCCACCAGCACCGCCCAAGTGGGCGCGTGGAAGGCCCACGGGGACTCGTTCCGGGTAACGTTCTGGACCGGCGACAACGGCGATGCGCAACAGCCCGCGGTCCGGGTGCAGGTGCGGGTCCGGGGCACGGTGCACCACGACACGATCTCGGGCACCTACACGCTGACCATCTACGCCGCGACTGCCCAGACGGTGGTCGGCACCGGGTCGGGCACGTTCTCCGGGACCCGCGTGCGGCCCTGAGCCGGGGCCGGCACCGGGTGTCCAGGGGCTCAGGGGGCCGAGCCCCTGGACACGCCGGCCCGCCCGAGCGGCCCACCAGCCGGGACGAGCAGCGCGGCAGGCGCGTCGTGGTCGTGCTGGTGGGCCGGGTTGCGGGGTCGGGCGCTACTGGGTCGTGGCGCTACTGGGTCGTGGCGGTCGTCGGCGCCTGGGCGAGCCCGAGCTGCGCCATCATCGAACCGGTGTCGAAGTAGGTGCGTTGCACCTTGAGCTTCCCGTCCACGAACTCGTTGACGTCGCACAGCTGCAGCGTCATGGACCGTCCGGTCGGCGCGATGGTGCCCATCGGCGTCACCAGGGGGCCGGTGTGCGTGCCTCGTCCGGTGTACTCGACGACGACCGTGTCGCCGGACTCGATGACGCGGTCGATGGTGATCCTTCCGTCGGGGAAGGCCTCGGCCCACGCCGTGTTGTACTGCCGCGCTCCCTCCGGTCCCCGGAACGTGGCGCCGCTGCCCACGTCCAGGATGTAGCCGTCGGTGGCGATGGTCTTCGGCCCGAGGTCGAAGTCCCGGTTGTTCCATGCCTCGTAGAGGCTTCGTGCCAAGTTCGCGTTGTCTGCCATCAGAGCCTCCGCTCCGGCACCTGCCGCGCGCTCCCCACGAACCTATGCCGGGGGGCAGACCTTGGCCCATGACCTGTTTTGACCATCCGCGGAGCGGTAACCCTCCCCTCGTCCCCGGACGGACCAGGTTGGAGGGTGTCAGGTGTTTTCGTCCAGGTTCATGCCGTGCCTGGTGTGCGGCGCCTCAGTCGACCAGACCGCCGCGGAGGCGCACACGTGCGACCCGCAGCAGCGGGCGTCGTACGTGATGTACGTGCTCCGCGACGAGATCGACGCCTTCGAGGGCCGGCTCCAGGACTACCTCGCCAGCTCCGAGGGCCGGTTCGAGTCCTGGCTGGCCGCCCGCGACGTCCGTCGGACCCGGTGAGCGGCGGGGGCTGCGGCTGCCTCACAGCCCGAGCTGGTGCGCAACGGCGTCGCCGCCCATCTCGCGGACCAGTCCCGGCTCCCCCACCACCACCAGCTCGTCGGTCGCCCGCGACATCCCGACGTACAGCCGCTCGCGGGCGCGGTCTTGGACCTGCGACTCGTTGACGCACAGCACGACGGCCCGGCGCTCGAGCCCCTTGCAGCCCAGCACGTGCCCGTAGAACACGTCGTCGTCCTCCCAGTAGGTCTGCCAGTAGGCCCGCTGGTCCTCCCCCGACCCGGTCCGCTCCACCTGCACCGGGTGCCGGTGCCCGGTGGTCAGCAGCATCACGTTCTCCGGCCGCCAGCCGTGCTCCAGCAGCCGCTCGACCTCGTCGTCGGCGGCCCCGAGCGCCCGGTCGGGCGCGGCCGGGACGAAGCGCACCGACGGCCCGTCGCCGCCGCGCGCGTACATCCGGCCGGGCGCGAGGGGCCCGAACGCGGCGTGGATCTGCCTGGTGTTGCGCAGGTTGTGGTCGAGCACCAACGGCACCAGCGGCACGGGCGGCCGGCCGTAGCGGGCGAAGATCCGCTGGTTCTCGTCGGAGTAGACGAACAGCCCGCCCCGTTCCTCGTCCTGCAGCGCCTCGACGAGCGGCGACCACCAGCCGTCCGCGAAGTCCTGCGCCTCGTCGACGATGATCGAGTCGAAGCGCTGCTTGGGCGCGAGGTCGCGGGCGAGCCCGCTCATCGTGGCGGGCAGCTCGACCTCCCAGAACCGGCTGTTCGTGCGGTCGCCGTCGGGCGCACCCCAGGCACGCCCCAGCTCCGCGAAGGTGCCCACGAACGCCGGGCGGTGCCGGCGGGGCCAGCTCGCCACCACCCGCTTGAAGTGCTCGGCGAGGCCGATCGAGTAGCACAGCAGCGCCACCCGTTGCGCCGGGCGGTCGGCGCGTCCACGGGTCAGGTCACGCGCCTGGCTCAGCGCCAGCACGGTCTTGCCCGAGCCGGCGCCGCCGCGGATCTCGACCCGGTTCAGCAGCCGCGTCACGCCGAGGATCAGGGCCTGCTCGTCGGTGAGCCGGTCCGCGTGCGCGGCGCGCTCCTCCGCCTCGGCGTTGACGTCGCGGGCGCCGTGGCTGCGGCCGGCGAGGATCTCCGCGACCAGCTCCACGTCGTCGCACGACGGCGGGCGGTTGTGCGTGACCTGGCGGCGGGCGGTGTCGCACAACCGACCGGCGAGGTCCTCGAGGTCGTCGCTGCCGTGCACGGTCCACCGGGGGCAGCTCGGCGCCGCGAACTCGTCGTCGAAGTGGGAGAACGGCGCGACCAGGGCGTGCGCCCACACCACGCGGCTGCGGCTCGAGTCCCGCCAGCGCGGGTCGGTCTCGACGTAGCCGCGCACGGCGTACTTGTTCTTGATCACCTGCTCGACCGGGTCCAGCCGCTTGACCCGGCCGGACCGGAGCGTCTGGTGCCAGCCGTCGTCGTCGAGCCACACGCTGCCGCCCTTGACCTCCACGACGACGATCCCGACCTCCGGCACCAGCGCCAGCAGGTCGCACTCGTGGTCCTTGGTCTCGTCGGTCACCCGGAAGTTGGCGAGCAGCACCGCGCCCGGCGGCAGGGTGTCGCGCAGCCGCTCCCACACCAGGCGTTCGGACTCGGTGGTGAACCGGGGCTGCTCGGGGACCAGACGGGGCCGCGCGGCGTTCATGGGCGCAGTCTGTCAGGCGGCACGGCGCGCTGGTCCCGGTTCACGCGTCCCGGCCGTCAGCCCCCGCCTGCCGACCACTCGGCGAGCTTCGCCCGGGTTCGAGCGAGCGCGTCGGTGATGATCTCCGCGTGGTCGAAGGCGAGCGTGTCCGGGTCGGCCAGCACCCCGGTGATCGAGTGCCAGCCCGCGGCGGCCGCGTCCGAGCCACCGGCCACCGCGCCCGGCTCGCCGGCGATCGCCAGGTACGCCACGCTCACCGTCCGGCCGCGGGGGTCGCGGTCCGGACGGCCGTAGGCCTTCAGCTGCTCGAAGTAGCCGGGCGCCTCGATCCCGGTCTCCTCGCGCAGCTCCCGGCGGGCACCGGCCGCCAGGTCCTCGTCGACCTCCACGAAGCCGCCGGGCAGCGCGAGCCTGCCCCGGAACGGCTCCGTGCCCCGCTCCACGAGCAGCACCCGCAGGTCGCCGTCGCGCACCGTCAGGCACACCACGTCGACGGTGACGGAGAAGATCGGGTAGTCACTGGTGTAGACCATGCCCCGACGCTAGGGGTCGGGACCGGCCCGCTCAAGGTCGGGCGTCAGCGGCGGGTCCGCAGCCCGCTCGCGCGGGCGATCGGCCGCGCGACCGCCGCCAGCAGGGCGTCGCTCGTCCCGACGATCCGGACGTGCTGCTTCGCCCGGGTGATCGCGGTGTACAGCAGCTCCCGGGTCAGCAACGGCGAGTCGGCCGGCGGCAGCACCAGGGTGACCCGGTCGAACTGGCTGCCCTGGCTGCGGTGCACCGACATCGCGTGCACCGTCTGCACGTCGGAGAGCCGGCTGACCGGCAGCAGGTCCACCGAGCCGTCGCGCCGGAACGCCGCGCGGGCCGCCCCGTCGACCTCGACCACGACACCGGTGTCCCCGTTGAACAGGTGCAGCTGGTAGTCGTTCGAGGTCACCAGCAGCGGTCGGCCGACGTACCAGCGCCCCTCCCGGCCGTAGCCGTCCACCGCCGCCCGCAGCCACTCCTCGACCCGGCGGCTCCACCGCTCGACGCCGTAGCCGCCCTCCCGGTGCGCGCACAGCAGCCGGTGCCGCTCCAGCTGCGCCAGCGCACCGGTGGTGTCGCCCGCGACCGCGGCCTCGGTGAGCGCCACTCCCGCCGCGACGGCGTCGGCGCGCACCGCGTCGAGCCGGGTGGTCGAGGCGGCGTCGACGTCCAGGTGCTCGACGCCGTCCGGGGCGTCGGCGAGCACGTCCCGCACGGCCGACGGGTCGCCGGAACGGACCGCCTCGGCGAGCGCCTTGATGCCGCCGCTGAACCGGTGCACGTGGGAGAGCCGCACCACGCCCGCGTCGAGGGCGGCGGAGCGTTCCGGCGGGTCCAGGTCGGCCAGGTCCGTCGCCAGCAGGCCCTCGACCGGGTCGTCGGCGGTCGCGCCCGCCGGTGCCTCGCGGGCCACCAGGTCACCCAGCACCGCCCCGGCCTCCACCGAGGCGAGCTGGTCGGGGTCGCCGACCAGCACCAGCCGGCAGTCGCCGCGCACCGCCTCGACCAGCCGGGACATAAGCGTCAACGACACCATCGACGCCTCGTCCACGACCACCACGTCGAACGGCAGCCGGTTGTGCCGGTCGTGCCGGAACCGGCCGCGCGCCCCGGGCCGCCAGCCGAGCAGCCGGTGCAACGTGGATGCCCTCAGCGTGCCGAGCCGCTGCCGGTCCTCCACATCGAGCCCCGAGGTGACCTCGGCGACCGCCTCGGTGAGCCGGGCCGCGGCCTTGCCGGTCGGTGCGGCCAGCGCGATCCGCGGCGCCGCCCCGGGCCGGTCCGCGAGCACCGCGAGCAGCTTCGCGACCGTGGTGGTCTTCCCGGTCCCCGGCCCGCCCGCGAGCACGCTCACCCAGCGGTGCGCGGCGACCACGGCCGCCAGCCGCTGCCGGTCGGGTTCGGCCGACGGGAACAGCCGCGCCACCGCCGTACCCAGCCGCGGGCCGTCGACGAGCGGGGCGGGCCGGGCGGCGGCGGAGTCCAGCGCCTCGGCGATCAGCCGCTCCTGGCGCCAGTACCGGTCCAGGTAGAGCATCCCGTCCACCCAGCGCAGCGGCCGGTCGGCCGGCCCCTCCGGACCGACGGCGACCAGCCCGCTCGCCTGCACCACCCGCAGCCAGCGACCGGGGTCGGGCCAGGGCAGCGCCGCCACCGCGGCGGCCTCGACGCCCTCCACCGCGGTGGTCCGCGCCGCGCCCGCGAGGTCCAGGCACACCGAGCCGGACCGCAGTGCCCGCACCGCCAGCGCGGCCGCGAGCAGCACCGTCTCGTCCTGCTCGCCGCCCAGCCCGCCGAGCCGCTGCGCCACGTGCACGTCGGCCGCGCCCAGCACCCCGGACCGGTTGAACTCGGCCAGCAGCCCGGTGGCCCGCCGGGCCCGCTGCGCGCCGTGCGGGTCGGGCACCTCGACTGCGCCGGTCGTCCCTGTCGTCCCCGTCGCTTCGGCGGTCATCGTGCCCCCCGGTCCAGCAGGTCCGACAGGTCGCCGACCAGCGCGGCCGGCGGCGCCCAGGAGAACACCCCGCAGGGCGCGCCGTCGAGGACCGGCGTCGCGGCACCGGCCATCCCGCGCAGGAACAGGTAGAGCACGCCGCCGAGGTGCTCGGCCGGGTCGTAGCCGGGCTGTCGCCAACGCAGGAACCGGTGCAGGGCCACCGAGTACAGCAGCGCCTGCAACGGGTAGTGCGCCGCGCGCATCGCCTCGGTCATGGCCGCGGGCCGGTAGTCCGCGGTGCTCAGCGTCTCCCCGCCGAGCCAGTTGGTCTTGTAGTCCACCACCAGGTGCCGCGGCGCCCCGCCCGGCTCCCGGACCCGCAGGACCAGGTCGATGCTGCCGTTGAGGAACCCGCGCAGCCGCCGGGCGGCCAGCAGCGGGACCGCGAGGTCGTCCGCGTAGCCCCGGAGCGGGTCGTCTGCGGGCAGGTGCCGGGCCAGCAGGTCGGCGATCTCCCCGACCCGCGCCTCGCCGCTGGGCCGGTCGCCGCCGAGCATCGGCATCTCGAACGCGAGCTCGTCGAGACGGTCGTGGGGCCCGAGGTCGGCGAGCCGCAGGTCGCCGGCGAGCGGGCCCAGCGGGGTGCGCAGCGCGGGCAGCAGCGCCTCGGCCAGCTCGTCGGCGGGGATCCCGGCGTACCGCGCCGACCCGGCCGCCTCGCACTGCTCGACCAGGTGCGTCCGCAGGTCGGCGGCGGCGAAGTCGGTGGTCTCCAGCACCGCGTGCACCAGCGTGCCGAACGCCGCACCCTTCGGCAGCGCGGCCATCGGCGACGGCAGCGCGGGCGTGTCGCCCGGCTCCGCAGGCGCCGCGACCTCCGGCTCGTCCACGGTGCCGGGCTCCTCGGTCTCGCTGGTCACCCCGTGCGGCACCGGCTCCTCGTGCAGGCCCGCGGTCAGCCCGGAGTACGACGTCCGGGTCCAGGCCAGGTCGAGCGTGCGGTCGAAGCCGCGGACGCCCAGCCGGGGGTACGTCGGGACGGGCGGCCGCCACGTCGTACCCCGGCCGCCGGCGGCGTGCTCGACGGCGATCGACCCGCCGGAGCCGGCGGCGAGCTCGTCGAGCCGGCGGCGCACGAACTCGTCGGTGCCGACGACGGCCGTCTCGGCAAGCTGTCCGTCGGTGAGCCGGTCGCCGAACAGCAGCCGGTGCAGCGGTCCGGTCTTGGTGTTCGACGTCGGGGCCCAGTGCGCCACCACCTGCGCGGAGGCGCGGGTGAGCGCCACGTAGGCGAGCCGCAGCGTCTCCCCGGCGTCCTCGGCGCGATGCCGCGCGGCCCGTTCGGCGTACCCCGGGGAGCCGGTCCCGCCCACGTCGAGCACCCGCGCGCCCTTGTCGTCGTGCAGGTGCAGCGGGTCGGGCTTGGTGCGGACGTACTTGTCCCACAGGTACGGCACGTAGACGACCGGGAACTCCAGCCCCTTGCTGCGGTGCACGGTGATCACCTGGACCGCCTGCGCATCGGACTCCAGTCGCCGGCTGCGCTCCTCGGACGCGTCCTCGTGGGCCTCGGCGATCCGGCGCTGCAGCCACTCGACCAGCGAGGCGGTGCCGAGCTGCTGCTCGGTGGCGGCGGCGTGCAGGCTCTGCCCGATGTGCCGCAGGTCGGTGAGGTGCCGCTCGCCGTGCTCGGTGGCCAGCACCCGCTCGACGAGGCCGCAGCCGCCGGTCATCACCTCCAGCAGCGCGGCCACGCCGCGGTCGGCGAGCACCTCGGCCCACTCGTGCAGCCGGGCGCCGAGGTCGTCGAACGCGTCGTCGTCGTCGGTGGCCAGCCGGCCGGCGGTCCAGCCGACGAAGCTGGTCAGCGCCGCCGCCCGGGCCAGGCCCGGGCGCTGCGGCTGCTCCAGCGCGCTCAGCAGGGTCAGCCAGTCGGTAGCCGCGTCCGAGAGGAACACGCTCGACGTGCCGGTGAGCACCACCGGCACCCGCGCCGCCTCCAGCGCGTCCCGCACGTAGCCGGCCTCCTTGTTGCTGTAGACCAGCACCGCCACGTCGCCCGGCCGCACCGGGCCGGTGCCGTCGGGACCCTCCAGCTGCGCCCCGGACCCGAGCAGCGCGACGATGTCGGCTGCCACGTCGGCCGCGACGTAGGGCCGGACGGCGTCCACCTTGAGCAACGCGTCCTGGCCCGGGGTGACCGCCTCGCGGGTGACCATCCGGAGCCGCAGCGGCGCGTCGCCGGGGGCGCCGGTGAGCCGCCGGCCCCGATGCGCGGCCCCGACCGGGTGGACCAGGATCCGCTGGTCGCCGAGCGCCACCCCGCCGAGCAGCCGGCCGAGCGCGTCGACCAGCGGGGCGTCGCTGCGCCAGTTGGTCCCGAGCGTCGCGGACGACCGGGCGGCCTCGGTGGCGAGCAGGTAGGTGACCACGTCGGCGCCGCGGAACGCGTAGATCGCCTGCTTCGGGTCGCCGATCAGCACCAGCGTGCGGTGGCCGTGGAACGCGCGCTCGAGGATCTCCCACTGCACCGGGTCGGTGTCCTGGAACTCGTCGACCAGCACCACGGCGTAGCGGCCGCGTACCCGGGCGCACGCGTCCTCGCCGGTCGCCGGGTCGACGAGCGCGTCGCGCAGGTGCACCAGCAGGTCGTCGTAGTCCATCACCCGGCGGGTGCGCTTGCGGAGCTCGACCTCCAACCGCACCGCCTCCGCCAGCCGGCGCCGGACGTCCGCCTCGGAGTCGGGGTCCGCGTCGAGCGGCTCCAGCCGCGCCTGGCGGTCGGCCACCGACTCCCGCGCCACCTTCGCCGCGGCCGCCCAGGTGACCGGCGGCGGGGTGGGGCTGCCCGAGCGCGCGTAGGCCCGCAGGTACAGGTCGGTGGCCACCTCGCCGACCACGTCCGAGATGCTCTCGGTGAACGCGAGGTCGTGGTCCACGTCCGCAGCGATGCCCAGCCCGGCGAGCATCTGGTGGCAGAACCCGTGCGTGGTGGCGATGGTGGCGGCGTCGAAGTTCGCGACCGCGTGCGCCAGCCGCGCCCGGCGTACGTCGACCAGGTCGTCCGGCCCGGTCGCGAGATGCCGCACGACCTCGTCGGCCGAGTCCCGGGCCAGCTCGGGGTCGGCGAGCGCGGTCGCGGTGCCGACGAGACGCTCCCGGACCCGCTCGCGCAGCTCGACGGTCGCGGCCCGGCCGAAGGTGACCAGCATCAGCTCGTCGACACGGGCGGTCCCCTCCGCGAGGTAGCGGGCGGCGAGCGCCGCGATGGTGTGGGTCTTGCCGGTGCCCGCGCTCGCCTCGAGCACCGTGGTGCCCGTGGGCAGCGGCCCGCACAGGTCGAAGACGTCGGTCATCCCTCCACCACCGCCTCCGCGGTGAGCAGCGGGTCCCAGACGACCCGGGCCAGCTGGCCGAACCGGGTGCCCTCCTCGGGCCAGGCCAGGTCGGCCCGCGCCGGGGGTGTCAGCAGCGCCGAGAACGGGGCCTCACCCCAGACCCGGGCGTGGTCGAGGTCGTCGAACTCGCCGATGTCGCGGCCGTCGAAGCTCTTCCGCCACTCGTAGCCGGCCTTGGTCGCGCTCGCCGACGGCGGGGAGCCGGTGCGCCGTTTCTCGGCGTAGCAGCAGGACGTCTTGGGGGCGAACGGCAGTGGCTCGCGCTGGCCGCAGCGGTACACCTCGACCAGCGACCCGAGCACCGCGCGCGCCTCCTCGGCGGGTGGCGCGGACAGCAGCGACAGGCACGGGGCGGACTTCCCGCGCCCGACGGTGGCCGCGGACCAGGAGTCGTCGGGGCGGGACGCGGCGAGCGCCAGCAGGTGCACCCAGGCGCGCAGCCGGTGCTTGGCGCCGAGCCGGGAGTAGACCACCCGCACGGTCTTGTCGGCGTGCACGCCGGGGACGGTGCCGACCAGCCGGACCCCGTCGGGGAGGTCCACCGCGACGTCGAGGGCCTCCGGGCCGCCGGCACGCAGCGCGGCGGTCTTGGTGACGAGCGCGTCGACCCGCTCGGCAACCGGGTCCAGCACGGCCGCGCCGAGCGGCCCGGGCGGCAGGTCGCCGCGCAGCCACTCGGCGCGCACGGCCTGCGTGCGTGGGACCCCGGCCAGCCCGGCGTCCAGCAGCCGGTTCCCGACCGCCCACTGCGCGAGGTGGTCGAGCTCGACGGGCAGCGCGTCGGCGGGCTCCTCCTCCTCGGCCACGGCGCTCAACCCGAGGCGGCGGCGCAGGAACGCCTTGACCGGGTGCTCGAGGAACGCGGCCAGCGCCTCCACCTCGACGGTGTCGCCGACCGGGTCGTCGACCAGGGGCTCGGCCAGGAACGGCGGTCGAGGGTGCCGCTCGCCGAGCAGGGCCCGGGCTCCGTCGTACGACGCGGTGTCGAAGCTGAACGGCCCGGGGACCCCGAGCCGGCCGTCGACGAAGTTGCGGGCGTCGAACGGCTGCAGCGGGTGCCGGACCAGCACCCGCTCGCGCACGCCGGGCGAGCCCGCCGGCACCGTCGCGGTCCGGTCCAGCACGTCGAGCAGCTCCCCGACCGGCACCGCCGGGGGCCGGGCGGCGCCGGTGCGCTCGTCCGCGCCGGTGTAGAGCACCACCAGCCGCTCGCCGGCGGCCAGGATCGCGTCGAGGAACAGCTGCCGGTCCTCGGCGCGCGGGTCCCGCTCCCCCACCAGCGGCGCGCGGGCGAGCACGTCGTCGCCGTCGGCGTGGGTGCCGCGCGGGAACACGCCGTCGTCCACGCCGAGCAGGCAGACCACCCGGTGCGGCACCGAGCGCATCGGCACCATCGTGCACATGGTGAGCCGGCCGGTGCGGAAGTTCGCCCGGGTCGGCCGGCCACGCAGCCGCGGCGCGAGCACCGCCCGGACGTCGGGCAGGCCGAGCGGCACCGCGTCGGCCCGGTCGCCCGCGTCGAGGAGCACGTCGGTCAGCTCGCGGCGGGCCTGGTCGGTCTGCCAGGCGTCGCGCGGCGGTGCCCAGGTGAGGTCCTCGACGGCGGCGAGCAGCGCCTCCACCCAGGTGCCCAGCGGGTGCCGGCCGCGCAGCGAGCCGACGGCGAGCGCCACCCGGTCGACCAGCTCGGCGAGCCGCCCGGCGAGGTCCGCCTCGGTGCTGTCCACGTCGTCGAGCGGCAACGCCATCCCGACGGTGCGCAGCTCGTCCTCGTCCATCGCCACCCCCACCAGCACCCGGTCGAGTCCGGTCCGCCAGGTGTTCTGCGGGATGCCGTCGAGCTGGTACGGCGCGCGTGCCCCGGCGTCGAGACCCCACCGCACGCCGGAGCGGCGCACCCAGTCCCCGAGCCGCTCGAGCTCGTCGTCGTCGAACCCGAACCGGGCCCGGACCGCCGGCATCGCGGCCAGGTCGAGCACCTCCGAGACGGTCAGCCGGGCGTCGGCCAGGTCGAGCAGCCGGGCCACCACGGTGAGCACCGGGTTGGTCTGCCGCAGCGCGCGGTCGGCGAGCCGGACCCGCAGCCGGTGCCCGGGGTGCACGGCAGCCTCGGCGTCCTCGGGCTCCTCCGTGGCGAGGCCGAAGGCGGCCTGGATCAGCGGGGCGTACGCCTCGATGTCCGGGCACATCACGATGATGTCGCGTGGCTCCAGGGTCGGGTCGTCGGCGAGCAGGCCGAGCAGCACCTCGCGCAGCACCTCGACCTGGCGCTGCCTGCCGTGGCAGGCATGGACCTGGACCGAGCGGTCGTCGTCGGCCAGCGGGTGCTCGGCCGCCGGGGCACGGTCCTCGCGGAGGTCGCGCTGCAGCGCGGACAACAGGCTGTCGGCGGCGCGCTCGACGGCGGGCAGGTGCTCGTCGAGGTCGGCCCGGGTGAGCGCGCGCAGCCGGACCTGCAGCTCACGGGCGTCGCGGCCGCAGGAGCCGAGCAGCGGGTGCCGCGGCAGCGCGGCGCTCGGGTCCGCGCGCCGGCGGGTGACCTCCGGCTCCGACGTCGCGACCCGGTCCCACAGGGCGCGGGACGGGTGCGGCAGCCACAGGTGCACGTCGCGGTGCTCGGCCAGCGCGTCGAGGACGGTGACCTGGTCGGTGGTCAGCCGGGTCGGGCCGAACAGCGAGACCCGGTCGGGGAGGTCGACCAGCCGCGGGTCGGCGACCAGCCTCCGACGGGCTTCGTCGATCCGCTCGGCGGGGCTGTCCACCCCGATCGCGGCGCGCAGCCGGCGCCACAGCTCGGCCTGCCAGGCCAGGTCCTCCCCGAGGGGCTCGCCGAGACCGTCGGTGCGCTCCCCCGCGGCCCACGCGCGCAGCATCGCGGGCCGCTGGGCGCCGTACCCGGTGAACAGCGCGGCGAGCTTCTGGGCCGTCGCGACCCGGCGGCCCTGGTCCGCGCGTCCGGCGGTGAGGCCGAGGTGCCGGCCGAGCGTGCGGCACCAGTCCTCGCCGGCGCAGGAGTCGACCACGTCGAGCAGCGTCCACACCAGCCGGTGCTCGACCCATGGGTCCCGGTCCGGCTCGACGCCGGTGGCGCGGGCGACCGTCGCGGAGACCAGCCGGCTCGGGGACGGGAACTCGACGTTCGCGCAGATGCCGTCGGCGGCCCCGGGCGCGGCGCCGAGCGACGACGACAGCGACTGGGCGATCCAGCGCTCCACGCCCTTCGAGGGCACGGCGACCAGGTCCGGGGCGAACGGGTCGGCGGGCGCCGTCGCCAACAGCTCCCCCAGCCCGCGGACGAGCGCGTCCGCGCGCTCGGCGCGGTGGATCCTCAGCGCCACGCGTCCGTCCTCCCCCGGTTGCTCGACCGCACGGGACGACCCTAGGCCACGACGGGGACAGGTCCGGGGCGACGGGTCCCGGTGACCCCGATCCAGGTCCGTCGGTGGGAGCGGACCTTGCCGTCGGGCAGGCGTGCCATGTCGTAGCGGTCGTCGTGGGCGAGGTGGTGGTGAGGGGGCCGGCCCGGGTGCGGGGCCACAACTGCGCACCTGCGCACCTGCGGCCCTCGGTCCGCTCGAGTGAGGGGCCACAATCGCGCACCTGCGCACCTGCGCACCTCCGGCCCAAGGGCGGCCCGGGGCCCTCAGCCGAGCGTCGCGAGTCCCGCCGGGCGCACGCTCTCCGCGTACGCCGCGCACCGCTCGGCGTCGCGGGGGTGCTCGACGGCCGCGAACAGCGCGGCCGCCTCACGGGAGAGCGCCACGAACTCGGCCTCCCGCCCCTCGGCGCGGGCCAGGTGCGCCCGGGCCTCCAGCAGGGCCGCCCCCCAGGAGCTCTGCTCCCACCGGGCGACCGAGGCCTCCGCCACCGCCAGGTGCCGCCGGGAGTCGCCGACGTCGCCCACGTCGGCGCAGGCGATCGCCGCGGGCACCGCCAGCATCACCGAGCAGAAGCTGCAGTTGTCGTTGTCGCCGAGCGTGGCCTCGGCGCGGTCCACCACGGCCCGCGCGGCCAGCCGGTCCGGTGCGGCCTCGATCATCGTGCCGTAGATCCGCTGCAGCAGGTGCATGCTCATGATCGACCAGCGGGCCAGCGGCAGCGCCTGCTGCAGCAGCCGCTGCGCCTCGACGCGGTCACCCTGCGCGAGCCGGACCTCCGCGAGCCGCTGCAGGCTGTGCGCCTCGCCCGCCGAGGCGTCGCTGTCCCGGTGCAGGTCGACGGCCTCGAGCAGCTCCCGCTCCGCGCGGTCCAGGTCCCCCATCAGCAGCGCGGCCTCGCCGATCAGCGCGGTCGCGAACGCCACGCCCCGCAGCGCGCCCGCGTGGGTCGCCCGGCGGCGCAGCTCCTCCGCGTCCGCGATCACCTCGGCGTACGGCTCCGGCCCGTACAGCAGGTACTCGGCCACGCACAGGTGCGCGTCGAACACCGCGGCCACCAGCCGCTCCTTCCCCTGGGTGCGGTGCAGCTCCAGCCGGAACCTCTCGAACCACTCCCCGCGCTGGTGCGCGATCAGTCCCTGCAGGCCCACCAGGTCGACCAGGTGCCACGGGTCGTCGGGTCCCTGCAGCCGGTCGCGGGCCTGCCCGGCGACCATCCACGCGGTGTCCAGGTCGCCGGTGAAGTAGGCGAGGTTGCCCTTGGCAAGCAGGATCGGAGCGTCGGCCGCGTCGTCCTCCAGCCCGAGGCCGGTGAGCGCGGCCCGCGCGGTCTCCAGGTCCCCGGCGAGGCTCGCCGCCCGGGCGAGCCGGGCGCGCACCAGCCGGTGCCGGGTGCCGGCGGTCACCGCGACGGCCTCCCGGTACGCCGCCACCGCCTCCGGGTCGCCGAGCGCCATCAGCAGGTCGCCGCGCCGGGCCAGCAGCGTCGGCAGGTCCTGGGGGCCCGCGTGCTCCCGGACGCCGTCGATGAGGGCCAGCGCGTCACGGTAGGCGCCGAGCGCCCCGGCGCTCTCCACCGCGCGGACCACGTAGGGCACCGCGCGCGAGGGCAGCCCGGCGGCCAGGTAGTGGTGGGCGACCCGGGCCGGCGGGGCACCCAGCTCGGCGAGCTTCTCGGCGACCTGGTGCCGGGCCTCGGACCGCAGGTGCGGCGACATCTGCTCCACCAGCGACTCGCGGACCAGGGTGTGCCGGAAGCAGTAGCCGCTGTGGCAGGGCTCGACCAGCAGGCCGGCCAGCGCCACCTCCAGGTGCCGGTAGGTCTGCGACTCGTCCAGCGCGGAGACCGCCAGCAGCTCGTCGGTGCTGAACACCGAGCCGAGCAGCGCGACCCGCTGGAAGGTCCGCAGCACCGCCGGGGGGAGGACGGGGAGCACGCCCCCGCCCCCTTCACCGTCCCCGTCCGTGCCCCGCGACGCGGCCAGCTGCAGCGCCGTGAAGGGCAGGCCGGCGCTCGCCGCCCAGATCTGCTCGGCCGTCTCGGCGGGGAGCTCCGGGAACCGGTCGGCGAGCAGCCGCTCGGTCGCACCGCGGGACAGCGGGCCGAGCTCCACCCGGGTGCCGGTCCCCCGCGCGACCAGGCTGTCGGCCATCTGCCGGACCGGCTCGGTGGCGGGCTGCCGGTGCGCCAGCGCGAGGACCACGGGTTCCGTGACCGCGCACCGGGACAGGTAGTGCAGCAGCCGCAGCGACGCGTCGTCGGCCTCGTGGAGGTCGTCGACCACGAGCAGCAGGCCGTGCCCGGCCGCCGCCAGCCGGACCAGCTCGGCGGCGGCCACGAACAGCCGCTGGTGGCCGGACTCTCCGCTCCAGGTGACGTCCTGCCCGGACAGCGCCCGCTCGATCTCCTGCCGGTAGGTGTCGTCCAGCCCGTCCAGCAGCGCCGGGTGCTGCCGGCACAGGTCCCCGAACGCCTCGAGGACCGGCGAGTAGGGCCACGGCCCCTCCACCGCGGAGGCGGTGCCGCGCCCGGTGCGCCAGCCCCGCCGCCGGGCCAGCGCCTCGGCGAGGCCGAGCACCGCGGACTTGCCCACCCCGGGCGAACCGGTGAACAGCAGCGTGCCGCCCCGGCCGCGCTCGGCGCGCTCCAGGCGCTCCCGGATCCGGTCCCCCACGGCGCGCCGGCCGAACAGCCGGGTGGACTCCGGTTTGGCCGCCGGCACCGCCACCGCCTCCTCCAGCCGGGCCCGCAGCTGCTGCGCCTCCGGCGACGGCGTGGTGCCGAGCTCCTGCCGCAGCGCCTGGTCCATCCGCTCGAACTGGCGCAACGCCCCGCGTACGTCGCCGCGGTCGGCGCCGGCGCGGACCAGGGCCAGGTGCGCCTGCTCGTCGGCCGGCTCCTCGCGGAGCAGGTCCTCCCAGCGGCCGGCCTGGCGGAGCAGGTCGAGGTGGAGCAGCCGCACGGCCTCGCGGGCCTCCTCGGTCCACGGCTCGTAGAGGTCGTCGGGCAGCAGCGGTCCGCGGTGCAGGTCGAGTGCGGCCTCCGCCGCCTCCGCCGAACCGTCCGCCAGCGCCTGCGCGCCGAGCCGGTGCAGCTCGTGCACGTCCACCGACACCTCGACGGCCGGGAGCAGGGAGACCAGGTCGTTGCGGAGCAGCAGCGCGTCCGGCTCGTCACCGAGCGCGCGGCGCGCGTAGTGCGCGGCCTTGTGCAGCCGCGGCCCGGCGGCGTCGACCGGCAGCCCCGGCCACAGCGCCTCGATGACCTGCTCGCGGTGCAGCCGCCGGTCCCGGGTCAGCGCCAGCAGCTTCACCAGCGAGGCGGCGTGCCGGCGCGCCCAGGCCTCCGGCGCCACCGGGACCAGGTCCACGGCCACCTCGAAGCCCCCGAGCATCCTGACTCGTACGGCCATCCGGCCAGCCTCCTGAAAGATCCAGGCTACCCAGCCGCGCGCACGCTGTCAGGACGCACAAACCCGGGGAAACCCGTGCCCACGCGGCGATCCGGCCGCGCCTGCAGGTGCTCGAGCTCGTCGCTCATCGCCGCGCTGACCCGGCGCAGCAGACCCGCCACCCGGTCCTGGTCCCAGTCGTAGCCGGCGATCGCCTCGGTGGCCTCGAACAGCGAGGTCGAGAGCCGGTCGCGGGTCGCCTGGTACCTGCCCAGCGCGACCGCCTCCGGGGTGTCCCCGGCGAGCGCCTCGACGACCTGGTCGGCGAGCAGCTCGGCGTCCCGGAGCGCGTCGGTCATCCCGTGCGTCGTGATCGGGTCCTTGAAGTAGCCGGCGTCCCCGACCAGCGCCCAGCCCGGACCCCCGGACCGGCGGACGAAACCGGGCACCCCGGCCCACCCGTACGTGCGGCCGTCCGGCGCGGCGGCGGCGACCCGTTCGGCGAACCCGGGCGCGGCGTCGGTGAGCAGCGTCGCGAACGCCGCCGGGCTCCCGTCCCTGCGCAGCCCGCGCATCCGCGCCGGCGTGGTGCTCACGAACACGCAGGTCCGGCCGTCGTTGGTGGGGATCAGCCCGGCCGCGCAGCCCGCGCCGTACGCCCACTCGTAGCCCGCGGTTGGCAGCCCGGTGACGTAGCGGTAGAGCACCGCGCCGGCCGACCGGCCCTGACGTACGACGGACGCGCCGGCCTGCTGGGCGACCACCGACCGGATCCCGTCGGCGCCGACCGTCAGGGCCGCGCGCAGGGCGGTCTCGCGGCCGTCCCGGCCGACCGCGCGCACCCCGCTCACCCGCCCCCGGCGGTCGCGTTGCAGGGCGGTCACCGTGGTCTCGTGGAGCACGTCGGCGCCCGCCTCGGCCGCGGCGTCGACCAGGATCCGGTCGAGCACGTGCCGGCGCGGGGCGTACAGCGCGTCCACGCCGGCACTGGGCCGGATGGAGACCTGCACCGGTTCGGCGTGCGGGTAGTGGAACAGCGTCCGCCGGACCGGAGGCGTGCCCGCCGCCGTCACCCGGTCCAGCAGCCCCCACCGGGACAGCTGCAGCACCCCGGCGCGCATCAGCGCGTGCGTGGACAGGGTGTCGCTGCCGTGCCTGCCACGGTCCAGGACCGCGACCCGGAGCCCGGCGCGGGCGAGCAGCAGGGCGGTGGACGCGCCCGCCACCCGGCCGCCGACCACCAGCACGTCGTAGCCGCCGGCGTCGTGGGCGCTCATGCCGCCGGTCCTTCCACGGACCCCGCGAGCCGTCCCGCGACGGACCTCCCGGCGAGGTGGGCGACCACGGCGTGGGCGTCGTGGCGCGCACCGTCGATGAACCCCGAGTCGCGGCGGTGCTGGAACCGCTGCCCGACCACGTACACGCCGGGCGCCGGGGTGATCCCCCGGTGCTGACGCAGGTGCCCGTCCGGGGTCGTGATCGGCAGCCGCAGCCACGGGTACTCGGGGCGGTAGCCGGTCGCCAGCAGCACGGTGCCGATCCCCGCGGCGCGCAGGTCGAGGCGGGCCGGTGTCGTGGGCACCCGGACCGGCCGGGGACGCACGCCGTCCCACACCTCGCGGGTCAGGCCGGCCCGGTCGACGTACCGGTCCACCGCGTCGAGGAACCGGTGCATCCTCAGGTCGGCGGCCGCGATGCTCGCGGCCAGCTCGCCGCCGAGGTGCACGGTGCGCCCGGAGATGCCCTGCACCCGGCCGACCAGCCGGACCCCGCGGTCCTGGACCGCGGCCAGGTCCAGGTCGGCGCCGTAGCGCTCCGGGGCGTTGTGCCCGACCAGCTGCAGCGAGGGCTCGTTGCGCGCGGCCACCGGGTCGGGCATCTGGTCGATGGTGCGCGCGAGCCGGCCGGTGGCCTCCAGCCACCAGAACGCGTCCAGGCCCCGGTAGCGGCGCGGCATCCGGGTGTGCCGCCCGACGGCCAGCACCACCTCGCGGCCGGCGCGGGCGAGCTCGTCGGCGATCTGCAGGCCCGACGAGGACGCCCCCACCACCAGCACGCCGCCCGGCGCGAGCCGGTCCGGGTTGCGGTAGCGGTTCGCGGTCAGCACGTCGACGTGCTCGAAGCCCGGCGGGACGCGCGGCGTGCCGTGCGGGCCGGTGGCGACCACCACGTGCCGCGCGCGCCAGGTCGCCCGGTCGGTCACCACCCGGTAGCCGTCCCCGGACGAGGACAGCTCGGTGACCGTCGTACCGCCCACGACCGGGGCGGCGAAGGACGCGGCGTACCGCTCCAGGTGCCGGACGAAGCGGCCGACGCTCATGTAGTCCTCGCGCTCCGGACCGGCGTACCACCATCCGGGCAGCCGGGTCATCCAGTTCGGGGTGAGCAGGTGCAGCGAGTCCCAGCGCTCGGTGCGCCAGCGCTCGCCGACGCGACCGCGGTCGAGCACGACGTGGTCGCGGTCCGCGGCGGTGAGCAGCCGGCTGACGGCGAGACCGGCGTGCCCGGCGCCGATGACGACGGTGTCGATGGTGGGCATGGGGGGTGCTCCTTCGTGAGTGGGGGCGGGCGGGCCCGGCCGGCGGGTGTGCCGGCCGGGCCGCGCACCAGCGGTGTGGGTCAGGTCGTGACCACGTCGACGACGACCGGGGTGGGGTTGGTCAGCGCGTCGTAGACCGCGGACCGGCGGCGGGACTGCTCGACGATGCCGCGCAGCGTCTCCGGGTCCGCGTCGCCCGCGATCTCGAAGGTGACGTGGAGCTGCCGGTAGCCGTTGCGGACCGAGCCGTCGGAGAGGCCGAGGATGCCGAGCAGGTCGATGTCGCCCTGCACGGTCGAGGTGACCTTGCTGAGCCGGACGCCGCGGACCGCGGCGATGTTGGCGATGCCCGAGGTGAGGCAGGCCGCGATCGCGTGCAGCAGGTGCTCCGCCGCCGTCGGCGCGTGGTCGGCCCCGACCAGCACCTGCGGGTGGTCGGCCTCGACGACGGTCGGGTGCCGGTGTTCCAGCTCCTGCCCCGCGCCGTAGAAGTCCGAGAAGGTGGTGCGGCTGTGCGTGCCGCCCTCCCAGGTGTTGCTGGCCCGGAACTGGAACTCCGCGATCTCCGGCTGTGCCTTGACGGCGTCGAGGGTCGCGAACAGCGTGGGAACGTCGACGCCGTTCAGGTTCGGGTTGGCAGTGGTGGTCATACGATCCTCCAGGGTCGTGCCGGCCGTGCCGGCATCGGTGGGTGTTGGTTCGACCAGGACGCTAGGAACGGCGGCTTCCCCCGGCCTTCCCCGCGGCTTCCTCCGGCCCCCCGGCGAGCACGGCGTCGCGCGCCGCGACCACCGGGTCGCGCCACACCACGGCCGTGCCGTCCAGGACGACGACGCCGCCCTGGTTGGTCACGGACGTGGCGAGCGTGGTCACCGGCTTGTCCTCGCGGGCCGCGGTGACCGTGGCCTGCGCGGTGATCACGTCGCCCGGTCGGACCGGGGCGAGGAACCGCCAGGCGACCTCGAGGAAGACGCTCCCCGGCCCGGGCAGCTGCTCCGCGACGAGCGCGTTCAGCAGCCCGGAGGTGACACCGCCCTGCACCACGACGCCGGCGAAGCGCGACCTCGCGGCCAGCTCGTCGTCGTAGTGGATCGGGTTGCGGTCCCCGGTGATCTCGGTGAACAGCTCGATGTCGCGGCGGGTGACGGTGCGGGTTCGGCGGGCGAAGGCACCGATCTGCGTTGTGGTCATGCCGAGCACCGTCGCGGACCGGCCTTCCCCGGCGCTTCCCCGGCGCTTCCTCCGCCTTCCCCGGAGGGGACCCGCGGGGGAAGGCCGCGGGAAGGGCCTCGGGCCAACCTCAAGGGACACCACCGGACCTGGAGGTCAGCCATGCACGAGACCATCACCGTCGAGGCGGCCGGCGTCGCCCCGGCCGCCGACCTGCGGGCCGGGGCTCGCGCGATGGCGCCGATGCTGGTCGCCTACGCCCCGTTCGGCCTGCTCGTCGGCTCGGCGGCCGCGGGCAGCGCCAACCCGCTCGCGGCGTGGCTCGCGACCTGGCCGATCTACGGCGGCGCCGCGCACCTCGCGGTCCTCGACGTGCTCGCCCAGGGCTCCGGCTGGGCGGCGGCCGCCGCGGTCGGCCTGCTGGTGAACGCCCGGCTCACCGCCTACGCCACCGCGATGGCGCCGGCCTGGCGGTCCGCGCCGACCCGGCAGCGGGCGGTGGCCGCGCTGCTGCTCACGGACGCGCCCTGGGCGCTGGCCCACGGCCGGCCGTCCGGGCAGCGCCAGTTCTACCTGGGCGCGGGGCTCACCTTGTTCTTCGCCTGGCCGGTGCTGGTCACCGCCGGCCTGCTGACCCATCGCCTGGTCGGAGCCGTGCCGGCGACCTCGCTGCTGCCCGCGCTCACCCTGGGCGCGCTGGTGATGCCGCAGCTGCGGCAGCGCCCGGCGGCGTTCGCGGCCGCCACCGCGGCGGTCTCGGCGGTCGCCACCGTCCAGCTGTCCGTCGGGGTGGCGCTGGGGGTCGCCGCGGTCGCCGGCGCCGTCGCCGGGCTGACCGGGGAGCGTGCGTCATGACCGTGGTGCTCGCGGTGCTGGTCGTCGGGGCCGGCAGCATGCTGTTCCGGCTCGCGCCGCTGCTCGGCGCGGCGCGGCTGCCGGACCGGCTCACCCGGGTCGCCGGCTGGGTCGGCCTGTCCGTGCTCGCCGCGATGACGGTGCGCGCCGTGCTCGGGCACCACGACCCGGGCGTGCCGGACGCGCGGCTGCTGGCCGCGGTCTCCGTGGGCGCCGGGCTGTTCCTGGCCTTCCGCGGCCGCTCGCTGCTGTTCTCCGTCGCCGCGGGTGCGGCGTCCTACCTCGTTCTCTCCGCGGCTGCCACCGCCCTGCTCTGAAGGACCGACGATGACCCTTTCCTGGCTGCCCTTCCGGCCCGAACCCGCCCGCGACCACGTCGTGGTGCGGCTCGCCCACGGTGCCCGCGCGCACCTGCGGCCGCTGCGCCCCGGCGAGACCGAGCCGCTGCTGTCGGTGTTCGAGAGCATGTCGCTCGCCTCCCGGGCCTCCCGCTACCTGATCGGGACGCCCCGACTGCCCTCCACGATGCTGTCCGCGCTGGTCGACCTCGACGGCCGCGACCACGTCGCCTGGCTCGCGACGGTCGACGGGACACCGGCGGGCATCGCGCGCTACGTGCGGACCGACCCGGACACCGCGGAGATCGCGTTCGAGGTCGCCGACGCCCACCAGGGGCGCGGACTCGGCACCGTGCTGATGGACACGGTGACCACGGTGGCCGCCGAGCACGGCGTACGGCGGGTCCGGGCGACCGTGCTGCCGGCCAACGCACCCTCGCTGCGGGTGCTCGCCCGGCTCGGCATCCCGCTCACGCTCGCCGACGGCCTGCTCGAGGGCGAGGGCCCGCTGCGGCTGCTCGACCCGGCGCGCGTGGACCGCGGCGCGGTCGTGGCGGTGGCGACGGCGCATGCCCGCGAGGTTGGCCAGGATGGGTCATGCGGGACGCCGTGCACCTCGGCACACTGAGGGACGGGAGGTCCCGATGATCGTCCGCGTGCTCGGGGACGTGTCGCTGGTGGCGGCCGACGGGGGCGCCGTGCCGCTGCCCGGCGGCCGGCAGCAGGCGCTGCTGGCGGCGCTCGCCGCCCGCGCCGGGGAGACCGTCGGCGCGGAGAGGCTCGTGGACCTGCTCTGGGGCTCCGCACACCCGGCCAACCCGACCGCCGCGCTGCACAGCACGGTGTTCAAGCTGCGCGCCGGCCTGCGCCGGGCGGGCGGCCGCGAGCTGCTGGTCACCCGCCCCGGCGGGTACCTGCTCGACCTGCGTCCCGGTGACCTGGACGCCGAGGTGTTCACCTCGCTGGTCGACGACGCCCGCGACCTGGCACCCGACGAGGCTGCCGAGACGCTGGAGCGCGCGCTGCGGCTGTGGCGCGGCGCTGCCTACCACCGGTGCACCGACACCGAGCTGGCGCACCTCGAGGCGCTTCGGCTCGAGGAGCTGCGCCGGGTGGCGGTCGAGCGCCGCGGGGCGGCCCTGCTCGCGGCCGGCCGGGCCACCGAGGCGGTGGGGCTGCTGCAGCCGTTCCTGGCCGACCAGCCGCTGCGGGAGGCGGCCCGGATCACCCTGATGCGCGCGCTGCACGCGGTGGGCCGCACCTCGGACGCACTGGAGCAGTACCAGGCGCATCGGGCGCACCTGGCCGACGAGCTCGGCCTGGAGCCCTCCCACGCGCTCACCGAGGTGCAGGTGGCGCTGCTCCAGCCGCCGACGGCGGAGCCGGACACCGCGCCGGCGGTCCGGCGCGCCGGGCTGCCCGGGATGTCGGTGCGCTACCTGCGCACCGCGGCCGGACAGGTGATCGCGTACGGCACCAGCGGCACCGGTCCTCCGGTGGTGGTGCTGCTCGGCTGGGTGTCCAGCCTGGACGTGATCGCGTCCGGCCGCGACCCGCGGTCGTCGCTGCTGGAGCGGCTCACCGACCGGCTCAGCCTGACGCTCTACGACCGCGCCGGCACCGGCCTGTCCCCGGGGCCCGTGACCGACTTCGGGCTGGAGGCGAGCGTGGCCGAGCTGGCCGAGGTGGTCCGGGCCGTCGGGCCGCCGGTCGCGCTGCTGGCGATGTCCTCGTCGGGCCCGGTGGCGCTCACCCTCGCGCACCGCAAGCCCGAGTGGGTCCGTTCGCTGGTCCTGTTCGGCACGTTCGCCGACGGACCGGCCATCTTCAGCGACCGGCGGATGTTCGCCATGGTCGTCGAGATCGCCCGCACCCACTGGGGGGTGGGCTCGAAGATGCTGGCCGACCTCTACCGGCCCGGCCTCAGCGACGAGGCTGCCTGGCACCTGGCCCGGGTGTTCCGCGACTCGGCGTCCGCGGACGTGGCGGCCGGCTACCTGGAGCACATGTACCCCCAGGACGTGAGCGCGCTGCTGCCCGGCATCGTGACGCCGACCCTGGTCCTGCACTACCGCTCGGACCGGCTGATCTCGTTCCGCGGCAGCCAGCAGATGGCCGCCAGCCTCCCGAACGCCACGTTCCTGCCGCTCGACGGGCGGGTACACCTTCCCGACGCGGCCGACCTGGACACCATCGAGCAGGCGATCGCCTCCCACGTCCGCCGGCACGCGGCACCGGCCGACCGACTAACCGGCTGATCTTCGGGGCCGGCTGACCGTCGGGGCCGGCTGACCGTCGCGGCGGCTGCGTTTTGGGAACCCGGCCACGGTTGGTTACGGTGGCCCCGGCACGCATACCCCACTGGGTATGGCCCCCGAGGTTGCCTCGCCCGCGCGGCTGCGCCACGCACGCGACGCCTCCGACCCGCACCCGAACCCCCAGGAGACACCTCCATGACGACGACCCCGACCCGCACGATGCCGCTGCGCCTCGACGTTCCGAGCCTGCGCGAGTGGCTGGCGGACACCGACGGCGCACCCCGGGTGCTCGACGTCCGCACCCCCGCGGAGTTCGGCACCGTGCACATCCCCGGCTCCTACAACGTGCCCCTGGACCTGCTCCGGGAGCATCGTGCCGAGCTCAGCGACCACCTCGACGACGAGGTGGTGCTGGTCTGCCGCTCGGGCGCCCGCGCCGGTCAGGCCGAGACGCTGCTCGCCGACTCTGGGCTGCCGAACGTGCACGTCCTCGAGGGCGGTCTCACCGCCTGGCAGGCGGCGCAGGCGCCGGTCAACCGCGGTCCGGCCCGCTGGGACCTGGAACGGCAGGTGCGCCTGGTGGCCGGCAGCCTGGTGCTCGGGGGCGTGGTCGGCAGCGTCTTCGCCCCCAGACTCAAGTGGCTCTCCGCGGCCGTCGGCGGCGGCCTCGCCGTGGCCGCCCTGACCGACAGCTGCGCGATGGGCGCACTGCTCTCCAAGCTCCCGCACAACCGCGACGCCAGCTGTGACCTGGGCAGCGTGCTCGCGCAGCTCGGCGACGCCGGCGACGCGTAGCACCCGGTCCGCCGGGGAGCCCCCGGGGTCGGCTCCGGGCCGGGGCTCCCCGGCCCGGAGCCGACCCGCGGTCAGACCATCTCGGGCAGGTGCAGGTGCGCGAGCAGCAGGTCGAACTCGCGGACGTCCTGCACTCCGCTGCCCATCTCGGTGGCGGTCCGCGCGCGCAGCGCGTTCGCCTGCTCCCGGGTCCGCTCGAGGGCCTCGCGGCTGTCGTACGCGATCGTCGCGAGCGCCCGCCCGGTGCTCCGGCTGACCAGCAGGCTCGCGCTGCAGAAGCCGTCGAAGCCCTCCAGGGCGGGCAACGTGGTCGACTTGAACACCTCGATGCTCGCCTCGAGCTCCGTCGGGGCGCCCTGGATCCAGGTCGAGCGGACGCACGAGCCGTCCGAAGAGCGGTGGTCACGGTGCATCAGGGCGACCTCCCACTCCTCCACCTGCGCGGGCCCGCCGAGGGTCTCCGCGGCCCGGTGCCGCAGCGGCATCACCCGCGCGTCGCTGTCGTGCATGGCCTGCTCGCTCTCCCAGGCGCTGGTGGCGATGCACCGCCCGCTCTGCCGGTCGGCCACCAGGGACATCCCGACACAGCCCGGCGTCTGGATCACCGCATCGAAGATCTGGCCGCGGACCAGCGCGATCCCCGCGTCGAAGGCCTCGGGTCGGGCGTCGATTGTGATGGTACGTGCGTACACGGCCCACCCCTTCCGGTCGGGGCAGCACCTCGGTGGCACCGCCATCCCTCCACCGTGCGCCCGTGCGACGTCGGTGACCACCCCGCATCCGTACTAGTCCGTGGGACCGCGGGACTCAGGACCCGTGCTCCCGCTCCCGGCGCTCGTGGGTGCGGATCTTGTCGATGATGATCGTGGCCAGCGGCGAGTCGAGCTCGCGGTGGTCCCAGGCGGTCTCCTTGAGATCGTCCACCAGCGCCTTGAGCCCGAGCAGCTCGGCACGCTCGTGCCGGTCCAGGGGCTGCGCGGCGGTGTACTGGTTGACAAGGTGGACCACCAGCCACACCAGCGCGCCGACGATCAACAGTGCGAGCAGTGCCTCCGGCATCACCGTCTCCCTTGCCTCGGCCGACGAGCCCACCTCCAGGCTAGTCCGCGCCGGCGGTCCCGGCTGCCGGCGAGGACAGCCGGCCCGGACGCGGGTCAGGACGGCGGGTCAGCGAGGGAGCCTCGGCTTCGCGGGCGTGTACAGCCAGGCGTGGAACAACGCGTGCAGGTTCCGGCCCGAGACGCGTTCCGCGAGCCTGATGAACTGCCGGGTGGTGACGTTGCCGCCGGCGTGATCGGTGGCCCAACGCCGCAGGATCGTGAAGAACGCCTTGCCACCGACCGTCATCCGCAGCGCCTGCAGCGTCATCGCGCCGCGGACGTAGACCGGTACGGAGAACAGCTTCTTGGGTCCCGGGTTGCCGATGACCACCTTCCACGACGGATCCGGCGCGGGGTCGTTGCGGTAGATGTCGCGGAAGGTCTGCGCCGGCGTGGGCCCGTGCTCGTGGGCCGACCACAGCCACTCGGCGTAGGTGGCGAACCCCTCGTTGAGCCAGATGTCGCGCCACCGCCGGACCGACACGCTGTCGCCGTACCACTGGTGGGCGAGCTCGTGCGCCAGCAGCCCCGCCGCGTCCTTGGCGTTGAGGAACATCAGGCGCTCGTAGATCGGTCGGGTCTGGGTCTCCAGCGCGAAGTGCAGCTGCCGGCTGTCGTCGACGATGCCGCCGGCGGTGCGGTACGGGTACGGCACCCCGAACCGGGAGGCGAGCAGGCGCAGGATCTCGGGCTGCCGCGCGAACGCCTGCTGCGCCACCGTGCCCTGCGGAGGCGGCGCCAGCGCCGGGGTGCCCACCACCCAGCTGTTCTTGTTCTTGGGGCTGCCCTTGGGTGGCCCGGCCGCTGCCCAGCCGTCCATCGGGTTGCCGTCGTCCTCGAACGACGTCGTGCCGGCCCCGGTCGAGACGGTGATGTCGTCGACGAACGCGCCGTACCACTGGAACACGTCGTCGCTGACCTGGCTGATCGCCACCTGCACCCGCCTGCCCGCGTACCTGCTCAGGTCGACGCGCCAGTGCTGGTAGCCCTTGCTGAACCGGGTCGCGGCGTGCCAGCGACCGGTGCTGCCCCGCGGGGCGCAGCTGCCGTCCGGCTTCGCGCGCTGGTAGTGCTTGAGGAAGGGGTGCAACCGCAGCCACCAGGGGCAGGAGTAGCCGGTGCTCCGGCTGGTGTGCCCGTTGGCGTCGGGCAGCGTGGTCCAGCGTCTCGAGCCGACCGGGTGGGCCTCGACGAGCAGGAAGTCGTACCCGGGATCGAGCGCGTACTTGGTCCAGAAGGACAGCGTCGCGCCACCCTTGGGCACCCTGATGGTGCGCTGGAGCCGCTTGTACGACGAGTCGGCCAGCCCGGTCAGCGCGTACCTGTCCCCGGTGCGCGGGGAGGCCACCGGACGGAACAGGTCGGGGTCGATGGCGTCCAGGTAGCTGATGCCGTCCTGGGTGTACGAGTGCAGGTCGAACCGGCCGATGTCGACGGTTGCCAGGTAGGAGGCCATCGGGTCGTCGGCCCGCCAGGTCCAGGTGGTCCAGGCACCCTCCTGCTCGCGGCCCTCGAGGGTCCCGTTCGCGACGACCTGCCGGTCGCTCGGGACGGTGACCCGGAACGTGTACGCCGCCTTGTCCGTGGGGTAGTCGTTCACCGGGAACCACCCCGAGGCGCCGTGGGGCTGGCCGACCGCGAGCGCCCCGTCGTCGGTGGCGAAGAACCCGCCGGTCTGTCCCAGCGCGGCCGACTTCAGCACGGTGGGTACCCCGGCGTACCGCACCTCGGCCTCGAACCGGTGGCCGCGCGGCAACCCCGGGCCGCTCGGATCCACGGTGAGCTCGCCCGCGTGCCGGGTCCAGGTGGCGGGCCGCTCGTCGACGACGACGCCGGCGACCTGCAACCCGTCGAAGTCGAGGTTGAAGGTGGACAGGTCCTGAGTCGCGCGCGCGTGGATGTGCGCCGTGCCCTCCAGCCGGTCCGTGGCCGGGTCGTAGCGCAGGTCCAGGGTGTACCGCTCGACGTCGTAGCCGCCGTTGCCGTCGTGCGGGAAGTACGGGTCCCCGAGGCCCGCGGCGCCCGGGTGGAAGTGGGTCGCCCGGTGCTGCACCGACGGTGCCGCGCCCGCGCCGCTGGCCGCGGCACCGACCGTCGTGGTCAGCGACAACGCGACCACCACTGCGCTGATCAGACCCGTGCTGCGCGAGAACTGTGTCATGGCGGCTCCCCCGACCGACTGTCCCGCCACGCTAGGGTCGCCGTTCCCGGCCGGCCATAGACACCTCGGCCTACGCCCGGCCTGGTCAGCTGCCGGACCCGTCGGTCCGGCGACCGGGACCGCGGCGCTTCCGCCCCGATAAGGTCCGGTTCGACACGGCGCAGCGGGCCCAGGCCGGGGTCAGCCGGGTCAGCCGGGTCAGCCGGCGTCAGCCGGCGAGGAACCCGGCCAGCACCGGCGCGACGACCGACGCCTTCACCAGGTGCGTCTGCCCGGCCAGTGTCTCGAGCCGGGCCCGCGGGACCGCCTCGGCGACGGCCGCCTGGGCGTGGCGGATGTACTCCGGGCTCTTGCCGCCGACCAGGACCAGCGTGTCCGCGGCGACCGCGGCGTAGCAGCCGGCCGGGAGCGGCCGGCCCTGCTGGTGGGGCACCGTGATCGACAGGTCGTAGGGCAGCGTGTGCGCGATCCCGGTCAGCTGCCTCCACGCCGGGAGGAACCGCATCAGGGTGATCACCGGCGTAGGGACCCCGACGGTCCGCAGGAGCGTCTTCACCGCGTCGCCGCTGCGGCCCTGCTCGACCATCACCCGCACCCGGTCGGGCAGCCCGGGGTCGGTGGCCGGTCGGGTGGCGTCGACGATGAACGGCGCCTCGTAGGTCACCAGCCGGTCGACCGGGGCTCCCCGCCGGGCCGCCTCGAGCGCGAGGACGGCACCGGAGGACGCGCCGAACAGGTGCGCGGACCCGCCGGCCGCGGCGATCACGGCCAGCAGGTCCTCGACCTCGCGGGCCACGTCGTACGGCGTCGCGCCCGGCCCGCTCTCCCCGCGGCCGCGGCGGTCGTAGGCGTGGACGGTGAAGCTGTCGGACAGCTGCTCGGCCAGCCCCCGGGACGGGCCCATGGTCCGCTGGCACAGGGCCCCGTCCACCAGGACCAGGGCGGGGCCGCTGCCGGTGACCTCGTAGGCGATCTCGGTGCCGTCCGCAGAGGTGGCGAGCTGCGTGGTGCGGGTGGTCGTGGTGCTCATGGCTTCCGCCTCGGTGAGCTGTCTCACCCGGACGTCGAACCATCCCGAGGTGTTTCGACAACGCTGCCTCAGGAGATCTCCGCGGCCCTGCCGAGCAGCACCCGCCGCTCGCTCTCGTTGCGCGTGCGGGAGGCGGCCTCGCGGAAGGCGGCCGCGGCCTCCCCGGAGCGACCGGCCCGGGCCAGCAGGTCGCCGCGCACGCTGAGCAGCAGGTGGGACCCGGCCAGGTCCGCGTCGTCCACCCGGTCGAGGACCGCGAGCCCGGCGTCGGCCCCGAAGGCGCGGCCGTGCGCCACCGCGCGGTTCACCTCCACGACCGGCCCCGGCGCGACGTCGGCCAGGACGTCGTACAGCCCGGCGATGCGGGGCCAGTCGGTGTCCTTGGCGCGCCGGGACCGCGCGTGGCAGGCGGCGATGGCGGCCTGCAGCACGTACGGGCCGACCGGACGCCCAGGCGCTTCGGCCCGCTCGAGCGCGGCGAGCCCCCGGCGGACCAGCACCTCGTCCCAGAGCCTGCGGTCCTGGGCCTCCAGGAGCACCGGCTCGCCTCCCGGTCCGGTCCGGGCCGGGGTGCGCGAGGCCTGGATCTCCAGCAGCGCCTGCAGGCCGTGCACCTCGGGCTCGTCGGGGACGAGTGCGGCGAGCATCCGGGCCAGCCGGATCGCCTCGGCGCACAGCTCGGGTCGCATCCAGTGGTCGCCGGCGGTGGCGGAGTACCCCTCGTTGAAGATCAGGTAGATCACCGACATCACGTCGGCCAGCCGGTGCCGGCGGTCGCGGGCGGGCGGCTGCTCGAAGTCCACCCCGACCAGGGTCTTCTTGGCGCGTGAGATCCGTTGGCCGACGGTGGCGTCCTTGACCAGGAACGCACGGGCGATCTCCTGGGTGCTGAGACCGCCGACGAGGCGCAGGGTGAGGGCCGCCCGGGACTCCGGCGGCAGCGCCGGGTGGCAGGTGAGGAACATCAGCCGCAGCACGTCGTCCTCGATGTGGTCCACCGCGGCGTCGAGGTCGGGCACCTGCGCCTCCTGGAGGTCGTGGCCGAGCTCGGCGGTCCGTCGGCGCAGCGTCTCGGCGCGCCGGAAGTGGTCGACGCCGCGCCGCTTCGCGACCGACATCAGCCAGGCGCCGGGGTTCCTCGGGACCCCCGCGGTCGGCCACTGGTCGAGGGCGGCGACCAGGGCGTCCTGGGCGAGGTCCTCTGCCAGGCCGACGTCATGGGTCATCCGGGTCAGCCCCGCGACCAGGAGCGCGGACTCGGCGCGCCAGACGGCACCGACGGCGGATGCTGCGTCGCTCCCCACCCCGTGATCGTAGGGCGGCGGCCAACGCCGTGCGCGGTCAGTCGCCGGGCGGCGGGCGTCCTCCGGCCCGGAGATCCGGCGCACCTCGACCGAGCCCTCCCAGCCGGGCCAGTACTGCTGGTGGATCTCGGCCACCCGGCGCCCCTTGGCGACCGCGTCCTGCTGCGGGGCCACCTCGATGATGAGTAGCCGCCGACGACCTCCTTCGCCTCGGCGTACGGTCCGTCGGTGCTGCTGATGGCTCCGCCCGTCAGCCGGATCTCTGTGCTCTGCGCGGTGGGGTAGAGCCCGCCCGCGTCGACCATCCAGCCCTCCGCGAACGCCTCGCCCATCTCCCGGCCCCTCCTGCAGCGCGACCGGGGGCTCGCCGACGTCCTCGGCCATCTTCACGAAGACCATGTACCGCAGGGTGCTCACCTCTCTCGTGGGTCTCGTGGGCTTGCTGTCCCCGGTACGTCGGGCGGCCGGGCCGGGTTTCGACACCGCGCCACCGGGTTCCGCCGACCCACGCAGGTCCTACCACGCGACCTACGCTGGCGGGGTGAGGACGATGCGCGGCGGCCCGTACTGGATCGGCATCGGACTGCTGCTGGTCGCCCTGCGGGTGATCCTCCGGGTCACCCGGCACGCGTCCCGGTTCGGCCACGTCGCGCTCGTCGTCGACCTGGTCCTCATCGGCGTCCTGGTGGTGGCGCTCATCGTGCAGAGCCGGGACCGGGAGCGGTGACGCCGTACGTCGACCCGCGGCTCGGGCGGCCCGCCGCTCAGGCCGGCCGGTGCGCCGCGAAGAAGCGCAGCGCCCGTCGCATCAGCAGGTTCCACGAGGGGCCCCGGATCTTGTGGTGCTGGCCGGGGTACTCGTACAGGTGCACGCGCTTGCCGTCGCGCCGCAGCGCCCGGGCGGTCGCCTCGCTCCAGCGCACCGGGCAGGTGGTGTCGGCCAGGCCGTGGTGGATCTGCACCGGGACGGTGACGCGGGACAGGTAGCGCCGGGCGCTCGCCCGGTGCCAGAACCGGGGGTGGCTGCGGGGCGTCCCGTAGGCCCGCACGACGCGCCGGTGCAGGTCGCGGTCGCCCAGCACCCAGCGGCGGTACTGGTCGGCCGCGGAGGAGCTCACCGGGGAGTACAGCACCGCGGAGGAGAACAGCCGGGGGCGCGCCACCAGCGCCTGCAGGGCCACGCCGCCCCCCATCGAGCGCCCGAGCAGGCTCACCGGACCCGGCTTCACGAAGTCCAGGTGCGCGCGGCGCACGGCCAGCACGGCGTTCACCAGGTCCTCCGGGTAGCCTCGCGGCCGCGCCACGAAGCGGTCGCCCTCCACCGTCGACTGTCCGTAGTTGCGGTAGTCCGGCTGGACCACGACGTACCCGTGCCGCGCCAGCAGCTCGTCCTCCCGCACCACGCCCGTGTGCCGCAGGTAGTCCGGCGGCGTGTGGTAGCCGTGCGCGACCAGCACCACCGGGAACGGCCCCGAGCCCGCCGGCACCAGCATCGTCCCGGAGATGGTCAGCGACGCGCTGCGGTAGCGGATGTCGTAGTCGGTGAACCGCGGGTGGTGGCTCGTCACCCGCAGGCGCAGCCGCCTCCCGTCGAAGCGGTGCGAGATCAGCGCCGGCAGGGAGACCAGGTTGAAGGGCGTGCTGGTGTCGTTGTGCGCGGCCAGCACGGGAGCGGAGTGCACCGGGGCACGCGCCAGCCCGGACTCGGCGAGGGACAGGCCGACGGCGAGCGTGGCCAGCAGCGACAACAGAACGACAACCCGAGACTTCACGGTGACCAGCATGCGGAAGACCACGGCCTCGCGCGGCCGTTCCCGCGAAATTGTTGCTGTGACGTGCCCGACGCGCCCGCGTCGGGCGCCGGTGTTTGCCCCGCCGGCGGGTCGGGAAGGGTCCTCGAGGACGAAGGAGACAAACCACCTCGGGACGAGCTGACCAGATGAGCCACACCCTTGCGGCCGCCCCCGCCGACGCCCCCGCCGACGCCCCCGCGGAGGCCCGCGGCCGCCCGGCCCGCGACCCGTGGCCGGACAACGCCAAGTGGGTCCTGGTCACCCTGGTGGTGATGGGGCACGGCTGGGCCGCGCTGCCCAGCTTCCCGGCACGTGACTGGGTGTACACGTTCGTGTACCTGTTCCACATGCCCGCGTTCGTGCTGGTCACGGGCTACCTGTCCCGGTCGTTCTCGTTCACCCGGAGCCGGGTCGCCCGGCTGGTCACCACCGTCGTGGTCCCCTACCTGGTCTTCGAGGGCCTGCTCGCCGGGTTCCGGACCGTCGCCGGCGGCGCCGACCTGCACCACCTGTGGCTGGAGCCGCACTGGCTGATGTGGTACCTGGTCGCGCTGTTCCTCTGGCGGCTGGGCACGCCGGCCCTGCGCCGGGTCCCCTACCCGGTCCCGACCGCGGTGGCGATCTGCCTGCTGTCCGGACTCGTCAGTGGCGACGTGCTGTCCCTCGACCGGACGATGAGCCTGCTGCCCTTCTTCGTGGCCGGCCTGCACGCCACCCCGCGTCAGGTCGACCTGCTGACCCGCCCGCTCGTGCGCGCGGCGGCCGTCGGCGTGCTCCTGCTCGGGATGGGGCTGGTCGTCTCGGGCGTGGTGCAGGACGACATCGGCGTCGACTGGCTCTACTGGGACACCAGCTATCACCAGCTGGGGAGCAGCTTCGCCCACGGGGTGCTGACCCGGCTGTTGCTGCTGCCCCTCTCCGCGGCGCTGGCGGTGTCGTTCCTGTCCCTGGTGCCCCGCCGCGCGACGGCGTTCACGCGGCTGGGTGCCGCCTCCCTGGTCGTCTACCTCTTCCACGGCTTCGTCGTGAAGACGGCCTCCTACGTCGGGCTCGCGGCGTTGGCCGAGCACGCCGGCATGCTGACGGTGGCGGCCGTCGCGGCGGCCGCGGTGCTGCTGTCCGCGTCGCTGGCCAGTCCCCCGGTCGCCGACCGGCTGTCGCTCGTCGTGGACCCGGTCGGCGCCTGGCGGCGGCGCCGCGCGGCACGCGGTCAGGACGAGGCCGGGCCGTCCGACGCCGGCACGTCCAGCGCGAACCGGTCGCCCTCGCGCCGGAACCCCACGTGGTCGTAGTACGGCGCCACCATCCGGGCCGGCGTGAGTACCTTGGTGAAGCCGGCCTCGCGGAGCAGCCCGCTGCGACGCCACACGAACTCCCCCGGTGAGAAGTCCCGGAACCGCCGGGTGACGTAGTCGAGCAGGACCCGGGCCACCCCGTCGCCGGCGTCCTCGAGGACCACGACGCCGACCGTCTCGTCGCCGTGGAGGACCAGGTAGGACCGGCGACGCCCGTCGGTCCCGTCCCAGGTGAAGCCGGGCTGGAACTTCGCGATGTCCGCGCCGTGCACCCGCATCACGTGCCCGAGGTACTCGTCGCCGAGGCCCACCCGGACCACCTCGAACGCCTTCGTGTCGTGGCGGTCCGCCAGCAGGGCGCGCAGGAAGTAGGCGTTGATCGCGGCGAGGGCCACGTTCATCGCGACCATCGGCCAGATGCCGAGCGCGGCGTTGAACACCGTCAGGACCACGCACGCCAGCAGGTTCAGCGCGCGGAACCTCAGCACCCGTGCCTGCATCACCGAGTAGACGAGCAGCGCCGACCCCGCCCAGCCGAGGGCGTCCAACCAGATCATGGCGTGAGGGTACGTCGTCGGGCCGCCGCCGGCCGACCAGCCGCACCGACCAGCCGCACCGGGTGGCCGTATTGGGGGGTCGACATCCCCGGCGGGCGCGCCGACCATGGAGACAGCAGACAGCGTCCACGCCGGGGGAAGCGCGGGCGTCCAGGAGAGGGTCGGCCGGATCGGCCGGTGGGGGTGGGACATGGGAAACATCGGCATCGAGCGGCGCGAGGTGGAGTTCGAGCCCCTCACGGAGGAGCCGGCGACCGTGCCGGAGCGGCAGCCGGACCCGGAGCCGGCCGCCCCGGTACCGGAACGGTCGTGACCGACACGGCACCGCGCCCGGCCACCGAGCCGGCGCTGGTGCCCGGCGAGCTGCGCGGGTACCGCCAGTTCCAGCTGCACGCGGACGGGCTGTACCCGTTGGTGCACTTCGGGTCCGGGCCGTGGGACGGGGAGCGCGAGCACGCCCGGTGCGACGCCGGCGGTGAGCACCCGGCACCCGCGCGGGACTGCCGCTGCGGGCTGTACGCCTGGTACCTGCCCGGCAGCGCCACGGTGGCGCTCGGTCCGGTCAGCGCCGTGGTGGTCGCGAGCGGCCGGTGCGTGCTCGGTGACCGCGGCTTCCGGGCGGCGCAGGCCCGCATCGAGGCGGTGGCGCTGCCGGCCACGATCCGCTGGGTCCCGTTCGCGGCCGCCCGCGCCCGCCGGATGCTGGCCGCGACCTACCCGCACACCCGGGTGTACGGCTCGGCGCGGCGGATGCTGCGCGACCACCCGCCCGACGACGTCCGCTCGCTGGGGATCGACCCCCCGCGGGACCGCAGCCGGGGCTACCGGACCGCGGCGGCCTGGCTGTGGGCCGGGTTCATGGTGCTCAGCTACTCCCTGGCCACCGCGCCCCGCGGGCTCGTCGCGCAGCTCGCGTCGCGGTGGTGGCCGCTGCTGGTGCTGCTCGCGGTGGCGTGGCAGGTCGGCCTGGTCTGGGTCTTCGTCCGCCTGGTGGCGCTTCAGTCCCCCGCGGCGCCGGGCCGGGCCCGCGACGGGCCCGGCTGAGCGAGCGACCCGACCACCGCCCGCACGGCCCCGTCGAGCGCGTCCCGGACCCGCGGGGAGAGCGGGTCGCCGAGGGCGAACGTCTCCGCCTCCACCCCGACGACCGTGACGCGCGCCGGGAGCCGGCCGGTCGCCCGGGCCAGCTCAACGGCCTCGGCGACCCCGAGCCCGTGCGTGCCGAGACCGGGCCGGTCCCGGCCCAACGGCGCCGCGCCGAGCGGCACGACGCGCAGCCTCCCCGGGCTGCCCGCGGGCGCGGTGGCGTCGACCACCACCACCGGGTCGTGGCCGGCGAGGTGCTCGAGCAGCGCCAGCGGCTCGTCGCACACCACCACCCGGAGCCCCGGCAGGCCAAGGCTCTCGACCCGGGCGGCCACCTCCGGGCCGACGGCGTCGTCGCCGCGGGTGCGGTTGCCGACGCCGACCAGCAGGGCGGTCATCCCCGGTCCACGGTGAGGTCGAGGAAGTGGGTGGCGCACGAGATGCAGGGGTCGTAGTTGCGGATCGCCTGCTCGCACTGGCGGGTCAGCTCCTCGGTGTCGAGCCCGAGCCTGGCCTGGACGAAGCCGCGCAGGTCGGCCTCGATGCTGGCCTGGTTCTGCGAGGTCGGGGGCACGATCTGCGCGGCCCGAATGGTGCCGTCCGCGGCCAGCTCGTAGCGGTGGTACAGCACCCCGCGCGGGGCCTCGCTCGCGCCGTGGCCGACGCCGGCACGCGGCGGTACGTCGACCGAAGGGGCGCCCCCGTCGGACCACCCGTCGATGATCCGCAGCGCCTCCTCGCAGGCCACCACCAGCTCGACGGCCCGCACCACGATGGACCGGAACGGGTTGCGGCAGGTCGGGCCCAGCCCCGCCGCGTCGGCCGCCGCGCGCGCCGCCGGGGGGAGCAGGTCGTGGTTGAGGGAGTACCGGGCGAGCGGCCCCACGACGTACGGGCCGCTGTCCCGCAACCGCGCGTGCAGCGCGTTCGAGTGCGGCACCTGCTCCTCGGTGACCCACCGCCCGAAGTCGCTCACCGGGAACGCCCGGCCGCTGCTGGTGACGAACGAGCCGGTCTCGATCGGGTAGTCGTGCCCGGTGCGCAGGCTGACGTACTCGTAGGGCTGCTCGAAGTCGGGGAACTCGAACCCGGCGACCAGACCGACCGTGGCCTGCGCGTCGTCGAGCGCGGCCCGGAGCCACGGGCGCAGCGCCAGCAGCTCGGCGCGGCTGGGGAACCGGTAGAAGCCGCCCACCTTGACGTTGACCGGGTGCACGGCGCGGCCACCCACCAGCGTCATCAGCGCGTTGCCGGCCTTCTTCAGCCGCAGCCCGCGCTCCACCAGGTCCCGGCGCTCCCGGGCCATCTCGACCGCGCCCGGGTAGCCGAGGAAGTCGGGCGCGTGCAGCAGGTAGACGTGCAGGCTGTGGCTCTCGAGCCACTCGCCGCAGTACAGCAGCCGCCGCATCAGCCCGATCCGGTCCGGGACGCTCACCCCGCAGGCGTCCTCGATCGCGTGGCAGGCGCTCATCTCGTAGGCGACCGGGCAGATCCCGCAGATCCGCGAGGTGATGTCCGGCGGCTCGGTGTGGGCCCGCCCCCGCAGCAGCGCCTCGAAGAACCGCGGCGGCTCGTAGATCCGCAGCTGCACGTCGGCCACCCGGCCGTCGCGCACCACCACGTGCATGGCCCCCTCACCCTCGACGCGGGCCAGGGTCTCCACGGTCAGCTCGCGGTCGGGCAGGCCCTTGTGGGTCACGGGGCACCGTCCTCCCGCTCGCCGTGACGAGCACTCTCCTCGGCGAAGGCCGGGGCCGCGGCGTTGAACGTGCGGAACACCCGGCGCACGCCGTACGGCGTCATCCCGAGCTCGGCCAGCCGCCCGCTCAGCGACGCGGTGTTCGCGGTGCCGGCGGGACCGAAGCAGCCGTAGCAGCCGCGGTCGTAGGCGGGGCAGATCGCGCCGCACCCGGCGTGCGTGACCGGCCCGAGGCATGGCGTGCCGTGCGCCACCGTGACGCACACGGTGCCGCGCCGCTTGCACTCCATGCAGACGCTCTCCGCGGTGACGCGGGGGCGCCGGTCCTGGAGGAACGCCGCGAGCACCTCGAGCAGCTGGCCGCGGTCGATCGGGCAGCCGCGCAGCTCGAAGTCCACCGGGACGTGCGCGGCGATCGGCGTCGAGGTGGCCAGCGTGTCGACGTACTCCGGCCGCGCGTAGACGGCGGCCCGGAACTCCGCCACGTCCGCGAAGTTCCGCAGCGCCTGGATGCCGCCGGCGGTGGCGCAGGCGCCGATGGTGACGAGGTGGCGGCTGCTCCGGCGCACCTCCCGGATCCGCGCCGCGTCCTGCGCGGTGGTGACCGACCCCTCGACCAGGGACAGGTCGTAGGGTCCCGCCACCACGGCGCGGGTGGCCTCGGGGAAGTAGGCGATGTCCACCTGCCCGGCGATCTCGAGGAGCTCGTCCTCGCAGTTGAGCAGGGTGAGCTGGCAGCCGTCGCAGCTGGCGAACTTCCACACCGCCAGCGTCGGCCTCGTGGGCTCGGCGGGGGTCATCACAGCTCCCGTACGGCGAGCAGCGGCCGGACCGCGTCGAGGGGGAACACCGGACCGTCCACGCAGACCAGGTGCTCCCGCAGCTGGCAGTGCCCGCACAGCCCGACCCCGCAGCGCATGTTGCGCTCCAGGGACACCCGGACCCGGTCCGGTGGGACGCCGCGCCCGGTGAGCGCGTCCGCGACGTAGCGGATCATCACCTCCGGCCCGCACACCAGCGCCAGCGTCCGAGCCGGGTCGAAGGAGACCGACGGGATCAGCTCGGTGACCAGCCCTACCCGGCCGCGCCAGGAGACCCCGGCCTGGTCGACGGTGACCGCCACCCGCACGTCCCCGGCCGACCAGCGGGCCAGGTCGTCGGCGAGCAGCACGTCGGCGTCGCTGCGGGCCCCGTAGAGCAGGTGCACGCGGCCGAACCCGCCCCGGTGGGCGACCAGCTCGAGGACCGCCGGCCGCAGCGGCGCCAGGCCGATGCCGCCGGCGACCACGACCACGTCGCCACCGGCGCCGTCCGCCACCTCCCACCCGGTGCCGAAGGGGCCGCGGACGCCGAGCACGTCGCCGGGCCGCACCGCGCACAGCGCGCGGGTCACTCCCCCGACGTCGCGGATCGTGTGCACCAGCCGGCGCGGGTCGGCGGGGTCCCCGCTGATCGACACGGGCACCTCGCCGACCCCGAAGGCCTGCAGCATCGTGAACTGCCCGGGCCGGAACGCCAGCCCGGCACCGTCGCGGGGCTCCAGCTCGAGGGTCAGCGTGTCGTGGCTGTCCCGGCGGGTGCCGACCACCCGGTACGGCCGCGGCAGCATCGCGTCCACGCCGGGAGCGGTGGCGGTCGCCTCAGCCGGCATGACCGACGCCGTAGAGGTCGAGCATCCGTACCCGTGCGGACTGGAGCCGGTGGTACATCACCTGGGCCACCCGCTGCATCATCGCGTAGCCGAGCGCCGGGTCCTCCTCGCACTTGGTCCGCAGGCAGGCGGCGTCCACCACCACCGCGGAGACCTCCTGCACCGCGCGGGCGTCGAAGAACCAGCGGTACGGCGGCACCAGCCACGACCAGCCCACCACGTCGCCCTCGTCGACGGTGTCGACCACCTGCTCCGGCCGCCCGGGCACGTGCACGTCGAGCGCCACCCGGCCGTGGCGGAGCACGAAGAACCGGTCGGCCGCGTCGCCCTCGCGGAACAGGTACTCCCCCGCGCGGAAGTGCACGTTCCTCGCGCACCCGACCAGCATGCTCAGGGTGAGCTCGTCGACACCGGCGAAGAACGGGTGCTCCCGGAGCAGCTCCTGCAGTGACTTCATCTCAGCTCCCTCCGTCCGCCGCGTCCGGTGCCGGTGCGGCCCGGATGGCCGCCACCTCCTCGGTGATGTCGATGCCGACCGGGCACCAGGTCAGGCACCGGCCGCAACCGACGCAGCCGGAGGTGCCGAACTGGTCGATCCACGAGGCCAGCTTGTGGGTCATCCACTGCCGGTAGCGGGACCGGGGGCTGCTGCGCACGCTGCCGCCGTGCAGGTGGGAGAAGTCGGTGGTGAAGCAGGAGTCCCAGACCCGCCACCGCTCGGCGTGGTCCCCGGCCAGCGACGTGTGGTCCTCCACCGAGGTGCAGAAGCAGGTGGGGCAGACCAGCGTGCAGTTGCCGCAGGACAGGCACCGTGCGGCCACGTCGTCCCAGCGCGGGTGCTCGGCGTTCTCGTAGAGCAGGTCGCGGATGTCCAGGGTGTCCATCGACCGGCCCATCCGGGCGCGGGCCCGCTCGGTCACCTGCTCGGCGGCGGCCGGGTCGGCGGCGGCGGCCGGCCGGGTCGGCAGCTCGGCCAGCACCGCGGTGCCCCGGTCGCTGCCCGGCTCGGCGAGGAACCGGTGCTCGCCCTCGAGCAGCTCGGTCAGGGCCAGGTCGAAGCCGGACTCCGCGCGGGGCCCGGTGCCCATCGAGACGCAGAAGCAGGTGCCGGACGGGTCCGCGCAGGCCACGGTCACCAGGAAGGCGTCCCGCCGCCGGGCGGCGTAGCGCGGGTCCGGGTAGCTGCGGTCCCGCAGCACCCGGTCGTGCACCGCGACGGCGTGCAGGTCGCAGGACCTGATCCCGAGCACGGCGTACGGCGGGTCGCCCAGCGCGCCGGGGGTGCTCCCGCCCTCGACGGTGAAGCCCTCCGCCGTACGGTCGCCCGCCCAGATGAGCTCCCGGGCCGGGAAGAGCACCGACTTCCAGCTGAGCGCGTCCGCGGCGTAGCCGAACAGTGCGGCGTCGTCCCGGCGGCGCAGCCGGTAGCTGCCGGGCTGCTGGCGGTCGCCCCAGCCGCGCGGCAGGTCGTCCAGGGTGGCGATCCGCCCGGGCACCACGGCGCCGTCCCGGACGGTCGGGCCGAGCACGCTGAAGCCGCGCCGGTCGAGCAGGTCCACCAGCGCCTGCAGCCCGCCCAGGTCGAGGGTGACCGCGGCGGCTCGGGTGCCGGCCATGGCGGCTCCCCTCCGTGAGTCTCCCCGCCAGTGTGCGGAGCGGCCCGGGCGCGCGGCAAGGGACCTCCGACCGGTGTCCCCCGGACGTTCGGGCCGAGGTCCGGAGCCGGGCCTGGTGCTAGGCGGCCAGGTCGGCGAGCACTCCCCGCAGCGCGTCCACCAGGAAGGCGATGTCGTCCTCGGTCGCGACCAGCGGGGGCGCCAGCCGGATCGTCGAGCCGTGCGTGTCCTTGGTGAGCACGCCCCGCCGCATCAGCGCCCCGCACAGCTCCCACCCGGTCATCAGCGCCGGGTCCACGTCCAGCCCGGCCCACAGCCCGCGGCAGCGGACCGCCACCACCCCGGAGCCGAGCAGCGAGCTGAGCCCGGCGTCCAGCACCTCGCCGAGCCGCGCGGCGCGCGCCTGGAACTCACCGGTGCGCAGCATCGCCACCACCTCGCGGCCGATGGCGGCCGCCAGCGGGTTCCCGCCGAACGTGGAACCGTGCGACCCGGGGGTGAACACCCCGAGCACGTCCCGGTCGGCGGCGACCGCGGAAACCGGGTACAGCGAGCCGCCGAGCGCCTTGCCGAGGATGTACATGTCCGGCACGACGTCCTCGTGGTCGCACGCGAACGTCCGCCCGGTGCGGGCCAGGCCGGACTGGATCTCGTCGGCGAGCAGCAGCACGTTGCGCTCGTCGCACAGCGCCCGGACCTCGCGCAGGAAGCCCTCCGGCGGGATGACCACCCCCGCCTCGCCCTGGATCGGCTCGAGCAGCACAGCCACCGTGGTCTCGTCGACGGCCTCCGCGACGGCGGCCGCGTCGCCGTACGGCACCGGGCGGAAGCCGGGGGTGTACGGACCGTAGTGGGAGCGGGCCACCTCGTCGGTGGAGAAGCTGACGATGGTGGTGGTCCGGCCGTGGAAGTTGCCCTCCATCACCACGATCGTCGCCCGGTCCTCGGGCACCCCCTTCACCTCGTAGCCCCAGCGCCGGCTCGCCTTGACCGCGGTCTCGACCGCCTCGGCGCCGGTGTTCATCGGCAGCACCAGGTCCTTGCCGGTGAGCGCGGCGAGGTCCCGGGCGAACGGACCGAGCTGGTCGTTGTAGAAGGCCCGGCCGGTCAGCGTGAGCCGGTCGAGCTGCTCGTGCGCCACCGCCAGCAGCCGCGGGTGGCCGTGCCCGAAGCTCAGCGCGGAGTAGCCCGCGAGGCAGTCCAGGTAGCGGTTCCCGTCGACGTCGGTGACCCAGGCGCCCTGGGCGGAGCCGATGACGACCGGCAGCGGGTGGTAGTTGTGCGCAGCCCACCGCTCGGTGAGCTCGATGTGCCCGGCGGAGCTGGTCTCGGCAGTCCTGGTGACGATCTGGTCCCTCATGCACTCATGCTGCCACCGCGGGCACGCCGAGTCCGCGAAACGCGCCGGTCGTCGCACGCCTCCGGGAGCTCGACGACGACGTGCAGCGTGCCGGACTCGGCCCGGGTCACGTCCACGTCCCCGACGCGGCGCAGCATGGCCAGCGACGCGTCGTTGGCGGCGCTGACCTCGGTGACGATCCGCTGCACGCCCGCGGGCCGTTGCCGCATCAAGGCGTCCAGCAGCGCCGTGGCCACGCCGCGGCGCTGCCACTCGTCGAGGACCGTGACGGCCAGGTCGGCGGCAGCCGGGTCGTCGGGGTAGCGGACGATCCGGGCCAGCCCGGCCGGCACCTCGGTCCCGTCGTCGGCCAGCACCAGCAGCACCAGCGCGACGTGGTCGATACCGTTCACGTCGTCGACGAGGTGGTCGAGCATCGTCTCGCTCAGGTGCGGCACCGCGGTCAGGAACCGGCCGAACCGCGACGCGAGCGAGAGGTGCTCGTACTCCTGCCGCAGGGCCTCGCGGTTGGCCGGCAGGAGCGGGACAATCACGGCCTCGGTGCCGTCGCGCAGCAGCGCCGCGACCAGGTCAGGCATGCCGCGGGCCGCCGTACATCGAGTCGAGCAGCGACCCGTACCTCGCCTCGATGACCTTCCGCCGCACCTTCATGCTCGGGGTGAGCTCGCCGTCCTCGACCGACAGGTCGTGGTCGAGGATCCGGAAGTCCTTGACCGTCTCCCAGCGGTTCAGCCGGCCGTTGAGCTCCTGCACGCAGGCGTCGACGTACTCGTGGACCGCCGGATCCCCTGCCAGCGCTGGGTAGTCGGTGGCGCTCAGGCCCTGCGCCCGGCCCCACTGGGCCAGCGCCTCGGGGTCGAGCGTGATCAGCGCGGTCGCGTAGTTGCGCCCGTCGGCGTGCACCAGCATCTGGCTGGCCAGCGGGCAGACCGCCCGGAACATCACCTCGACGGCCTGCGGGGCGATGTACTTGCCCCCGGAGGTCTTGATCAGGTCCTTCTTCCGGTCCGTGATCCGCAGCCGGCCGGCGGGGTCGACGTCGCCGACGTCGCCGGTCGCGAACCAGCCCTCCTCGGTCAGCACCTCGGCGGTGTCCTCGGCCAGGTTGTGGTAGCCGCGCATCACGCCGGGCCCGCGGAGCAGGATCTCCCCGTCGTGGGCCACCTTGACCTCGGTGCCGGCCAGCGGCGGTCCCACGACGCCGAACGCCGGTTCCTCGGGCCGGACGATGCAGGCCGCGGCGCTGGTCTCGGTGAGGCCGTAGCCCTCGAGCACCAGCAGCCCGGCGGCGTAGAACCAGTCGGCGACGTCCTTGGACAGGGCCGCGCTGCCGGAGACCAGGAACCGGATCCGGCCGCCCAGCCGGGCGCGGATCTGCGAGAGCACCAGCCGGTCGGCGAGCGCGAACTGCGCCAGCAGCACCGGGTTCGGGCGCCGGTTCTCCAGCCGGGCCTGCGCGACCTGGTGGCCGACGCCGAACGCCCACTTGAACAGCAGGTACCTGACCCCGCCCTCCTCCTCGACGGTCTGCACGACCTTCGCGTGCACCTTCTCGAAGATCCGCGGCGGGCCCGCCATGAAGGTGGGCCGGACGACGCCCAGGTTGTCCACGATCTTGTCCATCCGGCCGTCCACGGCGGTCGGGAAGCCGATCTGCAGCTGCACCGCCTCCAGCATCTTGCCGAAGGAGTGCGACAGCGGCAGCCACAGGTACTGCAGGTCGCCGCGGGAGAGCACGTTCAAGGTGGTGGCGCCGGCGCCGATGTAGGTCCAGCAGCGGTGCGGGAGCTCGACGCCCTTGGGCTGCCCGGTGGTGCCCGAGGTGTAGATCAGCGTGGCCAGGTGGTCCGGCCCGACGGCCGCCACCGCCTCGTCGACCGCGGTCGGGTGCTCGACGAGGTGCTTGGCGCCCAGCGCCTGCAGGTCCTCGAGGCTGAGCACCCACTCGCCGTCCGGGGTGCCGTCGAAGGTGACCACCCGGATCAGGTCCGGCAGGTGGTCGCGCTGTTCGCGCAGCTTCGCGACCTGGACGTCGTCCTCCGCGAACGCGATCCGCGAGCCGCTGTCGGACAGGATGAAGGCCACGTCGTCCGCACCCGTCGACGGGTAGACCGCGGTGGTCGCGGCTCCGGCGCACATGATCGCGAGGTCGGCGTAGAGCCACTCGATCCGGGTCGCGCTCGCGATCGCCACCCGCTCCTCCGGCCGGATGCCCAGCGCGAGCAGGCCGGCCGCGGTCACCCTCACCGTCTCCGCGGTCTGCGCCCAGGTCACCGACGCCCAGCCGCCGTCGCGCGGGTAGCGGAACGCCTCGGCGTCCGGGGTCGCGGCGACCCGGTCGTAGAACATCCGGGCCACCGACACCGCCGGGGTCGGGTAGCCGCTGGTCTCCGCTGTGCCCTTGGCCGTCGTGGTCACGACTCCTCGATTCCTCGCGTGTCGCCGTCACTTTCAGCGTCACACCCGGCCACCGGGGCTCACCAGGGAACTTCGTCCCGTCCTCGCAGGGGTTCGACAGCGTCCGTTTCGTCTGCTTGGCCCGTGGCCGCGGCGGGTCGTCCGCCCTATTGCGCCCTCCGACCGCCGCCGACAGCATGGCAGGAGCCCCGAGCTCGTCGGGGCCGGTGTTCGGTCAGCTTGGAGGGTCCATGAGCGTGCCTTCGGCGCCCCCCACCTACCCCGCGCGCCTCGACGTCGACTACCCGGACCAGCTCAACCGGGTGACGACCCTGTTCCGGATCGTGCTGATCATCCCGATCGGGATCGTCTACGCCGTGCTCACCGCCGGCGAGACCCGCACGGTCTACCGCCACAGCGGTGAGGTCGTGAGCACCACGAGCGGCGGGATCGTGGCGGGCTTGTTCGTGGCAACCCTGCTGATGATCCTCTTCCGGCAGCGCTACCCGCGCTGGTGGTTCGACTTCGCCCTCGAGCTGACCCGGTTCAGCACCCGCATCGGCGCCTACTTCGTGCTGCTCACCGACCAGTACCCCTCGACGGTCGAGGAGCAGCGGGTCCACCTCCACCTCGACTACCCGGATGTCGAGCACGACCTGAACCGCTGGCTGCCCCTGGTGAAGTGGCTGCTCGCGATCCCGCACTACCTCATCCTCATCGTGCTGTCCATCGCTGCCTTCTTTGCGGTCCTGTTCGCCTGGTTCGCCATCCTGTTCACCGGGCGCTACCCGCGCGGGTTGTTCGACTTCGTGGTCGGTGTCGCGCGCTGGGCACTGCGCGTCCAGGCGTACGCGTTCCTGCTGATCACCGACCGGTACCCGCCGTTCTCGCTCAACTGAGCTCCCCGCCGGTGCAGGGCTCTTCCCGCGCGGCGTAAATTGGCCCGCATGCCTGACTGGACCCTGGTGAACCGGGCGCACGTCCTGGCCGCGCTCGCGGAGTACGACCGGCTGGGATCGCGCGAGTTCCTGAGCCGTTACCGCTTCGGTCGCTCGACGGCGTACACGCTCTGGCACGGCGGCCAGGAGTACGACTCCAAGGCGGTCCTGGGCGTCGCCTACCTGCACGCGACGGGCCGGGCCGCGACCCGCGAGGAGTTCCGCGGTGGGGTGGACGGCGCCGTACGCGTGCTGCAGGGGCTGGGCTTCGACGTGGTCGTCGACGAGGAGGAGCGCGAGCGGGAGGAGCGCCGGTTCGCGACGCAGCCCGTCCCCGCTCCGGCGACGGCGACAGCGGGCACCGGCGCCTCCCGGGCACCCAGGAAGCCGAAGACGGCCGCGCGCAGCAAGCCCACGCCACCGGAGCTCAAGGTCTGCCCGAGCTGCCACATGGCCCTCCCTGCGACCGGGGTGTGCGACTTCTGCGACTGACCTCGTCGTCCCGGTGGTAGCGCTGGCTTGACTTTCTTGGGCAAACCGCCCACGTGGCGGCGCCCCGGTTCCTACCCTGGTCGCGGGAGCCGCCCGACTCCTCGCCTGCGTCGCACCGGGAGCTGATGTGCCATGTCGATCGAGCACCCGGAGATCCTGCTCAAGCGGCTCAAGCTCGGGCGCGAGGAGTACTGCCAGCGGCTGCTCACCATGCTGCTGCTGAACAGCGGGTACCCGCGGTGGAACACGTCGTCCGCCCTCAGTCCCCAGGGGCTGGTCTTCCTCAGCGAGCTCGACCGGCTCTCGTTCGGCGAGGCCGGTGACCTGAGCGACGCCCGCTTCGTCGACGAGTTCGACCTCCCGGCGAGACCCAAGCACGCGCGGGGGTGTGCTCCCGACTACGCGGTCGTGACCCTCGAACGACTGTGGCTGATCGAGCTCAAGACCGAGCGCGCCAGCCACCGGTCCGACCAGGCCCGGAGGTACCTCCAGCTGGCGCGTCACCACCACCCGAAGGCCGCGCTCGACCTCACCTACCTCACCGGTCCGGGGCTGCGCGCCGAGCTGGTGCCCCCGGGGAACACCCGGTACGCACACGTCACCTGGGCCGACGTCACGCCGCTGCTGGAGGCCGCCTGGACGCAGCCGACCGAGGAGCAGCGGCTGCTCGTCGACCAGCTGCGCGCGGTGCTGGACGGGCTCGACACACCGTGGCGCCAGTGGCGCGCCGACCGGCTGTCCATCCCACCGGAGCCGGACTACGACAAGCGGGACCCGGCGGCGGAGGCGCTCGCGCTCGCCCGGCTGACCGCGGCCGACCGCGCCCAGCGGGCCCTCGAGTTCGAGGCCACGGACCTCGAACAGCTCAAGGAGCTGCGGGCGGACGTGGCCGAGCTGATCAACCGGACCGGCGGCAGCGCCCTGCGGCACGTCCGGCCGTGGCTGTGGAACGCTGCGCTCTCCGGCGGAGAGCCCCGCACCGAGGCCGGCGCGACGGTCGGCTTCGAGCTGCGGCTGTCCTGGTACAAGTCGGCGAAGCGGCCGACCGCCGGCACGTCGTGAGGTAGCGGGGCCGCGGGCTACTCGACGACGTCGACGAGCACCTTGCCGACCGCACCGTTCTCCACGGCGGCGTGCGCGGCGGCGGTCTGCTCGAGGCCGAAGTGGTGCAGCGGCAGGCCCGCCTCCTCGCCGACCCGCACGGCACCGTCCATCACCGCGGCGGAGACGTCGTCGAGCGCGCGGGCGCGCCAGTCCGCGGGGGCGTTGTAGACCAGCACGAACTGCCAGCGCACGTTCGGCGTCATGGACGGACGGACCGGCAGCTCGACGGCGCTGCCGCCGTTGTTGGCGTAGACGGCGACCGAGCCGTGCAGCGCCAGCACCGCCACGTCGATGCCGGCGTTGACCGCGGGCGAGACCTCGACGATGGTGTTCACCCCCTCGGCGGCGATGGCACGGACCTCCCGGACGACGTCCTGGCGCCTGTAGTCGATGACGTGGTCCGCGCCCGCGCGGGCCGCGAGGTTCGCCTTCTCCGGGCTGCTCACCGTGGTGATGACCGTGGCGTCGCTCCAGCGGGCCAGCTGGATGGCGGCGTTGCCGACCGCCCCCGCTCCCCCGGCGACCAGCACGGTGCGGCCCTCCAGCGCGCCCGGCCCGAGCCGCTCCGGCCCGCCCTCGGTGACGGTCAGGCAGCGGTGCGCGGTCAGGAACGGGACCCCCAGGCTCGCGCCCAGGTCGAAGGACGCGTGGTCCGGGAGCGGCACCACGTGTCGCGCGGGGAGCACGGCGAACTCCTGCGCCGTGCCGCCGCTCGGCCGCCCGTGGGCCGCCTCCCAGATCCACACCCGCAGCCCCAGCAGCGCGGCCTCGACCCCGGGCCCGACGGCGTCCACCACCCCGGCGCCGTCCTGGTTCGGCACCTGGGCCGGGTCCACCGGCGTCCCCGGCTCGCTCCCCCGCCGCGTCTTCCAGTCGGTCGGGTTCACCCCGGATCGGTGGACCCGGACCCGGACCTCACCCGGCCCGGGCTCGGGCAGCGGTCGCTCGACGAGACGGAGGACCTCGGGGTCACCGGTGCGGGAGTACTCGATGGCGCGCATGCCTCGACGTTAGCGCCGACGTCAGGGCGCCACCCCGAACGAGGCGAGGAAGTCGAGATCGTCCTGCTGGTCCAGCCGGTAGCCCCCTCCGCCGCTGGCACAGTTCGGGTCGATGCCGAACGACGTGACCGTCAGCACCACCCGCTCCAGGCCCGGGACCTGGGGGAACGTCGGGCCGCCCGAGTCCCCGAAGCAGGTCCCGCCGGTGTGCGGCTTCCCCTGGTTGCTCGACCACTTCACCGCCGTCCCCTTGCCGGCGCCGTAGGCGCCCAGCGTGCTCACCAGCGAGACGTCGGCCTGCATCCGGGTGTCCCCGCCGAACGTCGCGTGGGGGGTGGACTTCTCGACGCCGTAGCCGACAGCCGTGTAGGTCGCCCGGTGGTCGCGGGCGAGCTGGTCGATGAGCCCCTCGCTGGGCAGCTGACCGTACTCACCCAGGGCGACCCCGGCCTGCAGCACGAGCACACCCAGGTCGTGCTCGAGGAAGGCGTTCGGGTCGAATCCGGGGTGCAGGTGCGACGTGGCCCGGTGCCACTCCCCCGAGCTGTCCAGCGCCTGCGACCACGCGGCGTAGCGACCGGCGTTGTCGTCGGGCGCGAAGGACGAGCTCGGCGGGAGCACGCCGAAGTCCGGCTTCTCGTTGAAGTCGACCCAGACGTCGTTGCCGCCGGAGCCGTCCCCGCCGCCGGCCGTGGTCGACTGCCCGTCCAGGCCCACCGCATAGGCGCAGTGACCGGCGGTGACGACGATCGTCGCGTTCAGCAGCGTGCCCGAGCAGGAGAACCAGGCACCGGGATCGTTGAACCCCGGGTCGGTCTCGTCGGGCACGTAGAGCAGCAGCTCGCCGACGTACGGGTGCTGGTCTCCGTCCGCAGTGCCGTTGGTGATGGCGCGTGCGGGAGCGAGTGGCACGGCCAGCAGCGCCAGGACGGACAGGAGAAGGAAGAGTCTGCGACGCATGGAACCCCCCGATTACCGGCCGGACCCGGTGTCCGGCTAGGTCTTTGTCGTACCGCCCGGCCAGTCGGGTTGGCAAGACCCGCGGGGTCGTTGTCGGCCCCGCGGGCCGGCCGGAGCGCGGCCGCTACCGGGAGATCCTCACGATGCCGCCGTCGGGCGAGATGCTGCCGACGGAGACGTAGAGGGCTCCGTGGTGGACGGTGATCCCGTTCGGGAAGCTGAGCCCGCTCGCGCCGTGAACCGGACGCACCGTGCCGTGCCGGGTCACCTGCACCACCGAACCGGTGGTCGCGACGTCGGGGCCCGGGGCGATGCCGTCGAACATGCTGACCACGTAGACGTTGCCGTCCCGGTCCGAGGCGCAGCCGGTGTAGTGCGGGCCACCCGTGTAGGGGGTGGCGGAGGGTCCGCTGATCACCGACGCCTGGTGTCCGCGCACCTGCCAGATCCGGCCGGCGAGGTCGGCGACCACGAGGTGGTGCCCCGAGCGCGCCACGCAGGTCGGCACGGCGTCGGTCGGGAACGGCTCGGGCGGGTCGGGCACCACGAAGCGGTGCACGATCCTGATGTGCCCGCGGTAGGACACCCGGTCCAGGGTGTTCGCGCCCGCGTCCGCGACCCACGCGGCGTGACGCTCGGCCAGCACGCCGTACGGGTTCGCGTCCTCCTCGGTGCCGTACGTCGCGCCGCCCGGGTTCTCGACCGTGAACCGGTAGTCGTAGGCCCCGACGTTCGCGATCGTCCGGTACCCGTGGTGGGTGAACTCCAGCAGCGCGCCGACCTGGTGCTTGGCGACGCGTACGACGTGCCGGCAGTCCTTCACCTTGATGGTTGTGCAGTCGATCTGCGCGGCCGCCTGCGGGTAGATGCCCATGATGCCGAGGAACCGGTGGCCCCGGGCCGAGAGGCCGTCGATGCCGACCGCCCCGCCCTCCGGATCCGTGAACGACGCCAGGTGGGAGACCAGGGGCCGGTGGCTGCCCGTCTTGCGGTTCACCGCCGAGACCTGTCCGGTCAGCCCGAGGCAGCCCATGCCCGGCAGGCAGACGTCCCCGCCGTGGCCCGCCTCGGCGACGACCAGCGTCCCGTCCCGCAGGAAGGCCACGCCGCGCGGGCTGTCGAGTCCGGTGGCGACCGTGGTCACCTTTCTCGGGTGGTGGTCCGGCCCGGCAGTGGCGGTCACCGCGGCCGACGGCACGATGAGCGCGGTCGCTGCCAGGGCGGCCAGGGTGAAGGTCAGCTTCCTCATGAGTTCCCCTCGGTCAGGAGTCGGATGGTCTCGTGAGCGCCTCCTACGACGCTCCCGCCCGGTGCCGCCGAGGTCAACGGCGCCATGAGGCTCTGGCGCCATGCCCCCATCGGGGGGTCACGGGCGCGGGCGGGCCGACCATCCGGGCTGGCCCGGCTACACCGCCTCGGCACCGGCGTCGTCGTACCTGGTCCCGGCCAGGCGGAGGCAGCGGCCGCGCGCGGGCTCGCGCACGGCGCCCGCCAGCGTCCACCAGGCCCGGGCCCAGCGCCGCCCGCCGAACCGCGCACGCAGCGCGTCGTACAGCCCCGGCTCGAGCACCAGCGCCTCGGCCAGGTGGCGGGTGCACTCGACCCGCTCGGGGACGTGCTCCGCGACCCGCAGCAGCTTGGGCGTCACCGCCAGCGCCACGTCGTGGTAGTCGATGAGCCCGTCCGGCGCCGGCAGGTCGTCGATGTCCTTGTGCTCGAGCAGCTCGAGCCAGCTGCGGACCGGGAGGTCCGACATCATCGACGTGTCCTCGACGTAGGAGAACATCGGGGGCAGCGCCTCGCGGGCCCGTTCGGCGAGCGTGCGCAGCCAAGCGTCCGGCCGGTCGGCGACCCGCCGGGCCGTGCCCTCGTCGACCGGCAGCGGACGCCACTCGAACATCCGGCCCGGGGCCACGTCCGTGGGCACGACCCGGCCGAGGAAGTGCGAGCCCGGCCAGTGCTCGAACGCCAGACCCAGGTCCAGCACGTCGAGCCGCTCGCCGCTGCCGAGGTCGGTCAGCCGGAGGTGCTCCCCGGCGTCGGAGTCGAGCCGGTACCCACCGACCGGCACGTCCGGCCACGCGGCGACGTGGTCGGCGCGTTCGAGGAGCCGGGGGGCGGCCAGGTGCTCCACCACGTCGCGGAGACGGCCGTCCTCGTAGACGTTCAGCTGGCGCAGCACCCAGTCCCGCTCGTACAGCATGGCCAGGAAGACGTCGGGCGAGAAGTCCTCCATCGGGTCCGGGTCGAAGCCGTGCGGGTAGGCCACCTCGAGCGTCGTCCGCAACGCGGGGTCGGGCGCCGTCGACGCGCTGCCGGTCCACAGCGGCCGGCGTGCCTGCACGGTCAGCCAGCGCGACCACAACCACCCGGGCGCGTCCTCGCCCAGCTCGGCGAGGAGCCGCAGCCGCTGGTGGTGCAGCGAGTCGGCGATCATCGGGACCGCCTCGTAGTGCGCCAGCGCGGCGGCCGGGTCACCGCGCAGCTCGGCGTCGGCCGCCGCCCGCATGCTCGCGCGGTGCGCGTCGGTCAGCGTGGCCGCGACCTCGCCGGCCGTGCTGCGTTGCAGGGTCCGCGCCTCGTCGTACCGGCGTCGTCGCTGCCGGCGGCGGGCGGCGGACGACGGGTTGCGGGGACGGCGGCTTCGTGACTGGGGCATGGCCCCAGCCGACCGCATCGGCGGACCGGGCACCAGTGGCAGTCACCGGGCTGTGGACAAGTCCGGTGGTCAGCCGTCCCGCCCGAACCGCGCGGCGCGGTACGCCTCGACAAGCTCCTTGCGCACCCGTCCCCGGTCCGACACCGCGAGCCCCTGCTCGACGGCCCAGGCCCGCACCTCGGCCGGGGTCGGCTCCCGGGGCGCGAGCGCCGGTGCCGTCCTCAGGTCGCGGACGGCCACCTCGCCGCCGTACTCGTGCTCGGCGGCGGCCCGCGAGGCCGCCAGGAACCGGTAGGTCCACTCCTGCGCGAGCGCCCGGGTCTCGAGGAAGAGGATCGGCACGGTCGGCCAGCCCACCTGGCACTCGGCGAGCCCGTCGGCGACCACGGCCGGGCGGACGTGCTCGGACCTGAACACCTGCGAGTAGCGGTCCTCCACGACCACGCAGGCCCGGGGCACCGCGGCCAGGTCGGCGAGCTGGTACTTCAGCTTCCCGGTGGTGAGCGACGAGACCAGGTCCGCGAGGCTCTTGCGTTCCACGGTGGCCAGCAGCGAGCCGTCCACCAACACGCCGTAGTCCCCCGCGGCCAGCCCGGCGCGGCGGGTGCTCACCTGCTGGCTGCTGAACTTGTACGGGTAGCGCTCGTGGCTGTCGACCACGATCTCCAGCTCGCGGAGGCCGGACGCACGCGCGCTGGGCACCGCGACGGCGGGCCGCGCCTGCTTGTTCGTCCGGGCGGTCTGCCAGAAGATCGCCTGCCGGCCGCCCCGGACGCGGGTGAACACCAGCTGGGAGCGGTTCTCCCGGCCGCGGTCGAGCACCAGGTCGATCGCGGCGCCGCGCCGGACGCAGGACCGGGTGGGCACGCGTTCGACGACCTCGGCGTCGTCCGGCCAGCGCTCGACCCGGTGGCAGTAGACCTTGCTGGTCCGCGGCCAGGTCTCCTTCGCCTTGAGGATGATGCCGTCGCGGCCGAGCGGGACGCGCAGCAGGTACGGCAGCGACGAGTCCGCTTCCGGGTTGCGGGCCACCACGAAGTCCTCGGGCATGGCGCCAGTGTGCCGTACGGCGTCGCCCGGTCGACGTGTGGTCGACGTCTGGTCGACGTCGGGATTAGCGTGAGGACGACGGGAGGCAGCCTCATGGTGATCCAGCTCAACCACACGATCGTCAACGTCCCCGACAAGCGGGCCTCGGCGACGTTCCTGGCCGAGATCCTCGACCGGCCGGCACCGGTGGCCTTCGGGCCGTTCCTGGTCGTCGAGCTCGACAACGGGGTGTCGCTGGACTTCGCCGACGACCACGGCCCGGCGCACCCGCAGCACTACGCGTTCCTGGTCGGCGAGAGCGAGTTCGACCAGATCTTCGGGCGGATCAAGGCACGCGGCCTCACCTACTGGGCCGACCCGGGCCGGCGCCGGCCGGGTGCGTTCAACAGCAACGACGGCGGCCGCGGCGTGTACTGGGAGGAGCCGGGCGGGCACTTCCTGGAGATCATCACCCGGCCGTACGGCAGCGGCGGCTGACGTACGGCGAGAGCGAGGTCGCCCGACCCGCAGGCGTACGTCGACGCGCTCGACCCACCCACCGCCGGCCCGTAGCTCTTGCACAATGCGTTAGTCACGACTAACGTATTTTCGTGACCGACGTGCTCTCCGCGGCTGCCGAACCCAACCGGCGCCGCATCCTGCAGCTGCTGGCCTCGCAGCCGCGGACCGTCACCGAGATCGCTGCCGAGTTCACGGTGACCAGGTCGGCGATCTCGCAGCACCTGCTGGTGCTGGCGGACGCGGGGCTGGTCGACGCGGAGAAGGTCGGTCGCCAACGGATCTACCGGGTCCTGCCCTCGGGCCTGCAGAAGCTGCAGGCCGAGATCGACAGGTTCTGGACCAGCGAACTGGATCTGCTCGTCACGGACGCGCAGGAGCTGAGGAGTGGGAAATGAGCTACACGAAGACAGTCGTCCTGCCGGTCTCCCCCGACGAGGCGTTCGCGCTGCTCACCCAGCCGGAGCGGCTGCGCCGCTGGCAGACCGTGTCGGCGTTGGTCGACCTGCGCGCCGGCGGCGGCTACCGCTGGACGGTCACGCCCGGCCACGTCGCGGCGGGCACGTTCCGCGAGGTCGAGCCCGGCCGGCGGATCGTCTTCGGCTGGGGCTGGGAGGGCAACGACGACCTCGAGCCGGACACCTCCACGGTGACCGTGACGGTCGAGCCTGCGGCCGGCGGCTCGCGGGTCACCCTGGTCCACGAGGGGCTCACCGACGAGCAGGCGGCGCTGCACGCCGAGGGCTGGGACCACTACCTCGAGCGGCTCGGGAAGCTCGCGGCCACCGGCGACGCCGGCGCGGACGACTGGGCCTGGGCGCCCGAGGAGCTGACGCCGGTCACGGCCGCCGATGCCGCGCTGGCGGCGATCCAGCCGGTGCTGCGCAACCTGACCGCCGAGGACCGGCCGAGACCGACGCCGTGCGCGGACTTCACCTGCCACGACCTGGCGGAGCACCTGATGACCTCGCTGGCCCGGCTCGGCGCGATGGCGGGCGCCTCCGTCGCGGACCCCGAGCAGGGTTCGCTCGAGAACCGGGTCTCCGTGATGGCCGGGCAGGCCATCGACGGCTGGCGCGCGGTCGACCTGGACGGGACCGTGCCCGGCCCCGGTGGGTCCGAGATGCCGGCGTCGTCCGCGGCCGGCATCCTCCCGCTGGAGCTCCTGCTGCACGGCTGGGACCTGGCACAGGGCAGCGGCCAGCAGCTGCAGGTCTCCCCCGAGGTGGTCGGCTACGCGCGCCAGCTTGCCGAGTCCGTCATACCGGGCGGCCGCAGCGGCGGGGCCTTCGGCGCCGAGCTGAACCCGCCCGACGGCGCCACCTCGATGGAGCGCCTGGCCGCCTTCGCGGGTCGCAGCCCGCTGCACCGCTGACCCCGAGCACCCACGCGGTCGCCGGCGCCCGCCGGCGACCGGGATACAGAACCCGAGGAGGGTCACCATGACCAAGTACCTGTTCGTCTACCACGCGCCGACGACGCCCGCCGACGCCACTCCCCCGACCCCGGACCAGCTGGAGGCGGTGATGGGCGAGTGGAACGCCTGGGCGGCCAAGGTCGGCGACCGGATGGTCGACTTCGGCACCCCGCTCAGCAACGGGGTCCGCGTCACCAAGGACGGCACCTCGACGAGCACCCGCGAGGTGGTGGGCTACTCGATCATCGAGGCCGAGGACCGCGACGGGGCTCTCGAGCTCGCCCAGAACCACCCGCACCTGAACATGCCCGGTGGCTGCGAGATCGAGGTCCACGAGGCGCAGCCGATCCCCGGGATGTGAGCTCGTGGCGGCGCCGTGCCTTCCGGGCACGGTGCCGCCACCGGCCCGCACCGGCCCGCGCGGGGTCAGCTAGAGGACGGTGAGCGCATCGCCTGCACCGCTTCCTCGAGAGCGGCGGTGAAGTCCACGACGACCTCGCGCAGCTCGCGCGCCTTGTGCAGCGCGTTGTTCGCCTCGGACGGGCTGTTGGCGGTGAAGTCCAGCTGGGTGACGCGGGCGCAGTCGGCCACCGTCAACCAGGCGTCCACCGACTCCACGCGGGACCCCGCGTGGAGGGCGTGACGTTCCAGCGAGACCTCGGCCAGCACGTAGGCGCCGGCGTGGTGGCCACGCTTGTTCAGGAAACGGCGGCGGTAGAAGCGGGTCATCGTGATCTCCTCTCCCCCGACCCCGGTGGTCAGGGTTGGGTCACGCCCACGCCCTGCTCGCGCGGCTCCCGGTCGGCAACGTCATGTGCCATGTGCACCCCCCACTGCTCGACGACGAGAGACAGGCTAGGGCTCAGCACCGACAGCGGTCCCCTTCCGGAGGAGTCCCGGTCGCTCGGCGCGACCGGGGCGTGAGGTCCTGGTTGGCCGGCCCGTTGTGCCAGAGTGGCCACATGACGGGGCCGGGCGACGAGCAGCTGATCGATCGGCTCACGTCGTTCCGGCAGTACCAACGAGACGGTGAGCGCGTTCCGCACAAACCCCTGCTGGTGCTGCTCGCGCTCGCCCGGCTGGGCGAGACCGGGAGCAGCGCGCTCCCCTGGTCCGCCGCGGAGACCCGGCTGGCGGACCTGATCGCCGAGTTCGGCCCGCCGTCGCGGACCGGACGGGCCCAGTCCGCGGCGTACCCCTTCACCCGCCTGCGCGGCGACGGGGTCTGGACCCTCGATCGCGACGTGCCCAACGACAGCCTCCGGCCGCTGCGCGCCGCGGAGGTCACGGGTCGCCTCAGCCCCGACGTGGAGACGCTCCTGCGGGGGCGGTCCGAGCTTCAGCGGGCCGCCGCGCGCCGGCTCGTCGAGGCCCAGTTCCCGATGACGGTGGCTCCCGACGTGCTCTCCGCGGTGGGCCTGGACCCCTACCTGGTGCTCGAGACCTCCGCCGACGTCGTGGACCTGGTGCAGCGCCGGCGACGCAGTGCCGGCTGGCGCCACGCGATCCTGGAGGCGTGGGACCGGCAGTGCGCGTTCTGCGGGTACGACGGGCAGCTCGGCGGGGTGGCCGTCGGCATCGAGGCCGCGCACGTGCGCTGGTTCAACATCGGTGGACCGGACTCGGAGGACAACGGGCTGGCGCTGTGCTCACTGCACCACAAGCTCTTCGACCGCGGTGCCCTGGGCCTCGCCGACGGCTACCGGATCCAGGTGTCGCGGCAGTTCAGCGCGCGCACACCGGCGGCCGACCAGGTGTACGACCTGCACGGCCGGGCGTTGCACCCGCGTCGCGGAACTCCGATGCCGGCTCCGCGGCACGTGGTCTGGCACACCCGGCAGGTGTTCAAGGGAGCCGCGCTGCCCGCCTGACTCGCCGACTCCGGCAGCGAGCCCTCGCTCGCGGTGAGCGGTTGGCCGAATCCGCTGCGCGGAGCCCGAAACCGTGAGAGCGTCCTCCGGTGCTCAGCGCCCGGACCCGTGACTCGCTCACGCTGGGCCCGTGGCGCCGCCGGCGGCGGATGGCCCGGTTGCTCGCTGACCTGGACCGCATCGACCTGGGACGGGCGCGGATCCCTCGCCAGCGCGGCGACGTCGTCCGCCGCGTGATGGCGGCGCTGGTCGCCCTCGCGCTCGTCGGCACGGTCGGGCTGCTCGTCGCGCACAAGCAGTTCGGCATCACACTCACCGCCCATGGCCTCCACCGGGCCAAGCCGCTGGGCACCCCGCCGCGGGTCCCGACCGGGGTCGGCTCGTTCAGGTACGTGCGCACCCAGCCGGGCTCCGACCAACCCGTCGCCTACGACCCGTGCAAGCCGATCGAGTACGTCGTCAACGGTGCCCTCGCGCCCACCGGTGCGGACTCCCTGTTGCGGCAAGCACTGCGGCAGGTGTCCGCCGCGACCGGTCTCGTGTTCGTCGCCAAGGGCTCCACCGACCGGCTCCCCCACGAGAACCGCTTCGCCCTGTCGCCCGCACGCAGGCCGGTGCTGATCGCGTGGACCACGCCGGAGGTCGTGCCCGGGCTGAGAGGTGCGGTGGCCGGGCTCGGGGGAAGCACCGCAGTCCCGGTCGACTCCACGCGATTCCGGGAGTACGTCACCGGTGAGATCGCCCTCGACACTCCCCAGCTGCGGCAGGTGCTGTCCCGGTCGAACGGCGCGCCGGAGGTGCGGGCGATCATCATGCACGAGCTGGGCCACGTCGTCGGTCTGGCGCACGTGGACGATCCCCACGAGCTGATGTACCGCGAGAACGTCGGCCAGCGCACGTTCGGCCCCGGCGACCGGGAAGGCCTTGCCGCCCTGGGCTCGGGGCACTGCTTCGGCTGAGCAAATCCCAAGGAGGATGTGCAGCCCCTTTTCGAACCTAGGTCAGTCACCTGTCGTGCGGCGAGGGTTGCGACCATGCGCCGTACAGGGCGTCTGCCAGGTCGGTCAACCGGTCGCGGTCCTCCAGGTCACCCAACCACCGCGCCGGAAGTGCGCCGTCCCCGTGCAGCGCCCCCAGCAGGTTGCCCAGGATCGCCGCCGTGGTGTCCGCGTCCCGTCCGCCCATCACCGCAGCAACCAGCCCTTCCTCCGGGTCGTCGGCGTAGGTGAGCAGCAACCAGAGCACGATCGGCGTGGTCTCCAGGACGAACGCGCCGTTGAAGAAATGGTCGAACGCCTCGTCGGCCGACCGGCCCAGGAAGTCGGGCACCTCCTCGATCCGCTGCGTCAGCGAACGTGAGCCACCGTCCGACCGAAGCGGCAGCTCCGGCAGGTCGAGACCGTCCACTGCGGCGACGAGCGCACCCAGGAAGCCGACCGCGTCGAGGTCCTCGGGCGTGGTCGCCAGGCAGAGGTTGACGGCCGCGGCCTGCACGATCGCCGCGGCCACCGCCGTGGGATCGCGGTGCGTCGTCACCGACCCGAGCGCGGCGGCGTAGCGCAGGTCGTCCGGCTGACCGGCGTACCGCAGCCCGAACGGGGCCGCGCGCATCGCCGCACCGTTGCCGGCCGACGGCACGCCGGCCTCCCACCACGGCAGGCCCGCCGCATGGTTCCGGAGCGCCTGCCGGGTCGCCTGGCCGATGCCCCGGCCGGTCCGGCCCCACTCGGCGACGCGTCGGGCCAGGGGGGCCGCCTCGAGTGGCCGCTCCCCCGCCTCCAGCAGCCACTCGGCCGTCACGATGGTCAGCTGCGTGTCGTCGGTGAAGGTGCCTCGCGGACCCGACCTCCAGCCGCGCCACGGCTGGAAGTCCCGGAGCCCGTGCGGGTAGCGCCGGCGCACCAGCTCACGAGGGCGTCCCTCCACGGGCCGCCCCAGCGCATCACCGACGGCGCCGCCGAGCAGGCAGCCGCGGTACCGCGACCGCAGCTCGGCCGAGCCAACGGGAACCGGGAAGACGCCGGAGCCACCCCGCCACCCGCCCGGATGCAGTCCCAGCTCGCGCAGGCGGTCCTCGTCCCTCATTCCTGCCCCTGTTCCTCGAGCACCCGGTCGTTGAGCGCCTCCAGCAGCGCGTGGAAGGCGGCCGAGGTGAACGGGTACGGGAGCTGGCCCGACTGCCCCTCCATCTCGACCTCCACGCAGTCGGCCATGTCGAAGACCTCCACGTCGACCGCCGCGTCCGCGGTGAGCTTCTCGTCCAGGGCGACGAGGTCCTCGACGTCGTACAGCTGCAGGAGCTGCTCGGCGTTGTGGATCCGGTGACCACGCGGGGGCCGCGGCGCCATGGTGCCGCGGAACCTGGGCGTCAGCCGGCGACCCGACGCTCTCTGCGGGACCTCGTACGACGAGCCACGGCCGGCCTCGCGACCCAGCTCGCGCTCGACCACCAAGCGCAGCGCGCCGCGCAACAGGTTGGTCGTCCGCTCCCACGCGACCATCTCGCCCTCGCACGCCGCTCCTTCGTCGGTGTCGTGGCTCCGGAGGGCCTCCTCGCGGGCCCGGCGCCAGGCGATCTCCTGCTCCTCGGTCCTGCGCAGCAGGTCGACGATCAGGCCCCGCTTGAACCGGCACACGCCTGCCACCAGCTCGCGATCGACCGCTCCCGCGCCCTCCGCATCGAGCTGCAGCAGCGTCTGCAGGGCGATCTCGGGCGAGGACTCCGATCCCGTCGAGGCCCCCGGGATGGCCGGGGTGCCCGGGGTGGGGTCCGAGTCGTCACCGGGTTCGAGCGCCCTGCGGCCGCCGACGCGTGCCACCAGGTCCTCGTCGATCTCGTCGAGCCGCGAGGCCATCCCGCCCAGCATCGTCCGCAGGTGCTCGGGGACGAACGGCCAGGCCGGGAGATGGAGCTGGGCGACCACGCGGTCCCCGGCGAGGAAGAACTTGAGGAACCGGTTGTCGCGGTTCAGCACGTTCACCTCGAAGGCCGCGCGCTCCAGGTCGGTCACGCCCTCCACCAGGATGCCGAAGAGCTGCACGACCGGCGCGCTCTCCTCCACCCGGACGAAGACCAGCGCGCTCCCCCAGGGCACCGGGATGTCCCCGTCCTCGTCCTTCTCCGGGGTCGAGCCGAACATCTGCGTGAGTGCGGCGTCGACCAGCTCCTGGAGGTGCTCCTGGCTCTCCGCCGTGGTGGCCACCGGCTCCTCCGCGTCCGCGGCCACCGCAGACGGCTTCGGCGGAAGCGGCACCGTCCTCGTCTCGTCCACGAGATCCTCGGCGATCAGAAAGGCGGGGTCCGGAACCCCGAACACCTCACGGAGGGCCCGCACCGTCATCACCGCGAGCCGGTCCCCCTCGGTCAGCTCGACGTCGAGGAAGAAGTTCGCCGAGCCCTCCCCGGCGTCCTCCGCCGGCCCGGCGGTCGGCGGGCACCAACCCAAGTGGGCCAGCCGGTCGCACTGGTCCCCGCCGAGCTCGTACTTCTCGTCCAGCCAGGCGTTGCCCGACACCTCCCCGCGGAGCATCGTGCCCTCACCGAAGCCGGCGAACTGGACGTACGGCGCCGCACCATCGAGGTCGTCGTCGGCCACCTCGACCTCGATCAGGAGCGTGTCGTCGTCCCCCATCCCCACCAGGTGGTCGGCCAAACTCGCCTGGAACCTGCTCCATGCGCGAGCACTGCTCCGATCAACATCAAACCCTGCGAACTCACTCACCAGATCCCCCTGCACCTCGACCCAACACATCGAAAGTTACCGCCCCGCACCGACAGTTTCTTGGTGGTTTCGTGCGCCCCAGTCGGCCTCCGACGGAGCCGTGCAGCCGCCGACGAGGGGCCGGCCCCCATCACCTGCCTGTGGACACAGCCCGGCGCCGCGGCCGCGACCGGAGCACACTGCTGCGAGTGAACCCGACCGGCCCCAGACCCGCGAGGAGATCCCGATGACGACTCCCCACCTGGACGCCCTGCCCGAGGTCCTCGAACGCCTCACCCGCGAGCACGGCGCTACCGACATCGGCTGGCTCACCCGCCGGGCGCGACGGGAGTGCCGGGACGCACGGGTCATCGAGGAGGTCGTCCGCGCGACGGTCGAGCTGTCGGCCCTGCTGGTGTGGCGCCCCGACGGCACCATCGACCACCTGATGCACGTTCTCGACGGCAGCGTGCTCACCCAGCGCGTGCGCGCGCCGCTCGCAGACCGCGAGGACCTCTGGTGCAGCGTCGCTCTGCACCCCTTGCTGACCATCACGAAGTTCGCGCAGATTCCGTTGGCCGACGGCTCCGGCGAGGTCCGACTCGCCCCCTCCGGACAGGACGTGCTGATGGGACCGCGGGGCTGGCTGCCCGACGTACCGCGGTTCGGCATCGTGGGACTGCGCCTCCGAGGTGGTCGGCTGACCGCTGTACCGGTCGCCGAGTCGAGCTTTCCCGACCTTCCCGACCAGGAGCGGGTGCGAAGGCTGCTGGCCGGGCACTACCGCACCGAGCGGTGGTACTCCGGCTGCGACGACCCGGAGTCGCGGCCGGCGGAGATGGTACGGGCGCTGGCCCTGGGTCTGCTGGAGGACCCCGCACTGCTCGCGGAGCCGCTGCCTCCGCTCGACGAGCTGCTGTACCTGTCGCTGGAGCGCGACTGCGACATGCACTACTGGCGCAACCGTGCCGCGCACGTGCCGAGCACCGTCTCGTTCTGCGTCGAGGGGATGCCCGAGGCGCTGTTCGGCCAACTCGCCCAGCGCGCGCGGCGCTACGGCATGACCTTCGACCAGTACGTCGTCGCGGTGCTCGGCCACCTGGCCTGGCGCACACCGTTCGCCGAGGACATGGAGCCGCGGGACGACTGGGACCCGGGGCGCACCGGCGCCACCGTCACCCGACTGTCCACCTGCGAGTGAGGTCACCCCCCACCACGACGCCGGGCAGACACGATTACGTCGGCGCCGGCGCGTAGGGTTCTGGCCGGCAGCGAGAGGTGCAGGAGGTGACGTGGAGTACGACGACCTCGCGAGGTTGCGCGCCCATCACCCGGCCTGGCGGCTGCTCCGCGCGGACAACGCCCCGCTGGTGCTGTCCTTCCTGGGCACCGTCTTCGTCGAGGAGAACACCCGGTCGCTGCCCGCGGCCGAGCTCGAGACACGGCTCGACGACGCACTCCACGCCCTCAACGGGGCGCTGGGCGAGGGAACGTTCCCCCGGCGCGCCCGCGACTACCTGGACGACTGGGCCGCCCCGGAGCAGGCCTGGCTGCGCAAGTTCTACCCCGCCGCCTCCGACGAGCCGCACCTGGACGCCACCCCCGCGCTCGAGAACGCCTACGCGTGGGTGAGCAGCCTGCGGGCCCGCAGGTTCGTGGGCACCGAGTCGCGGCTGCAGACCATCGTCGAGCTGTTGCGGCAGCTCGCCTACGGCGCCGAGACCGACACCGACACCCGGCTCGCCGAGCTGCGCCGCCGACGCGACGCCATCGACGTCGAGATCGCCGCCGTGGAGCGCGGCGAGGTGCCGGTCCTCGACGCCGCCGCGCTGCGCGACCGGTACCAGCAGCTGACCGGCACCGCCCGCGACCTGCTCAAGGACTTCCGGGAGGTCGAGGACAACTTCCGCGCGCTGGACCGGCAGGTGCGCGAGCGCATCGCCGGCTGGTCGGGCTCGAAGGGCGAGCTGCTCGACGAGATCCTGGGCGACCGGACCTCCATCACCGAGTCCGACCAGGGCCGCAGCTTCCAGGCGTTCTACGACTTCCTGCTCTCGCGCCAGCGCCAGGAGGAGCTCACCGACCTGCTCGACCGGGTCGCGCGGATCGAGGCCATCGACGAGCCCGACGCCCGGCTGCGACACGTGCACTACGACTGGCTCGACGCCGCGGAACGCACCCAGCGGACCGTGCGCCTGCTGTCGGAGCAGCTGCGCCGCTTCCTCGACGACCAGGTGTGGCTGGAGAACCGCCGGGTGATGGACCTGCTGCGCAGCATCGAGGGCGGCGCCCTGGCCGTCCGCGACCAGGGCCACGCGCCGGTGCGGATGACGCTGCCGGCGGTCGCCCCCACGCTGCGGCTGCCGATGGAGCGCCCGCTGTACACCCCCAGCACCGGCGTCAGCCTCGACAGCACCGGCGTGACCCGCGCCGAGGACGACGTCGACACCGACGCCCTCTTCACCCAGGTGTACGTCGACCCGGCCCGGCTGGCCGGCAACGTCCGCGCGACGTTGCGGGGCCGGGAGCAGGTGGGCCTCACCGAGCTCCTCGAGGACCGCCCCGTGCAGCAGGGCCTCGCGGAGCTGGTCGGCTATCTCGCCCTCGCCGAGGACGACGTCACCACGCTGGTCGACGAGGCCCACACCGAGCGCGTGGACTACCTCGACGGAGAGGGACGGCCGCGCGCGGTGACGATGCCCCGGGTCAGCTTCGTCCGTCGTACCCCTCGTCCCGCCGGAAGGAGTCGTCGATGAGCGCCACCGACACCAGCGCCGAGCTGTCCCCGGCCGTCGTGCAGCTGATGAAGGGCGTGGTCTACCGCGACAGCCACGAGACGGTGTGGCAGCGGGTGCTGCGGCTGCAGCCGCAGCTGCGCGACTACTTCACGGTGATGGGCCTGATCGTGGTCGTCGACGAGGCCGAGGGCTACGCCTACCTGCAGTCCCGGCCCGAGGTCGACGGCGAGGAGCCGGTGCCGCGCCTGGTGCCGCGCCGCAGCCTGTCCTTCCCGGTGAGCCTGCTGCTGGCGCTGCTGCGCAAGAAGCTCGCCGAGTTCGACGCGACCAGCAGCGAGCCCCGGCTGATCCTCGCCCGCGACCAGCTCGTGGAGATGCTGCGGCTGTTCCTGCCCGACTCAAGCAACGAGGCCCGGCTGGTCGACTCGATCGACACCCACGTCGGCAAGGCCGTCGACCTCGGCTTCCTGCGGCGGGTCAACGGCCGCGAACAGACCTTCGAGGTGCGCCGCATCCTCAAGGCCTTCGTCGACGCCCAGTGGCTGGCGGATTTCGATCGGCGGCTCGCGGAGTACGCCACCCAGCTCGGCGCCACCCCCGACCACGGCGACGCGCCGGTCGAGGAGCAGTGATGGAGGGACTGTTCTCGGCCGTCGAGCTGGACCGGGGTGAGGCCGCGCGCTCGGGCTACCGGCTGGACCGCCTCGAGCTGTACAACTGGGGCACCTTCCACGACCGGGTGTGGCGGCTGGACCTGCGCGGGGAGAACACCCTGCTCACCGGCGACATCGGCTCCGGCAAGTCCACGCTGGTGGACGCGGTCACCACGCTGCTGCTGCCCAGCCAGCGGATCGCCTACAACAAGGCCGCCGGCGCGGACACCCGGGAGCGCTCGCTGCGCTCCTACGTGCTCGGCTACTACAAGTCCGAGCGCAACGAGGCCACCGGCACGTCCCGGCCGGTGGCACTGCGCGACGGGCGCTCCTACTCGGTGGTCCTCGGCGTCTTCGCCAACGCCGGCTACGACACCGAGGTGAGCATCGCGCAGGTCTTCTGGCTGCGCGACGGCGCGCAGGGACAGCCGCAGCGTTTGTTCGTGGTCGCCGAGCGCGCGCTGGACGTCGCCGTCGACTTCGCCGACTTCGGCGACGACCTCACCGGCCTGCGGCGCCAGCTGCGGGCCGGCGGTGCCCAGCTGTTCGACCACTTCCCCGAGTACGGGCGCACGGCCCGCCGGCTGCTCGGCATCCAGTCCGAGCAGGCCATGGAGCTGTTCCACCAGACCGTGTCGATGAAGTCCGTGGGCAACCTCAACGACTTCGTCCGCCACCACATGCTGGAGCCGGCCGACGCCCAGCAGTGGACCGACCGGCTGGTGGCGCACTTCGAGGACCTCACCCGCGCCCACGAGGCGGTACGACGGGCCCGCGACCAGCTCGGGCTGCTCGAGCCGCTGCTCGACCTGTGCGACCGGCACGACGAGCTCGCCGCCCGCATCGACGCCGTACAACGGCAGCGCGAGGCCCTGCGCTACTTCGTCGCCGAGCAGAAGGGCGCGCTGCTGGAGAGCGCCGCCACCGCGTTGGAGACCGAGCTCGACGAGCTCGCCACCCGGCTCGGTCGCCTGGAGGAGCGGCTCGCCGAGCGCCGGCAGACCCAGCAGCGGCTGTGGGCGGCCCGCCAGGGCGCCGGCGGGGACCGGATCGCCGAGCTGGAGCGGATCATCGGCGCCGAGCAGGCCACCCGCGACCTGCGCCGCCGCAAGGCCGAGGAGCACGCCGGACTGCTCGCGGACGCGGGCCTGGACCCGGTGGTCGACGCGGCCGGCTTCCACCGCCGCGCCCAGGAGGTCACCGGTCGGCTCGAGCGCCTCGACGCCGACACCGCCGCGCTCGACAACGAGCTCACCGACGTCCGGGTGGAGCTGCGCGAGGTCGAGCAGGAGAGCAAGGAGGTCAACGCCGAGCTGCTCAGCCTGCGCGACCGGCCCAACAACATTCCGCTGCGCAACCTCCGGCTCCGCGAGGCGCTGTGCGCGGCGGTCGGCCTCGACGAGGACGCGCTGCCGTTCGCCGGCGAGCTGATCGCCGTACGCCCCGAGCACGAGCAGTGGCAGGGCGCCGCCGAGCGGGTGCTGCGCGGGTTCGCGCTCTCGCTGCTGGTGCCCACCGAGCACTACCAGGCGGTCTCGTCGTGGATCGACGCCCACCACCTCGACGCCCGCGTGGTCTACTACCGGGTCGCCGAGCGCCGGGTGCGTCCGCCCCGGGGCGCGGGACCCGACGACGAGGTGCTGCTCTGCGACCTGCTGGAGGTGAAGGACTCGCCGTTCGCCGACTGGCTGGAGGCGGAGCTGGTTGCGCGCGCCGGTCTGGTCTGCGCCACCTCGATGAGCCACTTCCAGCAGCTGCGCCGCGCGGTGACGCGCAGCGGCCAGGTGAAGTCCCCCGACGGCCGGCACGAGAAGGACGACCGGTTCCGGGTCGACGACCGGAGCCGCTACGTGCTCGGCTGGCGCAACGAGCAGAAGGTCGAGGCCCTGCTCGCCCGCGCGCGGGGGCTCAACGCCCGGCTCGAGGAGCTCGGCCAGCTCCAGCGCGACCTCACCACGCGCGCCGACACGGTGCGTCGCACCCGCACCGTGCTGGACAAGCTGACCGTCTACCGCGACTGGCAGGAGCTGGACTGGGGCGCCTGCGTGCACCAGATCGCCGAGTGGGAGGCGGAGAAGCGGCGGCTGGAGACCGCCTCGGCCGAGCTGCAGGAGCTGACCCGCCGGCTGGCGGAGGTCGAGGCCGACATCGAGGACGCCGAGCGCGGCCAGCGCGCCGACAGCGAGCACCGCGGGGACCTCGCCGGCCAGCTGCGCGGGGTGCGCGCCGCGCTGGAGGCAACCGCCGCGACGCTGGCGGCGGCCGAGGACCTCGACGCGGCGCGGGCCTGCTACCCCGACCTCACCGCCCTGCTCGGCGAGCCGCCCGGCGACGCGGCCGGGTTCGACGCCGCCGAGCAGCGGCTCTACCGGACGCTGACCGAGCGCGCCGACCAGGAGGTGGACCGGCAGCACGAGGCCGCCCGCAAGGCCGAGGCGCGGATGGCGGAGTTCCGGAGGACCTACCCGGTCGAGGCCTCGGAGATGGACGACTCGATCCTCTCCGCCGGGGAGTACCGCTCCCTGCGCGACCGGCTGGTCGGCGACGACCTGCCCCGGTTCGAGGCGGACTTCAAGCGGCAGCTGAACACCAACACGATCCGCGACGTGGCCGGCTTCTACGCCTGGCTGAACAAGTCCGCGCGGCTGATCCGCGACCGGGTGGAGGTCATCAACGAGTCGCTGGTCGGCGTGGACTACACCGAGGACCGCTACATCCGGCTGGAGGCCAGCCGCACCCCGAACGTCGAGATCCGCGAGTTCGTCGACGAGCTGCGGGCGTGCACCGACGAGTCGCTGAGCCCCGACACCGGCGAGCAGTACTCCGAGCGGCGGTTCCTGCAGGTCAAGCGGATCATCGAACGGTTCCGCGGCCGCGAGGGGCAGACCGACGCCGACCGGGCGTGGACCCGCCGGGTCACCGACGTGCGCAACTGGTTCACCTTCTCCGCCTCGGAGCGGTGGCGCGCCACCGACGAGGAGTGGGAGCACTACACCGACTCCGACGGCAAGTCCGGCGGCCAGAAGGAGAAGCTCGCCTACACCATCCTGGCCGCGTCGCTCGCCTACCAGTTCAAGCTCGAGTGGGGCGCGGCGAAGTCCCGGGACTTCCGGTTCGCGGTGATCGACGAGGCCTTCGGCCGCGGCTCGGACGCCTCCACCCGGTTCGCGCTGGACCTGTTTCAGCGGCTGGGCCTGCAGCTGCTGGTGGTCACCCCGCTGCAGAAGGTGCACGTGATCGAGCCGTACGTCGCCGGGGTGGGCTTCGTGGACAACCGCACCGGCGAGGAGTCGCGGCTGCAGAACCTCACCATCGAGGAGTACCACGTCCGACAGGCGGCCCGGGCCGCAGCCGAGGCCCGATGAGCGACCGGCCCTGGACCACGCCCGCCGAGATCGAGGCCCGGGTCCGTCGCCGGTGGGACTCCGCGGCGCTGCTGCGCGACCACGCCCACGGCCGGCCGTTCGAGCCCCTGTCGGTGCCGCTGCGCGGCCCGAACGCCGGGGAGATCGCCGAGCACCTGGAGCGGGCGCGGGCGTGGGTCGCCGCGCTGGAGCGGGGCGCGAACCGTCGCGGGGGTCCGACGTACCGGCTCGAGCGGCGTGCGGTCGGGGGACGGGCGCTGGGCAGCAACCGGCTGCCGGTGCGCGCCTGGGTGGAGTCGTACGACGCGGCGTGGCGGCTGCTCGACGTCGCCGCGGAGGTCGCGTCCTTCGACGCGCTGCTGGAGACGACCGGCGAGCGGCAGCCGGCCCTGTCGGACTGGGCCCGCGACCACCCGCTGCGGGTGCTGTCCCTGGCCGCCGACTGGCAGCGACTGCTGGACGCCGCCGGGTGGATCGCCTCGCACGGCGGGCAGGGCCGCTACCTGAGGGAGATCGACGTCGCCGGGGTGGACACCAAGTTCGTCGAGCGGCACCGCGGCGTGCTGGCGGACCTCCTCGAGGTGCTCCGCCCGGACGGGGTCGACCTCGACGCGCCGCGCACCGGCCTGGCTGGGCGCTACGGCTACCTCCACAAGCCGGACTACGTGCGGCTCCGGTTCGGTCCGGACGCCTTTGGCGGCGGTGCGCTGGCCGGGCTCAGCGAGGCGACCCTGCGGGTCGACGAGCTGGCGTCGCTGGCGCCCACGGCCCCGCGGGTGTTCGTGCTCGAGAACGAGACGACCTACCTGGCCTTCCCGGTGCGGCCGGACTCGGTCGTGGTCTTCGGCGGCGGCTACACCGTCGGCGTCGTCGGCGCGCTGCCCTGGCTGGCCGACCGGGAGGTGTGGTACTGGGGCGACCTGGACACCCACGGCTTCGCGATCCTGAGCCGGCTGCGGCACACCGTCCCGCACGCCGGCTCGCTGCTGATGGACCGCGGCACGCTGCTGGCGCACCGGGAGCTGTGGGGCACCGAGCCGAGGCCGACCCGCGCCCACCTGGACCGGCTCACCCCCGCGGAGGGCGACCTCTACCACGACCTGGTCGAGGACACCCTCGGCCCTGCCGTCCGGCTGGAGCAGGAGCGCATCGGGTGGGGGTCGGTCGAGGCGGCACTGGCCCGGGTGGATGGCGGGCCGCCCCTGGCACGCGAGGCCGACTAGGGTGCGGCCGTGACCTTGCGGGACTTGACTCAGGATGAACGTCGTGGGCTCGACGAGGCCATCGCGCTGAAGACGGCACTGGTCGAGTTCGCGTTGACACCGCCGTTCCAGCGGCCGCTGCGCGCGTGCAGCCGGCGGTTGCGCGACACCGAGCTGGACGGTCCATCGCAGCTCGTGGAAGCGGTGGAGGCCCTGCTGTTCGAGCATCGGTACGACGATGGCGGCACCGTGCTGGACCGATTCGCGCGACGCCACCCTCGATTGCCCGAGGGGCAGCGAGCGCTGCTCGACTCGTGGAAGGGCAGCGTGCACGGTGCCTTCGAGGTGCGGGAGCGGGCGGCCGAGCAGCTGCTGCTGACCAACCTGTTCGACGAGCTGGAGTACCGGGTCGTCGCCACCTCCGGTCCGGACGTCGTCGAGGACATGCATCCGGAGAGCTTCGTGATCTCCCGGATCCTGCCGGTGGGCGACCTCTGGGTGTTCAGCGGCACGCAGGCCAGCTTCCCGCCCGAGTCGCGCCCCACGATGGCCGAGTTCGTCGCCCGGGAGATGCTCAGCTCTCCGGAGCTGGTGCTTCGCAATCCCGCCAAGCGGCGGCTGGCTGCCGAGCAGGCACGATCGAGACACGAGAGCTTCCTGCTCTGCTTCGGAACGGACCGCCTTCTCGTCAGCGGTCCGGACGTGGTGGCGACCTACCGGAGGTATCTCCAGTTCCACGATGAACGCGTCGCCGGTCCCGGGGCCACCACGACGGGCGACGGCCTGTTCGGTGACCAGAGCTGGGATGCGCTCTCCGAGGTTCCCGGCAACGTCGCCGTGATCCACCGGCCGGACGTCGGCGTGTGGTTCCTGGTCGACTACGACCTCGTGGAGGAGGCATTCGCCGATCCGGGCCTGCTGCGGCGAAGTGACCGGCGCAGGTCCGTGGTGCGCGAGTACCTCGAGGACAGCTCCATCCCGCCCTGGGTCTTCGAGGACCTCAGCCGGCGCTACGGCCGGCAGGCGGACACCGCGCTCGCCATCGTGCTGAATCGGCACGACTTCCGCTGGGAGCAGGACGGCGAGGCCCTGATGCGGGCGCGCAGGCCCGGCCAGCTGGATCGCCCCGTATTCGCACCCGGCATCGTTCCCGCACCCACCATCGCCTTGGAACACCTAGCGCCAGGGCGATCCGTGCGCCATGCCGACTGATCGGAGCCTCGCGCGGCGCCGGCGAGGCGGAGCCGGTGGAATGGCACGCCGTCCCGGATGTCTAGGGTGACGCCATGACGCCCACCGACGAGGATCTCCTGGACGCGCTCGACGAGGAGATCGAGGACCTGCGCGCCTCGCTCTCGCAGGAGGAGCTCGCCCGGACCCTGGCCGAGCGTGCAGAGCACATGGCGCCGGGTGCGCCCGGACGGGCAGAGCTGCTGTCCCGTGCCGGGGAGGAGTGGGAGCTGGCGGACCGCCCGGACCTGGCGCGTGTCTGCTTCGAGCGAGGGGCCGAGGACGGCGGCGTCGCCTGGGTCGACGTACGAGCACAGCTGCTGGCCGTCCTTCTGCGCGAGGGCGACTCCGCCCGCGCCGAGAAGCTGCTCGAGGAGCTGTGGGGCGACCTGCAGTCCGGGGGCCGACTCGCCGGCCCGGTGCACGAGTACGTAGCCGAGGCGCTGGAGGCCGAGGAACGGTACGAGGAGGCGCTGCGCTGGTTCACCGCGGGCTTGACCCAGGCGGAGCGGGACGGAGGCACCGACCTCGGCTGCGGGTTCGGCCGCTTCCGGGTACGACGCGCCCTCGGCTTGCCGCACGACGAGCACGACGAACGCGTCGAGCGACGCCGACGCCACCTCGACCGGCTCGCTGAGCCTGCTCCTGCCCGGCCGGTCGACCGGCCCGCGCACGCAGCGTCGCAGGAGCTGACCGTGCTGTTCTGGCCGGAGCCGGAGCTCGACGCGCTTCTCGATCGCTGGCCCGAGCTGCGCGCGGACTACGGCTCCGGAATCGTCGAGCACCGGCGGGACGTCGAGCAAGAGCTGCGCCGGCTCTCCGAGTCCGGGCTTCGGGTGTCGGTCACCGAGGGGCGACTGCCGGACTACGTCGAGTTCGCCGAGCGCGCGGGTCGGGATCCGGCCGAGGGTGCGACTCGCGCCGAGTACGCAGCGGATCGCGGGCGCCTCGGGCACGCCACGCGGTGGCCACCTAGGAGCGCGGGTCAGTATGCGTCCACCGCGGCTCGCTGTTGTGTTTGGCGGTCGCTGACCAGGTGGCGGTCGGTGGGGTGTCTGGGCGGCATCCGGATGCGATCTTCGGCGTCGGTGTCGCCTGGATGCCTTCATGCGGCCGCTCAGGCTGCCCCCGGGCTCGCGTCAGGTGGTGGCCAGGCCTGCCAGGCCTTGGGTGCCGACCGTGGCGTGGAGCTTGCGCAGGTTGTGGCAGGCGGCGAGCAGCAGCCACTCGCCTCGGGCGCCGTCCAGGCCGCGGAGCATGAGTTGTTTGGCGTTCTGCAAGGTGGCCATCTGCCCGAACACCGGTTCCACGATCGTCTTGCGTCGGGCGTAAACGGTCCGGCCTCGCTTGGTGGCCAGCTTGCGGGCCATCCGCTGTTTGGCGGTGGCGCCGTTCGGGACGGGGCCGCGGGGTGCGACCGGGGCCGGGTCGTCGTGCTTGGCCCGGCCGGTGGCGATGAAGAACTCGGTCCCGGTCTGCGCACCCACGCCAGCACCTTGCTGCAGATTCTCCTCGGAGCAGTAGCCGGCATCGGCCAGTACCTGGGTCGGGGCGTGTCCGGTGTTGGTGATGGTCTGCGCGGTCATCGCGATCAGGTTGCCCACGTCGGCAGCGTTGTCGGTCACGTCGGCGGCCACGATCACCTGATGCGCGGCGTCGACGACGGCTTGGGCGTTGAAGCACTGGTGGAACGCCCCGTCGGAGGTCTTCATGATCTTCGACTCCGGATCGGTGAAGTTGCGTTGCGCCTTCGGCCTCGGCACCGCCGTCTCACCGGCCTGAGCGACCCGCTCGGCGACGGTGTCCTCGTCCTCGCCCTTCGTCACGCGCCTTGGCCTCGGCAGCGGCCTCGGCGCGTTCGCGGGCCTCCTCCTCCAACGCCTGCTTGGCCTCCCGGATCGCCGCGAGCCGGGTCTCGCGGCGGCGTAGCTCCTCAGGAAGCTCATCGCCGCGGCGGTCCTTGCCGTAGCGGGCGTCCTCGGCCTTGTCGATCGCTTCGGCCTCGGCCAGCAGGTCGGTCACCTCCTGGGCGAGGATCTTCTCCTTCTCGCTCATCCGCGCATAGCTCATCGCCTTGCGCCGCGAGGCGTTCGCCCGCAACTTGGTGCCATCAAGTGCGACCTGCCCGAGCTTGCACCATCCCCGCGGCCTGACACAACGCCAGGGCTTGGACGAACAGGTGCCCCAACGCGGACAGGTGGCGTTTGCGGAACCGGGCGATCGACCGGTAGTCCGGCGCGGTACCCGGCGGCCAGCCACCGGAACGCGACCACGTCGACACAGGCCGCCTCGAGCTTGCGAGACGAGCGCACCCCGGTGGTGTAGCCGTACAACAAGATCCGCACCATCAGCCGCGGGTCATACGGCGGTGCCCCCCGACCCTCGGTGTAGGAGGCGTGGATCCGGGACAGGTCCAGGTGCTCATCGACCAGGTCGGCGACGAACCGGGCCAGGTGGTCGGCCGGCAGCCACTCATCCAACGACGGCGGCAACAACAGGTCCTGGTCCGGGTCGAACGCCCGAAACGTCTTGTCCACCGGCCCCCTCGAGGTGCTCGGCGCCTCGACGTACTGGCCCGGCGCTACCTCGAACAAGCCCTCATCAGTTCTCATCGGCTGGCACACCAGATTCTCTCCCGAACCCGCCCAGCGGCCGAGCAACCCCACTGGCGTGTTACTGACCCACGCTCCTAGGCGCAACGAGCCGTGCTGGTGCGGGTCGGGGGTGAAGTACAAGAAGTGCTGCGGCGGCGTGCGGTCCTGACGGCACGCAGCGCCGGCCGGCACCGCGAGGAACGCCGGGGACGGGGCTCACATCTCGTGGGGAACGAAGTGCCAACCGTCGCCATCGGCGGCCACGACCGGTCCGGGAAGGTCACCCCACACACTGCGCTGTACCCGGACTCCGCCCGACGCGTCGCGGGAAACGGTGACCCGGAACGGGAGGATGCCGCTGCCTGACGTGTGGATCGGAACGACGCGGGGGCGTATCCGGATCCCGGTCCCGTCCGCGACCAGCGACACGCGCCCGCTGAGCGACGCCGAGACGCACGCGTAGACGACGACCGTGTCCGCATAGTCGTGATGCTCCCCCGACCAGTCGGTGCCGAGCAGGATGCCGGGCCCGCACCGCGCAGAATTGTCACATCACTCAGACGCCTTGGTGCCGTCAACGGTTCCATCACCCGCAGGCCCGACCCGTCGACCTATTGGCGTCTGGTGAAGCGGACGGAGCCGTCGGGGTGGCGGGTCATGTCCCAGGTCTCGGGGTGGTCGGCCATCTGGTGGTGGGGTGGGCACAGCGGGATCCCGGTGCGGGCGTCGGTGCCGCCGCCCGCGTGCCACGGGTCAGGGTGGTGGTACTCGCAGAACGACGGCGGCCGGTCGCAGCTGACCGTCGCGCAGCCGTGGTGCCGCTGGTCCATGGCGATCTTCTGGTAGCGGTCGAACAGGCGCTTCTCCCGGCCCACGTCCAGCGGCATGGACGCCCCGTCGAGCACCAGCGGGATGATCCCCGCCGTGCAGCACAGCCGTCGCGCCGCGCCGGCGCTGATCCGCTCCCCGTCCTCCAGCGTCGCCGCACCCATCCCGTCGAGCAGGCTCTGCAGCGGGATCGTCACCACCAGGCTGAACGGCGAGCCGTTCACGCTGGGCATCGAGGTCACGTCGAGGTGGCTCTCCAGCAGCTCCAGGAAGCCGCGGCCGAACAGCGCCGCCTGCGACAGCTTCCGCCCGGTCTCCGGGTCGAGCCGGCCCTCCCCGAGCCGCCGCGGGCTGGTCAACGCGTGCAGTGCCTTCTTCAGCAGCGACGCGTGCAGCGTCGGCAGCCGGAACCGGCCCTCCACGGTGCCGTCGCCGTTGTCGCGCAGGCTCAGGTAGCTCCGCCTGCGGGCCCGCGCCTCCTCGTCGGCGAGCTTGCGCCCCTCCGCGGCGTCGGCCGCCTCGGGACAGACCACCTCGAACAACCGCTTCGCCAGCCGCCGCAACGCCGGGACGTCGTACTGCCGGGCCAGGTCGAGCAGGTGCGCCTCGGCCCGCCCCCGGGTCCCGGGCGGCAGGTCGTCGTGCTCCTCGCTCAACGCCTCGACGGACCGGACCACCACCCGCGCCTTCGCCACGTCGATCTCGCCCGCGGCCAGCGCCCGGCGGGTGGGGTCGAACCCCTCGTCCAGGGCTTGCGCCAGGTGCACATCAGCCACGACCCCCTGCGTCGTCGTCGCCGTCTCGTGCGCCAGCCAGGACGCGGTCGAGGTCGCGCCCTGGTCCGTGCCCACCTCGTTGCGGTCCGCCGCCGCCAGCACCCGCAGCCCCAGCTCGGCCAGCCGCGCCTGCGAACGCCGCAGCCGCACCAGCGCCTCGGCCTGCTCGGCCGGCGTCATCGCCCAGGCCGGCGTCTCCGCCAACGCGTCCAGCGCGCGGTCCATCGAGTCGGCGAACCGCAGGACCGCCGGTCGAGGAGGATCAGGTGCCAAACTCATGACACGACGCTAACCAGCCGGAAGACCATTTTCGGGGTCATGTTCGAATCTGGGGAAAGACCGCGGGGGCGGTCGGCTGTGGACGAAACCTGGCCCGGAAAGCATCGGCCGGAGTGGTCACCGCACGGCGTGGAGACCAGCCACGGAGAACCGCTACCGGAGGGCCGCACCGTAACCTCCCGAGCCAACCCTTCGTTGAAGCCTCCAGTACCGCCGCCGACCGTGCCCACCCGGGGACGCGAGAGCGCGGTCGAGGAGGTTCGCCGTGCCCGCGTCCGCACCGAGGACACGAATCACCGCCGTGCTGGCCGCGCTGTCGCTGGCCCTCCTCGGCGTGGTCACCGTGGCCGCACCGAGCGCCCGGGCCGCCGCCGGGTTCACCGCGCGCGGCAGCGCCCACCAGGTGTACGTCGTCGGGCTGCCCGCCGGCGCGAAGGCCACCCTGCTCGACGGCCAGGGCGATGCGCTGCGGACCAAGCGGGCGGACTCGCTCGGCGGGCTGCTGTTCCGCCGCGTGAAGCCGGGCACCGGCTACCGGGTGCGCCAGAACGCGACCGGCGCCACCTCCGGACGGCTGACGGTGCACACGAATGCCGCCGCACCGTGGGACCCGAGCATCTACGACCAGTCCATCCCCGACGACGGCTACTCCTACCTGACCACCCGCGACGGCACCCAGCTGGCGCTCACCGTGCACCCGCCGACGCACCCCGCCGGCGTCGGCGGCCTGCCGGAGGGCTTCCCCGTCCCCAACGGGCCCGACTACACGAAGCCGTACCCGACGCTGATCGAGTACTCCGGCTACGGCTACGCCGACCCCTCCGGCCCGGTCAACGGGATCGCCGCGATCGCCAACGTGATGGGCTTCGCGGTCGTCGACGTGAGCATGCGCGGCACCGGCTGCTCCGGCGGCGCCTTCGACTTCTTCGAGCCGCTGCAGAGCCTCGACGGCTACGACGTCATCGAGACCATCGCCCACCAGCCCTGGGTGAAGGGCCACAAGGTCGGGATGATGGGCATCTCCTACGGCGGGATCAGCCAGCTCTTCACCGCGCAGACGCGGCCGCCGCACCTCGCGGCCATCTCCCCGATGTCGGTCATCGACGCCACCGCCACCACCCTCTACCCGGGCGGCATCCGCAACACCGGCTTCGCCGTCGCGTGGGCCAAGGAGCGCCAGCAGGAGGCGCAGCCCGCGGGCGTCGGCGCGACCGGCACCCAGCCGTACGCCGAGAAGCAGGTCGCCGACGGCGACCAGACGTGCAAGGCGAACCAGGCGCTGCACGGCGAGGCCGCCGACCTGATGGCCAAGATCCGGCGCAACAGCCACTACGTCCCGAAGGTGGCCGATCCCCTCGACCCGGTGACCTTCGTGCACAAGATCGACGTACCGACGTTCATGGCCTGCCAGTGGGAGGACGAGCAGACCGGCGGCCACTGCCCGGCCCTGGTCTCGCACTTCACCGGGACCGACAAGAAGTGGTTCACGTTCACCAACGGCGCGCACGTCGACTCGCTGGACCCCGAGACGCTGAACCGCTGGTACGACTTCCTCGAGCTGTACGTCGCCGACCAGGCGCCGGCGGTCAACCAGGCGGTGCTGCGGGCCGCCGCGCCGGTGGTCTACCAGAGCGCCCTGGGCACTCCCCAGACGGACCCGATCACGCTGCCGGCCGACCCGGTCCAGCAGCAGCCGACGTACGACGGCGCGCTCGCGGCGTTCGAGAAGGAGCAGCCGGTGCGGGTGCTCTTCGACAACGGCGCCGGCGCCGCGCCGACCGGCAACCAGACCGCGGGTGACCCCTACCCGGCCTACGAGCACTCCTTCGACGCGCTCCCGGTGCCCGGCGTCCGGGCGCGGTCGTGGTACCTCGGCACCCACGGCTCGCTGCGCCACCGGGCCCCGGCGAAGCGGCACGTCGAGCGGTACACCTCCGACGCGCACGCCCTGCCGAAGACCGACTACACCGGCGGCACCGGCACCGGCGGCCTGTGGGGCAACGCCTCCCAGTGGAGCTGGGACTGGAAGCAGAACAAGTCCGGCACCGCGGTGTCCTACGTCTCCGCGCCGCTGGCCAAGGACGTGACCACGGTCGGCGCCGGCGCGGTGCGGCTGTGGGTGCGCTCCTCGACGCGCGACGTCGACCTGCAGGCCACCGTCAGCGAGGTCCGGGACGGCCACGAGACGTTCGTGCAGAACGGCTGGCTGCGCGGCAGCGAGCGCAAGCTCGCCACGAACGCCCACAACATCATGAAGCAGCCAAGCACCCTGCTCGAGCCGATCCCGACCATGCGGAAGCGGGACGTGCGGCCGATGCCGCAGCACCACTACACCAAGGTGGTGATCCCGCTGTACTTCCAGGGCCACGCCTACCGCGCCGGCTCCCGGATCCGGGTCACCATCTCCGCGCCGAACGGGACCCAGCCGATCTGGTCCTTCGACGGAGCCCGCCCGCGGGGCACGACCTCGAACGTGCACATCGCGTCCTCGCCGAAGATGCCCTCGCGCCTGGTGCTGCCCGTGGTGCCGGGGCTGAGCGTCGACTCCGCCCAGCCGGCCTGCCCGAGCCTGCGCAACGAGCCGTGCCGGCCCTACGTGCGCCTCGCCAACCGGACTGCCCGGCGGTAGCCGAGCACTTCCAGGTCACTAGGCTCGGGTTGAACCAGCACCGCCTACCCGGGAGCAAAGTGGAGACTTCGTCGATCCTGTCCTGGACCCTCGTGTCCGAGTGCCCGATCCCCGACGACGTGACCTCGCTGCTGGTCACCGGTGAGCAGGCCGTCGCGGCGTACAAGACCTTCCGCGACAGCGCGATCTTCACCACCCAGCGACTGATCGTGCGCGACGCCCAGGGGCTCCGCGGCAAGAAGGTGGAGATCTACTCGCTGCCCTACTCCGCGATCCACATGTGGTCCTCGGAGAACGCCGGCGGTTTCCTCGACGTCAATGCCGAGCTGGAGCTGTGGACCCGGGCGGGGCACATCAAGGTGAACCTGCACAAGGGCATCGACATCCGCCGCCTCGACCGGCTCATCGCGGACGCGGTCTTCGGGACGCTCACGCCCGCGGGCGTCTGAGTGCCCGACCCGGTGGCCACCCGCGAGTCGGTGCTGGAGCGACTCACGTCGTTCCGGCAGTACCTCCACGACGGCGAGCGGGTCCCGCACAAGCCGCTGCTCGTGCTGCTCGCGCTGGGCAGCCTCGCCGAGTCCGGCTCCAGCGCCATGCCCTGGTCGAGCGCCGAGAGCCGGTTGGCGGACCTGATCGCGGAGTTCGGGCCGCCGTCACGGACCGGACGCGCCCAGTCGGCGGCGTACCCGTTCACCCGGCTCCGCCGGGACGGCGTCTGGACGCTGGACCAGCCGGTCGCCGACGACCTGGTCCGCCCGCTCCGGGACGGAGACGTGACCGGACGGCTCGAGCGTGCCCTGGAGGCGCCGCTGCGCGAGGACCCGTCCCTTCTGTACACCGCCGCGCGTCGCCTGGTCGAGAGCCAGTTCCCGATGACGGTTGCCCCGGACGTGCTGGCCGCGGTCGGGCTGGACCCTGACCTGGTCTTCGGGGCGATCGCGCCGGTCTCGGACCTGACCGAGCGCCGCCGGCGCAGCGCCGCGTGGCGGGAGACGATCCTGGTCGCCTGGGACCGGCAGTGCGCGTTCTGCGGGTACGACGGGCAGCTGGGCGGCTCGGCCGTCGGGATCGAGGCGGCCCACGTCCGCTGGTTCAACCTCGACGGCCCGGACAGCGACGACAGCGGGCTCGCCCTGTGTTCCTTGCACCACAAGCTGTTCGACCGGGGCGCCCTCGGCCTGACGACGAGCCACCGCATCCAGGTGTCTGGCCACTTCAGCGCCCGCACCGACGAAGCCCGCCGCGTCTACGGCCTCCACGACCGGGTGCTCCGACCCCGGCCGGGCACCGTGCTGCCGGGGGTGTGCCACGTCGAGTGGCACACCCGCCAGGTCTTCAAGGGCCTCGCGCTGTCCGCGTGAGATGCTGCACGCGAACGACGGGCGCGCCGCCCCGCGATCCTGCTTGGGTGTGACCCGCCGGGCCGGCTACTTCACGGCGATGACGTCGGTGGTGCGGATGTCCGGTTCGGAGGCGAGCAGGTCTGGTCCGACCTCGCCCAGCGCGGCGGGGATCTGCCCGTTCAGATGCGCCTGGCGGCCGTCCTCGTCGGCGAAGGTGTCGAAAATGCCGTACGTCGTGTCGCTCAGCTTGAACGCGTACCAGGTGACGGTGCCCGCCTCCGCGGCGGCCAGCTCGCGGCCCTGGCGCAGGAACGCGGCAAGCTCCTCCCCCTTGCCCGGCTTGGCCTCGAGCAGCGCGAGCAGTCCTCGGTCGATGGTCATGGCTCCTCCTCGGGTGAGCGCTTCGTCCTCGACTTTAGGCCGGGGCCCCTCGCCCAGGGCCCTGGCAAATCCGTGGACGTCCCCCGCGGGACCTCGTAGCGTCGCCGGTGACCGCCGTACCCGTGGCCGACCCCGTCGTCGCCTACTTCGAGTCGGTGGCGGACCGCTACGACGAGGTCCTGCCGTTCTTCGGCTCATTCGGGCACGCGGCGGTGGACCGCATCGGGCCGGACCCGGGCGCTCGACCTGGCCGACGGACGTGGCGCACTCACCACAGAGCTGCTGGGCCATGGGCTCGACCTGGTCGCCGTCGACGGCGCACCGCGGATGGTCCAGCTGCTCCGCCGGAGCCGTCCCAGGCTGGACGCGCGGGTCATGGACGCCGGCGCGCTGGACTTCCCGACCGCGTCGTTCGACCTGGTCGCCTGCGGCTTCGCGCTCCCATCGTCACCGACCCGTGGGCCTGCGTGGCGGATGGCCCAGGTGCTAGCTGCTCCTCGAGCGGGGGCGGCCCGCCGCGGTGACGCGGAAGCGGCTTGTTCCATGCCCGCCCTGGGCAGTGAATCCAGGGATCAGCCAGCGACCTGAGGCTCAAGAGGTCGTCGCGGACACCATCGCGTCGATCTGTCCCGGAGCACTTCAGCCATTCGTTCGCTGACTACAAGCTCGCGAGAGGCCCAATGACTTGGGACGGGCCGCTCGACGAGGCGTGATCTTTGCAACACGCACTTCCCTATGCGCTGAAGCGGAAGGTCGTGGACGCGTCCGGGTCGACGCTGGTGATCAGGCTCCGGTAGAAGACCTTGGTCTGGTCCTCGAGAGTGTCGCGGTTGGAATCGATGTACTTCTGGCGTGCACGACCGTCGTTGAGGATGGTGTTGACCACCTTGGTCTCGTCGATGTCCGGCGTGGTCCACCCCAGGACACCGCTCTTCTCGTCGGCGACCTTGAAGTGCTGCTTGTCGGTTCCGATGAATTTGAAGTCGGGAACGGAGATCAGGTAGGCGTGGTTCCCGGTCTTCTTGACCTTCACCTCGGCACCATCGATGCCCAGCTTGGCCGTGAAGCCGTACTGGAGGAACAGCTGCTTTCCGGTGCCGGGGACGTGCATTCCGAAGACGGTGTGAGCCTGCTGATCCTCTTCCTTGATGCCCTCGATGCCCAGGCTCAGCAGGGATACCTCCTGCGTGCGCTTGATCGCCTGGATCACCTGCGAGTCGTGGCTCTCGGAATCGATACCGAACGGCGAGAGCCAGCCCGCGTTCTTCACCGCCGTGAAGGCACCGATGGCCAGCGCGAACGTGACGAACAGTGACAGGAGACCCGCCACCCACTTGACCAAGCGTCCACCCATGGATGTGACAACTCCTCGTCGGCGATGCGGAGGCCTGGTGATCCCGAGCACAGAGAGGTCCGCCGCCGCGTGGCAGGCTATCCCGGATACCGATGCAAAACACGCATTTCATGCAACTTTCGACAGGACGTCCAGCGGACGTCCAACGGCTCGCACGCCCACTCCGAAACAGCTGAAAGGGTCTGCTCGAACGTCCGCTCCGGCGCGGACCCGTCCGCCAGCTAGTGCCGACGGCCTGGGTGGGTGCGGTAGTACTCCAGAATCTCGCGGAGCTCATGCGCATCCGTGCGGAGCATCCCCGGAGGGACGGCCAGCACGTGCGCATCGGGGACCAGCCGCACGACGGCGGGCTCCTCCCCCCGCCAGCACCCGGGGACCGCTCATCCAGGGCAGCTGGCTCGACCAGAGCTCGTGCCGCCTCACCTTCGGGTGCACCTCGATGCGTCGCAGGTCGGCCCAGCGGACGGAGTACTCCTGCGCGTCGGACGTGTAGGTGATCGCCTCCTGGGTGATCTCCAGACCACCGAGCCTGCAGCCACCTCGTAGCAGCCGAAGAAGCACCGGGGTCCCCATGATCACGGCGATCCCCGGCACCACCAGTGGCCCCGTCGCCGAGACTGGCCGCCCTCTCCCCGAGTCCCACGCCACCCGCGACGCGGTCCCCGACCTCCCCGGCCGGCGGATCTATTTGCTCACCGGCCACACAGGCGTCCTGTTCGTCCAGGACGGCTGGCGCGACGGCGAGCACGTCCGCGCCGACATGACCGGCTGGTTCCTCAAGGAGCTGACCGCGACCGGACAGTCCGGGGCCTTGCTCACAGGAACGCTCGGGGAGCGGGTCGACCTCGCTCTCCGACTCGTCGACGCGGTCGAACGTCACGCGATAATGCCGGGTTGATGTCCTGGTCAGTCAGCGTTGTTCCAAGGCCAGGTCAGTCTTCTTCCTCGAGGGCCCGCTCGCCGCGCTGGGCGCGGCGTCGAACGGCGTCGCGTGACCTACCGATGACCGACGTCCCACTCCGTGCCGCGGCGGTACCAAGCGCCTTGGCTCCTCGCGCCGTGTCGAGCGCGCGTGCCCGGGCCTCGTCCCGCGCATCCCTGACTGTGGGGAGGACCGCTTCACTCAGTTCGGGGAGCGGGAGACGTGCCGCGCGCGAGAAGTCCTGCAGGGACGCGTGGATGTCGGCCGCGGTCTGCTTCATCTCTCGAGCGCTGAAGACACGGTGGAACTCCAGCGGGCGGACCTGCCGGAGCGCATCGACACAGCTCATGACCGCCGCGACGAGCTCTTCGTTGCGACGTCGCTCGTGCGCGAGGGAGCGACGAGCGTCGTCGATGGCGGACTCGACATGTTGCGGTTCGTGCTGGCGCACCCGGGCGACCCGCAGCATCTCCCACAGGTGCAGCGAGTGCTCGGAGATCAAGATGAGGTTCAGCTGGTCCCGCCCGCCTCCGGACTCGAGGAAGTCGTCGAGCTTGGCCTCTCGCCTCGGGAGTCGGCTACGGACGTCGATGTCGCCTGCTTGACGGCCATGAAGTCGCGGAGCCGCTCGAGGTCTCTACTGATGTCCACCCGGGCGCCGGCTACATGGCCCAGTCGGCGTCCAGCAGGGGCCACGCTGCTGCGTCGTGGCCGCCACCGCTCGAGGTGGTGAAGCGTCCGGATGCATCGCCGTTGAGCTGGGCCCGCAGGTGTCGTGGACGTCCTCGACCTTGTCCTCGACCCGTTCGACGGCGGCCTGGACGTCTGCGATCGCGAGCGAGGGCAAGCGAGACCGCCGCGGCCGCAGCGCCAGGGCCTGTTCGGGAGCAAAGTTGACCTGGTCGAACCTAAGGTTTCCCGCGAACTGGTTGCCTGACCTGACGAAGCCGTACATCGAGTTGTTCTCGTCGAACTGCTTGCCGAGTGCGGCGAGCTTGGCCGCGGAGCCAGCGGTGAGCTTGTAGTAGTCCCCACCGGCGCTGGTCAGCGCCCCTACGGAGCTGGCGACTACCGCGGCGCTGCTTGCTGAACCCAACGTTGCGAGGAAACGGTCTTCCGGTCGCGCTCGGCGCCCAGCACGACCAGCCCGTCCTCGTCCCTCCACAACAACACGTCGCCATCCGGGACCGCGGGCGCGCCCGCCAGTTCCATTGGCGTGAGCGGGATGCGGGCGTTGTCCACGTGGTCTCCTAGTTCGCGAGCGGAATTGAAGTGACGATTCTAAGGAGAGCCCCGCGGCTTCGGCTCGAGGCGCGCCTCGAGTCGGTCATGAGAAGACGGTCACCCACATGTGTCTGCCTGGGACGCAACAGGTGCACGACCTCCCTGGCGTGGGGCAAGCTGCAGGCGGGCTCACGGCGTCGCCTCGCACAGCCCGATGAAGGCACCCAACTGCTCGAGGCTCCTCGTCGAGGTCGGGATGAACCGGGTCAGCTCCGGGCTCCGCACGACGACGGCGCACCACTGGCCGCGGGAGATGGCGACGTTGACCCGGTTGCGGTTGAGCAGGAACTCCATGCCGCGGGGCACGTCGTCGGTCGAGGAGGCGGCGGTGGTCACGATCGCGACAGGCGCCTGCGTCCCTGGAACAGGTCGACCGTCCCCACCCGGACGGCGCCCAGCCCGGCGGCCTCGAGGGCTGCGCCGACCGGCACCTGGGCGTTGTACGCCGCGACCACGAGGACGTCGCCCGGTTCGAGCGCACGGTCGACGCCTGGCGGCGGGGTCCCGCCAGGCGGCCCGACGACGACGCGGACCGCGTGACGACGTCGGCCGCCTCCTCGGAGGACACAGTGGCCTTCGTGGGCCACGACCCCGACCCGCACCCCGGGTGCGACGCCGTCGAGGGAACGCGCCCGATGCCGGCACGTCTGGACCGCAGCCGGCCGCCGTAGGACAGCGCCGAGACCATGGCGCACAGGTCGGGTGCATACGCCAGGGTCTCGAGGAAGTAGCCGAGCTCCGCGGCAGGGTCTCGTGGCCCTCCGTCAGCCAGCCGAGCGCCGACCGGTCGACGGGTTCGGGGTGGGGGCCCTGGCAGACCTGGGGCAGTTGCTGCGGGTCCCCGAGCAGCAGAAGCCGCCCGCGGTCGACCCCGAGACGGCGAGGGTCTGGCCAGGGAGAACTGCCCGGCCTCGTCGACCACGAGGAGGTCGAGCGGGTCGGCGGGGAGTAGGCGCTCGTGTCAGGTCCCAGGCCGTCCCGCCCATCACGCAGCCGCCGGAGCACGGCGCGGAAGCCGTGACGTGCCGTCGTTGCGGAGCAACGCCAGGGGGGCGGCGGTGGCCGCGCCGGGGCTGCTTCCCGACGCGAGCCGGGTCCAGCCCGGCGTGGGGGACCCCGCGGAGCATGTTCTCGACGACCGCGTGGGACTGGGCGACGACGCCGATCGTCCAGCCGGCACGAGCGGGGCGATGACGCGGGCGCCCGGTAAGGTCTTGCCGGTGCCGGGCGGGCCCTGGACGGCCAGGTAGGAGGCGTCGAGACCTGGAGGGCCGCGACGATCGCGTCTGCGCGTGGCCTCGGGGGAGGCCGGCCGCGGCAGACCGTCGCCCGTTAGCAGGTCACCAACGGTCGCTGTGGCGCCGGTTGTGGTGACTCCGGGCAGGGGACGCGCCGGAGCAGGTCGAGCGCGGGGTGACCCGGGAAGCGCCGGCAGACCGTCGGCTACCTGGCCGGCCACGGTCGCCAATGCCTGCTCGATCGACGTCGTCGCCGGCGGGGGCCGGGCCGGGGGGCGTCAGCGCGATCGGGACGGGTGTTCGTGCTCGGCGGCAGGAGTCGCCCCGGAGGACGATCACTGAGGACGAGGCTGGTGCGCTCGCCGTCGGGCGCCTGCCCGACCTCCGAGCACCTCACCGGTGCTGGTCCGGAGTGGCGCGTGGGCGTTCACGCTGGTCGAGGCGCCCTCGGGCACGGGCGGGTCGTAGATCGCCACAGCACCTTCGGGTGGAATCCGGCGCGTAGGTCGCTGCCGGGGTTCGAGCGTCCCGACCAGGCTCCAGGATCCGCCGCGACGTGCGCGCCTTGGGTGGCCGCCCGGCGGGGCCCATCGGTCACCTCCTCGACGGACGCCACGAGGAGGGCGTCGCGGTGGGCGACCAGCTCTCCGGGGGGTGCTGGAGCCGGTCGAAGTGGCCCCACCAGACGGCTTGGGCTCGCGCCAGAAGTAGCCGATGGAGGTCGCGAGCATGGCCAGGCCTGCTGGTCGGCGGACCGGACGGGGTCGCGCTCCCGCCGACGCGCCAGCGCGTCCTCGGGCGCGGCGGCTGCGATCGTCGCTCTCGCCGGGGGTGAGGTCCTCGCCCTGGTCACCACCCGGCTCGGACCCCGCAGCCCGGCCGCCCGCGCCCGCAGCCAGTCCCGCAGCCGGAGGGTGCGACACGCAGTCGTAACGGTTGTACTCATGTCGGCCCGCTGCTCGTCCTCGGTCCCGGCGTCGCGCGTCGAACGTCTGCAGGAGGCGGGGAGGCCACGATCGAGGCCACCGCGTTGGTCACCTCGCCCTCCCGGCGGTCGGCACCCAGGTAGAGGGGCTCGAGCTTCTTCATGAGTAGGACGCCTGGCGCCACCCGGGCCGGAGCGGCACCACCGCGTACAGGTCGACGAGCAGACCTCTGCCCGCGGCAGGCGTCCAGCCCTCCTCCGCACCTGGTAGCGCCCGATCGGCCAACCGAGCAGGGCGGTGGTCTCGTAGGCCGCGTAGTGGTAGACGTGCAGCTCGGGGCACACCTCGCGACGGGCGGTCGACGAAGGCGACGAACTCATCGGGGCCTGCTTCGGCTCGGCGAAGGCTGGGCCCAGAGGGGTGGAACGGCCTGAACCGATGGCCCGCCGTCGACCGGGGCCTGGAGCACCCCAGAGGTACTCCAGACCCCAGGCCGCGTCGGCCCCCTCGTCAGTACATCGGGTCGCCCTCGAAGTCGAAGAGGAGGTCGCCCTCGTCCGGGGCGGGAGCCCGTTTGATCGCGTCGCGCGTCGATGATCTCGAAGGTGACGACGTCGGGGTCGGGCCCTTCCGCGCGCTGCTTCTCCTGGGTGACCTGGAGCCGGGCCTGGGGGGCGTGAGCGCCTCGAGCGTCGCCGCGCCCATCCCCGACGATCGGGCCGGTTGAACCGGGGCGAGGTCGTCGATCGTGGTGATCCCGGCTGCGGCGGGGAGCTTGATGCGCTGGTTGCCGCGCAACCCGGCGACGAGCAGCACGTCGCGGTGCGACCTCGCCTCGGCGACGCACGCGTCGCACCGCCCGCAGGCGCGCACCTCACCCGAGTCCCACTGCACCGGCGCCTCGCCGGCGACGTGCTTCGCCAGGATCGCCAGCAGTCGGACGCGCCGCTCCCGGAGCACCGGCCCGATCTCGGCCAGCGGGTGCCGCGTCCGCCGCCCGTTGCCGAGCAGCAGCTCGGCCTCGTACACCAGCGGGATGCCGTTGCGGTCGAGCTGCTCGGCGTACGCCGCGAGCTGCAGCAGCGCCTTCGGCCGCTCCTGGCGCGCGAGCTTGGCGTCGCAGACCCGGTAACCGCCGGTCTCCTCGTCACGGACCAGGAAGTCCGCGCGGCCGTGGAAAGACCCGTCGTACAACGTCGCCTGGTAGACCACGTCCGCGCCGGCCTTGAGCGCGGCGAGCGTCTCCTCCTGGCGCTTCCGCAACATCACCTCGGTGTACGGGGTCACCGGCTCGATCTGGCGGACGCCCCGCCCGGTTGCCGGGTCCCAGTCGCCGTACAGCTCCCGGAGACGCGCGAGCTCGGCTGCCTCGTGCACCTGACCGAGCTCGGCGACCTTCTCCATCAGTGCGTCGACCGGGACCGCCGCGGGCGGCACCCGCCGCAGGATCACGTCCACCTCGCGCAGCAACCGGAACTCGCACTCGGTCGCACGGGTCAGGTCGGTGGCGGACCACCTCACCACATCGTCGATCACCAACACGGTCTCCCCCTCCTCGGCGTCAGACCACGACGGTAGCGACCGGCACCGACAAGCCGGGGCCCGCCCGATGCGCTCAGGAATCCACCCGGAGGACCTTCCCCTCTGCCTTGACGGACACCGCGAGCGGAGCCTCGTCGTCCACGACGATCACTCGTCGCGGCGTTGCGTCCTCGTTCCCCAACAGCTCGCTCACGCGCGCCTCCGCACTGGTGCCAGACCTGACCTTCGCCGTAGTGTGTGCGCCGTCCGCAACATCCGTGCGCTGGACGGGGCGTCAGCTTCCGCGGCCGATGCCGGCCCTAATGCTGAGCAGGGCGAGCGCGCCCACCACCAGGCTGATCACGGCAGCCACGTCGAAGTACACGTTCCTGGGGCTGCCGGCACCGTCCTGGGCCATCTGGAGGAGGAGCGGCACCAGACCGGCGACGACCGCGAGAAGGAGAACCGCGCGCGTCATGGCCAGCTCCGTGCGCGTCCGGACGGCGAGGCTGTGGGTGGCGATCTCCGTCTCGATACGGTCTGCGAGGCGGTCGCTTCCCAGCTCGGCACGGATCCGACGGGTCAGGGCTTGTTCGAGCGCGCGGTCTTGCCCGATCTGCCAGTGCTCGATGGTGCGCCAGCGGTGCCACTCGGCCTCGATCCCAGGCCAGTCACGCTTGCCGTCCGCCTGGACACTCTCCTGCACGTGATCGGCGAGTCCGTGCAGCGCATGGTGACGCGAGATCTCGGCGATGTAGAGGTCGGTCCACCTCCCCCTTAGGATGTGGCGGTGGTGCTCCTCGACAGGGCGCAGGCGTGCGACGACGGTGCTCCCGCCGGAGCCCGCGAGGGTATAGCTCGGAGTCGGGCGTTCGGTCCGAACGTCGAAGCCTGGCTCCACCTCGATGCGTCCATCGCGCAGGACGATCAGGGACACCATCCGCCGCTCCAGCGGATTCGCCCCAGCCCAGCCAACAGTCCCTGGATCGTCGGCCGGAATGTCCGTCAGGGCGAGCGTGGCCGCTCTCCGGCTGTCGAGGGCCGCCCTGGCACCCTGCCCGCAGAGGGCACTGATGAGCGCCTGCGCCATGGGCGACGACGGCCTGGCGAGTCGGCCGAGTTCGGCCATCGCCTCGGACTCGCACGACCGACTCGCCCCAGCCAGGTGCACCACCAGATACCCGGTCACGCTCGACCAGGAGACCTCGACGCAGACCACTTCTGCCGCTGTGACCGTGAGCGCACCGGATGGCACCCCCGTCATCGAACGACGACGCAGGCGATCCAGGGACTCTGTCGCAACCCACCCTGAAGCCTCCAGCGCCCCTCGGTCGACAGCCGAGAGGGTGTACACGACGGTGCAGTCGAACGGGGTCATCGATGTCTCGATCTATCTTGCGTGCCCGCCGATCGCACTACAACACAACAAGATCACGGTCGTCCTCGAGTCGGCCATGGCCCTTGTCTATCGAGCGCCGGCCCACGAGACAAGGAGAGTTCGCCTCGCGAGATGCACGACAGCCGCGCGACCAGATCAGGTCGGGGAACTCGGCGCACCTCTGGCTCTCCTATCCCAACATCGGTCGCTGATCACCGAGTAGCGATGGTGCTGCCCACTGAAAATCAAACCGGCACGGCATCACATATTCAGGCATGTTCATCGTCGGCGAGCCGTGTCGAGTAGTCCTTGACCGCAGCCACCGATGTGAACACGAGATACCCGCGGGCCGTGAGCGCATCCTCCGCGTGGGCTTCGTCGATCTCGAGCACGATAGGCGATCCCAGGCCGGGCTGGAGACCATCGGGCCACACGGCTTCGGCAGTGCAGAGAATCTGGCCGCTCACAGTGTCCGCGACCTCCACATCGAGGTCCGGTGCGGCAAAACCCTCCCGGCCGAGCCACCGGATGAGCTCGTCCAGCTCCGCGTTGTCCGCGTCATCACCCCCATCCGAGCCGGCCTCTCCGATCCTGCCCAGTTCTTCCGCCGGCTCTCCTCCACCGGACTCGAGTTGCGCAAGAAAGTCGTTCGCTGCAGCGGCGAGCAGTTCGCGCCGGGCGTCCAGGAACTCATTGAACCTGTCGAGGTCCCACAGGCTCTGGTCGCTCGGGATCCATTGGCTGGTGAGGGCGCCGGGATGCTTCTTCTCGATCTCCGGGAGGTAGACGGCTGGATCCTTCGCCCCGATGGAGATGTTGGTCTGCTTGGTGAGGAAGCAGAAGTTGGCGACCGCATTGACATCGTGCCGCTCGTAATCCCGCTTGTAGAGCTGAGCCTTCGGGAAGATGTGATGGACATCCAGGGACGACAGGTGTCCGAGCATGGAAGCCGACAGCACGACGCCGGACCCGAAGTCTTGAGCAGCCTGGGTTCGCGTGAGCATGTACAAGGTCGGGTAGAAACGAGAACCTAAGCGTGCTACCCGGCGAAGTCACTCGGCCTGACCGTGAGGTCGCCGCGCGACTGGCGCACCAGCCTGAGCAATGCATCGACACCGCCGGCATCGACCGCTTCGAGATCCTGGCTCAGAAAGGTCTCCGTCGAACCGGCGTACCGTCCCCACATCCCGACATGGGCGTACCAAGCGAGCACCTTGCTCTGGGTCGCGGCGTCGGGCAACTTGCCGCCCTCGTTGTGCATCAGTCGGGCCATGACGACCAGGCCGAACTTGCTGAACAGCACGCGGTCGTGATCGAGCCCCAGCCGTCCGGCGATCACGTCCAACCAGGCACTGATGTACTTGTTGGCAAGACCCAAGCCCGTCTGGATCTCCTTCTTGGGGACGCTGGCGAGCGCAGCAAACGGCGCCTTGCCCGTGGCGATCGCATTGACCACGCGTAGCAACCAGTCGAGCTTGAAATGGAAGCCTGCCTGTGCCCAGTGCTCCAGCGTGTCGTTGAACTCCTGGCGCGCCTCGGGCCAGGCCGCGCAGATCTTCGCCAGCGCCAAGTCGCCCTTGGAAAGCTTCGTGCCCCCGGAATTCACGCGGTTGAAGATGTCGACGACGACGTCGATGGTCTTGTCCGACCCGGTTACTTCCTCGATGTGCATCTCACGGCGCTGGATCTCTGCCACCGAGTTGACTCGCTCGAAGTAGCGTGCGAACAGGTCGGAATCCCCACCTGCGAGTCCCTGGATCCGGGCAACCAATCCCCCGACACCGTTCAACATGAGGGCGCTGACATCGATCCAGGCGGGGTCATTCTTCATCTTCGCCGGGCGCGTAGAACTCGAAACTCTCGTCCACCACGTTGAAGTGGAGATCCGCAAAGGCGGCGGCGTTCCCCTCGAAGAACTTCGGCGCACGTCCACGGATCACTCCATACAGCGACGTCGCGCGCTGCTGACCATCGAGAAGAAGCTTGATCGTGCCATCGGTGGAGACGCCTCCTCGTGCGGCCGCGCCCTCAGCAGCGGTGTTCCAGGTCATGAAGCCACCCACCGGATACCCGCGATAGAGGGAAGTGAACAGACCACGCACCTGATTGCGATTCCACACGTAGCCGCGCTGGAACTCCGGAAGCGCAATGTCCCCGTTGTCGATGAAGTTGAGGATCTGTTCGACCTTCAAGCGCCCAGGTTCCCCCTTGTCGCCGAGTACGGACCCGACAGTAATGTGACGTGGCAGGCCGAGCCTACGGGAAGGAGGCGACGCCGGCGTTCATCCCAGCTGCCGGGGTCCACCAGCCCTGCGCGAGCGACGGCCGTGCTGGGAGTTGCCATTCACGTGCGGCATGTCGCCTCCGAGCGACTCTCGTCGATGCTACAAGCTCCCGGCGTGGACATCGACGGGGAACATGACATCCTGAGCCCAGATCATGGAGCGGCTCGCCGCTCGATTGGCTCAGGCCGGCGGCTTCCTGAGCCGCACCGAGCTGAGCAAGTTCGATCTCGGAGGCGGCCGCACGCAGCGGCTCATGGACACCTCGAAAGGCATCTGGAACCCACGCGACCTCTCTGCCACGTTGTCGATCGTGAGCTCACCCGATGGGCCCTACGACGACCGCGACGTCGAGGGCGGCTTGTTCCGCTACGACTACCGCGCAGGTTCGATCCATGGCGACAACGCGAAGCTCCGGAGGGCAGGCGAGCTCGGGCTCCCGCTGATCCTGCTCCGCAAGATCACCAACGGGGTCTACATCCCGATCTTCCCGGTCTATGTCGTCGCCGACGACCCGCCGAACCGACAGTTCGTCGTCGCGGTGGACGAGTCGCTCAAGTTCCTGACCTCTCCCACTGCGCTGACCGAGGTCGAGCGAAGTACGCCGAGCAGATCACCCGCCGACGGCTCCACCAAGCCATGTTCCGCGGCATGGTCGTGCGCGCCTACGAGGTGCGGTGCGCCGTGTGCCGCCTTCGCCACGGCGATCTGCTGGACGCGGCCCATATCACCGCAGACACCGATGAGACGGGACTCGCGATCGTCAGCAACGGCCTGAGCCTGTGCAAGATCCACCACGCGGCGTACGACCGCGACCTCTCGGAATCGCACCCGACTACCACGTGGAGATCAACAAGTTGCTGCTCGAGGAGGTCGACGGTCCCATGCTCAAGCACGGGCTCCAGGAGATGCACGGTCGACGATCGAGCTGCCGACGCGCAAGGCCGAACGGCCGGACCCCGACCGGCTGTCCGCAAGTTCGACCTGTTCCGGGCGAGCTGAGCTCAGCTCGTCGGCCATCTTTCTCGCCGACCGTCCGTACCGCACCGCCTGGTTCGACGCGCTCCCAGGAAGCCGAGGACCAGCCAACCCCGCTGCTCGAGCGCGATGGTGTTCCTGGCATCGCGAGACCGATTCGCTGCGAGCTTCTCCCGCCACCAGGCGGCATTGTTCTTCGGGTCCGTCGCGTGGTCCGGCAGCCGTGCCAGAAGCGGCCGTCGACGAAGACGACGACCTCTTGCGCGTGAAGACGATGTCGCCACGCGAGCGGAGAGAGGGCTCGGGCCGGTGGTCGACCCGGAAGCGGTGGCCCATGGCGTGGAGACGGCGCCGGATCGCGAATTCGGTTTTCGTGTCCCGGCGGCCCTGACTCCGCATCCGCGGCGGACCGTCTCATCCAGGGGCTCCGGCATGTCAGGCCGTCGCGGCAGGTGGGCTCCAAGGGCGCCAGGAAGTCGGAGGACCGCCGGAGGCGAGCGTCGGAGACGGCGAGGAATCCGGCGGTGGCTGTGGCACAGCGGCCCTGCTCCGGAGGCGTCCAGCAATGCACGTCCGGGCCGGTTCCCTCGCACAGGCGCGTCGCTGACCGTCCAGGCTCCCGCAGCCCGGCAACGGACGACGCCGCGGCGGGCCAGCGCGCCCACCGGAAAGCCGCGGAGAGCTGCGGGGATCTCCTGGCGCGACCAGCCGCTCCCCCAGCCATCGGGAAACAGGGACAAGAGGGCGTTCCCCACGAGCCTCCAGCGCGTGCCCTCAAGCGCCGGGCGAGGGGGCGGTCCAACCAGGGCGGGAACCCCTGCAGCTTCTCGCCGACCTCGATGGACGGGCGCACGATGGCCGGGGACACCGGCGGCAGCGGCCGGCACCCACACGCCCGGCGGCGAAGCGATGCCGAGCTTCGACCCCCTTTTCAACGTCGGAGCGTCACCCCCGGCCCCCAGCCCAGGCCCCGGTTCCCCTCGGTCCAGGAGAAGCCGTACGCCGAGTGGTTACCTCGCCCGGCGGGGGACAGGACTCGTCCGCGAAGAGCACGCCGCGCGGGGGCGCCCTGGGTCGGTGCCGCCACCAGGAACACCCGGCGTCGACGCTGTCGCACGCCGAAATGTTGCGAGTCGACGGTTCGGTAAGCCCAGTTCCAGCCACGCTCGTCGAACCACGACGTGATGTGTCGGATGGCGTGTCCGCCGTGCAGGGTCAGCATGTTGGGCACGTTCTCGAGGACGACCCAGGTCGGAGGCGCTTGCCGTCGAGAAGCCTTAGAACCTCTTCCACCAGTCCGGATTCAGCGCGCCCGGATCCCAGCCGTCGCCCACTTGACTCAGATCCGTGCAGGGAAACCCTGCCGTGACCACGTCGGTGGACAGAAGGGAGAACCGCCAATTCACGGATGTCACCAGCGATCTCGGCGTCGAAGTGTTCAGCGCCAAGGTCGTCGCGGCCGGTTCCCAGAACTCACACAGGAGCTGGGTCCCGATCCCGGCGCGGGCGGGGCCGACTACCAGACCGCCGATCCCGGAGAACAGTCCAACAGCGCGCACGCCAGCATCCTCGAGCACACCACCGACAACCGCAATTCGACCCGCTGCGGATCAGTACTCGACCAACACGCCGTGCTCTGCGTAGCGCCTCCAGCTGCGCCTTGATGCCCCGAGCGATCGCCGTGGTCAACGAGTCAACAATCCACATTCCAGGTTCCGCATCGCTGCGGCCTGGGAGAAGTTGGCGCTGGTGACGAGGGCCGCCGGTCGTCGCCGCGACCAGCTTGGCATGCTGGTGGGGCGCCCAGGATCCGTCATCGGTCAGCGATAGGTCCACAGGCGTGCCCCGGGCAGCTGGGGGCTGGATCATCTCGGCTGGTGTCGCGCTGATTTTCCGATCGACAACCGCGGTCACTCGGACGACCCGCGGGACGGCGTTCGCGAGGGCGACCACGTGCGGCGAGCCCCACGACGCCGAATACGTCGCGGCGTAGATCGCGGCGTGCGCTTCGTTGATCAAGTCGGCCACTGCCAGGGTCGTCCTGCCCTCGGCGCCCGGGACGCGCGGAGAGGTCCACACGCCTCCAGATCGGGTCGCGTCGAGGTACCGCAGCGATGCCCTCGAGGACTGCCGCGGCGGTCACCACGTCAGCCTGTCACGGAGGAGTCGGCTCAGCAGTCCCTTCACCTCCCACCCGATGCTCTGGATACGCCCGCTTCGCGGCGAGGTGGGTCAAGCGGCGCTGCCGCAGCTCGGCCGCGATCCGCCCGCTTCCTCGGCACTCAGCAGCTCACCGAGCTCGCTATGGCAGACATGTCAGCGGACCTCTACGAGCGATTCCATGAGGCCGGGGGTCGGCGCAGCCGGATCGGTGAACAGACCGAGTGGAGGCGGCGGTCGAGGAACCGGTTGGTGCGCTCCAACTGGTCTCGCTCAGGAACAGGCGAAGTGGCAGGCGGCGCCGTGCAGGAATTCCTCTTTGTCGGTCGGGACCCGGTGGGCGCAGATCGGGTCCGAGGAGCACCGCAGTCCTCGACGCAGCCCTCGGCGACGAGCCGCTCGAGCTTCACCGGCCGGCGAGCTCGACAAGTCCGCCCAGCGTGCCCTCGCTGTCTGACGCGGTCGTGCTGATCAGCAGCCCTGCCGCCGGCTCGTGCTCCGTCCGGCCACGCGTAGATCCGTTCGGTCAGGCTGGCCGAGCCGTAGCCACTGGACATCGCGGCCTCACGGATCAACAGGTGCGACAAGGTATGGATCGCCCAGTAGCGGGGCGCTGGGAATCGCGTGTCCGGGTCGATGTCGCCTGCGGTCTTGCTGGTCCGCCGTCTGAAGTTGCGGTCGTGGGCCTCCGGAACAGTTCCCAGACCGGAAGTCGAGCACCTTCTGTTCCCACCCGGCAACCTGGTCCTCGGCGAACTGGAGGAAGACCCCTTCCCCGCGATCTTCGGTCGCCGGCACCCAGGTAGGCCTGCCATCGCGAGACAAAGGCGCGACCCGCGTGGAGGCGTCATCGATTCGGTCGAGCGCGTCGATCCGGGTGAATCCGATGAAGGCATTGACCTTCTTGAGCTTCTCCACCGCGACGACGCGCTGCGACCGCGGAAGTCGCCGGAACATCACGTCGCACCGCTCGGAAGTCGGCCGAACCGCTGTGCCGGGTGTACTTCCGTTCGTCGGTGAGGACTGACCACTCGGGGGCGAGGATGGTCCGCGGATCGGTGCGATGCTTCGCGTCAATGTCGAGCGGCGTCGCTCGCCCGCGCGGAGTGCTGACTGCTTCCCAGAGCACTTCGTCGTCCACGTCGTCGAAGGCATCGGTCTTGGCCGGGGCACACGGCCACGAGCATCCGGCAGATCTTCCTTCACCGCGACCCGTCCAGGATGGCCTCGCAGCGCCCGCAGCATCGGCACGAGATCGGCAGCTGAGGCGGCTTCCTCGCGAGGCAGAGCGAGCAAGCCCAAGGTCGAGGAAAACCACTGGTTGGCGGCGCCGAGCATCATCAGCTGCCGGGCTGGTCGCAGGCGTAGAACGCATCGAGATGCGGGTGACGTCCCCTGCAGTGCGGGAGCTTTCACGGCCTTCGGGCCGGTTGCCTCGAGCATGCCGCGGCGGCGTCGCAGGACGAACACATGATCTGCACGTCCGGACCGATGTTGCTCTTCCATTCCCGCATCCGCAGTCGGGGGCTCTGCCCCTTTCGCACGGCTTGCCCCGATGAACCCAGGCAGCATAGGGAAACTCGTCGAGGTGCCCGTTGACGCAGGCGATCAGATAGCGCGCCGGGACCGGCGTCTTGGTCTTTGGCTTGCGTGCCCTCGCCTTGCCTCGCCACCCCATCCGGTGCACCGCTCGTGGAGGAACTGCGCTTGATCGGGCCGGAAGCGGTTGGTTTTCCGTAGGTGAACGGCTCCTGCGAGACAGGGGCGAACAGCTCACAGCCCGTGCACCGAAGCCACTGCGGGAAGATCCGACCAGGGATCCCGAGATCGACGGAATCATTGCTGGCTGTCCTTTCTCTTCCGGCGCCCAAGGAGGCTTGCGCAGTTCGGTGACCTTGCCGAGGTGAGAGCGGACCAACTCCAGGAGTCGAGGTTCGACAATGATCTCCACCGGGCCGGGGCGACGGGCATAGATGGGCTCCCAGGCATCGAGTCCGTGCGGCATCACCGCGAGGTGAGGCAGATCGACGGTGGCACCGATTCCGTTCGTATAGAGCAACGCCGAAGGCCGCACCGCGCCGACGCGAGCGCGATTCTTGGGCTTGTTCGCCTCGACATCTGCGATCGGATCGAGGAGGTCGCACCGCCGCGACGACGGGCACTGACCCGACTACGATGGTGTCGTCAGCGGTCGGGACAGAGGCGTCGGTCACGCTCTTCCTCCTCCGGAAACGTCCACCCGGGCTGCTGGCCGGTTCCTTGAAGGCCAGGCGGTCGGCGCTGGGGCTGACAAGCAAGTTGATCTCCGGCTGGACCTCGCGCATGGAATTGGCGACCACGAAGACGCGGTCGGCTGGTTTGGGAACTCGTGTCTTCTGGACTGATCAGCAGGGGCCAGGTCACCTGGTTCCGGGGCCGTTCGTAGACCAGGGCGCCCTGGGTCTCGGCGGCCTTCTCGTACCAGCGGTCAATTCGCTGCTGGAGTTCTCCCGCATCCGTCCGGCGGCGTCGAAATCCTCGACGGCCGGTTCGGCGCGCGCGACGAGCTGCTCGACCAACGCTTGAACGACCGGAAGCTCGCGGGAGGATCTGGCCCGCTCCGATCCTCGGGCGAGAGGGACGCGCGCCACGACGTCTGTCACGCGCGCGACGCTGACGAGCACGCCCGTCAGGCCGCGTTCCATGGCGGTGTCGGAGTAGGGCGTGACGCTCAGCGCCTCGACCTGCGCGTAGAAGGTCTCGTGGTAGTGCCGGAACTGCTCGAAATGCGCCATGTCCCGTGGGCGCGACCAATTCGCGAGCGACACGACCAGTCCGGGTTTGCAGGCATCACGACCGACGCGGGAGGAGGCTTGGATGTACTCGGCAGTGTTCTTCGGCTGCCCGACCACGAGCATCAGGCCGAGCCGGGGCACGTCGACGCCGACCTGCAGCATCGAGGTCGCCAGCACGACGTCGTAAGGCGCTCGACATACCGGGCTCGGTCTTCTTGCCTCGCGGAGCGTCGCGATGCCTTGGCGGATGCTGCTTCCCGTGGGTGCTCCAACGGTCGCGGTGAACGGCAGCGACAACTTGTCGAGGGTCTTCGCGATGTCCTCCGCGGAAATCCGCGAGGTGAGCTCACCGATCTCAAGCCGCTCCAGTCATTGAGTACGGCGCGGGAACGGCTCGGTGTTCCCGGTGACCCGGGTGGTGACGTCGTCGTCGAGGTAGCGGCGCATGCCAGCCAACTCGCGAGTGCGCCGAAGTAGCCGACAGTCGTGATGATACGGGTCGGCGGCGTCGCCGTGCTCGTCGAGCAGCTTCTGACCCGCGAGCAGCAACACCTCGGACGAGCCGGATCTCGGCAAGAGTCAGCCGGATTCCGTGAGCGCACACACCGAGATACCGCCGCCCGGGTGTCCTCGGCGACACGTCCTTCTCACTCGAGAAGAAGGTGTCGCGCACGTCGAGCACCTGCGGTGGGAACACGTCGACCCCCGCCCGTAAAGTGCGCGCACCTGGTCCTCGGCATTTCGGACCGTTGCCGTCGAGGCAACGATCAGCGGACGGACGGTCTGCCCGTCCCGGCGGTAGGAGGACAGCAGATCGACAGCAATTTCGAACAGCCGACCGCGGTACCCAGAGCGCCAGTGATCAGATGCAGTTCGTCCTGGATGATCAGGTCGGGCGGCCGGAGCCGGTCGACCGGCTGCACCGTGACCCGCGGGTAGGAGCGCCGCCCTCGCTCGCGTTGTGTGACTGCCCGGTGCAGTCCCCGCGGCTGTCCGGGTGGCGATAGCCGTGCCGGGGGCACCACTCGGCACGTAGCCGAACAGGCTGGCCGCCTGCCCTTCCCGAGCGAGACGGGCAAACTTGTCGACCGTGGCCAGCAGGAAGGTCGGCGGATAGCGATAGATTTCGTCGTCGACCGTGAGGATCGGCAACGCCCCGTCGGCGTCGCCATCTTCGGAGAACGGGCATTCTCCGTGCCGATCGCCACAGTGGACCTCGATCCGCTCGATCGCCTCGACGGCTGTGACATCGCGTTTCGGGTCGATCTTGGTGCCGCACCACGGGCATCGTTGGAGCTGCAGCACGGTGAGTCCGTAGGCGCGTTGGCTGTCGTCGCCCGCACGGCCTCGACTTGCCGCCTGGCCTCGTCGAACCGCTTCGGGCTGACGGCCGACCCCACCCACAGACCGATGGTGAACGGCTTCTCGCCCCAGGTCGGCTGGTCCTCCTGACGGATCAACTCGGCGGCGCAGACCAGGGCGGCGGCACGCTGGAACTGCTGCGAGGTGAGCAGTCGCAGCGTGTATCGCATCAGGACGGCGACGCCGTCGCCGCCGTCGAGGACGCCGTCTCGGTGTCGAGACTGCCCTGCAGGCGACGGATCGCGAAGGTGAACGCCGCGAGCCCGAGATATGCCTCGGTCTTGCCGCCACCGGTCGGGAAGAAGAGCAACTCGACGTTGGCCGCGTCACCGCTGCGGAGCGGGTGGGACGGGTCGGTCAGGGCCGGGAGCTGCAGCAGGATGAACGCGAGCTGAAACGGGCGCCACGAGGCGGCTTCGTCACCCACGGTCTGCAACCGGCGAACGCATCGTTGATGGACAGCGAATCGTCGGCCGCACGCCTGGCCGCGACCTGAGTACGGATGCGTTGGTCGCGCATGGCGCGATTCATGAATCGGAACGCTTGAAAGCCCGTCGGCCTCGCGACAGACACCGACCCCCTCCTGGAGCCGATCGGCGACCAGGCGCCTCGCCGATTGCTTCTCCGGCGATTTCCTGGAGGTGATCAGGCAGTTCATCCGCGATGGACTGCTGCTCCCAACCACTTGGTGTAGCCATCGAGAATGGGCTCGAACGCGGGCTCGACGTCCCCGGGCTCGATCTCGGCGAGTGCACGCATCGCGGTCACTGCGGCACCTGCCGAACCGGCGATCGTTTGCGCGACGTCCGCCGTAGGCAACCAGGTCGTCTCGACAGACACCGCACGGCGTGAGCCGTCGCCGGCCTCGGCCCAGGTCACCGACACGTTCGACCGATCGCGAACTCAAGCCGATGGCGATACTGCAAGTCGAGTCGGCGCCGTTCGTCATCGCTCTCGTCGTAGCCGGGCTCGAGCACATCTCGCGTCGGGAGGAACACCGCGTCGCCGTTGTTGGCCTCCACCCGCAGCCTGGTCTGGAACAGCCAGTCACCAGGAGGCGCATCCATCCCGTGACTCGGTCGTTGGACAACGCGAGCTCCACGATCACTCGGTCACCGCGGGGGAACAGTTCGACGCGAAGTGATACCAAGTCGTCGAGTCGGATCGGGGAGGGGCAACGACGTGTGTCTGTCGTAGCCGCGGACATCGATCTCCACAATATTCTCGACCGGAATACGGCGCGCCCATTGGACTTTGCGGCCTTCTTGGTTCTCCCGTCGGAAGGTTTCATAACGTCCCCAGGAGGCCGTGACGGCGAGCACGCCGGAGTCGAGAGGAACTTGGAAACGCAAGCCCATCGAAGAGGGATGTGTCAGAGCACCTTTCGGGCCTTCGTCGCGTTCCTCCCCCTCCTCGGCGTGCACCGGGTTCCTCATCGGTATTCACCGGGACACCGCGCTGCCCGGGTGCTTGACATCGGCATCCGTCACCACGACTCCGGTCTCATTCGGGTCGGTTCCCACGAATCTGAACGACGGTCGAACAGTCGCCGCCCCGAGACTATAGGGTCGACCGTTACCGGAGCGAGGGCACCAACTGCATCACGCGGCGCGCGGCGTACCCTTGATCTCCTCTTCGTCACCGCTTCGCGGACCGAGTAGTTCACGCTCGATCAAATCCATCAAATCGGCGCGAACTATTGTCGACGAGCTCACCGTCATGAGAACAAGTCTCGTTGCTCGCCAGGTGCTTCCTCGGGGGGTGAGGATTCCTGCGCGACGGTGGTTCTCTTCGAGCAACCTGTCCAGGATCTCGACACGAGCAGCTGGCGAGACAGTGAAACGCTCCGTTTTTCGGTAGGTGTGGAACCCATGATCTAGTGGAATGTCGTCCCATCCATATGACGCCATCATCGACTGGTCAACTTCAACGTGGATCTGCCGAATCCGGTCCACATCCGGGTCGCCTTCGACACCCGGATCGTTTACGAGGTTGTAGAGAGTGGTCAGGCCGACTTGGCGGCGCAGCATGATCTCGCGCCGTTCGTCATCCAGGGCTCGCCCGCTCGCGTGCAATCGATTTGAGTCGCCAGGGAAGGGAAAGTCTCATAGACGTCTGAGGGCGTGTACCTCGGATCGGTTTTCATCGCAGAGCCGTGTGTGATCGACCCAGAGCTGATGGGGCGATGAGGAGAGCATCGCCTGCCTGGCGAACGAATCGGTCGTGAACACACACGTTGCATTAGTCATTATTTGTCGCGTCGATACCCGCACAGGCATCAGAGACTTGCTAGTGATCGCAATGACTAGGCAGCGATCAAGGCCTTCCAGTGCTCGGCGGAGCGTGGGCAGTTCTCGCCAAACTGCCACCACCGCTCGCGATAGGTCTTTTTTGGGTTGCGGTCCCGTTCTGGCTTGACGCGAGTCTTCAGTCGCTCAAGGGCTCGAGGGTAGTCCTGTTGCGCAGTTGCTAAATCGATTCGATAGAAATCAATCACACTTCGCGAGGCGGACTGATCGGGACGACTGTTGAGGTCTTGCCCATTCACGATCGGTTTGATGACGTCGCGCAACGCAGAATCATCTGCGAGCCATTCCTTCGCTTCTTGGTCTTCCAGCATGAAACCCGCGCCAAGCGGAATGCAACCAATAAAGGCTTGCCCCTGTGACTCTTCCAACCGGAGCGGAATGCCAGAGACCCGCCCAGCAGCCTCGAGTTTCGAGTTGATCAGCGGCACTTCTTGGCCGTCTATAACCGCAGGTATCTCCGAGGAGCCACGGCACCAGGACGCCCAGATGGCCGCGAACTCAAGGCTCGCGCTGCGCGCTGGCCACTTATCGCTCTGAATGGCCCTATGAACGACCAATCCGTCAGCCAGCAGCCGGTCAAGGCCCACCTCTCGCGTATCCCCCTGCGCCACGGTATTGGTCGCTATCAGTCCAATCATCCCGCGCTCGGTTACCAAACTGCAGGCCCTACGAAGGAAGTAGGCCACAAGATCCGCGTTTCCCTTGACTCCGCATGCAACGACATGGACGAGGAACTCGCGAAACTCCACCCCAATGGCGCCCGACACCCGTTTACCTCCAAGAAACGGAGGGTTCCCGACGATTGCATCGAACCCGCCCCGCTGGAGGACTACGTCGGGCGCCTCGATGGCCCAATGCAGCGGCTGCCAACGGTGGTAATCGGTCGCGACGGTGGGCGTTAGCCCAAGATCAGCGCGTCGTTGGAGGCCCACGCGCTCGCCGTCCGACCCGTCGGCCGGAAAGGCTCTGGCAACCTCCCAGGTCAGCGCTGTGTAAGCATCGTCGAGTTGTCCACCGGGCTTGCCACCCAGTGGCAGACCAGACGCAATAACACCATCGGCGATCAGTCGCAGGTCAGCGACAACTTCGCGCAACTGCACCAGCAAGGCCAGTTTGCCACGCGTGGACCGCATCGGATCGTGCTCCTCGACGGGCGAGGCGAGCTCTTTCCGCAGCCGCGTCGCCTCCGCGATCTTACCGTCGAGGTCTACCAGTAAGTGCGTGTCCATCCGCTTCGGGTCCGGGTCGATATGCAGGTAGCGCGGACTGGTCCAGGGTCGTAACCCCGAGCAGAGAGTTGCCGCAGAGGACCTTGTCGTCGACGAACGAGAACGGCTGGGTCGACGGGCTGAAGCAGGGGCCGTCGGCGAGGCTGGCGCGTCTCGACGGCCATCGGGTTGATGTCGGCGCCGTACAGGCGCCGAGCGATGACCTCGCGAATGGCGCGGTTCTCCAGCAGCTGCGGGTCGGCTGCGGCTCCTCCTCGTTGACGAGACCCTCGGCCAGCCACGCCTGAGGGTCACCAAGGAGGGCGGGGTGCCCGAGCCGACCGCGACGAGGAAGGCCCCGGAGCCGGCAGCGATGTCGGCGACCTTGAGGTCCAGGATCGAGGTGCTGGACTTCAACCTCCACTGTATCCTCGTCGTTGCTCTGCAACGGACCGGGCTCGTACACCAGCGGCTGCAAGGCATGCAGCACGACCTCTTCGGCCAATGACCTCGGCGTGTAGTGAGCACCGGCGTTCTTCCGGGACGGCGTTTCGGTCACCACAAGACCACCAACGGGCGCCGCGGGCGGGATCCCCCGGAGGTCGCGTCGGATGCAGCGGACTCCAGTCGATCAGGAAGCTCGAGAAGTTCACTCTCATCGCCTGCCGCGATCGGCGTCGGAGCAGACGCGTGGCATCTCCGCGGCATCGCCATCCTCGAGCTCGGTGTCGTACAACTTCGCAAGCTTGGCCGGTGTCACACACTTGGAGGCCGGCTGTGTCGTCCTTGATCCACTTCGGCAAGGCTTTGGCAAACGACTTCGCGTCGTCCGTGTCGTCGTACAGCCCCTGCAGGGTGGCGGCGTCGATCTCGGGCTCTTCGCCCTCCTTGCCGACAGGCCGACGACGAAATCGTCCGTCGACGGGGCGCAGGTGTAGCCGAGAAGAACCTCGTAGATATAGCCGATCTGCTCGACATCGATGTCGCGGAACGAGATCGGCCGGGTTTCTACCGGACGGTCGCTTCCTGCACCGAGTGCAAGACGTGGACATGACCCGATCCGAGACCCTGAGCCTCAGCCCGTGCTAGTCTATCGCGGCCAGCCAGGGGCAGCGGGCGGGATCCAGCAGCGAACCCCCGTAAGCTGGCATCCGCATCTCGTCATAGTTCACCCCGCCGTACAGGGCTCGCTCACGGCCAGGAGACGTGCCATGCGTCATACAATTCGTCGAGGTCCGCCTCGCCTGATCGTGCCTGCTGTTCAGGTCGTCCAGCACGTCGCGGATGGCGTAGGAGTCCCAGTAGAGCCGCTCCGTCGGCAACATCCCCCGTTCCTCGGCGAAAAGCAGGAACACCACCCGCATCATGATCGTCACCGCGGCTTGGTAGACGTCGTCGTCGCCGTCGCTCAAAGGATCCGGGTCCCCGTGCCGCGCCGCGGTGAGGCGTGTCGTAAAAGGCTTGCACCAACAGCTCCACCGACTTGCGGACCTGCGTGCCGAGTGCCTCTGTGATCTCCTCGGCTTCCAGCTCGCTTCGGGCGAACAGCCGCGGCAGCCGCTGCTCCGGCTCCTTCGCGCGAAGCGTCGCTGATCGATCAGGGTGATGAACGCGTCGCGGAGAAGCGGCTCCTCAGTCCAGGTCAGCGCGTCGACCGTGCCGAACCGGTCGGCTTGCCCTCCGCCGGCCCACACGAGCGCCCACCAACGGCCGTCGGTGACCACTCCGATCTCGACCCGAGCCTTGCGGAGAAGCATCGCCATCCGGTCGATCTCGTTGGCAGCCCAACCGTCCAGGCCGGGCGCGTGCAGACTCTCCGTCGGCCCCACCACCCGGAGCAGGGCCGCCAGCTCGCCGTCCTCCCGCCCCCTGAGGGCTCCGTCGGCACGAACCGAGACGTGTTCCCGGGTGACCGCACTTCGAGGTCGGCCGGCAGCTCGTCCCGCCCGACCCTAAATCCCTCCCACTCGGTGATCTGGTCCAGGAGCGTCGCGACCCAGGCCCGGGTCACCTCGGGCGAACCTCTCCCCCGACTCGGGCGTCTGTGCGTCGTACTCGCGTAACCACGTGAGAAAGACTGCTTCAACGTGATCAGTCGGTCATCAGTGTCGCCCAGCCGATCGATACCGTGCGGCCAGATGTCCTTGAGCACGGGAAGCGAAAGGAACGGCCCATGTGTGTCGACCTGTGCGAGCCAGTCTTTGTGGTGGTCGGAGGGGGACCGAGTCTGTCGCGGCTCATCGGATGGTCATTCCTTCCGTCTCCGCGCGTCGGGCGTCATCAGAGGGAAATGGCGAACAGGACCGCGGCGGAGAAGTGGAGCGCTTGCACATCCGCATACCGCGCATCGACGGCGTCCAGCTCTCTGTCCCGTTCGTCCACAGCGAGTCGAGTCGGGCCCTGATCTGACGAAGGTCGCGCTGTGCTCTGGCGGCGTTCGTCATCGAACAGGCCGAGTTGTGAATCGTCCGCCGCTGCCTCGGCCTCCTCCAGTGCCTCGTTCAGGGTCCGACCGAAGCGGTCGAAGACCCCGATGACCCGTCGACGATCCGTCTCGTGCCGCGCTTCCAGTTGCGCCTGCACGTCGCGGCGCCGGCGCGTCACCCGTGCCTCGATGGCCTCGGTGACGCGAGCACGCAAGCCATCCTCGGTGTCCTTGTTCCACGCCTCACTTAGCTGCCGGGCCACGGACTCACCTACTCCGCGGAGATCAGGGGCGTCGAGGGCACGCTCGAGCAATTCCTCGGCGCGATGCTCGCCGACGGCCTGGCGCCTGGAGAGACGCGTGCCTGCCAGGAAGACCTCCTCGTGCAGCCGCAACCCAGCCTGCCCACCAGTACCAGGCGAGTCACGACGGCGGCGTAAGACTCGTCCAGATCGGGAACGACGACCGCACCGACTCGATCGAGCGAGCGCTCGCCGCCCCACAGGGCCGAGCGCAGCCGACGGGTCGATCGTTGGAGCAGTGGGCTCCCCAGGTGCATGTAGACCACGTCCGGGTCTTCGGTGAGCACCTGCGGATCGAAGGCGATGGGCCGCGGAGTATCCGGGTCGAGTCGCGTGTAGAGCCCCTTGGTCACCGGCAACCACGAGTCGCCGAGCGCGGGGAGTCTGAAGACCGCGGCGTCCGTGTCCTCGGACCCGACTTCCTTCATGGGCGGCAGTCGATCGAGCTCGAAGGCCGTCTCGACGACGCGCTGGAGGTTGGCCGGGCGCAGGTGCAGGCGCTCGCGACTCTCGGCCAGGTCCTCCTCCAGGCGGGTCAGCTCGGCGTTCAGCCCCATCTCGCCGCGCATCATCCGACCGACGGGATCCTTCTCGCCTTTCGACGCCCTCGCAGGCCGGCGTCTCGACACCGCCGAGCTTCCGCTGGATGTCCGGCGCGATGATCTCGTTCGCCGACCCGAGGTCCGACATGATCTGCGCGACCTTCTCCGCGACCTTGCCGAGGAAGTACGTGTCCCTCGCCAGAGCGAGTGATCGCCTTCGGGCTGGAAATGGCGGATGTGGGTGGTCTGGGCCTGTCCGTAGCGGTCGACCCGACCGATGCGCTGCTCAAGGCGGTTCGGGTTGAAGGGGATGTCGAAGTTCACCAGCCGGTGGCAGTGGTTCTGGAGGTCGATGCCCTCTCCGGCCGCGTCCGTCGCGAGCAGGATCCGCACGTCGGCCTTGGCCGGGTTCTCGTTGAACCGGGCGCGGATCAGTTCACGCTCCTCCGCGTCCGTGCCGCCCTCGATCACACCGATCCGCTCCGGCTCGTAGCCTCGCTGGAGCAGGATGTCCTTGATCCAGTAGAGGGTGTCGACGTACTCGGTGAAGACCACGATGCGCTCGTTGTTCCACTGTCCGTCAGGCCGAAGCTGCGCCTCGATGTGGTCGACGAGGGACGCCAGCCGGGTGTCGGCTCGCGCGACGTATCCGTGCCCCCAGTCGCTCAGCCACTGCAGGTCGTCGAGATCCTTGAGTCAGCTCCGGCAGAGACGTCCTGGTCTCCTGGAGTGTCTGCGTCTCGTTCTGTTCGACGCGGCCCTCTTCTAGGTCGTCGGCCTCGTAGCCCAGGATCTGCTCGTACTCGACGTCGAAATCGACATCGATCCCGTTCGGGTGTCCCGGTAGACGTCGATGGTCCGCGCGAACGCAGCCGGCGAGGAGAAGAAGCGCTTCTTGAGCAGCAGGATGGCCATGTCTTTGGCGCGCTTGCCGCCACCGGACCGCGAGACGGCCTGATCGCGGCGCTCGGTGAACGCGATGAGCCGCTTGTACGCCTCTGCCTCTCTCGGAGGGTTCGTAGGGAAGGCGCGGACTTCACGGATCTTGAAGCCCTGGGCTTCGGCGAGGTCCTTCTTGAGTCGCCGCACGGCCACTTCCCTCAGCGCCTTCTCGTCGAAGGTCGTCCCACGGACGAATCGCTGGGGGTCGATCATCTCGAGCAGTGCTGTGAACGACTCGGTGTAACCGTTGTGAGGAGTGGCGCTCAGGAACAGTCGGTGCTCGGCACGCTCGGCCAGGTCCCGAACAGCGCTGGTTCTTTGAGAGTCCACGGCGTACCCGCGGCGTTCATGCCGAAGCCTGTCGGTGCGGGCCGGCTGCTGGGGGCGAGTGGTGGCCCGCGTCGACGACGAGGATGTCGAAGGCGAAGCGCGCAGCCGAATCCCGCTTGCGGGTCGCGAGGGCGTCCGGATCTGGCGCTGCGCCCGCTGGCCTGGCAGCCACGACATCGACACGATGATGCGCGGGAAAAGAGTGAACGGGTTGGCATGGATGCCGTGATCACGCCGCACCTGCCGCATCGTCTCCGAGTTGACGATCGTGAAGTCGAGGCCGAACTTCTCCGACATCTCGTCCTGCCACTTGAGACACAGCCCGCCGGGCAGACGATCACCACCGTGCGAGCGCGGTGTCGCAGGAAGAGCTCCTGAATGACGAGCCCGGCCTCGATCGTCTTGCCCAGCCCAACATCATCGGCGAGGAGGAGGTTGGCACGTGGGCTGCGGAGCGCTCGACGCAGCGGCTCGAGCTGGTAGGCCTACGACAGCGGCGCCACTCCGGAAGGGAGCCTGGACGACCTGTGAGTCGGCACTGGTGATCGCGCCCCATCTGAGTGCGTCGATGAAGGCAGCCAGCTTCTTCGGGTCGTTGAATCGCGCCGCGGTCGATGCGGGTCGGGTAGATGTTGCTGTGGTCGGAGGCTGCGCCCCGGCTCCAACTCCCACACGACGGGAAGCTCGTGACCGAAGCCGTCGTCTTCGACCGATTGGAGGCTCACCGCGTGCTGGAGCCCCTGTAGCGTGGCTGCCCGCGCTGCTGCGGCCGAGCCCCTGCTGTCGGACGTCCGTGACTGCCCAATTGGCGCCTCTGACCGAGACGATCTGGCCGACCTCAGGCACCGACGGGCCAACTGAGCCGGCCTCCCCCATGACTGTGACCCCCCTTCGGCTCGCGAGGAACCTGATCGCCGGCTCGGCGAGGCCGCGGTCGGCGCGGCGGCGGCCCGCCGCTGAGGCACATACGGCTGCTGATAATCCCCGCGCTGCACTGGCCAAACCCGGTGGTGCCATTCCAAGGGCCCCGGCCCCGCCGTCGGGGTCGTCCAGGAACCCATCCCTCGCGATGGGCGTGCTCGGGCGACCGAGGAGTACCCGCCTCCGCGGGTGCAGGAAGGACCTGAGGCGATCCGGGTGGCTTCGCGAATTCAAAGTCAACGGCTGAAGGTGGGGGACCCCGACTGCTGACCAACGTGCTCCCGCAACCGTTGATCCTGAGCTTGCCCGATCGCGCGGCTCGCCTACCGCCGGACGTGATCGACGCGACACCAGTCGCATCGAGAGCTAACATTCGGAAGCCGTCAGGTGGCTACGCGGACGCTGCAGTGCGCGACCCAGCTCATGGAGATGCAGCGATTGCTGCTCGACAAGGTCCTCTGCGCGCTGCCGCGCAGCCCGAATGCCTACGCCTACGTTCCCGGACGCTCGGTCGTCGATTGTGCGCAGGTGCACTTGAGAGCCCACACCGTGATCCGGTTGGACATCGCCGACTTCTTTCCCTCGATCCGTGAACGTCACGTCTTCCACGCCCTCCTGGGCGACCACGAGGACGGCACGAACAACCGGCAGTTGCGTAGGTACGTCTACGAACTGGCCTGTCTCACCACCGTGAGTCCGCGGCCCTCTGGCACCTGGCGGAACCGAGGCACCGGACTCCGCACGTCAGGCGACCGGCTTATTCCCAGGCGCTTCCCCTACCAAGGTCAACACGAGGGATTCCTCCCTCAGGGCGCTCCGACCAGTGGGGTTCTCTCGAATCTCGTGATGCGCGATGTGGATCAACGGATCTACGCGATCGCCGATTCTCTGGGGCTGCGTTTCACCCGGTATTCGGATGATCTGCACTTCTCCGCGCGACACCCCGTCTCGGACCAGGCAATCGACCAGTTGATCGGGCGGACTCGTCGGGAGCTGGCCGCGCTCGGGCTTCACCTCAACGACGACAAGACCTGGGTCGCCGGACCCGGTGCTCGGCGTGCGGTTCTCGGCATCCTCGTCGACGGCGCGTCACCGCGTCTTCCGCGGCCGTACAAGCGTCGCATCGAGGTACATGTCCGCGGGGCGGCCCGACATGGCTTGGAGGACCACGCCGCCCATCGAGCGTTCCCGAAAGCCGACGACCTGGACGCCCACGTCACTGGCCTGTTGGCGCATGCACGACTCGTCGAGCCGCAGTGGGCAGCACCGCGTTGGCAGACTTGGCAGCGGCTCCGTGCGCTCGCGGCCGATCCGCGCGGGGGAGCCCCGACGACGCCAGCGTCAGCGCGGCCGACATCCGACGCCCAGAGTCGAGCGACGCGGGCGGCAACGCGACCGCGGTCGCTCGGGCGTCCATCGATGCCCTCATCCGCGGAGGTCACCAATACCGGCAGTCTGCGGACTACGTCGAGATGTTGAGATTCGTCGGACGGTTCCACTGGTATGCGCCGTACAACGGGATGCTCGTGCATCTCCAGCGGCCAGGGGCTCGATTCGTCGCCACCGCGGGACGCTGGCGCCATGACTTCCGACGCGTCGTGAAGCCAGGGGCGCAACCATTGATCATCCTGCAACCTGGCGGCCCGTTCATGGTCGTCTTCGACGTCGGTGACACCGAGGCCCTTCCTGGGGCTCGGCCCCTCCCCCCGGAAGTCACGAACCCCATGGCGTTGAGTGCCGATGTCACCGAGGCGCAGATCCAAAGCCTGTGGGATCGGACGGTGCTCAACGCGGTTCGGGACGGCGTGCGTGTGACTCTCACCAACCACGGCGGTGAGTCGGCAGGAAGCGTCCGGTGGTCACGCGTGTTGGCTGTGGTTTCGCGGTCGGGCAGCCGGGCGCAAGGCACAGAAGACTTCCCCCTCTCGTTCGACCTCGAGGTGAATGGCAACCTGCCAGCCATCGATCGATACGCAACGCTCGTGCACGAGCTGGCTCACCTCTACTGCGGTCACATCGGCACATCGAACGCGCTGCATTGGCCCGACCGGAGTGGAGGGACGACAGAGCGCGACGAGATCGAAGCCGAGTCGGTCATGCACATGGTCGTCTCCCGGCTCGACCCTGGGGTTCGGATGGGGGATTACCTGCTGGGACACATGAACGCTGGTGGGGAGGTGCCCGAGGGCATCGAACTCAACCTCATGTTCTCGGTGGCGGGCGACATCCTCGAGATGGGGAAGAAGCGCCTCCCGGCACGCAAGGCGTGAAGCAGATCAGTCCGAACAGCGACAGTGTCCGTAGACATCGGGGGCAACACCGCAGGAATTGCACGCGCGTACCTGGCGCATCGGCTCGAAGCGCCGCCTCGGGGTTGTGACCCGTTCATGACCGTGAGTCAGCGGCTCAGACCGACGAACGTCGCCCCCGGCCATGGGTGATGCCGCCTCGGGCGTCTCGGACCGGCGGCTGGACGGTGCAGGGACTGACTCCGGGAAATCGTCTTGCCTCGCCGCCTCCGTCTGGTCGTCGCGGCGTGCGTCCCGAGCCCTCAGCTCCGCCGCGAGTCGCTCCTGCTCCTGTGCCAGGACCTGCTGGGCGACCTTTGCGTCGGTGATGCTGACCGCCTCCGGGCTCGCGGACGCGACGTCGCTGTGGGCGGCGTACTGCGCGAAGACCTCGCTCTTGGCGTCGAGGATCTCGAGCATCCGCTCGTCCACACTGTCCTCGGTCAGGAGCCGATGGACCTGGACCGCCCGGACCTGCCCCATCCGGTGGGCGCGCTTGACGGCCTGGTCCTCGAGCGCCGGCTTGACCTGGGGCTCGCAGAGGATGACCACCGAGGCGGCCTGGAGGTTGAGCCCGACGCCGCCGGCCACGATCTGGCTGAGCAGCACGCAGGGTCGCGCACGATCAGTCATCTCGTCGACGAGCGCCTGGCGACCGTCGGCGGACGTGCCGCCGGTGATGACACCCACGACCTTGTCTCCCAGGCGCCGCCGGACGATCTCGAAGAACGTCCTTCGAAGTAGGAGAAGACGACGACCTTGCGGTTGTTGGCCATCGCCTCGTCGACCAGCTCCTCCAGCCGCTCGAAGCTTGCTCGAGAGCTTGCGATCGCCGACGAACGCGACCCGGCGCATGAAGAAACCGGTCCCCCTTCTGCAGGAGAGCATCGACGTAGGCGTCGCGCTCGGTCGGGGTGAAGTCGAGCCACTCCTCGACCTCGGAAAGCTCGGGGAGCTCCGAGAGCACGTCGTCGCTGTTGCGTCGCAGGTAGACCGGCGCGATGGCCTCCCGGACAGTTGCTGGCGCCGAGTACCATCCGCGCACTGTCCAGGCGTGCGGCCACCTCGGGCTGCAGGTAGGACACCAGGTTGTGGAACTCCTCGACCCGGTTCTCCAGCGGCGTGCCGGTCAGGAACATCGTCCGGTCGCTGTCGTCGACGTACTCCCGCACCGACCGGGTCCGCACCGTGTCGGGGTTCTTGAGGAAGTGCGCCTCGTCCACGACCGTCAGCGCGATGTCCCGGTCCACCGGGTCGAGCTTGCGCAGGGTGTCGAAGGAAGTGATCGCCACTCCCCCGGCGCGCCTGCCAGCGACGCCACCACTGGTCGCGGGACGGCCCGTGCGCGCGGACGGGCTCGAGGTGGCTGTGCTTGCGCACCTCCTTCAACCAGTTCACGATCACCCCGGTCGGGCAGACCACCAGGAAGTGCTCCGCGCCGTTCGCAGCCAGGTGTGCCATCGCGGCGAGCGCCTGGACGGTCTTGCCCAGCCCCATCTCGTCACCGACGACCACCCGTCGCTGGACCAGGGCGTAGCGGGCGCCGAACGCCTGGTAGCCGCGCAGCGAGACCTTCAGCCTCGAGGTGTCCAGCGCCTGCTGGTGGACGGCTCCCACGACCTCGCTCGGCAGGTGCCCCTGGGCCGGCGTCGACGTCCACGGTGATGCCGACGATCTCGCCGAGCAGGCCGTAGGACTCGGCGGCACGGCTCTTGAAAGCGTCCCAGGCCGAGCCGGCCTCGGCTGCGGTGCCGGAGACCGCCCAAGGAACGTGTCCAGCCCGGTGTCACGGACCCGGCGGGCCGCGGACGCCAGGTGGCGTGTCACGTCGCCGCCGCGTCGGGGGCTGTGCGGGTGGAGCAGCAGGATCTCCCCGCAGCGCTCCGACACCTGGCCGAGCGGCGCCAACTCGGGGACCAGCCGGGCCAGCATCTCCCGGTGCTGCTCCAGCCGACCGTCGAACTCAAGCAGCCGGTGCAGCGCCGAGACGAGCGTCGTGAGCACGCGGTCGCTCTCGTCGAGGTCGTAATACCAGCTCTCAGGTCCTCCTTGACCGCGGTCTCGAGGCTCAGCGCCGTGCCCACCGCCTGGGTGGCGGTCTGCAGCCCGACACCGCGAAGATCGCTCAGCGAGCCCCGCCGGTCGAGCACGTCCTGCACGGTGGCGATGCCCGCGCTCTCGAGCGCGGTCGTCCGGACCGCCCCGGCTGGCGTCGGCGATCTTCGAGACCGGCAGGGACGTGAGCCGCTTGCGGATCATCCGCTCTCGGACGGCAGCGAAGGAGGTCTTGATCTCCTCCACCAGCTGCTCCCGGGTGGCCAGCAGATCGGTCCCGTGCGTCACCACGCGCTGGAGCGTGCGCACGTCCTCACCCGAGACGGTGTACGGCGGCACGACCGGCCCGACCACGCCCAGAGCCCGCGACCGCGGCCGCGATCCCGTCGGTGTCCGCGCCGGTCGAGCTCGGGCCCCGGACACCAGACCCGCGACCGCGTGTGCGTAGCCGGTCTTGTCGGCCCAGTCCGCGAGCTCGCGGAGCGTCTCGACGGCACTCAGCGACTCCGCGGACCTGTCGCGTCGCAGCAGTCCGCGGCGGGGCTTGAGGTCGACGCGCCCGAGCTGATCGTCGAGTGCAGCCCGCAGGCTGGCGGCGTGCTCAAGCACCGGGCCGGACGACCTCGTCCAGTGCGCCAGCTCGGTCACCGCCGGCCCCAGTTCACGCGGAGCCTCGACGACCAGGCATCCGGTCAGCAGCGACGGGACCTTCCCGCTGTGCTGGTCCAGGGTCCGCACGTGGCGAGTGATCACTGCGCGCGCGGCCTTGCGGTGGCTCTGGTCGAGGATCGCCACACGGTCGAGCTGTTCCGCCAGGTCCTGGGCCCAGGTCGCCCAGGACCGGGCTGCTCGCGTGAACTCCTCGGGCGTGAGGACGGGCTGCGTCATCGAAGGGTCCGATCAGAAGGGTGCGACCCCGGCCCGCCACAGCGAGCCGAGGGGAAGGGTGAACTGGTGCTGGTGGAAGTCGTCGGTGCGCAGCCGCGCGAACGGATCCCGCACGTAGCGGACCTCCGGCTCGTCCCTCGGACCCTCGGCTACAAGCACCAGCCGATGGCGCTCGGCGAGGTTCCGGGCCTGGAGGACCTCGGTGCGGGACATGACGAGTCTCGCGCCTCCCGGGTGAACGGGCGGACGTCGAGCCAGATGCTCAGCTCCCCCGGGACTTGCTCCGCAGCGCGGGCCGGTCCGTCGACCCGACGAGCTCGCCGGACCGGCCGAGACGCTCCTCGGCGCCGAGCCGGCCTCGAGCTCGTGCGGCGAGCGATGGCCCACCCGGGACCGGGATCCCAGCAAGCCCGCCGGCACGACCAGCGCCGTGGCCAGCACGCGAGGCGGCCGGGCACGATGTGCGCCTCGGCGTCGAGCTCGGTGAGTCGACGGCGCAGGCGCGCTCGCAAGTCGTCGACCCGCCGCTCCACCTGGTCCGGGGTGAGCTTGCCTCCTCGATCGGGGCCCGCTCCAGAAACGCACCTCGCTCTCCAGGCGTTCGGTGATGTCGGCTCGGGCCCGGGCGACAGCCGCGCCGTGGGTGGCGCGGACCCGCTCGAGGTGCGGCGGGACGAGCTGACGCATCGTCCAGTCGACGGCGAGGTCCGCGGGGTCTGCTCCGTCGAGGTAGCCGTCGAGGGCGCCACGGGTGTGTGACAGCTCGTCATCGGTGGCCGGCCGGTAGTCGAGGAAGGCCGGCCCCACGCGCCGGCTCCCGGTCGACTCGTCGATCTCGACGAAGGCCACGTCCTTGGACAGCGGGCTAGCCGTGGCGGTGCCGTCCACGATCTCGTGGATGACCGCCGCGAACATCCGCGGACGCACCCCGGCGTCGCCCGGGTCGACGAGGACCGCGCCAGCGCGCAGCTGGTCACGGGCGCGCAGCTCGGTGAGCTCGGCGACGGTGTCGAGCAGGGGGTGGCCGGGTCCAAGCACCTGGGCGCCGGCGTGGCCGGTGGTCTGCGCGCGCTTGGGGTCGAACGTCACTACTCGTAGCGGTTGGTGACGGCCGGGCCGTCTGCCCGACGCGCACCAGCCAGCACCGTCTCGGGCACCGCAGGGATCTCGACCAGCCCGTCGGAACGGCGGCGGAGCCGTCCCCCGAACGCTTGAAGGAGGCTCGAACCAGGACGAGGCGAAGTGCGGCTGGAGCCTCGAGCGCAGGTCCCGAGGTCGGCTTTCTCCTGGGCCTCGCTGACGTCGACCTGCTCGCAGGACCTCGCTGTAGATGCGCACGTCGCTCGACCAGCTCGGGGATGCCGTCGCTGACGGCCGCGTCGATCACCGTGTCAGACGCGCCGCGAACGTCGGGGTCGTCGCCCCGCATATCGCCTCGACAAGGAGGTCGCGGAGCGGGTGTCCTCGAAGGCCTCTCCCAGCACGTCAAAGACCTTGCCCTGGTAGGCCTGGGCCTGCTCGGCCATCTTGTCGAGCAGGCGGAGGAAGACGTCACCCTCACGGGTGCCCTCGGCGACGAGGTTCCAGAGGTGGCAGACCTCGGTCTGGCCGATGCGGTGGATGCGGCCGAACCGTTGCTCGATGCGGTTGGGGTTCCACGGCAGGTCGTAGTTGACCATCAGGTGCGCGCACTGCAGGTTGAGGCCCTCCCCGGCCGCGTCGGTGGCGACCAGCACGGACCTCGGGCTCCTCGGTGAACCGCCGCTGCACCGTCGAGACGCGCGTCGCGGACAGGCCGCCGTGGATCTCCACGACCGCCTGCGCGCGTCCCGGGAGGCTGCGGATGCGTTCGCTGAGGTAGCGCAACGTGTCGCGGTGCTCGGAGAAGATGATCATCTTGCGCGGGCGGCCCTGGACGTCGCGGGTCAGCTCGTTGTCCTGCAGGATCGAGCGCAGCTCGGCCCACTTCGAGTCCGTGTCACGTGCCCGCACCACGGCCGCCAGCTCCACGAGCCGGCTCCAGCGCCTCGATCTCCACGGCCAGCTCGGCGCGGGTCCGGGCCGCGCTGGCCGCGTCCACGAGGGTCTCCTCCACGGCCTCCTCGGCCGCGGCGTCGCGTCCGCCCAGCCGCCGCCGTCGTCGGGCAAGCCGATCCCACGCAGTTCCTCGGCGAGGACGGCGTCGCGCTCGGCCTGCTCCAGCTCCTTGCCGAGCCTCTCCAGCCTGGCCTTGCGCCGCTCCAGGCTGCGCAGGATCGCCTCCGGGCTCGAGGCAAGTCGTCGCTGCAGCACCGTCAGCGCGAACCCCACGGTCGTCGCCCGCTTGCGCTCCCCCTCGGCGCCGAGCCGTTTGGCGCGGTTCATCTCGTGGCGCACGTAGTCGCTCACCTCGTCGTAGAGGTGGCTCTCGTGCGCCGACAGGTCATAGCTGCACCGTGGCCGCGACCCGGTCCGGGAACAGGGGCCGACCGTCCATGGTCAGCAGCTCCTCCTTGAGCATCCGACGCATGACGTCGTTGCCGGGCGGCGTGGACCGCTCGACGCGCCCGCCACCGACGAACCGGTCCTCGTCGAGGAGGGCCAGGAAGGCTTGGAACGCCGCGGGGTCGCCGGAGTGCGGCGTCGCCGTCATCAGGAGCAGGTTGCGCGTCAGCCGGCCGAGCTGCTGACCCAGTGAGTACCGCTTGGTCGTGTCGAGCTCGGGACCGTTCCACCGGGCCGACATCCGGTGGGCCTCGTCGACGACGACCAGGTCCCACTCCGAGCGGTCGAGCTGGTCCTGGAGCTCCTCGTCCCGGGCCAGCATGTCCATGCGGGCAATCAGCAGCGGGAACTCCTCGAAGACCGAGCTACCCGGCGTCGCGGCCAGCAGGTCGCGGGACACGATTCGGAACTGGAGCCCGAACTTGGTCCACAGCTCGTCGTGCCACTGGTCGACCAGCCCGCCCGGCGCGACGATCAGGCACCGGTCGAGCTCGCCGCGGAGGATCATCTCCTTGACGTAGAGCCCGCACATGATCGTCTTGCCGGCACCCGGGTCGTCGGCCAGCAGGTAGCGCAGCGGCGTGCGCGGCAGGAACTCGCCGTACACCGCCTTGATCTGGTGCGGCAAGGGCTGGAGAGTCGAGTGCGAGACCGCCAGCATCGGGTCGAGCAAAGCCGCGTAGCGAAGTCGCAGAGCCTCCGCTGCTTCCTTCCACACAGTGGCGTCTCCCTCGAACGCCCGGGTCCGTGACGGGACGTCGAGGACCAGGACGGCCTCGTCGTTGCGGTCCAGCAGCCGATCGGCAACACGGCCGGCTCCGTCGCGGAAGACCACGCGGAGGTAGTCGCCGCCCATCCAGTCGGTCGACACGATCTCGATCGCGCCCGCCGAGACCCCGCGGAGCCGGTGCCCAGGCATCACCTCCTCGAGCCGCATCACGTGACGCCTCCCCTACCAGCGGCAGCCGCTACCTGCGGCGCCCCCAGTGCCGCCACCCATTCCGCCGCTTGCGGCCGGGTGCCGGCCGCTCCGAGCGCGCGCTCCCCCAGACGGCACAGGACCCGGGTCACTGGCGGCGTGAGGCCCGGCACGTCGTCGACCGTCGACCAGTCGGCAGGTACGTCCGGTCCCGGGTCGAGCAAGAGACCGCGGAGCAGCTCAGCGAGCCGGGAACGATCTGTGTCGAACGGGCCGACCGCGTGCTTGTCGGCGGCGGGGCCGGCGGGGTCCAGGAACTCGCTGCCGACCCGGCGCAGCCGATCGGGCCGAGTCAGCGCCACCGCCGGTCGCGGGTCGAGCGTGAATACGAAGGTGTCCCAGCCGAAACCGTCGGTGACCAGGTCGCAGCGGTGCAGCCCGGCGAGCGCGATCGCGACCAGGCGGGCAAGTTCCAGCCGGTCCAACGCGTCCGCGGTCACGTCCCCTTGTGCGGCACGGACCGACAGGGCGAGGTCGAGCGTCCGGGGTCGACCGGCCTCCTCGCCCGACTCGAGCACGCAGGCCGGCTCGATCGCCGAGACGCGGTAGGCGCTGCTACCGCCGTCCGCGACCTCGACTTCGGGCACCATGACCGGCTCGTCTCCGATCGCGGCGAGGAGGACGTGCCGCCCCTGGGCGAGGTCCGCCACGAGCGCACCGGTCTGCGTCGGTGCCCAGGGCGACAGTCGCCCGAGCCAGCGCCTGTGCGAGGGCCGGGCCTGGGTCGGGGACAGGGGTGGCGGCGCGAAACCGCCCGGCACCGGCGCGTAGACGCGGCCGGACAGGTCGGCGAGGACGATCGCGTCGCCGTCGTCTCGCGGAGGGGCTGGGACGTCCCCGTGCCCGTCCGGGCCAGGCAGTGGGAGCCGTGCCGCCGACGCCGGGACGGACTCGTCGCCCGTCGGGGTCGCGGCAGGGCCCGGCGCACCGTCGCGCGTCTCTTGCTCGACGGAGTCGGGGGCAGCGGCGGCGGGTACCGTTGTGCTCTCGGAGCCCTGGCCCGGACTCCATCCGCCTTCGGTCGGCTGGGCCTGGATCGGTCCGGAAGTGGTTGGCTTCTCGGTGGGAGCCGGGGAGCTCGGATCGGATCCGGTGGGTGTCCTCGGCTCGGCATCGCGCCCGGCGGTCGGGGCAGCCGCCAGCAACGGCATCGGGATCTCCTCCGGAGCCGACTGGGGCGAGGCTGCGGGGCTACCCGCGGCGGTGCGTCCCGGCTGAGCGCCGCCGGCACCAGGCGGGCCCGTGGCAGCGCCGCCTCGTGGGCGTCCCCACCAGCGACGCACCCACCGCCGCACGCGCGCGAGCATCAGGTCCTCTCCTCCTGCGCTCGGGTGCCGCCACTCACTGCTCGGCCTTCCCGGTCACGAACATGAAGACCTCCAGACGTGCCGACCCCAATGGCAACGTGCCGTCCCAGAAGGCGCGGGACGGCACCCGTCCCGCGAACACGTGGTGGTCGGCACACCCGAGCTGGCTGCCGATCGCACGCGCGACGTTCTGCCCGGCGCCGACGTCGGTGGCGCCGCCGAAGATCAGCACCAGCGCGGCCCGCTCGCCACGCACCGGCCCGAGCACGCCGCGGACCGAGCGACAGACCGCCTTCTTCTGAGGCTTCGACAACGGCCGCCCGGTTGCCAGGGAGGCGCCGTCGACGTTGACAAGGAGCGAGACGGGCTTGGTTTTCATGCCGACGATCGGGGCCAGCTTGGGCTCCGGTTTGGGCGGCTCCGGCGGGTCGGGCGGGGTGTAGGCCTGGGCAGAGCCGAGCCCGATTAGGAAGAGCACCAGGAGGAGGTCGGCGAAGATCCACCCCGCGATGGACTCGACAGTGAACAGTCGACCTCGTCGGCTCGAACTCTCGTGCACGTCACGACCTCGCGTCGAGTGGGACGCCGTTGCCGTTCACGGCTGCCACCGATGCGGTGAGGTGACGCAGCATCCGCTCGGCCGCATCACGCGTGCCGGTGAGCTCGGACGCATGCCCCTGGAGCGTGCTCTCGTGGCTGCCGAGTGCCATCTCGATTGCCTCGAGGGTGGATCGCAGGTCTTCCATCGCGCGCTCGAGGTCCTGGCGGGCGGCGGCATTGTCGTCACGCATGATCGTCACCTGTTCGGCCAGCGAGTCAGCGGCTCCTGCACTGAGCGATGTGCTCTCGCCGATCCGGTCGATGACGCCCATGAGCCCCTGCCCAGATGCATCGATCGCCCGGACGGTCTGCCCGGTCAGGTCGTCGATGTGATCACCCATCGCCACCTGGAACTTGGTCAATGCCTCGGACAGGAGCCGGGAAAGCTCCTCAGCGGAGGCGTCGACGTTCGACCGAGATGCGTGCAACGTCTCGCGCACCATGACCTCTGCCGCGCTGACCGATTCACCCACCGAGGTCTTCGCGGCTTCCACACCGGTCTTGATGGTGGTGTCCAGGGAGGTGATCGACGCGGAAAGGGCTTCGCCCGTCTTCTTGGTCGCCGACTCAAGTGTCTCGTGGGTCGACTTCGCCTGCACCAGGAGCGCCTCGGTCTCGACCCGGGCGGACTGGACGGAATCGAGCATCTCTTGGACACCGGTGTTCACGTTCTCCGCCGTCTCCGACAGCTCGAGCGTGGCCTTGCGGGCAGCGTCCTGCGTCTTCCGCAACTTGTCCATCGAGGACTTGATGATGCCCTCGATACGCTGGGGGTGGTCGGCGCGGCGCGAGTTCATCACGAGTGACGCCGCCGTCAACGTCTGCACCAGCTCAGTGCGGGCCTCGCGAAACAGGCGCTCTTCGCGCCGAACGTTGGCTTCGGCGATGACGCGGTGAGCCACGATGCAGAAGATCGCGAACACGATCAGCGACAGGGACACCATCGCCATGGGCGCGAGGTGGCTGCGAGCACCCAGGCGGCCGTCGAAGCCACTCGCCCACAAACCCAAGAAGGTGCGCCCTTCGGGCTCCCCTCCTGTCTGGATCATCTCCGCGTAGGCCGCTGATGCGCGGTGGAACTCCAGCCACGTCCACCCAACTGGGAGAAAGACCGACATAGCCGCCAGGACGCCAACGGGCCGTTCGACGGCATTCCGGTGGCGCAGGCGGATGGATGCCTCTGGCGGGAAGGCGGCGAAGAGATCGACACCGGCCCAGTTGTCGTTGTCGGGGTCCGCGAGCGCCCCAGCGAGATCTTCGAGCTGGTGTGCGCGCGGAGTGAAACGACTGTCCCGCGCCAGCTCCCTCAGTCCGTTGGAGCATCGCGCTGCGTCATGGTCGGACATGTCCTGCCGTCTTGCCTTCCCTCTGGGTCGACGGCACACCGCCCCCGACTCTTTGCTGCCTGAACAGGCTAACTGCGACAACTGACGCGGTCTGGACTTCGTCGACAAAAGCCCGCAACTGAACTGATGCGAAACACCACTCTGCTTCGCCAGGTTCCGTCCCCCGAGTCCCCAGCAAGGAACCGGGCCGGCTCCATCGGGGAGCCGGCCCGGTTCTTCTCGACTCCTCAGCTGCAGCCGCTGGTGCTGCCGCAGCCCTCGCAGACGTAGCAGCTGCCCGCCGGGCGCATCTTGGTGCCGCAGGTGAAGCAGAGCGGGCTGTCGACCGCGGTGCCGGTGATGGCCTCCATCAGCTCGGCGGAGGTGTGGGCGCCCTTGGGGGCTTCCTTCTCCGCCGGCTTCGTGGCCTCCGGCGCCGGGGCGGGAGCCTCGGCGACCTCGACGGAACCCTGGTCGACCTGCTCGAGCTCCTCCTCGGCCGGCTGGTAGGAGCCGGTCTCGAGCTGGCGCTGCCGCTCCTCGGCGGAGTAGATGCCCATCGCCGAGCGGGTCTCGAACGGCAGGTAGTCCAGCGCCAGGCGGCGGAAGATGTAGTCCATGATCGACTGGCTCATCCGCACGTCCGGGTCGTCGGTGAGGCCGGCCGGCTCGAACTTCATGTTGGTGAACTTCGAGACGTAGGTCTCCAGCGGGACGCCGTACTGCAGCGAGATCGAGATCGCCATCGAGAAGGCGTCCATCACGCCGGCGAGCGTGGAGCCCTGCTTGCCGAGCTTGAGGAACACCTCGCCCAGGCCGTCGTCGGGGTAGGAGCCGGCGGTCATGTAGCCCTCGGCGCCGCCCACGGTGAACGACGTGGTGCGCGACGGGCGCGACTTCGGCAGCCGCTTGCGGACCGGGCGCTCGACCACGATCGTCTCCGGCTGCGCGGCCTCGACCGAGACCTCCGAGCCCTTGTTCTCGCCCTTGCCGGACGACAGCGGCTGGCCGACCTTGCAGTTGTCCCTGTAGATCGCGGTCGCCTTCAGCCCGAGCTTCCAGGACTGCAGGTAGATGTCCTCGATCTCCTCGACGGTGGCCGCCTCCGGCAGGTTCACGGTCTTGCTGATCGCGCCGGACAGGAACGGCTGGCAGGCCGCCATCATCCGCACGTGGCCCATCGGGCTTGAGCGCCCGGGCGCCCATCGCGCAGTCGAAGACCTCGTAGTGCTCGGTCTTCAGGCCCGGCGCGTCGATGACGTGGCCGTGCTCGGCGATGTACTCGACGATCGCCTCGACCTGCTCCTCCTGGTAGCCCATCTTGCGCAGCGCGCGCGGCACGGTCTGGTTGACGATCTGCATCGAGCCGCCGCCGACGAGCTTCTTGAACTTCACCAGCGAGAAGTCCGGCTCGATGCCGGTGGTGTCGCAGTCCATCATGAAGCCGATGGTGCCGGTCGGCGCGAGCACCGAGGCCTGCGCGTTGCGGAAGCCGTTCTTCTCCCCCAGCTTCACGACCTGCTCCCAGGCCTGCGACAGCCAGCTTGTGCACCTCGGCGTCCGCGACGTGCAGGGTGCGTACGGCGTCGTTGGCCGCCTGGTGCTTGCGCATCACGCGCTTGTGGGCGGTCGCGTTGCGGGCGTACCCGGTGTAGGGGCCGACCACCGCGGCGAGCTCGGCGGAGCGCTTGTAGGACTGGCCGGTCATCAGCGAGGTGATCGACGCGGCCATCGCGCGGCCGCCGTCGGAGTCGTAGCCCAGGCCCATCGCCATCAGCAGCGCGCCGAGGTTGGCGTAGCCGATGCCGAGCTGGCGGTAGTCGCGGGTGGTCGCACCGATCGACTCGGTCGGGAAGTCCGCGAAGCAGATCGAGATGTCCATCGCGGTGATGATCAGCTCGACGGCCTTCGCGAACAGCGGCGCGTCGAAGGTGTCGTCGTCCTTGAGGAACTTCAGCAGGTTCAGGCTGACGCCAGGTTGCACGAGGAGTTGTCCAGCGACATGTACTCCGAGCACGGGTTGGACGCGGTGATCCGGCCGGTCTCGGGGTTGGTGTGCCAGTCGTTGATGGTGTCGTCGTACTGCAGCCCCGGGTCGGCGCACTCCCAGGCGGCCTTGCTGATCTTCTTGAACAGCTCGCGGGCGTCGACGGTCTCGATGACCTCGCCGGTGCCGCGGGCGCGCAGCCCGAACTCGGTGCCCTCCTCGACCGCGCGCATGAACTCGTCGGTGACCCGGACCGAGTTGTTGGCGTTCTGGTACTGCACGGAGGTGATGTCCTTGCCGCCCAGGTCCATGTCGAACCCGGCGTCGCGCAGCGCGCGGATCTTGTCCTCCTCGCGCGCCTTGGTCTCGACGAACTCCTCGATGTCGGGGTGGTCCACGTCGAGCACCACCATCTTCGCCGCACGACGGGTCGCGCCGCCGGACTTGATGGTGCCCGCGGACGCGTCGGCGCCGCGCATGAACGACACCGGCCCGGACGCCGTACCGCCGGAGGAGAGCAGCTCCTTGGAGGAGCGGATCCGCGACAGGTTCAGGCCGGCGCCGGAGCCGCCCTTGAAGATGAAGCCCTCCTCCTTGTACCAGTTCAGGATCGAGTCCATCGAGTCGTCGACGGAGAGGATGAAGCACGCGGAGACCTGCTGCGGGCTGGGCGTGCCCACGTTGAACCAGACCGGGGAGTTGAAGGAGAAGTACTGGTGCACGAGCAGCCAGACCAGCTCGTGCTCGAAGACCTCAGCAGACGCAGCGTCGGCGAAATACCCGTTGTCCTCGCCGGCCTGGCGGTAGGTCTTCACCACCCGGTCGACGAGCTGCTTGAGGCTCCACTCGCGGGCGTCGGTGCCGACCGCGCCGCGGAAGTACTTGCTGGTGACGATCGTGGAGGCGTTCACGCTCCAGAAGTCGGGGAACTCCACGCCGCGCTGCTCGAAGACGGACTCGCCGGTCTTCCAGTTCGTCTGGACGACGTCGCGACGCTCCCAGGTGATCTCGTCGTACGGGTGCACGCCGTCGGTGCTGAAGACCCGGTTGATCTTCAGACCCTTGCCCTTGCGGCTCGGGCGACCCGTGCGTGCGTCACCTGAAACTGTCTCCGTCATGCCCTGACTCCTCATCCCCTGGTTGTGACTTCATTGTCTGGCTGTTGCTGAAGTGGTTTGCCCGACGCGCCGCTTCCCCACGACGCGCCGGGCAGTCTGTGGTCACCCGCTGAGCAGCGGGGTCTCCGCGGCGGCGCGCTCGGCGCGCAGCACCGCGATCTCCTCCTCGAACGCCTCGGCGCTCTCGAAGGCCTTGTAGACGCTCGCGAACCGGAGGTAGGCCACCTCGTCGAGCTCGCGGAGCGGGCCCAGGATGGCCAGGCCGACCTCGTTGGCCGGCACCTCGGCCCAGCCGCTGGCGCGCAGGTCGGACTCGACCTGCTGGCCCAGGCAGGCCAGGTCGTCCTCGGAGACCGGGCGGCCCTTGCACGCCTTGCGGACCCCGGTGATCGCCTTGTCGCGGGCGAACGGCTCGGTCGCGCCGGAGCGCTTGACCACCACGAGCTGCATCTGCTCGACGGTGCTGAACCGCTTCCCGCACTCCTGGCAGGTGCGCCGGCGGCGGATCGACCCGCCGTCGTCGGCGACCCGGCTGTCGAGCACCCGGGTGTCGGTGTTGCGGCAGTACGGACAGTGCATCTCGACACCCCCTTCCGGTGCTGGCTCTGGTGGTCCCGGGCCGGGGCCGACCGTCTCTAGTGCAACAAGTCGCACCGACAGTTTCTGCCCGCGTGGGTGTGGGTGAACCTGTGGAGGACCTGGGGACAACTAGGCTGTTCCATGTGCGTAAGTCACCACTACCTGTGGAAACTTACATCTGTGTAACTACTAGATGTAGTGGTAACCGTACGGGCCGCCCCAAGGGCGTGCAACCTGATTGGACAACTTCGTCGAGCTTTTTTCCGGGGTCGGTAAAACCGCAGGTCAGCGGCGATGTCCGGGGGTCGTCCGGGCGTGTCGCGGCGGCGATCCGGGCGTGTCGCGGGGGCGGGTCAGCACACCGCTCCGGGGGCCGTCCAGCACCCGTTCGGGCCATTCACACTAGTCACACCCGCCCCACCGCCGTACCGGAAGATGCGTTCCGTCGGCGATGTCGCGCCCGCGCCGGTTCGGGGCGCGTCGCGGTGCTTTCCATGACCCCATCACGTCATTGACCGGCCCGGTCCCCCGGCGTGTGCTGAAGGGATCCACCGCCGCTACGGGGAGGCCTGGCGTGGGACTCAAGAAGCTCGTGTCGTTGCTCGCCGCCGTCGCTGTCGCGACCGTCCTCACGGCCCCGACCGCCGGGGCCACCCATCGTTCCCACCGGGACTCGCACAAGCCCGTCGCGAGCGTGCTGACCACGTTCGCCGCACCGACCTGCGCGGACAACACCGGCTGCGGCTCGGGCAGCACCGTCGGCCCGGACGGCGCGCTGTACGTCACCGACGGCCCGGGCGGCCGGGTGCTGCGCATCGACCCGGGCACCGGGGCCACCACCACGTTCGTCAGCGGGCTGCCCAAGCAGCTCCCGGCGCCCGACGTCGGCATCGGCGGCGCCATGGACGTCGCCTTCCTGCACCACACCGCCTACGTGCTGGTCACGCTGGTCGCCCGGAAGGTGCCCTGCGTCGGCGATGCGCCGGACCGGGGGTGGACAGCGCGGCCTCCGCGGGTGCACACTCCTAACTGTGTTAGGTGCTCCGAACAGAGATAGGACAGCCGAACGGCGTGCGGCGACCCGCCGGGAGATCCTGGAGGCCGCCTGGGACCTGGCCCGGGAGCAGGGGCTGGCGCAGCTCACGCTGCGCGAGGTGGCCCGCCGGGTCGGCATGCAGGCGCCGTCGCTGTACTCGCACTTCGCGTCGAAGAACGCGATCTACGACGCGATGTTCGCCCAGGCGTGGACCGAGTACCTCGCCCGCGTCGAGTCGCTCGCCGCGGACCTCCCCCGCTCTCCCCGGGCCGCGATGCGGTTCCTCGCGCACACCTACTTCGACTTCGCCACCGCCGACCTGGCCCGGCACCAGCTGATGAACCAGCGCACCATCCCCGGGTTCGAGCCGACGCCCGAGGCCTACGCGCCCGCGGTCGCGGTGCTCGAGGGGTTCCGGGCCCGGCTCGCGGAGCTCGGCGTCACCCGCGACGAGGACGTCGACCTCAGCACGGCGATGATCAGCGGTCTCGCGGACGCCCAGCTCGCCAACGACCCCGGCGGCGACCGCTACGCCCGGCTGGTCGACCGGATGGTCGACATGTTCGCCGACAACCTGGGCCTCGCGCCCGAGGACCCGAAGGAGCAGCCATGAGCACCACCCTCGACCCGCGCTCGGACCCCGCCTACCGCCCGGGTCCCGACCACGACACGGCGGTGCGGCTCGCCGCCACCGAGTACGACCGGGTGCTGGCGGTGCTCGAGCGGCTCACTCCCGGGCAGTGGGCGGCGCCGACCGAGTGCCCCGGGTGGGACGTGCGCGCGATGGCCGGCCACCTGCTCGGGATGATGCAGATGGTCACGAGCGTCGAGGAGACCGCGCGCCAGCAGCTCGCCGCCAGGCAGCGGGCCCAGCGCGACGGCGGCCTGAGGATCGACGCGCTGACCGCGGTGCAGGTCGAGGAGAACGCCGGGCTGAGTACGTCGGACCTGGTGCAGGCCGTGCGGCTGACCGCCCCGAGGGCCGCCGCGGCCCGGGCCCACACCCCTGCCCCGGTGCGGGACCGGACCCTGCCGGACCCGCAGGACGTGGGCGGCGCGACGGAGCTGTGGACGGTCGGCTACCTGCTGGACGTGATCCTCACCCGCGACCCGTTCATGCACCGCCTCGACATCGCGCGGGCGACCGGCGTCGCGGTGCCGGCCACCGCCGAGCACGAGGGCGTGATCGTCGACGACGTGGTCCGCGACTGGGCGCGGCGGCACGGCGCGCCGTACCGCCTGGAGCTGACCGGCCCGGCCGGCGGCACCTGGTCGCACGGGGACGGCGAGCACCTCACGATGGACGCGTTCGAGTTCTGCCGGGCACTGTCCGGGCGCGCCCCCGCGAAGAGGCTGGCGGGGACGCCGGTGCCGTTCTAGTCACCGCCGGCCCGGCGCACCGGCGCGTTCCCCGGCGGCTCGTTGCCGGGTGGGTCATACTGGCCCTTTGTGGCTGAAAGGACCCTGGAACGACACGTGGTGACCACCGGCAGACGACGCGCTGAGCGGCCGCAGCGATCCGGCCTCGGGCCCGTCCGATCCCTCGCCGTGCTCCTCGTGGGCGTCCTGGGCAGCGGGGTCGCCTGGTTCTTCCTGGTGCGGGCCGCCATCGACTTCGGGCACGCGGCCCGGCGCGGCCAGTCGCTGGCCTGGGCGTTCACCGGCGGCGCCACGCTCGGGGCGATCGGCTGCCTGCTGCTGATGTTCGTGCTGGCGTCCCGGACGGTCAGGGTGTCGCGCCGGAGGCCGGTCCGGCCCCGGCGGTCCTCCGGCGGGCGGCGGGCCGCCCGGTAGGGCCGTCCCCTCGTTCTGGGACCCGACTCGCGCGCGAAACCGCCTTTTCCGGCATTTCCCCACTCACGTCACCATCCGGTGTTTTTCTGGCATTGCGGTCGGCACAGTGGCCGACCTGATCGACAAGAAGTGCGGCGCCTGGACGCGATAGGCGTCGCGGGCGCCGGAGGACGGAACCCTGGGCCTCCGTCTTCCGGCGCTCTCCCCCACCCTGGCGCATGCTGCGAGGTGACGACGGGGCGCCTCGTGCGGTTCGGGTCCGCTAACGACTGAGCGCTACCGGTCGGCCAGCCGGCGCACGAACTTCAGCCCGGACCAGGTCGCGTCGATCGCGGCCACCTTCACGTCCACCACGCCCGCCGCGAGGCCGATCTCGCGCACGACCCCGTCGCTCAGGTCGGTGGTGACCCCGCTGGACCGCTTCGGCCAGCAGACCCAGACCGCCCCGTTGCCCACCGTGTGCGCGACCAGGGTCGGCAGCCGGTCCGCGAGGCGGTGCCGGTCGGTGTGGAAGGTCAGCACCACGTCGGCCCGGCGCGGCAGCCGGGTCGCGTAGTCCACTCCGGGCAGCAGCGTGTCGAGGTGCGCCGGCGGCTGGTCGACGTACACGGTGAGGCCGGGCCGGATCCCGAGCTTGTCGGAAAGCGGCTTGCCGGCCATCACCACCACCGGGTCGGGGTGTGCCGGGTCCAGTCCAGCTCCGCCTCGAGCTGGGCGGCCAGCGAGACCAGCAGCGGTTCGGAGTCCGGCTTGCCCATCAGCTGTACGCCGACCGGGAGACCGTCGTCGCTGAAGCCGGCGGGGATGTTCACCGCGGGCCAGCCGAGCACGTTCCACGGGAACGTGTAGGGGCACGCCGAGGTGATGATCTGGTCGGTGCGCCACGCGCCGGTGCGGTCGATCGCGTCGACCCGCAGCGGAGGCTGGGCGGTGGTCGGGGCGACGATCACGTCCACGTCCCGCAGCGCGGCCAGCACCCGTCGCGCGCTGGCCCGCTCCCCGCGGGCGGCGAGGCCCAGGGCAGGGCGGAGGCCCCGGCCGAGGTTCGCGTTGCCGATCGTGCGCCGCTCCAGCAGCGAGGCGTCGCGGAGGTGGCCGCGCCAGTCGTCGAGGCCGACCATCGAGCGGACCAGGAAGCCGAACCCGAGGAACGGGCCGTACCCCGGCTCCCGGTCCTCGACGCGGTGGCCGAGGCGGCGCAGCAGCCCACCGGTGCGTACGACGCCTTCGCGGATCCGCGGGTGCAGCCGGTTGGGGACGAGGGTGACCGGCGGCCGGTAGGACAGCCCGATCCGCAGCCGCGGCGGCTCGGTGTACGCCGCGTCGGCCAGGTCGACCCGCTCCGGCCGGTGCACGTCGTCCGCGTGGTTGCCCTGCAGCACGTCGAGCAGCAGCGCCGCGTCGGCCACCGTGTGCGCGAGCGGGCCGTTGACGGTGAGGCCGTAGAACGCCTGCCGCCACGGGTACGTCGACAGCCGACCGCGTTGCGGCTTGATGCCCACGAGGTTGGTCCACGACGCGGGGATCCGGATCGACCCGGCCCCGTCGCTGCCGAGCCCGGCGGCGAGGATCCCGGCACTGACCGCGGCCGCGGTGCCGCCCGACGAGCCGCCGGGAGTGTGCTCGCGGCTCCACGGGTTGCGGGTGTGCCCGGTCAGGTGGGTGCCGGTCAGCGGCCACTGGCCGAGCTCGGAGGAGTGCGTCTTGCCGACGATCACCGCACCGGCCCGTCGGAGCCGGCGCACCAGCTCGGCGTCCTCGGCCGCGGCGGGGTGCTCCCCCGCGATCCCGAAGGCGGTCGGGTGACCCGCCAGGTCGGTGTCGTCCTTGATGCAGACGGGCACGCCGAGCAGCGGGCGGTCCTGGTGCTCCCCGCGGGACCGTGCTTCGTCGGCCTCGGCGGCAGCCCTGCGGGCGTCATCGGCGGCGACCACCGCGAACGCGTGCAGGGTCGGCTGCGTTTCCTCGATGGCCGCGAGCGCGGTCTCGGTGAGCTCCTTGGAGGTGACCGCGCCACTGCGAAGCGCGTCGAGCTGGCCGGTCAAGGTGTTCGTGCCCACGCGCCGCATTCTGCCCGGTTCTTGGTTGGGGCCGCGCGCGTGTCAAAATCGTCGGCGTGATCCGCCGTGTTGCCGCGCTGTGCGCCGCCGTTGCCTTGGGCTTCGCCCTGACCTCGTGCTCCTCCTCGGACAAGCCGTCCGCGGACCCGTCGAACGGGCCCAGCGTCCCGTCGTACGCCTCCGCCGACAACCAGCACGGTGCCGAGGAGTTCGCGAGCTACTGGGTGGACACCCTGAACAAGGCGACCGTGTCCGGCAAGACCGCCAAGTTCAAGGCGCTCGCCTCGAAGTCGTGCACGAGGTGCGCGGACTTCGCCGCCCAGCTCGACAAGATCTACGCCGACGGGGGGCACGTCGAGACCGACGGCTGGCAGGTGAAGACCGCCGTGCCGGAGACCGGCCTGCCGAAGGGTGAGGCCGCGATGAAGATGGCGGTCATCGTGGCGCCGCAGTCGGTGTACCCGACCAAGGGCAGCAAGCCGGAGCAGCACAAGGGTGGGCCGCTGACCTTCCGGCTCGTGCTGACCCGCACCGGCGACCACTGGCTGATCAAGAGCCTCGACATGTGAGCTGTCCCCCGGGCAGGGACAGCGCGGTGCGGGGACCTCGGCGAGTCGTCCACAGACGGCCGGCGGGGTCTAGCCGGGCGAGGTGAGCCCTCGGTAAGTTCCGGCTGGTCGTCCCGGTTCGCCCGGGATGCCGTCCCGGGTCGAGTTCATGGGGGTCGAGCAGTGGGTGACCGCTTCTCCCGCGTCCCGGCGCTCGCCGCCGCGGCCGTGGTCGCAGGTGTGCTGTCGGCGGGGCTCGCGGGCTGCCAGTCCAACCCGACCCCCGCGCCGCCGCCGAAGGCGCAGTCGAAGGCGCCGTCGAGCAGGCCGGACCCGTCGCAGTCGCCGAGCTCGAGTGCTCCCGCGATGCCGGCCGCGGCCAAGGGGTCCGGGGCGAAGGCGGCCAAGGCGTTCGCTCGGTACTACTTCGAGTGCGATCAACTACGCCGCTCGGACCGGCGACACTCGCGGTCCTGAAGAAGCTGGCCACAGCGCGAGCTGTGATGTCGTGCGCGGCGATCGCCGACAACATCGACAAGGTCTATCGCCGAGGGCGGCTACATCCGATCGGCAAGGATGGCGAATTGCGATCCATTCGAGTGCTGACCAGTCGCGTCCGAAACGCGCGGTCGCCGTCCTTGACGTGCTGGCTCAGAGGTGCCCGAGAGTCCTTGTATCCGGCGAAGCGGCAAACGCAAGCGTCTCACTGAGGCGCGGACGACAGCCAATGACAATGTTCATGCGCCTCGATCCCGCGGGCATGGCGGTAGCTACGGCTCGACCTGGTGGCGTCATGATCGCGCCAAGCGCGCCGCTGCGATCTCGTCGCTGGTGCATCGCTAACTTCGTCACGGCGTTGCGCCGCCTCTACGCCGGTTGCCGACTGCCGGTTGCGCTGATCGACGAGACCTCAACTGGTGTGTGTCAGGTTCCGACTGACCTTGAGATCATCGGCAACAAGGCAAACGCGGCGTCAGGCAACCCGGTGACCTGCGAACGGTGACAGCTGATAGTCCGCCTTACATCGCAGTACCGCTGGGTGACCGTCTGCCAAGGCGTTGACGCACGAACCGCAGCACCCGGCGGCCTCTGGACTGCGCGGCTGCGCGAGTCTTGCCCCGATCCGGTTGAGCGGCTCTGGCGGCTCTGGGGCAAGCACGCCGAACGGCACTTGGGAGCCGCTCGGGCACCCAGTGCTTCGGACGACCCCCGACCGCCGCGCAGACCCCCAAGCCCCAAGTCACCCCGGCCCTGGTCCTCCAGGCGATCCGCCGCATCGGCCTGCCGGCTCTCCAGGCCCGCACCCAGCCCCGGGACAAGACGCTGGTGAACTTCGCGACGATCTTCTACGCGGAGCCGCAGTCCTTCACCCGCACGATCACCCTCCTCGGCCAGCAGGTGGACGTCGAGGCGACACCGAGCCGCTTCACCTGGCACCACGGCGACGGCACGGTGGCCACGACCACCGACCCGGGCGCGCCGTACCCCGCCAAGGACATCACCTACGCCTACACCCACGCCCACATCACCGTGCAGACCAGCGTGGACGTCACCTACACCGCCCGGTTCCGGGTGAACGGTGGCACGTGGCGGGACATCCCCGACACCGTCACGATCGCCGGTCCGGCCACCGCGCTGCGGATCAGCGAGGCGACCGCCCTGTTGTCGGGTCAGTACGAATAGCCGCTCACGCACGGCAACCGCGACACTCAACCTACCGCGAACGAGTTGTGCACAGGTCGTCAACCTGTCCTGTTTTTTGGGGGTGCCCCGTGGTTGAGTAATTCGAACAGATGTTCGAACTACCCGGAGGTTCCATGGATCCCCTGCTGGAGGTGCCGGTGCCGCCCCCACCGGAGTACGCACGGCTCGATGACGCCGAGCTGGTCGCCTTCGCCGTGCAGACCAAGGTCTGCGAGAACGCGCAGCACGCCCGGAGACTGCGCGCGTTCGCGGAGATGCACGCCCGCTGCGAACGCGACCACCAGGCCCGCCGGGCGAACGCGACCCAGGTGCGCTTCGTGCTCACCCCCGGCGAGGAGACCGGCGCCGAGTTCGGTCCCGCGCTCGGTGACACCGAGCGCTACGTGCAGGTGCAGCTGCACTTCTACTCCCGGCTGAGCGCCCAGTTCCCGAACCTCTGGGCACTCTGCGAGTCGGGACGCCTCGACCTCGGCAAGGCCGCCCTGGTCCTCGACGCGGCGGACACGATCGCCGACCCCGACGACATCCCCCGGTTCGCCGAGCTGATGGACGCCTACCTCGCCCGGTACGACGACCCCGGCTCCCCGCTCGTCACCCTGACCCGGAGCCAGCTGCAGAACGCCGCGCGCTACCGCAAGCTCAAGTTCCGGCAGAAGGACGACGAGCAGTCCTTCCATCAGGCGTTCAGCAAGCGACGGGCCAGGCTCACGCTCGACGCGAACGGGACCGGGCACCTCGGCTGCACCAACATGGGCACCGACCTCACCGCCGCCAACTACCGGATCACGCTGATCGCCAAGAAGCTCTGCGAGAGCGACGAGCAGGAGCGCACCCTCGAGCAGATGCGGGCCGACGTGATGCTCGACCTGCTGCTCGGGCGCCTCGACGTCCGCGCACTCGACTCCGAGCTCGAGGACGACGAGACCCGCGACGGCCGCGACCCCGCGGAGCTGATCGAGCGACACACGCGGATCGGCGCGTTCGCCCGCCCGGTGATCAACGTGACCGTGCCGATCAGCTCGCTGCTGGGCGTCGGCGACGCCCCCGGGCTGCTGTCGGGCGACACGCCGATCCCGCCGGAGGTGGTACAACGGATCGCCGCCGACCCGGACTCCACCTGGTACCGGATGCTCACCGACGAGGCCGGCGACTTCACGCACCTGTCCACCCGCTCCTACCAACCCACCCCACCCATCTGGCGGGGCGTGGTGGCGCGGGACCGTACCTGCGTCTGGCCCGGCTGCTGCCGCCCGGCCGTCGAGTGCGAGCTCGACCACCGCACGGAGTTCCCCGAGGGCCGCACCTGCGTGTGCAACCTGGCCCCGCTGTGCCGGTTCCACCACAAGGTGAAGCACTCCGAGGGCTTCACCCTCACCGCCGAGGACGACGGGAGCTACACCGTCACCAGCAGCCGCGGCACCGTGTCCCGCAGCGCCCCGAGTGAGCAGCCGGTCGCCGAGTGGCCGCTCGAGCACCCGGAGGTGCCGCTGGCGAGCTGACCATCAGCCCGATCGGCCGCCCGACCGGCCGCCCGACCGGCGAGCCGCACTGGCGGTGCCGGGGCGAACGGCACATGATGAACGGCATGCCCCGACGCAAGACCCTGGCCGCCGCGGCCGCGTACGGCGTCCTCGCGCTCGCCGACAGCACGCTGGCCGGCAAGACGAGTCCGACCGCGCGGCGACTGCGCTATGCCCTCAAGCCGGCGCTGATGCCTGCCCTGGCCACCGCCTTCCTGGACGGCACCGACGGCCGCACCGGCCTCCTGCGCCGCAGCACCGCCGTCGCCCAGGCGTTCTCCTGGGGCGGGGACGTGGCCCTGCTCGGCCGCGGCGAGCGGGCCTTCCTCACCGGCGTGGGCTCGTTCTTCGGCGCCCACCTCGCCTACATCACCGGGTTCCTGTCGGTACGCGGCGACGTCGAGGAGTTCGACACCACCGGCCTCAAGGCCGCGCTCGGGCTCTGGCTCACCACCGCCCCGGTGATGAGTCTTGCCGCCGGGCGCAAGGACCCCGCCCTGCGCGGCCCCGTCGCGGCCTACGCGACGATCCTGGCCGCGATGTTCGCGAGCTCGCGGACCCTCGACCCCTCCCTGCCGTGCCGGGCGCGGCGCACCCTGCAGGCCGGCACCGCCCTGTTCCTCGTCTCCGACACGATCCTCGGCCTCCAGGAGTTCCTCCTCAAGGAGCCCCACCCGGCACTGGAGTCGGCGGTGATGGCCACCTACACCGCCGGGCAGGGGCTGATCGCGGCCGGCGTCGCCGGGGTCTCGGCATGACCGGCGACCCCCGCATCGCCCCCGTCGAGAGCAACCTCTTCGACTGGGCCCCGCTCTTCGACACCCCCGAGATCGAGGTCCACGAGGACCCGGACACCTTCTGGTGGACCTCGGACATCGACTTCCCGATGTTCACCGGCGCGATGAACGCCCGGTTTGCCGCCGCCGACGCCGCCCGCCGCACCCACGAGGTGCTGGACCGGCTGATCGGCAACGGCCGGCCGTTCCTGTGGTGGCTGACCCCGAGCAGCCGCTCCCCCGAGCTCGAGGCGGTCCTCGTCGAGCGCGGTCTGGTCGTCGACGAGCCGACCGTCGGCATGCACCTCGACCTGTCCGACGTCTCCCTCGACCAGACGCCCCCGGACGGGGTCACCGTCGAGGTGAGCACCGACGGCACCGTCGATGCCACGATCCTCGCGATGTGCGACGGGTTCGGGATGTCCCGGGACCTGCTCGGCACCTTCCGCGACCTGCTCACCCGCGAGAACGGCGCGATCCAGGTGGTCAACGTCCTCGCCCGGGTCGGCGGCCGTCCGGTCGGCGCCGGCACCCTGGCGGTCACCGGACGGATCGCCGGGCTGTACAACATCGCGGTGCTCGAGGAGGCTCGCGGCCACGGCGTCGGCCGGGCCGTCACCACCGAGCTGGTCCGGCTCGGCGTCGAGCGGGGCTGCACGGAGTCGATCCTGCACGCGACCCCGCTGGGCCTGCCGGTCTACGCCCGGCTCGGCTACCAGCCGGTCTGCGAGATCACCCAGTACCTCTGGATGCCCGCGGCCTCCTGAGACCCTGACACGGTCCGGCAACGCGGCAGGGGCGGGTCCGGCCACCGCGGCCGGACCCGCCCCTGCTCTTCCCCTGCTGCATGCCGACGACCCGGGTCGAGGAGGTCGCCGACAAGTGTGACGTGCCGACTACCGGGTCGGCACCGCGATCTGCTGGCCCTGCGCGAGGCTCGGCCCGGGCAGCGCGTTGAGCTCCTCGATCTGGTGCACCATCTCGCGCACCTGGCCGGGCTCGGCGACCCGGGAGGCGATCTCCCACAGTGTGTCCCCCTCGCCCACCGTGACCGTGTGCGTCTGCACGGGCACGCCGGCCTCCCCGGTCGCCGCGGAGTGCGCGCCGAACACGGTGAGCACCACCAGCAGCGCGGCCAGGAACAGCGTCGTGACGACCAGCCGGCCGCGCCGGGTCAGCCGCACGGGCCCGGCGGCGGGTCGACGTACCGCCACGCGGGGAGCGGCGAAGCTGGGACCGACGACGATGCTGCTCATCTGAGACCTCCTGGGGAAGCGGGACGTGTCCATGACGGGAGTTCTACCGAGGGGCGCCGACAGTTTCGGTGCGCCGCGGGTCGAAAGCCTGTTCGTTCGAACACGTGTACGACGTTAGAGCATGTGTTCGAACGAATTCAAGGACCAGACGAACAGATGTTCGAACGGCGTGTCGCGCGGGTGGACTGCGCGGACCTCAGCGGCGCCGGCGCATGACCCGGCGTCCGACCGCCTCGAACAGCGCGAACCCGCCCCCGGCCTGCGACGGGATCACCGAGCCCAGCCGGACGACCGGGCCCCGCCAGCCGGGCACCGTGCGCACCACGCGTCGGGAGCCGACCATCCCGACCGCGACCCGGGCGACCTCCGTGGTCGTGAGCAGCCGGCCGCCGGAGTGCACCAGCGGCTTGGCGCGGCCGTCCGGGTCCATCGCCGCCACCATCGGAGTGTCGACCCCGTCGGGGCAGACCGCGTGCACCCGCACCCCGGGCGACGCCTCGACCGCGGCGGAGGTGGTCAGCGAGACCACGGCCGCCTTGGTGGCGGCGTACACCGCCAGCCCCGGCACCGGGCCGAGCCCGGAGGCGGAGGCGATGTTGACGACGTCGCCGCCCCCGGGTCCGAAGGCGGTGAGCGCGGCCCGCATCCCCCAGACCACGCCGAGCAGGTTCACCTGCACGAGCCGGTGCACCGACTCCGAGGAGAGCTGCAGGAGGGTGCCGTCGTGGCCGACGCCCGCGTTGTTCACCCACACGGCCAGCGGCGCGTGCCCGGCCGCGGCGGCGACGACCTCCGCGTGCGACTCCTCGTCGCGCACGTCCTGGCCCAGGCCCGCGGCGGCGCCGATCTCCCCGGCGGTACGACGGGCGGCCTCCTCGTCCACGTCGGTGACCACCACGGCGTACCCGCGCCGGACCAGCAGCTCGGCGACGGCGCGGCCGATGCCGCGACCCGCCCCGGTGACGACCGCAGAGCGTTCCATGGGTCGAGGATCCCACGACACGCCGTTCGAACAGGTGTTTGAACCCGGGGGGTGGCCGGCATTACCGTTGGCGCATGGCAGGCAAGAGCAAGCAGAAGGTCACCGAGCTCCCCGACGGTCCCCCGGACGCCAGCGGGCTCACCCCTCGGCAGCAGCGGGTGCTCACCGTGATCCGCGACTCGATCGAGCGCCGCGGCTACCCGCCGAGCATGCGCGAGATCGGCGAGCGGGTCGGCCTGACCAGCTCCTCGTCCGTCGCGCACCAGCTGCGGGTGCTCGAGGAGAAGGGCTTCCTCAAGCGCGACCCGAACCGCCCCCGCGCGCTGTCGGTGTTCAACCCCGACGAGGGCACCGCGGTCGACGAGACCGGGGTCGGCGACGCGATGCCCGCGGCCACCTACGTGCCGGTGGTGGGCCGGATCGCCGCCGGTGGCCCGATCCTCGCCGAGGAGCGCGTCGAGGACGTGTTCCCGCTGCCGAAGTCCCTGGTCGGCGACGGCACGCTCTTCCTGCTCGAGGTCGCCGGCGACTCGATGATCGACGCCGCGATCTGCAACGGCGACTACGTGGTGGTACGCCAGCAGCCGACCGCGGAGAACGGCGAGATCGTCGCCGCGATGCTCGACGGCGAGGCCACCGTGAAGACCTTCCAGCGCAAGGACGGCAAGGTCTGGCTGCTCCCCCACAACGACGCCTACGACCCGATCGACGGCACGCACGCGACCATCCTCGGGAAGGTGACCGCGGTTCTCCGGCGGATGTGACCGTCCTGCCCTAGCCTTCTCCCATGCGCCCACGGATCGTGCTTGCCCTGCTCTCCCTCGCCCTGGTGGCGTTCCCGGCGGGCACGGCGTCCGCGGACGCGTCGCACTCGCACCGGCACTCGACCCGGCCCGCGGCCCGCGCCCTGCACCGCGCCCAGGCGCTGTTCGCGCACCCCACGCCCGGGCATGCGCGCCGCCGCAGCACCGGCGCCGCCCCGGCGCACGGCCGGGACGCCTCGATGCTGCTGCGCGACCTCGCGCTGCACCTGCGCGGGCTCGCCCCCGCGGACCGTCGTACCGCCGAACGGATCCTGGCCCGGCCCAGCGACGGCGCCAAGGACGAGTGGGGCTTCGGCTACACCGCCCCGGAGCGGACCCCCACCTGCAACGACCGGATCTGCGTGCACTCGGTGGACGCCGCGCCCGGCACGAACCCGGACGCCGCCACGCCGGAGCAGGTGCAGACCACGCTGGACGTGTTCGACCACGTCTGGCAGACCGAGGTCACCGACATGGGCTACCAGGCCCCGAAGTCCGACCTGAGCTCGACCAACAACGGCGGCGACGGCCGGCTCGACGTGTACCTCGCCGACACCGGGGCGCAGAAGATCTACGGCTACTGCACCACCGACGACCCGGCGGCGAGCACCCGCCGCGACGTCTCCGGCTACTGCGTGGTCGACAACGACTTCGCCACCTCCCAGCTCGGCGGCGCCAGCCCGCTGGCCTCGCTCGAGGTGACCGCCGCCCACGAGTTCTTCCACGCCGTCCAGTTCAGCTACGACGTGAACGCGGACCTGTGGTTCATGGAGAGCACCGCGGCGTGGATCGAGGACGAGGTCTACGACGACGTCAACGACAACTTCCAGTTCCTGCGGGTCGGCCCGCTCGGCCACCCGAACGTGCCGCTGGACTACTTCGACCCCGACCCGTCCGACTCCGCCTACTACCCGCAGTACGGCGGCTGGGTGTTCTGGAAGTACGTCTCGGAGACCTACGGCGCGGACACCGTCAAGCTGGTCTGGCAGAAGGCCGCGCAGACCTACTCGCTGGCGGCGCTGCGGTCGGTGCTGGCCGCGCGGGACGTGGACCTGACGCAGATGTTCGCCAAGTTCGGCGCGGTCAACCGCTACCCCGGCCGTTACTACTCCGAGGGGGCGCACTACCCGCGGGCCCCGCTGGCCAAGCGGTTCCTGCTCACCCGGCACCGCCGGGCGGTCAAGCCGGTCTCGGCCGACCTGAACCACCTCTCGAACCTCACCGTGCGGTTCAAGCACACCCGCACCCTGCACGGCGCGCCCAGGCTGCGGCTGCGGCTGGACATGGCCGACCGCGACCGCGGCTCCGCGGCCACCGTGGTGGTGCACCTGCGCGACGGCCGGATCTCCCGACGCCCGGTCCACCTCGACCGGCGCGGCGACGGGCACAAGACGGTCCCGTTCAGCCGGTCCCGGGTGAGCTACGTCGAGCTCACGCTGACCGACGCGAGCACCCGGTACGCCTGCGGCAAGGGCGACTACCGGCTGTCCTGCTCGGGCCTGCCCAAGGACGACGGCGTCCGGGCCACCTTCGCGGCCAAGGCGGTCCGCTGAGCTTCAGTCCAGCTCTACGACGAGCAGCGGGCCGCCGTCGTAGCGGCCACCGTCGATCGCGACGACCTGCCCGTCGGCGTACATGATCGGCCCGTCGACCTCGTGCGAGGGCTTGTCGACCAGCGAGCCGATGATGCTGTGCCCGTGCACGATGCAGGACCCGCCCAGGGTGCCGAGCATCTCGTGGGCGGCGTCCACGCCCTGGGGTCCGGCGAAGTCGTAGCGGCTGGTCAGCGTCGCGAACACCTCCCAGAGCACGCCCGGGTCGTCGTCGGCGAGCAGCTCGGTCACGGTCCCGTTGATGTCCTCGACGGACCCGCCCCACTCCAGGTAGCCGCTGGTGTCGGAGTGCATCAGCAGGTAGTCGCCGACCCGGCCGAGCACCGGCAGCGACCGCAGCCACGCGAGGTGCTCCTCGCTCAGCGCGTCCTGGTCGCGGCGCAGGCCCCCGTTGATCTTCCACGCGTGCAGGAACCGGCTCTCGGGGAACAGCGCCCGCCCGAGGGCGAGGGCCTCGTGGTTGCCCATCAGCACGTGCACCTGCCCCGGGGCCTGCTGCTGCAGCGAGCGGACCAGGTCGACCACCTCGATGCCGTGCGGGCCCCGGTCGGTCAGGTCCCCCAGCACCCACAGCTGGGCGTCGCCGCCGACCCAGCGGTCCTCGGTGTCGGCCAGCCCGGCCCCGGCCAGCCCGTCGCGGAAGTCGGACAGGTGGCCGTGGATGTCGCTGACGACGAAGAGACCGCTCACGTGTGCATTCTGTCAGCCCGCCGCCCCGCGACATCTGAGGTGCCCGGCCCGGCATCTGAGGGGTTCCTCCCGATGCCCGCGCCGCCCCTCAGCGAGGAACGTCGACCGTGTCATCGACGCCGACGCCCAGGGAGGGATCACGATGACCAGATCACGACTCACCCGTATCACCGCCTCCGCCTTCGCAGCAGGGGTCGCCAGCATCACCCTCGCCGCGCCGGCTCAGGCGATGCTGGCGCACGACCCCACCGGCGGCGGTCCCGCGGTCACCACCACCACCGACTCGAGCAGCGGCTGGTCCACGACCGAGCTGGTCGCCGGAGCCCTGGGTGGGGTCGCGATCGCCGGAGCAGGTGTCGCCGCAGCCGCTGGCGTGCGACGGCGCAACGCTCACGCCCATCAGCACGCGTGAGCGGGGGTCCGGCAGCGCGATGACAGGCGCCCCGGTGGCGAGGCCACCGGGGCGTCGGCCTGCGCTCAGCCGGACAGCCGCTTGAGGGCGGAGAGCACCAGGTCGCGGTCGGTGGTCGGCCACATCGACGGCAGCGAGGCGCGCAGGAACCCGCCGTAGCGGGCGGTCACCAGCCGCGGGTCCAGGATCGCCACCACGCCCCGGTCGCTGGTGGTCCGGATCAGCCGCCCGGCGCCCTGGGCGAGCAGCAGCGCGGCGTGCGTGGCCGCGACCTGCATGAACCCGTTGCCCCCGGCCTGGTCCGCGGCCCGCTGGCGTGCGGACATCAGCGGGTCGTCGGGCCGCGGGAACGGGATCCGGTCGATCAGCACCAGCTGGCAGGTGTCGCCGGGGACGTCGAGGCCCTGCCACAGGCTCAGCGTGCCGAACAGGCAGGCGTGCGGGTCCTCGACGAACAGCCGGGCCAGCTCCGGCAGCTGCGCCTCACCCTGGGCCAGGATGGTCAGGTGCGGCAGCCGCCCCCGCGCGGCCTCCGCCGCGGCCTCGGCGGCCCGCCGGCTCGAGAACAGCCCCAGCGTGCGGCCGTCGGCCGCGTCGACGAGGTCGACGATCTCGTCGAGCTGCCGGGGCCCGAGCCCGTCACGGCCCGGGGGCGGCAGCTGCTTGGCGACGTAGAGGATGCCCTGCTTGCCGTAGTCGAACGGCGAGCCCACGTCGATGCCTCGCCACGGCAGGCTCTCCTCGTCGGCGGGCTCCGTCGGCACGTCCTCGATCGAGTGCGTGACCCGCTCGGCGGGCTTGAGGCCGAGGCCGGTGGCCACCGAGCCGAAGTCGCCGCCGAGCATCAGCGTGGCGCTGGTGAACACCACCGTCTTGTCGCTGAGCAGCTTGTCGCGCAGCGGCCCCCACACCTGCAGCGGCGCCACGCACAGCTGGTTGCCGCCGCGGCTGCGGTCCCGCTCGGCCAGCCAGAGCACGTCGGTGTCGAGGTGCGCCGCCATCCGCTCGACGGTCTTGAAGATCTCCTGCACCCAGCCCCGGGCCTGGGTGCGGCCGGGGTCCACGTCGCCGGCGTCGCTCGACTCCTTCGGGAACGCCGAGATCAGCGCCCGGGCGGCGTCGCGCACCAGCACCAGCGCGTCCGACAGCGCCGTCGGCAGCGTGTCGAGCCGCCCCGGGGGGCACTCGTCGTAGGCGTCCCGCAGCGCGTCGGCGGCGTCGGACAGGTCGTCGGCCTCGGCGCCGTCCACGTGCTTCTGGCTGCGCCGCGCGGCCCGCTCGACCTCCCCCACGGACAGCTCGTCGGTGGCCGCCTGGGTCACCCGGGCGGCCAGCTCGTGGGCCTCGTCGATCACCACGACGTCGTACTCGGGGATCATCGGGACGCCCTCGATCGCGTCGATGGCGAGCAGCGAGTGGTTGGTGACCACCAGCTGGGACTGCGCGGCCTTCTCCTTGGCGCGCTCGGCGAAGCACTCCTGCGCGTAGGGGCACTTGGTCGCGCCCAGGCACTCGCGGTGGTTGACCGAGACCTGCCGCCACACCCGGTCGGTGTGCTTGGGCGCGCTGTCCCGGTCGCCGCTGCCGCCCGCCTCGGACTGCTCCTCCGCCCAGGAGCGCAGCGCCAGCACCTCCGCGCCCATCGAGCCCTCCGGCAGGTCGACCAGCGCGCCCTGGTCGTCGGGGACGCCCTCCCGGATCCGGTGCAGGCAGGCGTAGTTCGACCGGCCCTTCAGCACGGCGTACGTCGGCTCGCTGTGCAGCACGTGCTCGGCGGCCTCGGCCAGCGCCGGGATGTCGCGCTCGACCAGCTGGTGCTGCAGCGCCAGGGTCGCGGTCGCGACCACGACCCGCCGGTGGTGCAGCAGCGCGGGCACCAGGTAGCCCAGCGACTTGCCGGTGCCGGTGCCGGCCTGCACGAGCAGGTGCTCGCCGTTGCTCATCGCCCGGGAGACCGCCTCGGCCATCTGGATCTGGCCGGGCCGCTCCTGGCCGCCGAGCGCCTCCACGGCGGCGGCGAGCACTTCCTTCACCTCGGGCACCGCAGAACCCTAACCGGTCACACCGACGGTTGCCCGGCCCCGTCCCCAGGGTCCCGCGCTCCGGTGCGGCGGTGCCTCCGCCTGTGGGCTGGCGCCGGCACCAGGAGTGGTCGGTCGCCCGAGGGCTCACGCCTCGTCAGCACCCGCCGACAGGTGCAGGAAGCTCATCGAGGGCATCGGCAGCGTGACCTCGAGGCGGACCGTCCCGTCGGCGTCGGCGACCACCTTGCGGCCCGGCTCGAGCTCCTCGAGCCGGTCGGCCGCGCGCAGCCGCTCCCACTGCGCCTCGTCCGGCCAGTCCTGCCCGTCCGCGCGCATCCCCGCCCAGGCGGACGCGATGTTGGAGTGCTCGGCGTCCACCCGCTGGTGGGTGAGCCAGTACGCCGCCCCCGGACCGAGCCCGTCGACGGTGACGGCGACCGTGCGCTCCAGCGCGTCGCAGCCGGCGGCCTTGCCCTGGTCCAGGGTCAGGTTCCAGGCCAGCACCGAGACGGCGCCGTGCTCGTCCCGGGTGGCCAGCGCCTCGACCAGCGAGCCGCCGCCGTCCCCGTCGAGGGCGACCGGGAGCCGGGTGCGGTCCAGCCGCTCGAGCAGCGCCAGCGCCCACCAGCGCGGCTTGCGCAGCTCCCCGACCGTGCGCAGCCCGAACCCGCCGTGCAGCAGGGCCGGCGGCCGGCCGAGCTCCTCGAAGTGGTCGGAGGCCACCCAGTAGGACAGCGCCTCGATCCGGCCCATCGCCGAGGCCATCCCGCGCAGCAGGAAGGTGCCGGAGAACACCGCGTCGCTGACCTCGTTGAAGTGCGTCGGGGTGACGCCCCACTCGGTCCACCAGATCGGGGTGCCGGCGCGGCCGTAGCGCTCCAGCGTGGGCCGGAAGTCCAGCGGGGGGCTGCCGTAGGTGTGCGTGGACACGAAGTCCAGCGCGGCACCCGACTCCTCGACGTGCGCGCACAGCTCCTCGACCCAGCCGGCGGCCGCCGAGGACGGTCCGCCCACCCGGAGCCGGTCGTCCACCGAGCGCACGGCGGCCGCGGTGACGTCGTACAGCCGCATCCACTCCTCGGGCGTCCCGGACCAGAACACCTCGAGGTTCGCCTCGTTCCACACCTCGAACGACCAGTGCTCGACGACCTCCTCGCGGCCGTAGCGCGCGACCAGGTGCGCGGTGAGGTCGCGGACCAGGTCGTGCCAGCGGTCCCAGTCCTTCGGCGGGGAGATGATCGCCCGGTAGTCGAAGACCGTCTTGGTGGGGTCGCTGGCCAGGTCGGCCGGCATGTAGGAGATCTCCACGACCGGGTACAGCCCGAGCCCGCGGACGTGGTCGTAGACCCGGTCCACGCCGGTGAAGTCGTGCACCGGCTCGCCGTCGACCTCGCGGTAGGTTCGCACCCCTGTCACCGGGTCGTCGCCGAGGATCGCGTGCGCGCGCACCGACCGCACGCCGAGCTCGTCGTGCGCCGCCCGCAGTGCCGAGCTGAGCTCCTCGCCGATCGGGCGGCCGGCGGTGGTGTCGGTCGACACCGCGTGCGAGAGGTGCTCGCTGCCGATCATCGGCCGCCACGGCCGGGGCAGCTCCCCCAGGTCCCCCGCGGCGTCCACGGCGAGCCGCACCGGTCCGGCGGTGCCGGTGGGCGTCGCGGCGACCGCCCCGGACGGCTCGCCGGCGACGGCGACGTCGGACAGCGCGGCCACGGCGTACCACCGGGGCTCGCCCACCTCGCCGGTGGTGTCGACGTACGGCGGGTGCGGCACCGCCAGCACGTCACCGCCCCGGTGGTCGAGCGGCCGCAGCGGCTCGTCCTCCCCGTCCGCGCAGTACACCTGGTAGCCGACCGCACCGGGCACCGGGTCCCAGGACAGCGTCACCTGGGCGCCGCCGCCGGTCGCCCTCAGCCCGGTGGGCGGCTCGAGCCGGGGGGCGCGGCCGGTGCTGGTGACACCGCTGCGGATCCCGATCCGGTTCTCCCAGTCGGTGCGGGCGTCGCTCACGTCGTCTCCTCTGTCGTGGGGGTGGGTGGTGGGGTGTCTCCGAGCCGGCGGGCCTCGTCGTCGAGCAGGGCGCACAGCTCGGCGAGGTCGGCGGCGTACGCCGGGTCGTCGGCGCGGGAGTGCATCTCCGCCGGGTCGCGGTCGAGGTCGAACAGCTCCCACTCGGGCTGCGTCGCCTGATCCGACGCGCCGGGCTGGCCGCAGCCCGAGCCGTAGTAGTGCACCAGCTTGCGGTCCCGGGTGCGGATCCCGCGGTGCGCGGCGACGTGGTGCGACCCGTCGAGGTGCTCCCAGTAGCGGTAGTACGACGCGGTGCGCCAGCCGGCCTCCTCCGCGGATCGGCCCTCGAGCAGCGGCCGCATCGACCGGCCCTGCATCCGCTCGTGGGCCGGCACCCCGGCCAGGTCGAGGAAGGTCTGCGCGAAGTCCACGTTGAGCACCAGCGCGTCGCTGGTGGTCCCCGGCGCGACCAGCCGCGGGTAGCGCACCAGCAGCGGCATCTGCAGGGACTCGCGGTACATGAACCGCTTGTCGTACCAGCCGTGCTCGCCGAGGAAGAAGCCCTGGTCGGAGGTGTAGACCACCACGGTGTCCTCGGCCTGCCCGGTCGCGTCGAGGTGGTCGAGCAGCCGGCCCACCCCCTCGTCGACGGCGACCACGCAGCGCAGGTAGTCGAGGATGTAGCGGCGGAACGCCCAGTGGGCGTAGTCCTCCCCCGCCAGCCCGTCCGGCGCCGGCTGCTTGAGGTCCTCCTCGTTCATGTCCCGGGCCACCCGCATCCGTGCCTCGCGGGCCGCCTCGGCGCGGTGCGCGTAGTCGTCGAAGAAGTTGCCGGGCGGGGGGATCGCGTCCTCGTCGAACAGCGTCGCGTGCCGCGCGGCGGGCTCCCACGGCCGGTGCGGCGCCTTGTGCTGCACCAGCAGGCACCAGGGCTCGTCACCGCCCTCGACGTCGCCGAGCCAGTCCAGGGCCAGGTCCGTGATCAGGTCGGTGGCGTAGCCGGGGCGGACGTGGCTGCCCCCGCCCCGCTCCGGCATGGTGAGGAACTCCGGGTCGTGGTAGTCGCCCTGGTCGGGCAGCACCTCCCAGTGGTCGAACCCGCGCGGGTCGTGCACGCCGCCGTGCCCGAGGTGCCACTTGCCCACGATCGCGGTCCGGTAGCCGGCGTCGCGCAGCAGGGACGGGAACGTCGGCTGCCGGGCGTCGAACTCCGTGGACAGCGTGGTCACGCCGTTCACGTGGTTGTAGGTGCCGGTCAGGATGGTGGCCCGGCTCGGCGCGCACAGCGAGTTCGTGCAGCCGCACTCGTCGAACCTGGCCCCCTCCCGGGCGATCCGGTCGATCTGCGGGGTCACCCGGTGCGGTCCGCCGTAGCAGCCCACCGCGTTCGCGGCGTGGTCGTCGGCGACGACGAGCAGGATGTTGGGACGGCGCGCGGTCACTGGTCCTGCCCCGCGGGGCGGGCGGAGAACTGCTCCATCTCCATCAGCGGCTTGAGCTTCTTCTCCATCGCGCCCTTGGACACGTAGTGGCGCACGTCGTCTCCGGCCAGCGCGTTGCCGAGCGCGGCCATCTCCATGCCCTGGTCCAGCGCGAGGTAGCGCTTGGCGACGGTGCCGCTGCGCACCGCGACCGCGTCGTAGAAGCCGCCCTTGCCGTAGGCGTCGAAGTTCCTGCGCAGCTTCGCCAGGTTGGCCACCGCGGCGTCCGGGGCGTAGCGCAGCGCCAGGAACGACGCGTGCGGGGTGACCACGCCGTCACCGTACGACGTCGGGGCCGGCGAGCCCGCGCGGCCCGGGCAGTCACCGTAGGGCTGGTCGACGCTGGTCTGCTCCTCGTCGGAGGTGTAGCCCGGTCCGTCCAGGCCGAGCTGGTCGACGCCGTACGCCCGGTAGCCACCGGCCGGGTCGCTGGACGGGGAGAAGCCCCAGTAGCCGTAGCGCGCCTCGTCCAGGCCGTGCTCGATCTGGCCCTTCACGTACAGCGGGTGGGTGACGCCCCAGGAGCGCGGTCCCCAGGTCTCCTCGGGCACGAACAGCGGCACCATCAGTGCCTCGAACATGCTGCCGCCCCAGGTCGGCACGATGTCCATGCCGCGGTAGGGCAGCGCGCCCTCGAAGACCTTCTGGCCGAGGTAGGTGCGCCACCGGCCCACCGGCTTGGTCTCGGTCCACGACCAGTCACAGGTCGGCGGGAAGGTGCGGTAGGTGCCGAAGTAGTGCACCCGCGGGATCTGGCCCGCGGCGATGCCCAGGTAGGACGCCATCCGGGGCTCGGTGTTGAACGCCCCGTAGTGGTGGCAGGTGTACCAGACGTCCGGCCCGCGGTCGCGGTAGTTGCCCTTGACCGAGCAGCCCGGCGGCTGCTCGTCCCAGAACCCGCCGCGGATCTGGCCGCCCGGGGGGTTCTCGGCCGCGTCGTAGTAGAACCCGAAGTCCATGTCCTTGCGGATCGCGTCGGCCTGCGCCGCCAGGCCCGGGTCGGCCCGGCTGACCAGCAGCAGCGCGGTGGCCAGCCAGCCGTTGTCGACGCTGGACAGGAACGGGTGGACCGTGCTGCCGTCCTCCGGCCAGGTCCGCAGCTTCGCCCCGCTGTGCGGGTCGTACCAGTTGTAGAACATCCCGCTCGGGCCGTGCCGGTCCAGCGTCGCCACCGTGGACAGCGTCCGCGCCAGGCGTGCGTGCGCGTCCCGCGCGCCGATGATGCCGGTGTCGCGGGCGACCACCGTGCTCCACAGGTAGGCACCGATGTTGGTGGGGCTGGTGTACCCGCTGCGGGTGCCGGCGGACAGGTCGCCCTCGATGTTGTCCGCGGGCAGCCCGGTCGCCGGGTCGGTCATCGCGGCCATCGACCGCCAGGTGTCGGCGGCGTACCGGTGCAGGGTCCGCTGCGTGGTGCGGCTCGTGGTGTCGCCGGTCTGCGAGGCCTGCGACGCCTGCGAGGCCTGCGCGTGCGCCGAGACCCACCAGGCCGACCGCGACGGTGACCGTCGCGGCCAGCCCGGCCAGCCCGGTCCGTCGTACTGCTCGTGCTCCCATGTGTGCTCCCGAGATAGAGATGGGTGTGCGGCGACCGGTCACTTGATCCCGGTCATCGCGATGCCTTGCATGATGTGGCGCTGCAGCGCCAGGAAGATGACCACCACCGGGATGACCACGACCACGGCGCCGGCCAGCAGCAGGCCGTACTCGGTCGCGTTCTGCCCGATCGAGTAGAGCGCCAGCGCCACCGGCAGCGTGTACTTGTCCTCGGTCTGCGCGACCACCAGCGGCCACAGGAAGTTGTTCCAGGAGCCGAGGAAGGTGAGGATGCCCAGCGTGGCCAGCGCCGGCCCGCACAGCGGCATGATCACCCGGAAGAAGATCCGCAGCTCCCCGGCGCCGTCGACCCGGGCGGCCTGGATCAGCTCGTCGGGCAGCCCGGAGATGTACTGCCGCATCAGGAACACGCCGAACGGCGCGGCCATGAACGGCAGGAACATCCCGGGCAGGGTGTCGACCAGGCCGATGTTGGTGACCAGGATGAACAGCGGCACGAAGGTGACCACGCCGGGGATCATCAGCGTGGTCAGCACCAGGCCGAACAGCGCCCGCTTCCCCGCGAACTGCAGCTTCGCCAGGGCGTAGCCCAGCATCGCGCCGAACAGCACGTTGCCGACGGTGACCGCGACGGCCACCAGCACCGAGTTGACGAAGTACGTCGGGAAGTCGAGCTTGGTGAACAGCGCGTGGTAGTTGTCCGTGGTGAACGTGTGCGGCCACCAGGTCGGCGGAGCCGCGCGGACCTCGTGCTCGGGCTTGACCGAGGAGATGATCATCCACAGGAACGGGATGATCATCACGAACAGCCCGCCGCCGAGGACCAGGTAGACCCACCCGGACTTGCGTCGATCGCCCATGTCAGTCCTTCTCCCCGAGCAGCTTGAACTGGACCAGCGTGAAGACCACGACCGCGAGGAACAGCAGGTAGCTCGCCGCGGCCGCGTAGCCGTAGTTGCCGAAGCTGAACTGGTCGTAGGTGTAGAACGTGACCGACCGGGTCGAGTCGAGCGGGCCGCCCTTGGTCATCACGAAGGCCTCCTCGAAGAACTGCAGGTAGCCGATGCCGGTGATCACGGCGCCGAACAGCAGCGTCGGCCGCAGCATCGGGACGGTGATCTCCCGGAACCGCTGCCAGGCGCCGGCCCCGTCGACGGAGGCGGCCTCGGTGACCTCGGTCGGGATGGTCTGCAGCCCGGCCAGGAAGATCACCATCAGCGTGCCCATGTTGCGCCACGCGGCCATCACGACCAGCGACGGGAGCGCCCAGGTGGTGCTGTCCAGCCAGTCCGGGCCGTGCACCCCGACCCAGGACAGCACGGTGTTCACCAGGCCGCCGTCCGAGCGCAGCAGGAACCGCCACACCACCGACACGGCGACGATGCTGGTCACCACGGGCAGGTAGTAGCCGACCCGGAACAGCCCGCGCAGCCGGGTGATCCGGTTCAGCCCCACGGCGACCGCGAGGGCGAGCACCATGGTCAGCGGCACGCCGAGGACGACGTACAGCCCGGTGTTCAGGATCACCTTGTGGAACAGCGGGTCACCGAGCAGCTTGGTGTAGTTGTCGAGCCCGACGAACGACACCGCGAACGGCGTGCGCATGTCGGTGCTGCGGATGTCGGTGAAGCTCATCCCCAGGCTGGCGAGCACCGGCCCGGCGGTGAACACCAGGAACAGGGCGACGAACGGCACCGCCAGCAGCCACGCGGCGACAGCCTGCTGCCGCCGCGTGGGGTCGACGGCCCGTGAGGTGGGCGCGGACATCGGCCTACAGACCGGTCCCGATCGACTTCGCCTGGCTCTGCATGTCCTTGACCGCGTCGTCGACCGGCCGGGCGCCCTTGACCGCCTTCTCCACGTCGGAGTCGATCACCGCGGCGACCTGCTCCCAGGTGGGCACCGCGGGCGGCGCCGCCGCGCTCTTCAGCTGGGTGCCGAACACCTGCAGCTGCTGGTCGGTGGAGAGCTTGCCGGAGTCCCAGGCGGACTGCACGGCGGGCAGGTCGCTGAGCGTCTGGTACCAGCGCTGCTGGGTCTGCGGCTGGGTGAACCACTTCACCAGCTTCCACGCGGACTGGCGGTTGTCCGAGTCCTTGAAGACGGCCAGGTCGCCACCGCCGGTGAACGACGTCCCAGGGGCCGAGCTCTTCCCCGGCAGCGGCGCCACGGCGTACTTGTCCTTGGTCAGGCCGGCGTCCTCGACCAGGCCGATCTCCCAGGGGCCGGAGATGAACGAGCCGAACTCCTTGCCCGCGAAGCCGCTCTCGAGCTCACCGGCGTCGAGGCTGCCGGTGGTCGCCTGCCCGTCGGTGAAGAACGACTTGTAGTAGGACAGCGCCTGCTTCAACTGCGGCGAGTCGAGGGTGTACTTGGTGCCGGCGTCGTTGGTGACGTTCGCGCCGTTGGACCAGGCGAAGGGCAGCACGGTCTGCCAGGACCCGGTCTGGCCGGGCTGCAGGTAGATGCCGTACTTGTCGCCGGCCTTCTTCTGCATGTCGGTGGTGAACTGCTTCAGCTCGTCCCAGCTGGTCGGCGGCTTGTTCCAGCCGGCCTTCGCGGCGAGGTCCTTGCGGTAGTACAGCACCCGCGTCTCGACGTACCAGGGGACGCCGTACGAGGTGTCGCCGACGACCGTGGAGCCCCAGGCGCCGGGGAAGAAGTCCTTCTGGTCGACCAGGCCCTTGGGGGTCGGGTCCAGCCCGCCGGCCTTCGCGAACTCACCCATCCAGGTGGTGCCGATCAGGCTGACGTCGGGGGTCTTGCCCGCGGCGATCGCGTTCGCCAGCTTGTCGTGCGCCGCCTCCCAGGGCACCGGGGTGACCTTCACCTTCGCGTCCGGGTTCGCGTCCTCGAAGCCCTTGACGAACGACTGCAGCTTGTCCCCCTCGGTGCCCATCGCCCAGACGTTGATCGTGCCGGTGGCCGGCTTGTCGTCGATCGACTTGCCGGCCCCCGGGCCGGCCTCGTTGCCGGAGCTGCGGCCGCAGCCGGCCAGCGCCAGGGTGGCGGCCACCGCGAGCGCGACGACCGCGCCTGCGGGGCGGAACTGTGTTCGTCTCATCGTTCAACCTTTCCGAGATGGGTTTCCCACGGCGGGGGATGGTGGGGACTGTCGGGGCGGTGCGGCCGGCGTGGTGCTGGCCCGCACGACCAGCTCCGTGGGCAGCACCGCGTGCCGGGGCGTCGAGCGCCGGCCGGCCATGACCTCGTCGAGCAGCAGGGCCGCGGTCTCGCCGAGGCGGCGCATCGGCTGGCGGACGGTGGTCAGGCCCGCGTAGCGGGCGGCCATGATGTCGTCCCAGCCGGTGACCAGCACCTCGCCGGGCACGTCCACGCCGTGCCCGCGCAGCACCCCGAGCACGCCGAGCGCGAGCTCGTCGTTGGCGCAGACCAGCGCGCCGGGCAGCCCGTCGCGCAGCACCTGCTCCGCGGCCGCGGCGCCGGCGTCCTCGCTGAGCTGCGGCGCGGCCAGGAAGCCGAGCTCGACGTCGGCGGTGGCGGCCGCCGCGGTGATCCCGGCCCAGCGCTCGCTGACGTCCGGTGAGATCGTCGGGTCGCCGACCAGGACGACGGACCGGGCGCCGACCTGCGCCACGTGCTGGAGCAGGTCGGACCCGCTCGAGGAGTTGTCCGCCTTGACCGAGTCGATGTCCGCGACCTGCGGGCGGGCCAGCAGCACCAGCGGCATGCCGCGGGCGGCCAGCCGCTCCACCACCTCGTCGGGGACGGTGCGGCCCATCACCACGAGCCCGTCGCAGCGCAGCGCCATCTCCTCGACCATCGCCGGGGCCGCGGAGCGCCCGTGCGTGGACAGGATCAGCACCGACCGGCCGAGGTCCGCGGCCACCGACTCGTAGCCGAGCACCACCTCGGCGTAGTACGGGCCGGACAGGTCCGGGAACACGATGCCGTTGGCCGCGTGCCGCCGCTCGGCGAGCGAGCGCCCGAGCCGGCTCGGGGTGAACTCCAGCTCCGCCACCGCGGCCTCGACGCGGGACTTGGTCCGCGGGGAGACGTTCTCGTGCCCGCGCATCACCCGGGAGACGGTCGCGATGGACACGCCGGCGTGCTTCGCCACGTCGCGGATCGTCGCGCCCACCGGGCACCTCCCGAGATGTCACCCTGTGTGTAACCGGTTCCTGTAACCGGTTACATCGTGTTACCTTCGTCCCGATGCGCTCCGATGTCAACCCCCTGTCTTGTCCACCGCGACCGGCCTGGTCCCCGTTGGTCGACCGGTCCCGCCGCCTGCTCCGCGAGGTCCAGGACCCCGCCGGCGCCTGGCCCGCGGCGCCCACCTTCCCGTCGTACCGGTACTCCTGGTTCCGGGACGGCAGCTTCATCGCCGAGGGCGCCTCGGCCGCCGGGCTGCACGCCGAGGCGGACGCGTTCCACGCCTGGTGCGCCGGCGTGCTGCGCCGGGAGGAGCCCGCCGTCGAGCGGGTCGCCGAGGAGCTCGGCGCGGGCCGGAGCCTGGCCGACAGCGACTACCTGCCGGCCCGCTACAACCTGGACGGCACCCGGCACGAGGACGACTGGTGGAACTTCCAGGTGGACGGCTACGGCACCTGGCTGTGGGCGCTGGAACGGCACCTGGCCCGCACCGGCGCCGGCGGCCCGCCCGACCCGGACGCGGTCGGGGTCGCGGTCCGCTACCTGGTCGCGACCGGCCGGCACACCTGCCGGGACTGGTGGGAGGAGAACCGGGACCGCACCCACGTCGCCACCCTGGCCGGGGTCGCCGCCGGGCTGCGCGCCGCGGTCCGGATGGGCTGCCTCTCCCCCGGGCTCGCGGAGTCGGCCACCGCCACCGCGGACGACGCGGTCGCCGACATCCTGCGCGACGGCCGGCACGACGGGCGGCTGGCCAAGTGGCTCGGCGGCACCGATGTCGACGCCTCGCTGCTCTCCGTCGCCGCGGTCTACGACGTGCTCCCGCTGGACCACCCCGCGGTCACGGCGACCGCCGCCGAGGTCCGCGCCAGGCTCGTCGACGGCGGGGTGCACCGCTACCTCGCGGACACCTTCTACGGCGGCGGGCAGTGGCCGGTGCTGGCCGCGCTGCTCGCCTGGCACGAGGCGCGCAGCGGCGACCGCACGGCCGCCGGCGACCTGCTGGACTGGGTGGTCTCCACCGCCGACGACGACCTGCTGCTGCCCGAGCAGGTGCCGCCGATGCTCGCCCCCGACGTGCTCGCCGAGTGGCTGGAGCGGTGGGGGCCGTCCGCGCACCCGCTGGTCTGGTCGCACGGCATGTTCCTGGCCGCGGTCGGCCAGGTGGCCGCCGCGGAGGGTCCGGCCTGACGGGCACCGTCACGCGGGAGGCGGCACCGTCGCGCGGACAATTGTGCTGCTGTGACACCGCCGGACCGCAAACGGCCGCTACAACGGCGCGATTGTGCCGTTGTGACGGCCGGGTGCGGGACGGGTCAGACCGGTGAGCCGGTGAGGTACGGCTCCAGCTCGCCGGCCAGGTCCTCGTGCGCGCGGCCGCGCACCAGGGTGCCCTCACCGGTGTGCTCGAGGAACTCGACCTCGCCGGAGGTGTGGATCCGGTTCAGCAGGTCGCCCCGCTCGTAGGGCAGCAGCGCCTCGAACACCACCCCGGGATGGGGCAGGTCGGCCTCCACGGCGGCCAGCGCCTCGGCGACCCCCTCACCGGTACGCGCCGAGACCACCACCGAGTGCGGCTCGCGCTGCCGGAGCCGGGCGAGCACCATCGGGTCGGCGACGTCGGCCTTGTTGATCACCACCAGCTCGGGCACGCTGTCCGCGCCGATCTCCGCGAGCACCTCGCGGACCGCGGCGAGCTGCCCCTCGGGGTCGGCGTGCGAGCCGTCCACGACGTGCAGCACCAGGTCGGCGTCGGCCACCTCCTCGAGCGTGGACCGGAACGCCTCCACGAGCTGGTGCGGCAGGTGCCGGACGAACCCGACGGTGTCGGACATCGTGTAGACCCGGCCGTCGGACGTGGTGGTCCGCCGGGTGGTCGGGTCCAGCGTCGCGAACAGCGAGTCCTCGACCAGCACGCCCGCGTCGGTCAGCCGGTTCAGCAGCGAGGACTTGCCGGCGTTGGTGTAGCCGGCGATCGCCACCGAGGGCACCTGGTGCCGCCGGCGCTCCGAGCGCTTGGTGTCCCGGGTGGTGCGCATGTGCGCCAGGTCGCGGCGCAGCTTGGCGATCTTGGTGTTGATCCGGCGCCGGTCGGTCTCGATCTTGGTCTCACCGGGACCGCGGCCACCGATGCCGCCGCCCTGGGAGCCGACCCGGCCACCGGCCTGGCGGGAGAGGTTGCCACCCCAGCCGCGCAGCCGCTGCTTCATGTAGTTCAGCTGGGCGAGCTCGACCTGGGCCTGGCCCTCCCGGGACTTCGCGTGCTGGGCGAAGATGTCCAGGATCAGCGCGGTCCGGTCGACGACCTTGACCTTGACCCGGTCCTCGAGGTTCCTCAGCTGGCTGGGCGCCAGCTCGCCGTCGCAGATCACCGTGTCCGCGCCGGTCGCCTGCACGATCTCGCGCAGCCCGTCGACCTTGCCGCGGCCGACGAAGGTGGCCGGGTCCGGCTTCTGCCGGCGCTGGTAGATCGCGTCGAGCACCTGCGAGCCGGCGGTCTCGGCGAGCAGCGCCAGCTCGGCCATCGAGTTCTCCGCGTCCTCGATCGAGCCCTCGGTCCAGACGCCGACCAGGACCACCCGCTCGAGCCGCAGCTGGCGGTACTCGACCTCGGTGATGTCCTCGAGCTCGGTGGACAGACCCGCCACCCGGCGCAGCGCGTAGCGCTCGGCGAGGTCGTACTCCCCCGCGGTCTCCTCGGGGTCCGGCTCGTCCCAGCCGGCTGTCTCGGCGAGCGCGTCGTCGAGGCGGACGTCCTCGGGCTCGTCCACGGGCCGGACCGGGTCGGGTTCGAAATTCTTCTGAGCGTCAGTCATATCCACCAAAGAGAACACCGGGGCGACCGGGCTGATTCCCGGCTCACGTCGATCGTCGCACGCCCGCGCGCTGACCGGCGAGCCATTTAGCGCTCACCCGTCCCTCCGCGACGATCACGGCCGGGCCGGTGAGCAGCACCCGGTCGCCGTCGACCCAGGTCACCCGCAGCGTCCCGCCCGGCACGTCCACCCGGTACGTCGTACCGCGGGCCGCCGCGTCGGCCAGCGCCGCGGCGACCATCACCGCGCAGGCGCCGGTGCCGCACGACCGGGTCTCCCCCGACCCCCGCTCGTGCACCCGCATCGCGAGGTGCCGGGGGGCCCGGCGCACCACGAACTCGACGTTCACCCCGTGCGGGTAGTCCCCGGGGTCGTAGCCGGGGGCTTCGAGCAGCGCCCCCGCGTCGTCGAGGGAGTCCACGAAGGCCACCGCGTGCGGGTTGCCCATCGAGACGTGCATGGCCGGCCAGCTGCGCCGGTCGACGGACACCTTGGTGTCGCCGACCACCTCGGCCGGGCCCATGTCCACGGTCACCTCGCCGTCCGCCTCGAACACGAGCGTCTTCAGGCCCCCGCGGGTGGCCAGCGGCACCGGCGCCGAGGTCGGCACGCCGACGTGGTCGGCGAGGTAGCGGGCCAGCACCCGCACCCCGTTGCCGCACATCTCCGACACCGAGCCGTCGGAGTTCCGGTAGTCCATGAACCACTCCGCCTCGTCGCGCGCGGCGACCGCGGCGGGGTCGGCGCAGGCGCCGGTGCGGACCACCCGGATCACCCCGTCGCCGCCGAGGCCGGCGCGGCGGTCGCACAGCGCGGCCACCAGGGCCGGCGACAGGTCCGGGTGCTCGGTGCCGTCGTGGTCGGGCAGCAGCACGAAGTCGTTCTCCGTGCCGTGCCCCTTCAGGAAGGGGAAGCCGGTCGCCAGCGGGTCCACGCCTGCAGTCTAGGCACCGGGCGCACGTCGGGCGTGGCTGCCGGAAACTGTCGGACCGGTCTGGCACCGTTTCGGGCATGGAGAACAAGTCCGACCTGCTGATGCTCAGCGGCACCATGGCACGCTGCCCCGACTGCGGCGACGTCACGCTGTTCGTGCCGGTCGACGAGGGCTGCGACCTCGCGGGGTGCGAGTTCTGCTGCACGGTGTGCGACGCCGCGGTGTTCCTGCTCGACCTCGTCGAGGCCTCCCACCAGCGGCTCAACCGGCAGGTCGCCTGACCTTGCTCCGGGTGCGTGGGCTGACCCGGCGCTTCGGCGAGGTCGCCGTGGTCAGCGGGCTCGACCTGGACGTGGAGGCCGGTACGGCGGTGGTGCTGGTGGGCCGCAACGGCGCCGGCAAGTCCACGGTGCTGCGCTGCATCACCGGCGCGGACTCCCCGACCAGCGGCACCGTGGAGCTGGACGGGTCCCCCGTCGACGAGCGCTCTCCGAAGACCCGCCGGGACCTCGCCGTGGTCCTCGACGACCTGGACTTCTTCCCGGACCTGAGCGTCGTGGAGCACCTCGACCTGTTCGCCCGCGCGCACCGGGTCGACGACCCCGAGGCGGTGGTGGACGAGGTGCTCGCGGAGGTCGGCCTGGTCCCGCAGTCCGCGCAGCTGCCGGGCACGCTGTCCTCGGGGCAGCGGCGGCGGCTGGCGCTGGCCAGCGCCTTCGTCCGGCCCCGGCGGCTGCTGGTGCTCGACGAGCCCGAGCAGCGGCTCGACCGGGCCGGGCTGGAGTGGCTCGCCGGCCGGCTGCGCCGGGAGAAGGCCGAGGGGCTCGGGGTGCTGATGGCCAGCCACGACCCGGCCCTCGTCGAGGCGGTCGCCGACCGGGTGGTCGACCTCGACCGGCTCGGATGAGCGCCGCCGCGGAGGCCCGCGAGCTGCGCGGCCAGATCCGGGCCTGGCGCCGCGGGCGCGCCGACACCCGGCTGGTCGACGCGCTCTCCGACGCCTACATCGCGGTGTTCGCCACCCTGATGCTCGGCTCGATGCTGGTCAACGTGGTGCTCAACGTGCGCCGGGTCTCCGCGGCGCTCTGCACCACCCCGGGCTGCCAGGAGGCCCGCGCGCTGCTGCCGTGGCTGGCCGGCGCGGCCGCCGTGACCGGGTGCCTGGCCGTGGCACGGCTGTTCGGTCCGATGTTCGTCTCCCCCGCCACCGCGTCCTGGCTGCTGCCCACCCCCGTGGACCGGGGCGCGCTGCTGCGTCCCCGGCTCGCCGTGGCCACCCCCGCCGCCGCCGGTGCCGGTGCACTGCTGGCCCTGGGCGCGGCGACGCTGGGCGGCTTCCCGCCCGGTGCGGTGCTCGGCCTGGCCGGGACCGTGGCGGCGCTGAGCGCGGCGGTGGTCTGCTACGCGGCGGTCTCCCAGGCCGGCGCCGGTGCTGGCGCCCGCTGGCTCACCTGGCTGCTCGCGGCCCTGCTGTGGGCCGGCCTGCTGGTGCTGGCCCTGGACCTGGTGCCCGCGCCCGCTCCCCCGCGGCCCGGGCCGGCGTGGGCCGCCGCGGTCGTGGCCGCCGCGGCGCTCGCGGCCGTCCTCGCGGTCCGGGCCCTGCGAGTCCTCGGGCGGCTGGGCCGGCACCGGCTCACCCCCGGGGGCGCACTGGTGCCCAGCCTGTCCGGCGCGCTGGCCACCTTGGACCTGGCGCTGGCCTACGACGTGCTCGTGGCCCGGCGCTGGCGGGCCCGCAGCGCGGTGCGCCCGCGTCGCGGTGGCCCCGGCGGGGCGACCGCCCTCGTCTGGCGCGAGCTGGTCCGGCTGCAGCGCAGCCCGCAGGCGGTGGCGGTGCTGGCCGCGGCACTGGTCGTGCCCTACCTCGCGGCCACCGCCGGCCTCGGCCGGGTGGTGGCCCTGGTGGCGGCGGCGAGCGGGTTCGTGGCCGGGGTGAGCCTGCTGTCCGGGCTGCGGGTGCTCACCCGCACCCCGGGACTGGCCCGGTGCCTGCCGTTCCCGGCCGCCACCACGCGGGCGGCCGCGCTGTCGGTCCCGGCAGCGCTGATGGTCACCTTCGGCCTGGCCAGCACGCCCGCGCTGCACGGCCAGCTGGGCGTGCCCTGGTCCGACGCCCTGCTGGTGGGCGCGGCCGCCGGCGCCTCGGCGGCCGCCTCCGCGGTGCGCTGGGTGACCGGTCGGCCGCCGGACTACGCGCGCCCGCTGGTCTCCACGCCGGCCGGGGCGGTGCCGACGAACCTGTACGGCAGCGTGTTCCGCGGCTTCGACATCCTGCTGCTCACCACCGCACCCCTGCTGCTGGCGCCCGGTGGCGGCGGCGCGGTGGTCTCGCTGGGCCTCGCGGGGCTGGTGGTCAGCTACCTGGTCGGACGCGCGTGACGGCGGCGGTGGCGAGCGCGACCCGGTCCGGGTCGTCCCAGCCGACCCAGGTGATCCTCGGGTCCTTGCGGAACCACGCGTCCTGGCGCCGGGCGAACCTCCGGGTGCCGGTGACGGTCCGCTCCCTCGCCTCGTCCTCGGTGAGCTCGCCGGCCAGGAACGCCAGCACCTGCTGGTAGCCCAGCGCCCGGCTCGCCGTACGCCCCTCCCGCAGCCCGGCGTCGACCAGCCCGCGCACCTCGTCCACGAAGCCGTCGGCCCACATCCGCTCGACCCGGAGCGCGATCCGCTCGTCGAGCACCGGCCGCGGGATGTCCACCCCGACCTGCACGGCGTCGGGGTAGAAGTACTCCGGCTCCGGCAGCGCGGCGCTGAACGGCCGCCCGGTGATCTCGATCACCTCCAGCGCCCGCACCACCCGGCGGGCGTTGCTGGGGATGATCCGCGCGGCGGCCGCGGGGTCGCGCTCGGCGAGCCGCCGGTGCAGCGCACCGGACCCCACCTCGGCGAGCTCGCGCTCCAGCGCCGCCCGCACCGCCGGCTCGGTGCCCGGGAACTCGAACCGGTCCAGCACGGCGCGGGTGTACAGCGCCGAGCCGCCCACGAGGATCGGGGTGACCCCCCGGGACCGGCAGTCGTCGACGACGTCGCGGGCCCAGCCCTGGAACTCGGCCACCGTCGCCGGCTCGGTCACCTCCAGCAGGTCGAGCAGGTGGTGCGGGATGCCGCGTCGCGCCCCCACCGGCTGCTTGGCGGTGCCGATGTCCATGCCGCGGTAGACCTGCATCGAGTCGGTGTTCACGATCTCGCCACCCAGCGCCTCGGCGAGGTCCAGGGACAGCTCGGTCTTGCCGGCGGCGGTGGCACCGACGACGGCCACGACCGGCGGCAGGGGCCTTGTCTGGTCGCCGGTCATGGGCAAGAGTCTCTCAAAGGACCCGGTTTCGGCTGGACGCAGGCGGGTACGGCTTGCACCACCTGACGTCGCACCACCAGGAGGCGAAGCAGACTCGTGGCAGACCCTCGCAGCACCGACCCGCTGGACGCACCCAAGCCGCCCGGTGGCCCGCAGCGCGCCGACGCGCCCGCCGGCCCGGACAGCCCGGGCGAGCCGGCCCCCGACCCCGGGCCGGCCGTGCAGCGGGTGAGCGCTCCGGACGGTCCCGCGACGGTGCCCGACCCGACCGGAACCTGGAGCCACCAGTCCGACGCAGAGCAGGACGCCCAGCGCGAGAACGCCGCGACGTCCCTGGACGAGCCGTCCGACGGCTCCGGAGGTGAGTGAGAGATGACGTCCGAGATTCCCCCCGAGGCGCTGGCCGAGGAGTTCGTCGGCGAGCCGCCGGCGGGCGACACGAACCCCGAGGAGTACATGTCCAACGACCAGTCCGCGGTGGTCTCCGAGGACACCGGCACGGTCTACGACGAGCAGGGCGAGCCGGAGACCACGCCGCACGACCAGGTGCTGGCCGAGGACGACGAGGAGGACGCATGAGCCCGGACGCCCCCCAGCCCCCCGAGACCGACGTCGAGGAGTCGAACCCGAACGCCGCCGGGCCGCGCCGCGCGGAGGGCGGGATGGGGGTCAGCAGCGAGCGCACCGGGGCCGGGATGGCCGGCGTCGAGGGCACCGGCAGCACCGGCGACTCGGTGGACGCCAGCACCGGCCGGCTCGACACCAGCCCGGGCCCCAAGGGCCCGGACCCCGAGGCCGAGGAGGTGGAGGAGGTCAACTCCGCCGAGGTGCCCTCCCACCCGCACCACCCCGCGAAGAACCCCGGCCACTCGCACGGCTGAGCCTCGGTAGGGTCGCTGCCATGACCGACCGGTTCGTGGTGGTGCCCGCCGCCTACGTGTTCCTGCTCCGCCCCGCTCACCCGGGTGAGCACGCGCCCGGCGACGCCGCGCCCGGCGACCGGGAGGTGCTGCTGCAGCTGCGGGACGGGACCGGCTACATGGACGGGCACTGGGCGGCCGCGGTCGCCGGGCACGTGGAGCGCGGCGAGTCGGTGTTCGCCGCCGCCCGCCGGGAGGCGGCCGAGGAGGTCGCGATCACCGACGTTGCGCTGGCGCCGTGGTGCGCGATGCAACGCACCGCGCCCACCGGCGACCCGGTCGACGAGCGGGTCGACTACTTCTTCACCGCGACGTCCTGGTCCGGCGAGCCGCGCATCGTCGAGCCGGACAAGTGCGCCGACCTGGGCTGGTTCGCCCTGGACGCGCTGCCCGACCCGGTGGTGCCGCACGAGCGGCAGGTGCTGGACACGATCCGCGCCGGCCGCACTCCCCCGGTGGTCACCTTCGGGTTCTAGGCGGGCGCCGACCGGCTTCTAGGCGGGTGCGCCGACCCCGGGCATGCCGAGCATGGTGCCGCTCTGCGCGGGCGCGGACGTCCGCGCCTCCCAGGCGTCACCCGCGCGGGTCCGCCGTACCGACCGGACGGCGCCGTCGGCGACCAGGTGGTGCGGGGCCGCGTAGGTGACGGCCACCTCGACCATGTCGCCCGGGCGTACGTCGACCGGGCGGCCGGCACCGTCCACCGCGGTGAAGTGCACCAGCCGGTTGTCGCGCGCCCGGCCGGTGAGCCGGTGGGTCTGCTCGTCCTTGCGGCCCTCGCCCTCGGCCACCATCAGCTCGACGGTGCGTCCGACCAGCCGCTTGTTCTCGTCCCAGGCGATGTCGTCGACCAGCGCGACCAGCCGCTCGTACCGCTCCTGGACGACCGCCTTGGGCACCTGCTCGTCGAGCACCGCGGCCGGGGTCCCGGGACGCTTGGAGTACTGGAACGTGAACGCCCCGGAGAACCGCGCGCGCTCGACGACCTTCATCGTCTCCAGGAAGTCCTCCTCGGTCTCACCGGGGAAGCCGACGATGATGTCGGTGCTGATCGCCGCGTCCGGCATCGCCGCGCGCACCCGCTCGATGATGCCCAGGAACTTCTCCTGGCGGTACGACCGGCGCATGTCCTTGAGCACCTTGTCCGAGCCGGACTGCAGCGGCATGTGCAGCTGCGGCATCACGTTGGGGGTCTGCGCCATCGCCTCGATCACGTCGTCGGTGAACGCCGCCGGGTGCGGGCTGGTGAAGCGCACCCGCTCCAGGCCCTCGACCTCCCCGCAGGCGCGCAGCAGCTTGCCGAACGCGAGCCGGTCTCCGAACTCCACGCCGTAGGTGTTCACGTTCTGGCCGAGCAGGGTCACCTCGGTGACGCCCTCGGCGACCAGCGCGCGGATCTCCGCGAGGATGTCGCCGGGGCGGCGGTCCTTCTCCTTGCCGCGCAGGCTGGGCACGATGCAGAACGTGCAGGTGTTGTTGCAGCCCACCGAGATCGACACCCACGCGGCGTAGGCCGACTCGCGCTTGGTGGGCAGCGTCGACGGGAACACCTCGAGCGACTCGAGGATCTCGACCTGCGCCTCCTGCTGCACCCGGGCCCGCTCGAGCAGCACCGGCAGCGAGCCGATGTTGTGCGTGCCGAAGACCACGTCCACCCAGGGCGCCTTCGAGGTGATCTCGCCCTTGTCCTTCTGCGCCAGGCAGCCGCCGACGGCGATCTGCATCCCCGGGTGGGCGGCCTTGACCGGGGCGAGGTGGCCGAGGTTGCCGTAGAGCTTGTTGTCGGCGTTCTCGCGGACCGCGCAGGTGTTGAACACCACCACGTCCGCCTGGGTGTCCGCCGGGGCCGCGACGTAGCCCGCGTCCTCGAGCAGGCCGGTCAGCCGCTCGGAGTCGTGGACGTTCATCTGGCACCCGTAGGTGCGGACCTCGTAGGTGCGGGCCGGGTGCGGAGGTGAGATCTCTTCTGCAGTCATGACCGGTCAAGGGTACGGCGCCCCGCCGGCCATCCCGAAACCGAGAGTCGAGAGGCTCCCTACCGCTCCGTCGCGGTGGCTACTCCGTCTCGGGGGTGGGCTCTACCGCCTTCGCCACGTCGGTCGGGGTGGCCTCGTGCGCGGCCGCCCGGTCCTCGTCGGTCACCGGGACCTCGGGGCCGTCCTGCTGCTCCGCGCGCTTGCGCGGCGGCAGCTTGTCGCCCGGGGACGAGGCGGGCTCCGGGGCGGCGGCCTCCTGGCCCGGCGCCTCCTGGGCCGGCGCCTCCTGGGCCGGCGCCTCCTGGGCCGGTGCCTTCTTCGCCGGTGCCTTCTTCGCCAGGTCTGCGGGGGTGGCCGGCTCGGCCTGCTCCGCGGTCTTCTTGGCCGCCGCCTTCTTCGCGGGCGCCTTCTTCGCCGCCGCCTTCTTGGCCGCCGCCTTCTTCGCGGGTGCCTTCTTGCGCCGCGGCCTTCTTCGCGGGCGCCTTCTTCGCGGGTGCCTTCTTCGCGGCCTGCTCTGCCTGCTCGGCTGGCGCGGCCTGCTCTGCCTGCTCTGCCTGCTCGGCTGGCGCGGCCGGCGGCGCGGTCCGCTCTTCCGGCGCCGGCGGCGCGGGCGGCGCCTCGACCGGCGGGTGGGCGGGCTCGTTCACCGGCGGCACGGCCCGCAGGTTGGCCGGCGAGGACGGCCCGCCCGCGGGGCGCGAGGCGGTACGGCCCCGGCCGGCGGCACCGGACGCCCGGGACGCGGCGGCCTTGCCCACCTGCCCGGCGACCGTCCTGCCGAGCGCGACGGTCCCCTTGGCATGGCCGACGGCCTTCTCCGCAGTGCCCTTCGGGTCCTTCAGGGCGCCGAGTGCGCTGTCCACGATCCTGCCCAGCGGGTTCTTGCGAGCCACGGGTTTCCCCTTCGGTCGGTTCGATGTCCTTCTCGGATTCAAGCACACGACCGGTACCGCGCCGGGAGGGTCCGGTCGCGGGCCGGGACGCCGTACCGCGGACGCGGGAGCCGCCTGCGCCGGCCGGCCGCGGGCAACGCAGTTGGTAGGTTCCCCGACATGAGCCCGCTCCTGGTCCTCGAGCACGTGGACAAGCACTTCGGCGACCTGCACGTGCTCCGGGACGTCAGCCTGAGCATCGACCGCGGCGAGGTGGTCGTGGTGATCGGCCCCTCGGGCTCGGGCAAGTCGACGCTGTGCCGCACCATCAACCGCCTGGAGACGATCGACTCCGGCAGCATCCGTCTCGACGGGGAGCCACTGCCCACCGACGGCAAGGCGCTCGCGGCGCTGCGGGCGGAGGTGGGGATGGTGTTCCAGGGCTTCAACCTGTTCGCGCACCGGACCGTCCTGGAGAACGTCATCCTCGGGCCGGTCCGGGTGCGCCGGCAGCCCCGGGAGGAGGCGGAGCGCCGGGCCGGCCGGCTGCTCGAGCGGGTCGGCGTCGCGGACCAGGCCGACAAGCTCCCCGGCCAGCTCTCCGGCGGCCAGCAGCAGCGGGTCGCGATCGCCCGGGCACTCGCGATGGACCCGAAGGTGCTGCTGTTCGACGAGCCGACCTCGGCGCTCGACCCCGAGATGATCAAGGAGGTCCTCGACGTGATGGTCGACCTCGCCGAGGGCGGCATGACGATGGTGGTGGTCACCCACGAGATGGGCTTCGCGCGCACCGCGGCCGACCGGGTGGTGTTCATGGCCGACGGGCAGATCGTCGAGGAGAGCACGCCGGAGGAGTTCTTCGCCGGGCCGCGATCCGGCCGGGCCGGCGACTTCCTGGCCACCATCCTGCGGCACTGAGGGCGTCTGGCCCGGGCTCAGCGGGCCGGCTTCTCCGTCACCCAGAGCCGGATCACGCCCTCCACCACCACGGTGCCGTCGGTGCGGACGCCGCGCACCCGCACCGGCACGTCCGGGTCGTCCCCGGTCCACTGCGCGGGGTCGGTCTCCGCGACGCAGGTGATGTCGCTGGTCGCCTTCGCGGTGTACGCGACCTCCATGCCCTTGGGGATCCAGCGCCGGGTGCTCGGCACGGTGGCCTCCGCCAGCGCGCCCATCGCGGCCTCCAGCCCGTTGCAGATCGCGATCACGTGCACGGTCTTGAGGTGGTTGTGCACGCCGCGGCGCTTGCGGATCACCAGCTCGGCGTAGTTCGGCCGCAGCTCGGTGAACCGGGGCCGGACCGTCGCGAAGTACGGCGCCTTCTGGCTGAACAGCAGCGAGAAGATCCGCCGCCCCTGGGGCAGCCGGCTCACCCGTTCGTAGAGATCGAGGACCTGGGGCATGCGGCAATTATTACCACTCGGTAACTTGGTGTCCACCGGCGGGGTCCGCGGTGCCGCGCAGCGCGACGGCCAGGCTCACCGGGCGGTCTCGGTGGCGCGGGATTCGCGGATCACCGTGACCTTGATCTGTCCCGGGTAGGTGAGCTCCTCCTCGAACTGCTTGGCGATGTCGCGCGCCAGCACCTGGGCCTCGATGTCGTCGACGGCGTCCGGCGCGACCATCACCCGGACGTCCCGCCCGGCCTGCATGGCGAACACCTTCTCCACGCCGGGCCTGGCCATCGCGATCTCCTCGAGCCGGTGCAGCCGCTCGACGTACGCCTCCAGCGACTCCCGCCGGGCGCCCGGCCGGCCGCCGCTGATCGCGTCCGCGGCCTGGGTGATGACCGCCTCGACGGTCCGCGGCTCGACCTCGTTGTGGTGCGCCTCGATGGCGTGCACGACGTCGTCGTGCTCGCCGTACTTGCGGGCCAGCTCGGCACCGACCAGGGCGTGCGACCCCTCGGCCTCGTGGGTGAGCGCCTTGCCGATGTCGTGCAGGAAGGCGGCGCGCACGCAGGTCGCCCGGTCCAGGCCGAGCTCGTCGGCGAGCAGGCCCGCGACGTGCCCGGACTCGACCAGGTGCCGCAGCACGTTCTGGCCGTAGGAGGTGCGGAACTTCAGCTTGCCCAGGGTGACGACCAGCTCGGGGTGCAGGTCGGTGATCCCCATCTCGAAGACGGCGTCCTCGCCGGCGCGCACGCACTCGCGGTCCACCTCGTCGACGCAGCGCCCGTGCACCTCCTCGATCCGCGAGGGATGGATCCTGCCGTCGGCGACGAGCTCCTCCAGCGCGAGCCGGGCGACCTCGCGGCGCACCGGGTCGAAGCAGCTGAGCAGCACCGCCTCGGGGGTGTCGTCGATGATCAGGTTCACCCCGGTGACCTGCTCGAACGAGCGGATGTTGCGGCCCTCGCGGCCGATGATCCGGCCCTTCATGTCGTCGCTCGGAAGATGCACCATCGACACCACCGACTCGCTGGTCTGGTCCGAGGCGAGCCGCTGGATCACGGTGGCCAGGACCCGCTTGGCCCGGGTCTCCGCCTCCTCCTGCGCCGCCCGCTCGATGTCGCGGGCGATGATCGCGGCGCTGCGCTTCGCGTCGGCCTCGATGGTCTCGATCAGCTGCGCGCGAGCGTCCTCGGCGGTCAGCCCGGCGACCCGCTCGAGGATTCGCCGGCGGTCCTCCTCCACGTCGAGCAGCGCCGCCCGCTTGGCCTCGAGCGCGCTCTCCTCCTGTGTGACCTGGTGCGCCCGGTCCTCCACGTGCAGCGCCTCGTCGTGCAGCCGCTCCTCACGCTCGCTGAGCCGGTGCTCGCGCCGCTCGATGTCCTGCCGCTGCTCCTGCAGGTCCTGGTGCAGGTCGTGCTCCCGACCGGCCGCCCGGTGCCGGGAGAGCAGGACCACGCCGAGGCTGGCAACCGAGAGGGCCACCACCACCGCCAGCACGATCAGCACCATGTCGAGGAAGCCGGCGCCCGCCAGCAGCGGACCCGCGGCACCGGCCTGGCTGGGGTCGAATCCGAACCGCTCCATCCCAGGCTCCTGTCCTCGGTGCGCGAGGACAGGCGGAGGGTGGGCTCGAGGCGGACCGGGGATCGCCCGAAGGCGACAGTCCGCCGCTCCTCACCGTCGCACCAGCACTCGCGCGTCCGGCCTACGCCGGGTCACATGTCGTCATTAAAGCTCCGGTCGCCCGGAGTTCCAGTGTCTCGCTTTTGAGGCTAGGTCGCCGAGGGGGGCCGGTCAAGAAAGGTCCTCGACGTCGCGGCCGGCGGCCGCGAGCTCCTCCTTGACCACCCGGAAGGTGACGCCGGGTGGGTAGCCCTTGCGGGCCAGCATCCCGCCGAGCCGGCGGATCGCGGTCGCCTCGTCGACCCGTGCCACGCTGCGCAGCTTGCGCCGGACCAGCACCCGGGCGGACTCCTCCTCGTCGTCGGGGTCGACCTCGTCCAGCGCGACCCGGGCGGTGTCGTCGTCGACGCCCTTGCGGCGCAGCTCCTGGGCGAGGGCACGCCGGGCCAGGCCCTTGCCGGACTGGCGGGACTGCACCCACAGCCGGGCGAACGCCTCGTCGTCGACCAGGCCGACCTCCTCGAACCGGGTGAGCAGCCGCTCGGCGACCTCCTCCGGCACCCCCTTGCGGGCGAGCTTGGTGGCCAGCTCGGCCCGGCTGCGCGCCTGGCCGGTGAGGGTGTCCAGGAGGATCTTGCGGGCGACCGCCTCCTGGTCGGCCTCCGGACCCGCCGCGACCGGGTCCGCCGGCGGCGGCTCGGCCCCCTGCCCGGACAGCCACGCCTCCACCCCGGCGCGGACGTCGGAGCCGCCCGTCTGGTCCCCTGGGAGAGAGGGACCAGACGAGCGGCGGTTGGTGGGTGGTGGCACCGGGTCAGAACTCGATGTTCGTCGGCTCCGCGACCGGCGCCGCCTCGGCGTCCACCTGCGGGCCGATGCCGAGCTTCTCCAGGATGCGCTTCTCGAGCTCGTTCGCCAGGTCCGGGTTGTCGCGGAGGAAGGCGCGGGCGTTCTCCTTGCCCTGGCCGAGCTGGTCGCCCTCGTAGGTGTACCAGGCACCCGCCTTGCGGACCAGGCCGGCCTCGACGCCGACGTCGATCAGGCCGCCCTCGCGGCTGATGCCGCGGCCGTACATGATGTCGAACTCGGCCTGCTTGAACGGCGGGGCGACCTTGTTCTTCACCACCTTGACCCGGGTGCGGTTGCCGACCATCTCCTGGCCGTCCTTCAGCGTCTCGATCCGGCGGACGTCGAGCCGGACCGAGGAGTAGAACTTCAGCGCCCGGCCACCGGTGGTGGTCTCCGGCGAGCCGAACATCACCCCGATCTTCTCGCGCAGCTGGTTGATGAAGATCATCGTGGTGCCGGCACCGTTCAGCGCACTGGTCATCTTGCGCAGCGCCTGGCTCATCAGCCGCGCCTGCAGGCCGACGTGGCTGTCGCCCATCTCGCCCTCGATCTCGGCGCGCGGCACCAGCGCGGCCACCGAGTCGATCACGATCAGGTCGAGCGCACCGGAGCGGATCAGCATGTCCGCGATCTCCAGGGCCTGCTCACCGGAGTCGGGCTGGGAGACCAGCAGCGCGTCGGTGTCGACGCCTAGGTTCTTCGCGTACTCCGGGTCGAGTGCGTGCTCCGCGTCGATGAACGCGACGATGCCGCCGGCCCGCTGCGCGTTGGCCACCGCGTGCAGGGCGACCGTGGTCTTTCCCGAGGACTCGGGACCGTAGATCTCCACCACGCGGCCGCGCGGGAGCCCGCCCAGACCGAGGGCGACGTCCAGCGCGATCGCGCCGGTCGGGATCACCTCGAGCGGTGCCCGGGTGTCGTCGCCCAGCCGCATCACCGAGCCCTTGCCGAACTGTCGCTCGATGTTTGCGAGTGCGGCGTCGAGTGCCTTGTCGCGATCTCCACCAGCCATGGAAGTAATCCGTCCGTCTGTCCGCGAACCCGCGGAGCGTGTGCTCTTCTTCATCGACAGCGACACTAGAGAGGTCCTCCGACAGTTTGCGAGCCCGATGTCGCGGGCTGGGGATCTCCCACTTACCTGTTCCTACTGGCCTGTCGGCAGTCGTCCACCGGCGCCGTCCGTCGCACCCAGCCTAGCCCGAACACATGTTCGAGCACGCAAGCGACACGCGGACGTCCGACGGGGCCGGAACTGCGCACGTGTACGACCGTGGCCCCGGAAGCCGGAGGCCCCGGAAGCTGGCGGAGCGCGGTAGATCCGGGCTCAGCCCGGCAGCCGGACCAGGAACCGGCAGCCGGAGCGCTCGTTGCACACCGTCACGCTGCCCCGGTGCGCCTCCACGATGCCCTTGACGATCGCGAGCCCGAGTCCGGCGCCGCTGTCGGTGGCCGGGGTGCGGGCGTGGCTGCCGCGCCAGGCGACGTCGAAGACCCGGTCCAGGTCCGGGTCCGGGATCCCGCCGCAGCCGTCGGTGACGCTGAGCTCGATCCCGTCCTCCAGGGAGCGGCCGTGGATCTCCACGGTGCCGTCCTCCGGGGTGTGCCGGATGGCGTTCATCACCAGGTTGGCCACCGCCCGGGACAGCTCGTCGGGGTCCGCTCGCAGCAGCACGCCGTCCTCCACCGAGCCACCCAGCCGGACCCCCTTGGCCCGGGCCACCGGGTCGGCACCCGCGATCGACTCGCTGACCAGGTCCCCGAGCTCGACCGTCTGCAGCGACAGCTGCAGCACCCCGGCGTGGATCCGGGACAGCAGGAACAGGTCGTCGACCATCCGCACCATCCGGTCCACCTCGGCGCGCATCTGCCGGTGGTAGCGGTCCGGCTCGTCGGCCAGGCCGTCCTCGAGCGCCTCGGTCATCGCGCGCAGCCCGGCCAGCGGCGTGCGCAGGTCGTGGGAGACCCACGACACCAGCTCCCGCCGCGAGCCCTCGAGCCGGGCCTCGCGGGCCCGGGACTCGCGCAGCCGCTCGCTGGTGCGGGTCAGCTCCGCGGACAGCTCCTGGAACTCCACCGGCCCGGCCGCGCGGGAGACGAACTCACCGTCCTCGCCGAACCGCCGGGTGTCCTCGCGCAGCGCCTCCCAGGAGCGCGCCACGCTGGTCCCGACCGCGACCGCGAACGCGAGCGCGACCAGCCCGGCCACCACCGAGACCAGCAGCACCACGGTGAAGTCGTGGTCGGACAGGAACATCCCGCGGGAGGTGCCCACCACGCCGGCCACCAGCGCCAGCACCGCGACCACGGCCACCCCGGCGGACAGCCAGCGCAGCGACGTACGTCGGACCAGCCGGACGATCAGCAGACCGGCCAGGCCGACCGCCCCGGACCAGGCCGCGGTCAGCAGCACGATGTCGACGACGTCGCCGCGCGGGAGCGTCATGCCGGTTCCCACCGGTAGCCGACGCCCCACACGGTCACCAGCCGGGCCGGCCGGGTGGCGTCGGCCTCCACCTTCTCGCGCAGCCGCCGCACGTGCACGGTGACCGTGGAGTGGTCCCCGAAGGACCAGCCCCACACCTCCCGCAGCAGGTCCTCGCGGGAGAACGCGACGCCGGGGTGGGTGACCAGGAACAGCAGCAGGTCGAACTCCCGGCCGGTCAGCGCCAGCCGCTCGCCCCGCCGGGTCACCACGTGCCGGGCGGGCTCGACGACCAGGTCGCCGTCGACCACCGGGGCGGTCGGGGTGCTGCGTTCGCCGGCGCGCCGGAGCACCGAGTCCACCCGCAGCACCAGCTCCCGGGGGCTGAACGGCTTGGTGACGTAGTCGTCGGCGCCGCGTTCCAGCCCGACCACCCGGTCGGTCTCGCCGCCGAGCGCGGTGAGCATGATCACCGGCACGTCGCGCATGTCCCGCAGCCGGCGGCACACCTCCAGGCCGTCGATGCCGGGCAGCATCAGGTCCAGCACCACCAGGTCGGCGGTCCGCTCGCGCATCGACTGCAGCGCGGACTCGCCGTCCCCGGCCTCGGCCACCTGGTGACCGTCGGCGCGCAGGTAGGAGACCACCACCTCGCGGACCGTGTGGTCGTCGTCGACGACCAGGACGTTGGCCATGACCCGATCCTAGGCTCGGCGCCGGGCGCGGACGACGGACGCGGCGACCACCCCGGCCAGCACCAGGCCCGCGAAGCCGCACCACAGCGGGCCGTAGGGGAGGTCCAGCAGCGACGGGTTGTCGGGCTTCGCGCCGAACCGGGTGAGGTTGGGCAGCACCGCCAGGGTGACCGTGCCGAGCAGCACCAGGCCCACGGCGGCCGGGGCGCGGGCCGGCGCGGGCAGCAGCCGGGCGCCCAGCAGGCCGGCCAGCACCACCAGCGGGGCGAGCACGAAGTCGTGCGCGACCACGCCCCCGGCCAGCCACAGCACCGCCGACACCAGGCCCGGCAGGTCCGAGGCGGCCCGGCGGGCCAGCTCGACGGCCCCCACCAGCATCAGCGCCAGCCCGCTCACCCCGAGCAGCACCCGCGTCATCCGGTCACCTCGATCCGCGACAGCCACTTGGTCTGCAGCACCCCGGGCCGGCCGGGTGCGACCAGCCGGCACGGGTACCCGTGGTCCAGCGCCAGCGGCTGCCCGTTCAGCGCGGTCGCGACCAGGGTCAGCGGGTCGTCGGCGTAGTTGCCGGGCAGCTCGGTGCGCCGGAACGGCCCGTGCGGCTGCAGCGACGTCACCGTGACCGTCGTACCGGCGGGGGCGCCGACCAGGTCGAGCAGGTCCCGGACCCGGACCCCGGTCCACTCCCCCGACGCGCTCCAGCCCTCCACGCACGCGATCGGCAGCCGGGCCGTGTGCTGGGGCAGCGCGGCCAGGTCCGCGCGGCTCAGCCGGGCGACCCGGTCGCCGTGCACCAGCACCAGGGCGTACGACGGGTCGGTGGCCGCCGCGGCCACCCCGGCCGCCCGCGCGGTCTTGTTCACCGGCAGCTGCTGCGGGCCGGAGCCGTCGTGGGTCTCGAACACCGACACCCGGCGCAGCCACGGCACGGTGCCGCCGGCGACCGCGAGCACCGCCACCGCCGAGGCGCCCAGCGCGGTGCGGACCAGGCCGCGGCGGGACAGCCCGGCCCCGGGGCGCTCCCCGTCGGACAGCGGGCGGCGGTAGGCCTCGCGGACCAGCGGCAGCTTCACCGCGACGTGCAGCAGCAGCGCCCCGACCGCGACCCAGGCCACCGCGTAGTGGGTGGCCCGGAAGGAGAACGCCCACGGGTACCACTGGGCGGAGTTCGCGATCCCGCTGGCCAGCTGGAAGATCGCGGCCGCCACCAGCACCGCGATCGAGGCGCGCTCGAGCAGGTGCAGGACCAGGCGCCGGCGGTCCCGCCACGGCACGTCCGCGAACAGCTTCGGGAACACGCTCCAGAGCTTGACCAGCAGCAGCGGCACCGCGGCGGTGCCGGCGAGGTAGTGCACGCCCTGGGTGACCCGGTACAGCCACACCGGCCGGGCCGGCAGCGGCAGCCAGGACGGCTGGTCCTGGTAGAGGTGGCTCCAGACCCCGGTCAGGAACGCCACCGCGAAGCACACCCCGAGCCAGGTGCCGACCCGGGCGGTGACCGCCGGCCCGCGCAGCGGCGAGGTGAAGTCGCGCTCCCGGGGCGGGCGAGGTCCCGGCACGGGTCTCATGACCGGCCCGCCTTGCCGAGGACCGCGAACCAGCGTCCGTCGTGCTCGTGCACGGCTTCCACCAGCCAGCCCGCGCCGGCGGCGACCTCGTGCACCGCCTCCGCGCCGACCAGCGCCCACCGGAACGCCACCGGCTCGGCCGTGCCGCACTCCAGCCGGACCACCCGGGTCTGCCGGCCGGTGCCCGGCGGCGAGAGGTCCACCACCGCGTGCCCGTCCGGGGCCACCAGGTCGTGCACCCGGCGCAGCAGCGCCACCGGGTCGCCGCCGATCCCGATGTTGCCGTCGGCGAGCAGCGCGCAGGCCCACCGGCCCTCGCCGGGGACGCCGTCGAAGACGTCGCCGACCAGGGCGCACACGCCGCGGGCCCGGGTCAGCGCGACCGCCGCCGGGACCAGGTCCAGGCCCAGCACCTCGACCCCGCGCGCCGCCAGGTGCTGGCTCATCCGGCCGGGCCCGCAGCCGACGTCCAGCGTCGGCCCGTGGCAGTGCGCCAGCAGCGCCTCGTCGCCGTCGTCGGCGGCGTCGCGCCAGCGGGAGACCGGCAGCGGGTGCCGGCCGGCCCGCAGCCCGGAGACGGTGCAGGCCCCGCCGAGCAGCGCGTGCGTGAACAGCGCGACGAACGCGGTGTGCCGGCCCTCGCGGGGCCGGTCGGCGGTGAGGCTCACGACGCGGCTCCTGCCGCGACGGCCGCCCACGCGGCGGCGAACCGGCTGCCGGGCGCGGCCCGGGCCGCCCGGGCGGCGTCCCCGACGGTGTCCACGTCGTGCAGGGTGGCGGTGCCGGCGACCCGGGCGCCGGCGGCCTCGAGCGCCGCGCGCGTGTCGCGGCAGGTCCGCGGCGTCGACATGGCGACCCCCGGCAGCCCCCGGGTGTGCGCCGGGTCCGTCACCGCCAGCACCCACCAGCCGCCGTCCTCGGCCGGGCCCAGCACGGCGTCCGGCCGCCCCGCCACCAGGTCGGCGACCCCGGCGAGCCGGTCCGCGGTGACGTGCGGGGTGTCCATCCCGATCTGTACGACGGGCGCGCCGGCCCGGCCCGCGGCGTCCCGGTGCGCGTGCGCGAGCCGGGACCCGAACCCGTCCCCGCGCTGCACCAGCACCGTCCAGCCGCGCAGCCGGTGCTCCAGCGCGGCGGCCGCGACCGAGGCGCGGGGGTCCCCGTCGAGCGCCAGGTAGCGGCGGCCCGGCCCGAAGGCGACCTCGGCCACCTCGAGCGTGTCGAGCAGCGCGGCGGCCGCCAGCTCGGCGGCCGCGGCCATCCCGAGCACGGCGCCCAGCCGGGTCTTCACCCGACCCGGCTCGGGGGCCTTCGCCATCACCAGCACCGCCGGCGCGCTCATCCGAGCACCCGCGCGAAGTCCTGGGCGGCGCGCAGCGTGCCGCGCACCGAGCCGGAGACCTTGGACCGGGTGCCCGCGGCCCGCGGCAGGTAGGCCACGTCGTGCTCGGTGACCGTCCAGCCGGCCCGCTGCGCCTTGAGCAGCAGCTCGACCGGGTAGCCGAACCGGCGGTCCCGCACGTCGAGCTCCACCAGGTCCCGGCGCCGGCACACCCGCATCGGCGCGATGTCGTGGACCGGCAGTCCGGTGCGGCGCCGCAGCCACCAGAGCACGGCGGCGTTCCCGGCCCGGGCGTGCCACGGCTGGACCCCCGCGGCCACCGGCCGGCGCCGCCCGGTGGCCAGCGTCGCCGCGCCCCCGCGCACCTCCGCGAGCAGCCGCAGCAGGTCCCGGGGGTCGAAGGAGCCGTCGCCGTCCATCACCGCGACGTGCTCGTGCCGGGCCGCGAGCACCCCCGCGTGCACGGCCGCGCCGTAGCCGGGCCGCGGCTCGCGGACCACCCGGGCCCCGAGCCCGGCCGCCACGTCCGCCGTACCGTCCGCGGAGCCGTTGTCGACGACCAGCACGTCGAAGGCCGACGGCACCCGAGGCAGCAGCTCGCGGAGTGCCGGTGCCTCGTCCCGGCACGGGAGGATCAGGTCGCAGTCGGCTCGCATGTCCTCAACGCTAGGGATCGTGCAGCCGGCGTTCCGGGCCGAACTCTTACGAAACCCTGACGGGCCCCGCGGAGCCCTCGGTGCGGCCCACCCCGGACCCTAGGCTGCCGGCATGGCTTCGACCCGGCCCGCCCGGACGCCCGCAGCGACAGCCGCCCGGACGCCCGCCCCGGACTCCCGCCGGCGGACCTCGCCCGCCGCGCGCGGTCTGGCGGTCGCCGTCGTGCTGATGGTGCTCGCGATGGCGGTGCCGGCGGTGACCGGGTGGAACGTGCACGTCTTCTCGTTCCCGCCGTTGCACGCCGGCTGGGACCCGCGGGTGGGGCCGGGCAGCGGCCCCGCGCTGGCGCTGGCCGTGGCCGCGACGCTGTGGGCGGTCGACCTCGCCGACCGGCTGCCCTGGCGTTGGCTGCTGCTGGTGGTGTTCGGTGCGGGGCTGGCCTGGCTGCTGGCGCTGGCGTACGTCGACGGCTCGGCGGGGATCGGCCGGATCCTGGACAGCGACTACGAGTACCTGCAGACGGCCCGCGCCACCACGGACCTGCCGGCGACGCTGCACGAGTACGTCGGCCGGATCCGCTACACCGCGCCGGACAACTGGCCGGTGCACATCGCCGGCCACCCGGCCGGGGCGCTGGCCTTCTTCGTGCTGCTGGTCCGGCTGGGGCTGGGCAGCGGCTTCGCCGCAGGTCTGGTGGTCACCGTGCTCGCGTCGACCACGGCGGTGGCCGTGCTGGTCACCGCCCGGACGCTGGGCGCCGAGGCGCCGGCGCGGCGGGCCGCACCCTTCCTGGTGTTCGCGCCGGCGGCGGTCTGGCAGGCGGTGTCCGCGGACGCGATGTTCGCGGCGGTCGCCGCCTGGGGCGCCGCGGCGCTCGCCGTCGCGGCGGTGCGCCGCCGGGTGCTGCCCGCCGTGGTGGCGGGGCTGCTGCTCGGGTACTGCGTGATGCTGTCCTACGGCCTGCCGCTGCTCGCGATCCTCGCGGTGACGGTGCTGCTGCTGGCCCGCTCGTGGTGGCCGCTGCCGGCCGCGGTGGCCGCCGCGCTGGCGGTGCTCGCGGCGTTCGTGGCTCTCGGCTTCGACTACCTGCAGGCGCTTCCCGCGGTCCGGGACCGGTACTTCCACGGCGTGGGCGGCCGGCGCCCGCCGGCGTACTGGCTGTGGGGCGGCCCGGCGGCGTTCGGGTTCAGCGCCGGCCCGCTCGCCGGCGCCGGGCTCGGCGTGGTCGCGGCCCGGTGGCGCTCGCTGTGCCGGGAGCCGGCCGCCCGGGTGGTGGTCGGCCTGTCCGCGGCCGGGGCGGCGATGGTGCTGGCGGCGGACCTGTCGCAGATGAGCCGCGCCGAGGTGGAGCGGATCTGGCTGCCGTTCGTGCCCTGGGTGCTGCTCTCCTGCGCCCTGCTGCCGGACCGCTGGCGGCGGCGCGGCCTGGCGGTCCAGGTCCTGCTGGCGCTGCTGGTGCAGCACCTGCTGGCCACCGGCTGGTGAGCAGCCCGGTGCGGCTCCGCCTCAGCGCAGCGGCTCGGTCGCGAACCGCGCGAGCCCCTCCGCCGGCGAGACGGCGGCGCGGAAGCCGAGCTCGTCCGCGGCGCGCCGCGGGGAGGCCACCACGTGCCGGACGTCGCCGCTGCGGTGCTCCCCGGTGACCACCGGCGGTTTCCCCGCCCCGGCGCCCCGGGCCACGTGCGCGGCGACGGTGCGGACGTCGACCGGGGTGCCCGAGCAGACGTTGTAGGCGCGCAGCCGGCCCGGGCGCTCGGCCCGCACCGCCGCGAGCGCGGCGAGGTTGGCACGGGCCACGTCGTCGACGTGCACGAAGTCGCGCATCTGGCCGCCGTCCTCGAACACGCGCGGCGCCTCCCCCCGCTCGACCTGGGAGCGGAAGATCGCGGCGACCCCGGAGTACGGCGTGTCCCGCGGCATCCGCGGCCCGTAGACGTTGTGGTAGCGCAGCGCGAGCGCCGCGCCGTCCGCCTGCCGGGCCCACGCCGCGGCGTAGTGCTCCTGCGCGACCTTGCTGGCGGCGTAGCTGCTGCGCGGGTCCAGCGGCGCGGACTCCGGCACCGGCGCCCAGCCCAGCGGCCGCCCGCACGCCGGGCAGCCGGCCTCGAAGTCCCCCGCGTCCAGCGCCTCCGGGGGGCGCGGTCCGGGCCGCTGGTCGCCGTGGTCGGCGCAGACGTAGCGACCCTCGCCGTAGACGACCATCGACGAGGCCAGCACCAGCCGCCGCACCCCGGCCGCCGCCATCGCGGCCAGCAGCGCCGCGGTGCCGAGGTCGTTGTGGCCGGCGTAGAGCGGCAGGTCCGCCACGCTCACCCCGGCACCGACCATCGCGGCCTGGTGGCAGACCACGTCCACGCCGGCCAGCAGGTCCCCCCAGCGCCCCGCGTCGCGCACGTCGAGACGGTGCACGCCGCGCGGCGCCGCACCCCCCGGCGGGTGGGCCTGCGGCACCAGCGCGTCGACCAGCACGGTGTCGTGGCCGGCGTCCGCGAGCCGCGCCGCGACGGCGCCACCGATGAAGCCGGCCGCGCCGGTCAGCAGCACCCTCACGGCAGCTCGTAGGGCAGCTCGAGGCCGTCCGCCCACGAGGAGCAGCGGCAGCCGCCGGGCTCGGGCAGGTCCTTGACCGCCAGCTCGAGGATCCCCTTCAGCCGGTCGATGTTGCGCGCGAACGTCGCGAACACCTCGGCCTGCCCGACCCCCTCGCCCGACACCACGCCGGCGTCCATGTCGGTGACCAGGGCGAGCGGGCAGTAGCAGAGCAGCAGCTCGCGGGCGAGCACCGCCTCGGGGTGCCCGGTCATGTTGACCAGCGACCAGCCCTGGGCCGCGTAGTGCTGCGACTCGGCGCGGGTGGAGAACCGCGGCCCCTCCACGACGACCAGGGTGCCGCCCACCTCGACGCCGGCGCGGGCCGCGAGGTGACCGGTGAGGGTCGGGCAGTACGGGTCCGCGAACGGCACGTGCACGGCCCCGCGCTCGACGTAGGACTGCACCCGGCCCGTCGTACGGTCCACCAGCTGGTCGGGGACCACGATGTCGCCCGGAGCCACCTCGGGCCGCAGCCCGCCGACCGCGCACGGCGCGAGGACCTGGCGCACCCCGAGCGAGCGCAGCGCCCACAGGTTCGCCCGGTAGTTGATCCGGTGCGGCGGGTAGGCGTGGTCCGCGCCGTGCCGCGGGAGGAAGGCGACCTCGCGGCCGGCGACCTCCCCGAGCGCGACCGGCGCGGACGGCGGCCCGTAGGGCGTGGCCACCGGCACCTCCCGCGCGTCCTCGAGGAACGAGTAGAAGCCGCTGCCGCCGATCACGGCGACGCTCGGGTGCCCGGACATGCCGCGAGCATGGCACCCGGCGCCGGTGCTGCGGCGGCCGCGCGGTGCTTCGTCACCGATCCGTAAGACCTGCGGCCCTAGACTCCGGTGCCACGGAGGCGTGCGGATGGCGGAGACGGTGTGGCGCGGTGCCCGGGCCGCGATGCTGGTGGCGGTGCTCGCGGCGGCCCTGGCCGCGGCCGGCTGCAGCGGCGCCGGACGCGGGGCCGGACGGGGGCCGGACGTGGGGCCGGCACACCGGCCGGCTGCGGGATGGTCGGCACCCGGGCGTTCGCCGGGCTGCTCGGTGCCGACACCGCCTCGGTCGGGCACGGCAGCCTGGCCGGCCTGCGCCGCGACGGCCGCCCGGCCTCCTGCAGCACGACCGTGCCGGGGTCGCCGGCGCGCTACGTCCGGGTCCGGGCCGTCCGGCACCCGCGGCCGCTGCGGCTGCCGGGCCGGGCGTGCAACGCCGGCTGGGTGTACGCCGGCACCCCGGACAAGTACGCGCCGGCCTGCCAGCAGACCCGGCACGGCCGCTCCCGGACGGTGCTGCTGGCGCGCTGGGGCCGGTACGTCGTCCGGGTGGCCATCGGCCGACCGGACCGGAACTGGGGCGGTGACCCGGAGATCGCGCTGGCGATGACCGAGCAGGTCGCGGCCCGCCTCGGGGTGCCGGGCGCCGCTCAGAGCGCCAGCGGCTCGTCGTCCTGAGCCGTTCCGCGGGCCGCGGTGCGCCGGGCGTACTCCGCCGCGGTCGCGATCCCGGTGACCAGCACCGCGGCGAACACGTTCAACGCGGCGTACCCGAGCGACCCCACCACCACGCCGCCGAGCGCACCGGCCGCGGCAGCGACCAGCCCCATGGTCAGGTCGGCGACGCCCTGCACATCGGTGCGGGCGTCCAGCGGTGCCGACTCCGACAGCAGCGTCGAGGCCGCCACCGTGCACAGCGACCAGCCGAGGCCGAGCAGGAACAGCCCGGCGCCGATCTGGTACGACGCGCCGGCCGGCGCCGTACCGGCGAGCAGCAGCGCCGCCAGCAGCACCGCCGCACCGGCACCGAGCACCACCGGCCGGCCGAACCGGTCCGCCGCCCAGCCGACCGCCGGGGCCAGCGCGAACATGCCGAGCACGTGCACGCTGACCACCAGCCCGATCACCTGCAGGTTCGCGCCGCCGTGGTGCATCTGCAGGGGCGTCATCACCATCACCGCGACCATCACCGCGTGCGCGAGCGCCAGCGCCGCGATGCCCGCGCCCACGCCCGGGCGGTCGCGGATCACCTCCAGCGCCCGCGACCAGGAGGTGCCGGAGCGGGCCGTCGCACCGCGGGACAGGGCCGCCTCCCGGGCGACCAGCAGCGGGTCGGGGCGCATCAGCACCGCGATCACCACCGCGGCCGCGACCATCCCGACGGCGCCGAACAGGAACGGTCCGGTCAGCCGGGGCAGCCCCAGCTGGTGGGCGGCCCGGCCGGCGACCCCGGTCAGGTTCGGCCCGGCCACCGCGCCGACCGTCGTCGCCCACACCACCAGCGACAGCGCGCTGGCCCGCCGGTCCGGGCGCGCCAGGTCGGTGGCCGCGTAGCGCGACTGGCTGTTGGCCGCCGTGGTCGCCCCCAGCAGCGTCGTACCGGCCAGCAGCAGCGGGAACGAGGCCACCACCCCGGCGAGCACGCAGAGCCCGCCGCCGGCCGCGCCGAGCAGGTAGCCCAGCGTCAGCCCCGGGCGCCGGCCGCGCTTGCCCATCAGGTGCGCGAGCAGGAACGAGGCGACGGCGGCGCCGAGCACCTGCGTGGTCTGGGCCAGGCCGGCCAGCTTCTCCGACCCGGAGATCTGCTCGGCCAGGATGGCCGCGACCGCGATGCCGATGGTGATGCCGAGCCCGCCGAACGCCTGCGCGGCGACCAACGTCCGCACCGTGCGCCGCTGCACCTGCCGCAGCCGGTGGTCGGGCCAGCGGAACCCGCCGGCCAGGCCGCGCGCCAGCCCCGAGGTGCCGCCCACCCAGCCCGCGAACCGGCGCCCGGTGCGCGCGGCCGCGTCGTCGGGCACCCCCGGCAGGCTCATCGCGTGCTCACTTCTCGGGACTCACTTCTCGGGACTCACTTCTCGGGACTCACTTCTCGGGACTCACTTCTCGGAGGGCGGCAGCTCGAGCCGCTCCCACACCGCGTGCCACACCCGTTTCGGCGGGTCACCGGCTGCGAGCGCCTCGGTCACGGTCCGGCCGCCGAGCGAGGACATCACCTGCTGCTCGGCCCAGGTGCGGGCGTACGCGGGCCCCAGCGCGTGCTCCATGCGGGCCCAGAACTCGGTGTGACGCATGCTCAGGAGCCTACGACGCCGCCTCCGGCGCCGTGGGAGCCGCCGCGGCGTCGCCCACAGGGCCTGCGAGAATGCGGCCATGTCCGGCGAATTCAGCACCCGCACGGCGACCGAGGCTGACCTGAGCGACATCGCGGCGATCTACAGCCACGCGGTCGAGCACAGCCTCGCCACCTTCGACCTCGAACCACCGGACCGGGACTACTGGCTCGCGAAGCTCGCCGGTGACCACCCCGGCGACCACCTGCTGGTCGCCGTCGACGACAGCGACAGCGTGGTCGGCTACGCCTACTCGTGGTCCTACCGGCCCCGGCCGGCGTACAACCTGACCCGGGAGACCTCGATCTACCTCGACGCGTCGGTGCGCGGCAAGGGCGTCGGGCGGCTGCTCTACCCGGCGCTGCTGCAGACGATGGCGGTCTCCGGGGTGCACACCGCGGTCGCCCTGGTGGCGCTGCCGAACCCGGCCAGCGAGCGGCTGCACCGGTTCTGCGGGTTCGAGAAGGTCGGGCTGATGCACGAGGTCGGCTACAAGTTCGACACCTGGATCGACGTGGCGTGGTACCAGCGGATGCTGGTCAACCTGCCCTGAGCGGGCGCCCGGCCGGCACCGTGCCGGTTCAGCCCAGCAGCAGCTTGTGCAGCCGGCGGGAGACGACGTAGGTGCCCACCAGCCCCATCGCGGCCAGGTACACCACCGAGACCGCCGAGTCCCAGGACACCGCGCCGGTGGTGAGCTCGCGGCAGAGCACCACGCCCCGGTAGAGCGGGGTCGCCTCGACCACCCAGCGCAGCGCCCCGTGGAAGGCGGTCACCGGGAAGAACGTCGCGGAGAACAGGAACATCGGCATGATCGCGACCTGGACGTACTCGAAGTCCTGCCAGGAGCGCATGTAGGTGGTCAGCGCCATCCCCACCGCGGCGAACGCGAAGCCGACCAGCAGGGTGGCCGGCACCGCGAGCAGCGCCCACCACGACCCGACCAGGCCCATCGCGAGCATCACCAGCAGGAAGCCGGTGGAGTACAGCCCGCCGCGCAGCAGCGACCAGCCGGTCTCGCCACGCGCGATGTCGCCGGTGCGCAGCGGGGTGGCCAGCATCGCGTCGTAGAGCTTCTCGAACTTCAGCTTGAAGAACACGTTGAACGTGGAGTCCAGGATCGCGCCGTTCATCGCCGACGCCGCGAGCATCCCCGGGGCCACGAACGCCGCGTAGGCGACCGTTTGGCCGTGGAACTCGAACCCGTCGATCAGCTGCCCGACCCCGACGCCGATCGAGAACAGGTAGAGCACCGGCTCCAGGAACCCGGTGAGGAAGAAGACCCAGCCGCGCCGGTAGGCGAGGTAGTTGCGGTGCACCAGCCGCCAGGACGCCGCCCCGGGGCCCAGCGGCTGCGGCCGCATCCGCCCGGCCATCAGACCCGTGACCGCCATCAGTTCACCAGCCTTCTCGTGAGCCGCCGGACCGCCCACCACCAGCCGAGCGCCGCCATCACCGTGAGGTAGGCGACGTGCACGAGCGCGAGCGGCCCGTCGACGTGGCCCAGGGTGAGCATCCGGGTGAGGTCGACGCCGTGCCACAGCGGGGTGAGCCGGGCCAGCCACTCCAGCGTCGGTGAGAGGTTCGTGATCGGGAAGAACGCCCCCGAGAACAGGAACATCGGCATCACCATCAGCCGGTAGACCACCGCGAAGCCGGACTCGGTCTTCAGGCCGGCGGTGAAGCCGTAGAGCGGCGTCGCGAACGCGAGGCCGATCAGCACCTGCACGACGAAGGCCGCCAGCGCCCCGGGCAGCGACGTGAAGACCCCGAAGCAGGCGAGCACCGCCAGGAACACCCCGCACGTCGAGGCGACCCGGAACACCACGAACCCGAGGTGCGCCGCGACCACGTCACCGACCGACAGCGGGGTGGCGATCATGCCGTAGTAGGCCTTGTTCCACTTGATCATCCCCATCACCGGCCACATCACCTCGCCGACCGCGGTCTGCATCGCGTGCGCCGCCAGCAGCCCGGGGGCGACGTAGGCGAGGTACGTCGGAGCACCCTCCAGCGAGCCGGTGCCGGACCGGTCCACGAACCCACCGAGCAGCACCCCCATCGCGAGGACGTAGAGCAGCGGCATCAGGAACGAGCTGATCACCGAGCCGCGCCAGGTGCGCCGGTAGACGGTCAGCCAGTAGTCGACCTGGCGCCCGACCATGGTCAGCCGGCCGGGCGGGGACGGCAGCGTGGTGCTGCTCATCAGTCCACCAGGGTGCGGCCGGACAGCCGCAGGAAGACGTCCTCGAGGGTGGACCGGCGGACCAGCACCGCGGCGGGGCTGAGCCCGCGCTCGTGCACCTTGGCCAGCGTCTCCTCCCCGTCGTGGGTGTAGAGCAGCAGCCGGTCCGGGAGCACCTCGATCCGCTCCGCGAGGTCGCTGACCTGCTCGGCGAGCCCCTCGTGCCGGCCCACCCCGAAGCGGAGCTCGGCCACCTCGCGGGTGGAGTGCTCGCGGATCAGCGCCAGCGGGGAGCCCTCGGCCACGATCAGCCCCTTGTCCATCACCACCAGCCGGTCGCACAGCTGCTCGGCCTCGTCCATGTAGTGCGTGGTGAGCACCAGCGTGACGCCCTCCTGCTTGAGCCGGAACAGCTTGTCCCAGAGCAGGTGCCGGGCCTGCGGGTCGAGGCCGGTGGTCGGCTCGTCGAGCAGCAGCAGGTCGGGCTGGTTGATCAGCGACCGGGCGATGGTCAGCCGCCGCTTCATGCCGCCGGAGAGGTCCTCGACCTTGGCCCTCGCCTTCTCGGTCAGCTGCACGAACCGGAGCAGCTCGTCGGCGCGCGCGGCCACCTCGGCCCGGGACAGCCCGAAGTAGCGGCCGTAGACGATCAGGTTGTCGCGCACGTTGAGCTCGCTGTCGAGGGTGTCCTCCTGCGGGCAGACGCCGAGCCGGGCGCGGATCCGCGGCCCGTCGGTGGCCGGGTCGTGCCCGAGGATGGTCAGCTCGCCCCCGGTCGGCGGGGAGACCGCGGCGATCATCCGCATCGTGGAGGACTTGCCGGCGCCGTTGGGCCCCAGGAAGCCGAACGCCTCGCCCGGGCGCACGTCGAGGTCGATGCCGCGGACCGCCTCGAAGTCCCCGAAGGACTTGCGCAGGTCCCGGGCCCAGATCAGGGAGGTGGCCCGGGCCTCGGAGTAGCCGGCGGTGGTCGGGTCGCTCACGACGCCGACCCGGTCAGGAGTGAAGGACACCGGGTGACCTTAACCTCAGCCGCCGACACTTTTCATCCGAGTTTCGCCGACCTCCTGCAGCAGCCAGCCGTTGCCGTCGGGGTCGGTGAACGACGCGAAGGTGGCGTACTCCCGGCGCTGCGGGTCCGGCCCCGGCTCCTGGCCCGACTCGCCGAAGTGGAACGGCTCGCTGACCTCGACACCGCGCCCGACCAGCTCGGCCCGGGCGGCGTCCACGTCGGCGACCACGAGCTGCAGCCCCTGCACCGAGCCGGGCGCCGCCCCCGGCATCAGCGCGATCGAGCACGTCGAGCCCGGCGGCGTCAGCTGCACCACCCGGAAGCTCTCGCCGGCGCGGTGGTCCACGTCGACGTGGAAGCCCATCCGCTCCGCGTAGAAGTCCTTCGCCCGGTCCACGTCCCCGACCGGGACGACCACGAGCTCGAGCCGCATGTCCATGCCTGAAGTCTCCTCCGCCGAGGACCGCCGCGCACGCCCGCGCGCCGGGTCGGCCGCCCCGGGTCGGCCGTCCGGCTCGGTCGCTCCGGTTGTCGGTGGCGTGCGGCAGGATGGTGGGGTGAGCGAGCCAGGCAGGGACCGGGGGGACGCGGCCACACCGGCCGGGTCCGACGCGCTCGCCGCGTTCAGCGCGCCGACCCGCACCTGGTTCGAGGCGGCGTTCGCGGAGCCGACGCCCGCGCAGGTCGGGGCCTGGGGCGCGGTCGCGGCGGGCCGCAACGCGCTGGTGGTCGCGCCGACCGGCTCCGGGAAGACCCTGTCGGCGTTCCTGTGGTCCCTGGACCGGCTCGCCTCGCAGCCGCGGCCGGCGGACAAGACGCGCCGCTGCCGGGTGCTGTACGTGTCCCCGCTCAAGGCGCTCGCCGTCGACGTGGAGCGCAACCTGCGCGCCCCGCTCACCGGGATCCGGCACACCGCGGCGCGGCTCGACGAGCACGTCCCGGACATCACCGTCGGGCTGCGCTCCGGGGACACCCCGGCGGCGGAGCGCCGCCGGCTGGTGACCGCACCACCGGACATCCTGATCACCACGCCCGAGTCGCTGTTCCTGATGCTCACCTCTCAGGCGCGGGAGGCGCTGCGCGGGGTGGAGACGGTGGTCGTCGACGAGGTGCACGCGGTGGCGGGCACCAAGCGGGGCGCGCACCTGGCGCTGTCCCTGGAGCGTCTCGACCGGCTGCTGGACGCGCCCGCGCAGCGGATCGGGCTGTCCGCCACCGTGCGCCCGGTCGAGGAGGTGGCCCGGTTCCTCGGCGGCTCCCGCCCGGTCGAGGTGGTCGCGCCCGGCTCGGCCAAGCGGTGGGACCTGCAGGTGGTGGTGCCGGTCGAGGACATGACCGAGCTCGCGCTCGCCGCCGCCGACGACGTGCCCGAGGGGCCGGCCGCCGGCGCCGAGCGTCGCGGGTCGATCTGGCCGCACGTCGAGGAGCGCGTGGTCGACCTGATCGAGCAGCACCGGTCCACGATCGTGTTCGCCAACTCCCGGCGGCTGGCCGAGCGGCTGACCGCCCGGTTCAACGAGATCGCCGCCGAGCGGGCCGAGTTGTCAGGCGCTGCGGACGCCATAGCGGATGCTGCGCCTGACAAGTCGGGGAGCCCGGCGCAGCTGATGGCGCAGAGCGGCCAGTCGTACGGCGCCGCGCCCGTCGTCGCGCGGGCCCACCACGGGTCGGTGTCGAAGGAGCAGCGGGCGCTGATCGAGGACGACCTGAAACGCGGGCGGCTGCCGTGCGTGGTGGCGACCTCCAGCCTCGAGCTCGGCATCGACATGGGCGCGGTCGACCTGGTGGTGCAGATCGAGTCGCCGCCCAGCGTCGCGTCGGCGCTGCAGCGGGTGGGCCGCGCCGGCCACCAGGTGGGCGAGGTCTCCCGGGGCGTGCTGCTGCCCAAGCACCGCGGCGACCTGGTGCACACCGCGGTCGCCGTGGAACGGATGCGCGTGGGCGCGATCGAGGCGCTGCGGGTGCCGGCCAACCCGCTCGACGTGCTCGCCCAGCAGGTGGTCGCCGCGACCGCGGTGGACCAGTGGGACGTCGACGAGCTGTTCGAGCTGGTCCGCCGCTCGGCGCCGTTCGCGACGCTGCCCCGGTCGGCGTACGACGCGACCCTGGACCTGCTCTCCGGCCGCTACCCGTCCGACGAGTTCGCCGAGCTGCGGCCCCGGGTGGTCTGGGACCGGGTCGCCGGGACGCTGAGCGCGCGGCCCGGGGCGCAGCGGCTCGCGGTGACCAGCGGCGGCACCATCCCCGACCGGGGGCTGTTCGGGGTGTTCCTGGTCGGGGAGAAGGCATCGCGGGTCGGCGAGCTCGACGAGGAGATGGTCTACGAGTCCCGGGTCGGCGACGTGTTCGCGCTCGGCGCGACGTCGTGGCGGATCGAGGACATCACCCACGACCGGGTGCTGGTCTCCCCCGCCCCCGGGCAGCCGGGGCGGCTGCCGTTCTGGAAGGGCGACCAGCTCGGCCGGCCGGCCGAGCTCGGCGCGGCCATCGGCGCGTTCACGCGCGAGCTGGCGACGCTCACCCCCGAGCAGGCGCAGCAGCGCTGCGCGCAGGCCGGGCTGGACGCCTACGCGGCCGGCAACCTGGTCACCTTCCTCGGCGAGCAGCAGCAGGCCACCACGGTCCTGCCGAGCGACCGGACGATCCTGGTGGAGCGGTTCCGCGACGAGCTCGGCGACTGGCGGATCGTGGTCCACTCGCCCTACGGCGCCCAGGTGCACGCGCCGTGGGCGCTGGCGATCGGCACCCGGCTCCGGGAGCGGTACGGCGTCGGCGACATGGCCGCGCAGGCTTTGGCTTCAGACGACGGGATCGTGCTCCGGGTCCCCGAGACCGACCAGGAGCCCCCGGCCGCGGACGTGGTGGTGTTCGACCCGGACGAGATCGAGGACATCGTCACCACCGAGGTCGGTGGCTCGGCGCTGTTCGCGTCCCGGTTCCGCGAGTGCGCCGCCCGCGCGCTGCTGCTCCCCCGGCGCGACCCCGGCCGCCGCTCCCCGTTGTGGCAGCAGCGGCAGCGCAGCGCCCAGCTGCTCGAGGTGGCGGTGAAGTACCCGTCCTTCCCGATCGTCCTCGAGGCGGTCCGCGAGTGCCTCCAGGACGTGTACGACGTCCCCGCGCTGGTCGCGCTGATGCGGGACCTCGGGTCGCGCAGGATCAAGGTCGCCGAGGTCGCGACCACCCAGCCGTCGCCGTTCGCACGCTCGCTGCTGTTCGGCTACGTCGCCGCGTTCATGTACGAGGGCGACTCGCCCGTCGCCGAGCGGCGGGCCGCCGCGCTGTCGCTGGACCAGGGGCTGCTCGCCGAGCTGCTCGGCCGGGCGGAGCTGCGCGAGCTGCTCGACCCGGACGTGCTCGCCGAGCTCGAGCGCGAGCTGCAGCGGCTCACCGACGACCGGCGGGCCCGCGACGCCGAGGGGGTGGCCGACCTGCTCCGGCTGCTCGGCCCGCTCAGCAGCGCCGAGGTCGCCGAGCGGTGCACCCCGGGCGCCGACGTGGCCGGCTGGCTGGAGCTGCTCGCCGACGCCCGCCGGGTGGTCGAGGTCCGGGTCGCCGGCGCCGAGCGCTGGGCCGCGATCGAGGACGTGGGCCGGCTGCGCGACGGGCTCGGCGTGCCGGTCCCGGTGGGCACCCCCGAGGCGTTCACCGACCCGGTCGACGACCCGCTCGGGGACCTGGTGGCCCGGTACGCCCGCACCCACGGCCCGTTCACCGCCGCGGACGTGGCGGCCCGGCTCGGCCTCGGGGTCGCGGTCGCCCAGCAGGCCCTGGTCCGGCTCGGCGCGCAGGGCCGGGTCCTCGAGGGCGAGTTCCGGCCCTCGGGAGCGGGCGCGGAGTGGTGCGACGCCGAGGTGCTGCGCCGGCTGCGCCGCCGCTCGCTGGCCGCGCTCCGCAAGGAGGTGGAGCCGGTCGAGCCGGCCACCCTCGGCCGGTTCCTGCCGGTGTGGCAGAACGTCGCGTCGGCCGGCGGCCGCGGGCTCCGGGGCGTCGACGGCGTGCTCAGCGCGGTCGAGCAGCTCGCGGGCTGCGCGGTGCCGGCCTCCGCGCTGGAACCGCTGGTGCTCGGCGGCCGGGTGGTGGACTACACCCCCGCGATGCTCGACGAGCTGACCGCGGCCGGGGAGGTGCTCTGGTCCGGGCACGGCACCTTGCCCGGCACCGACGGCTGGGTCTCCCTGCACCTCGCCGACACCGCGCACCTGACGCTGCCCGACCACGGCGCGCTCGACGGGACGCCGCTGCACGACGCGGTCCTGGCCGCCCTCGACGGCGGCGGCGCCTACTTCTTCCGGCAGCTCGCCGACGCGGTCACCGGCACCGGCGCCGACGACCGGGCCCTGGAGGCCGTGCTGTGGGACCTGGTCTGGGCCGGCCGGCTGTCCAACGACACCCTCGCCCCGGTCCGCGCCCTGGTGTCCGGGGGCCGCACCGCGCACCGGGCCCGGCGGGCCCCGCCCCGGGCCCGGACCCTCGGCCGACCGCGCCGCCCGGACCTGCCGAGCCGCACCGGTCCGCCGAGCACCGTCGGCCGCTGGTCGCTGCTGCCGGAGCTGGAGGCCGACCCCACCCGGCGCGCGCACGCCGCGGCCGAGGGGCTGCTGGAGCGGCACGGGGTGGTGACCCGGGGTGCGGTGGCCAGCGAGCGGGTCCCCGGCGGGTTCGCCGGGGTCTACAAGGTGCTGTCCGCGTTCGAGGACTCCGGCCGCTGCCGGCGGGGCTACTTCGTCGGCACGCTCGGCGCGGCCCAGTTCGGCGCCCCGGGCGCCGTGGACCGGCTGCGCTCGTTCTCCCGGGACGTCGGGGCACCCCCGCCGGAGAAGCGCGAGGCGGTGGCGCTGGCGGCGACCGACCCGGCGAACCCGTTCGGTGCGGCGCTGCCCTGGCCCGAGCGCAGCGCCGAGGCCGCCGACGGCAGCGGGCACCGCCCGGGGCGGAAGGCGGGCGCGCTGGTGGTGCTCGTGGACGGGGAGCTCGCGGTCTACGTCGAGCGCGGCGGCCGCACGCTGCTGACCTTCTCCCGGGACCCGCTGGTGCTCGGCGCCGGGATGACCGCGCTCGCGACCGCCGTGCGGCACGGGGCGCTCGGCCGGCTCACCGTGGAGCGCGCCGACGGCGACTCGATCCTCGGCACCGGTGAGCGGTCCAGCGCGCTGCGCCAGGCGCTGGAGGCCGCCGGGTTCGTGGCCACCCCGAGGGGGCTGCGGATCCGTGCCTGAGGGCGACACCGTCTGGCGCACCGCCCGGCACCTGGACCGGGCGCTGTCCGGCTCGGTGCTGCTCGAGTCGGACTTCCGGGTGCCGGCGCTCGCCACCCTCGACCTGGCCGGCCGGCCGGTGCTGGCCACGCTCGCCCGCGGCAAGCACCTGCTCACCCGGGTCGGCGAGGAGCACACGCTGCACACGCACCTGTCGATGGAGGGCGCCTGGCACCTGTACCGGCCGGGCAGCCGCTGGCGCCGCCCCGCGCACGAGGCACGGGTGGTGCTGCGCACCGACGGGTGGACCGCGGTCGGCTTCGCGCTCGGGGTGTGCGAGGTGGTCGACCGCGCGGCGGAGCGGGCCGTGGTGGGTCACCTCGGCCCGGACCTGCTCGGCCCGGACTGGGACGAGGCCGAGGCGCTGCGCCGGCTGCGCGCGGACCCGGGTCGGGCGGTGGCCGACGCGATCCTCGACCAGCGCAACCTGGCCGGGATCGGCAACCTGTACAAGTCCGAGCTCTGCTTCCTGGCCGGGGTGCACCCGTGGCTGCCGGTCGGCGAGGTGCCCGACCTGCCCCGGCTGGTACGACGCGCGCGCACCGCGCTGGACGCCAACAAGGAGCGGGTCGAGCAGACCACCACCGGCGACCTGCGCAAGGGCCGGCGGACCTGGGTCTACCGCCGCGACCGTGAGCCCTGCCGACGGTGCGGCACCCCGGTGGCGCAGGCGATGCAGGGCGTCCCGGGCCAGGAGCGCGTGACCTACTGGTGCCCGGCCTGCCAGCCGGAGCGACGCTAGCCCGGCGGTCGGACGGCCGGGCGGCCGGTCGGTCAGCTCCAGGCGCCGTACACCCGCACGTGGAGCTCGTGGGTCGCGGTGAGCCGCCACAGCTGCCGGGCGTCCTCGGTCCAGAAGTTCACGCACCCGTGGCTGTGCCCGACGAACGGGTCCATCATCAGCCGGGAGCCGTGCAGGGCCTGGCCACCGGAGAAGAACTGGGAGTACGGCATCGGCGACCCGTACAGGGAGCTGACGTGGTCGATGTCCCGGTAGTACACGGTGAACCGCCCGGTCCGGGTCGGCGTGGTGTAGCCGCCGCCCCGCACCAGCCACGAGTTCCGCAGCGCCCCGGAGTGGTACAGGTTGACCTGGTGCCGTGACCGGTCGTAGCAGGCGTGCCAGCCCCCGGCCCGGCACACGGGTGGGACGGCCGCCTTGCCGCGCACCGTCCTGCGGATCAGCGGCCGCCAGGTGCGGTAGCCCACCACACCGGTCCGGGGGACGCCGATGCGCTTCTGGAACCGGAGCACCGCGGCCTTCGTGACCGGGCCGAAGTGCCCGTTCGGCGTGGTGTCGAACAGGCCCAGCCACTTCAGCCGGTACTGCAGCTCGTAGACGTGCTCGATGTGGTATGGGTCGCGGTCCACGTCGCCGGGCCGGACGACCTCTCGGCTGAACGGGTCCCCCAGCGTCCAGGCGGCGCTGGCGTCCGCGGGCGCCGCCGCGGCGCCGGTGACCACCAGCACGGCCAGCACGGCCAGCACCGCCGCGCCGAGGGCGGACGGCGGCCGGGTCCTGCGGTTCCGAACGGCCATCGCCCCGCCTCCTTGAGGTCGCCTCCCGGGAGACATCGGACCAGAGGACCGCGGCGACACGCCAGAGCCGGAGGGCCCGGATCAGGCGGGAGCCGCCACGCCGAGGTGGGTGCGCAGGTGCGCCCAGCACGCGCGCTCCAGGTCGTGCGGGTGGTCGGGGCCGAGCAGGTCGCGCGCCACCGGCAGGAACATCGCCGCGCAGGACAGGTGCGACCGGATCACCGCGGCGCGCTCGGCGTACACCGGGGGCAGCGCGGCCAGCGCCGCCATCTCGTCGGCGGGCAGCACCCGGCTCAGGTGCAGCGCCCCGCTCAGCCGCGAGCCCTCCACCCGGTAGCGCAGCAGCGTGGTCAGCAGCTGGCGCAGCAGCCCCGCCCCGCTCACGGCGGTGACCAGCTCACCGCGACCGACCACGGCGGGCAGCAGGCCGAGCACCCGCAGGAACTCCTCGGTCATCTCCCGCACGGTCTCCGGGTGCACCCCCTCGCGCCGGGACGGGGACGGCCGGACGGCGTCGCGGCTGAACAGCTCCATCACCGCGTCGGGCTCGAGGTCGTTCAGGTCGGCCGGGCCACCGACCACGACGTCCCAGCGCAGCCAGCCGTCGAGCACGTGGTTGAAGACCGGGGCCGGGGCCAGCCGGCGCGCCAGCAGCGGCCGGTAGCGCGGCGCGACCTGCTCGAGCCAGCCGTCCACGAAGGCGGCCAGGTGCGAGTCCGCGACCAGCACGAACATGTCCACGTCGCTGAACTCGTCGGCGGTGCCGGCACCGAAGCTGCCGGTGAGCCAGAGCCCGCGGACCTGCGGGTCGAGCGCCAGGTCCTCGACGACCCGGTCGATCAGGTCCTGCTGGGCGCCCACCCGGATCAGGCGGCGGAGGCGACCACGTCGCCGGCACGCGGGGCGGACTCGCCGGTCGCGGGTGCGCTGATCGAGGTGCTGTCGATGGTGACGTCGTCGAGCTGCATCGCCAGCGCGGCCTCCTCGAGGGCCACCGCGTCGCTGACCTCGGAGAGCACCTCGGAGAGCGGCACGTCGAGGGCGGAGCAGAGCGAGGCGAGCAGCTCGGAGGAGGCCTCCTTCTGGCCGCGCTCGATCTCGGAGATGTAGCCGAGGCTGACCCGGGCGTCCGCGGAGACCTGGCGGAGCGTCCGGCCCTGGCGGATCCGCTGGGCGCGCAGCACCTCACCGAGCAGCCGACGGAAGAGCACCACGCACCTGCTCCTTTCGCGAGATCCGGACCCCGGAGACCCGGCTGGGAGGTCCAACGCTACCTGTCCTCGAAAACTTCCCCGCAGGACCCGCCGACAAACACCCGATCCGGCTCCGGATCGGGTCAGCGGACCCGGACGGTGCGCCGCAGGCCGGTGCCGAGCACGGTCCGGCTCGGCAGGTAGCGCACCTTGAACGTCCGGCGGCCGCGGTGCAGCCCCCGGAAGGTGAACGCCACCCGGCCCGCGTCCAGGGTGAGGTCCTGGCGGATCCCGTGCGAGCGGATCCGGACCGTGCCGGGCACCGCGTCGATGCCGAAGGCGGTGACCCGGACCACCACGCGCACCCGGCCCCGGTGCGGTCGGGTCCGCACCCGCAGCGTCGGCGTCGACTTCACCCACCGGGTGCCGGGGGCCCGGGTGGTGAGCGGGGTGTACCCCGGCTTGGTGAGCGTCACCTGCGCGGTGACGTGCCGCCCGAGGTCGGCCGCGCCGAGCTGGTACGTCGACCCGGTGCCGCCCTCGATCGGGGCGCCGGCCCGCAGCCACTGCACGGAGACGTCGGCGTCCTGCGGGGTGTAGTCGGCGGGGTCCAGGCTGAGCGTCTGGCCGGGGCGCGGGAACCGCGCATCGGTCTCCGGGACCGTGACCGCGGCCGGGTCGGTCACGGTGAAGGTGCCGGGGGCGACCGGCGCGGTGGCCGCCGAGGTCACCGGGACGTCGGCGTAGCCCTGCTTCGACGCCGTGACGGTGACCGCGAGTGTCTTGCCGACCAGCGAGGCGTCCGGGGTGAGCGTCGCGGCGGTGGCCCCGGCGACCGGGACGCCGTCGGCGGTCCACTGGTAGCCGACCGCGTCCGGCGTCGGGTACCACTCGCCCGCGGAGGCGGTGAGCTGGACGTCCACCGTCGGGTCGCCGGTGAGGGTCGGTGCCGCGGTGCTGCTGATCACCCCGGGCGCCACGGCGGAGGTGCGGGCCGAGAAGGCCCGGGCGCTCGGGAAGCCCAGCTTCGTGGCGGTGACCCGCACCGCGATCTGCTGGTCCTGCTGGGCCAGGCCCAGGGTCAGGCTCGGGCCGGTGGCGCCGGGGATCGGGGTGCCGTCGGCGCGCCACTGGTAGGCGACGCTCACGTCCGGCTGGCTCCAGGACCCGGCCGTCGAGGTGAGCACCTCGCCGACCTTCGGGGTGCCGGCCAGGACGGGCTTGGCGGTGTTCTGCAGCGTCACGTCGTCGAAGTGGATGAACCCACTCGGCCAGCTGCCGCCGGCGCGGGTGATCCGCGCCCAGGAGAAGTCACCGCCCCAGCTGTCCTGGGAGACGACGATCTCGTCGTTCGACAGCACCTGCTCGACGTAGGCGACGTGGCCGGCGGAGCCGGCGGGCCGCACGTTGGCCCCCCACCAGGCCACCGCGCCCACGGCCGGCGCCTGGTCGGTCAGGCTCGGGTTGGCCGGTCCCCAGTTGCTGGCGTTGCCATCCCCGCTCCACGGCCGCACGTTCGGCAACCCGCTGCGCACCATCCGGTAGGCGGCGTAGTTGGTGCAGTTGTGACCGGTGTACATCCGCCAGTACATCGTGCCGCTGGCCGACTTGTAGCCGTCGTTGGACATCCCGAGCTTCGCGCACCCGGCGTAGCCGGTGCACAGCAGCGTCGAGGTGGCCGCCGCGGGGGCGGAGGTCACGGACAGGCCCAGGGCGTTCACCAGCAGCAGGGAGACGAGCAGGGCAACCGCGCGCACGAGTCGGGACACGCCTGGGAGTGTAGAGGCGGAATGTGACTCGAGTGACGGAAACCAACAAAAGTCAAGGATGTTGCTCGGCGCGTCGCGCGTGAATTACAGCCATGTGACTCAGGGTGCGGAGCCCGCCGACCCGGGGTCCACCGCGGCCAGCGCCGTGCGCACCGCCGCCGCGCAGGCCGCCTCCCGGACCTCGGCCCGGTCGCCCGGCAGGCGCAGCTCCACGGCCGCGCAGCCGTCGCCGGGGCCGGCCACCCCGACGTAGACCAGCCCGACCGGCTTGCCCTCCTGGGCGTCGGGCCCGGCCACCCCGGTGGTGCTCACCGCGACGTCCGTGCCCAGCAGCTCGCGCACCCCGCGGGCCATCTGCTCGGCGCACTCCCCGGAGACCACGCCGGGACCGGCCACCAGGGCGTCGCCGACCCCGAGCAGCTGCTGCTTGACCCGGGTCGCGTAGGAGACCACGCCGCCGACGTAGGTGTCGCTGGCCCCCGGGGTCGCCGACAGCAGCCGGCCCAACCCACCCCCGGTGAGCGACTCGGCGCTGGCGATGGTCAGGCCGCGGCGCAGCAGCGCGGCGTGCAGCCGTGCGGCCAGGTCCGGTCCCTCCACCCGACGCATCGTAGCGGCGGCTACGGTGGCCGACATGGAGCAACCCATCGAGGACTACGCCGTGCTGGGCGACACCGGGACCGCGGCCCTGGTCGGCAAGGACGGGTCCGTCGACTGGCTGTGCCTGCCGCGCTTCGACTCCCCCGCCTGCTTCGCCGCGCTGCTCGGTGACCACCGGAACGGCCGCTGGCTGCTCGGCCCCAAGGGCCCCGCCCGGTGCAGCAGGAGGTACGTCGGCGACAGCGCGGTCCTCGAGTCGACGTACACCACCGACACCGGCACCGTGCGGGTGCTGGACCTGATGCCGCTGCGCGACCAGCGCGCCGACATCGTCCGCCGGATCGTCGGGGTCGAGGGCACCGTCACGATGGCGCACGAGTGGGTCGTCCGGTTCGGCTACGGGAAGGTGCGGCCCTGGGTCCGCCGCGTCGACGACCACGGCGAGGAGGTGATCTCCGCGATCGCGGGCCCGGACCGGCTGATCCTGCGCGGCCCGCGGCTCCCCCGGGCGGTCGACGGACGGCACTACGACGAGTTCGAGGTCACCGCCGGGGAGGAGATGTGCTTCTCCACCACCTGGGTGGCCTCGCACTACGAGCTGCCGCCGCCGCTGCCCTACGACGACCGGATCGCGGAGACCCTGAAGATCTCCGAGGACTGGGCGGCACGGTGCAGCTACGACGGCCCGTACCGCGACGCCGTGGTCCGCTCCCTGGTGACCCTGCGGCTGCTCACCCACGGCGGCACCGGCGGCATCGTGGCCGCGGCCACCACGTCGCTGCCGGAGGACTTCGGCGGCGAGCGCAACTGGGACTACCGGTTCTGCTGGCTGCGCGACGCGTCGCTGACCCTGGAGTCGCTGCTGGAGTCCGGCTACGAGGACGAGGCCCGGCTGTGGCGGGACTGGCTGCTGCGCGCCGTCGCCGGGGACCCCGCGGACCTGCAGATCATGTACGCCGTCGACGGGTCCCGGGAGCTTCCCGAGCGCACCCTGGACCACCTGCCCGGCTACGCCGGCTCCCGCCCGGTGCGGGTCGGGAACGGCGCGGTCGGCCAGCGCCAGACCGACGTGCTCGGCGAGGTGATGATCGCCCTGCAGATGGCGCGCCGGCTCGGCCTCGAGGAGACCGCGGACAGCTGGTCGCTGCAGCGCACCCTGATCGACGAGCTCGCCGAGCACTGGGACCGGCCCGACAACGGGCTGTGGGAGATCCGCGGCCCGCTCCGGCACTTCACGCACTCCCGGGTGATGGTGTGGGTCGCCTTCGACCGGGCCGTCGCAGCGGCCGAGAAGCACGGCCTGCCCGGGCCGGTCGACCACTGGCGCGAGATCCGCGACCGGGTCCGCGAGGAGGTGCTGACCCGGGGCTTCTGCACCGAGCGCAACACCTTCACCCAGCACTACGACACCACCGAGGTCGACGCCTCGCTGCTGGTGCTGTCCGACGTCGGCTTCGTCGACGGGGACGACCCGCGGATGCTGGGCACCATCGCGGCGGTCGAGGAGGACCTGATGCGCGACGGGTTCCTGCTGCGCTACCGCACCGGCTCCGGCGTCGACGGCCTCTCCGGCGACGAGCACCCGTTCCTGGCCTGCTCGTTCTGGCTGGTCCAGGCCTACGCCCACGCCGGCCGGCTGGACGACGCGCACGCGCTGATGCGCCGGCTGCTGGAGGTCCCCAACGACGTGGGGCTGCTCGCCGAGGAGTACGACCCGGCCGCCGACCGGTTCGTCGGCAACTTCCCCCAGGCGTTCTCCCACCTGGCCCTGGTCGCCGCGGCCTCCGCGCTCGCCGACGCAGAGTCGGACGCCGGGCACGGGCCGGCCCCGACCCGGCCCTAGGAGGCGCCGGTGCCCAGGTCGGCGCGGCCCTGGCGGCGCACCGCCAGCGCCTTGACCACGTAGTCCGCACCGGTCACCACGGTGACCGTGACCGCCGCGGCCATCAGCGCCACCGCCACCCACCACAGCACCAGCCCGACGCTGCCCCAGAAGCCGTCCAGCAGCCGCAGCGGCAGGATCAGCAGGCCGAGCGCGAAGGTCTGCAGCAGCGTCTTCAGCTTGCCGCCCGAGCTGGCGGCGATCACGCCGTGCCGGATCACCCAGAACCGCAGCAACGTGATGCCCCACTCGCGGACCAGCACCACGATGGTCACCCACCACCACAGCCCGCCGATGATGGACAGCCCGACGAACGCCATCCCGGTCAGCGCCTTGTCCGCGATCGGGTCCGCGATCTTGCCGAAGTTCGTGACCAGGTCGTGCTTGCGGGCCAGGTCGCCGTCGATCTTGTCGGTGATCATCGCCGCCGCGAACAGCACGTAGGCCACGCACCGCCACAGGATCGACTGCCCGTCGTCGGCCAGCAGCGCCCACCCGAAGAACGGCACGACCAGGATCCGCAGCGTGGTCAGCGCGTTCGGCAGGTTCCAGTTGCTGGGTGCCGGGCCGTCGGTCATCGCCGCTCCCGGGCGGCCCGGGCCACCAGGTCGACGCCGTCGGCCCCGGTGACCGTGGCCGCCACCAGGTCGCCCACGGCGGCGCCGGCGGGCAGGTCGGTCACCGTGGTGGAGCCGTCCACCTCCGGGCCCTGGTGCGCCGCGCGCCCCTCCGCCGTACGCCCGTCGGCGCCGGTCAGGGACTCCAGCAGCACGTCGACGCGCTCGCCGACGCGCTCCTCGGCCCGCTGGGCGTTGAGCTCCTCGACCAGCCCGGTGACGTGGGCGGTCCGCTCCCGGATCTCGTCGTCGTCGAGCTTGCCGTCGTAGGAGGCGGCCTCGGTGCCGTCCTCGTCGGAGTAGCCGAACACGCCGACCACGTCCATCCGGGCCGCCTCGAGGAAGTCGCAGAGGATCTGCAGGTCGGCCTCCGTCTCCCCGGGGAAGCCGACGATCACGTTGGACCGGACCCCCGCCAGCGGTGCCTGCGCGCGGATCTGCTCGAGCAGGGCGAGGAAGCTCTCCGGGTCGCCGAACCGGCGCATCCGCCGGAGCACGGGGTTCGACGCGTGCTGGAAGGACAGGTCGAAGTACGGCGCCACCCCGGGGGTGCCGGCGATCGCGGAGAGCAGGCCGGGCCGGGTCTCGGCCGGCTGCAGGTAGGAGACGCGCACGCGCTCGACGCCGTCGACCGCCGCCAGCTCGGGCAGCAGCGTCTCGAGCAGCCGGAGGTCGCCGAGGTCCTTGCCGTAGGACGTCGAGTTCTCGCTGACCAGGAACAGCTCCCGGACGCCCTGCTCCCCCAGCCAGCGGGCCTCGCCGAGCACGTCGGCGGGGCGACGGGACACGAACGACCCGCGGAACGACGGGATCGCGCAGAACGAGCAGCGGCGGTCGCAGCCGCTGGCCAGCTTCAGCGGCGCCATCGGCCCCCCGTCGAGCCGGCGGCGGACCGCGCGCGGGCCCGACGACGGGGTGGCGTCGGCGGGCAGGTCGGGCGCGGCGATCGTGTGGCCGGGCACCACGACGGTGCTCGCGTCGCGCGCGGACGGGCTGATCGGCAGCAGCTTGCGGCGGTCCTGCGGGGTGTGCGGGTGGTGCTGCTCCCCGCCGAGGATCGAGGACAGCTTCGCGGCGATGTCGGGGTAGTCGTCGAAGCCGAGCACCGCGTCGGCCTCGGGCAGCGACTCGGCGAGGTCCTTGCCGTAGCGCTCGGCCAGGCAGCCGACCGCGACCACCGCCCGGGTGCGCCCGTCGCTCTTCAGGTCCGAGGCCTCCAGCAGGGTGTCCACGGAGTCCTTCTTGGCGGCCTCGACGAACCCGCAGGTGTTCACCACCACGGTCTCGGCGTCGGCCGGGTCCGCGACCAGCCGGAAGCCGCCCGCCTCGAGCCGCCCGGCGAGCTCCTCGGAGTCGACCTCGTTGCGTGCGCAGCCGAGGGTCACCATGGCGACGGTGGTCAGGGTTTCAGAAGTGGTAGTCATGATCCGTGTCGAGTATGACGGGTCGCCGCCGCCCGACGCGAACCCGGCCGGCCAGCGGGTCAGCGGCGGTGCAGGGTGCGGGTGCCGGACCTGCCGGCCGCCCCCACGGCGCCCCGCCGGCTCCCGTCCACGCGCAGCGCGACGGCGCCCCGGGCGTCCTTGTGCACCCGTACCGGCGGCGCGACCGTCAGGGTCTTGGCGTGCCCGGGCCGGACGGCGCCGGCGAACACGACGCGGCCCCGGCCGTTGCGCACCACCACGCGGGCCGGCGCGCCGGTGGCGGCGAGCGCGACGTGCACCGGCAGCCCGGTCGCCGTCGAGTCGAAGCCGCGGCCGACCCCCGCGGACCCGTTGAGCACCGGCGCCGGGGGCGCAAGCAGCTCCGGCGGCTGGGTGGCGAACAGCCGCACCACCCCCCAGACCAGCACCAGGCTGAGCACGACACCGACCAGCAGGCCCCAGTTCGGCCCGCCGACGGTGCGGCGCATGCTCCCGGTCATCCCGGTCGCCAGCTCCGCCTCGAAGACCCGGCGGGCGTTGATCGGTGCGGTGGCGTAGCGGTTGTCGAACTGCTCGAGCAGCGGCGCGACGTCCTTGCCGAGCACCCGGGCCAGGGTGCGCAGGTGACCGCGCGCGTAGAAGTCGCCACCGCACGGGGCGAAGTCGTCGACCTCGATCGACTCGATGACGTGCGGCCGGATCCGGGTCCGGTCGGCCAGCTCGTCTACGCTCAGGCCGAGCCTGGTGCGGGCGGCCGCCAGCTCGGGCCCGATGACCGGGTCGTAGGCGGGCTCGGTGACGAAGTCGTCGATCACCAGCGGCTCGACGGCCGCACCGAACTGGGAGATCGGCCGGACCCGGCTGTCCTCGACCGCCTCGAAGACCAGGTCGACGCTGCCGGGTCGGTGCAGCTCCCGGCCCTCGGCCGGCCGCCCGCCGGGCTCGGCGCCCTCGCGGAGCGCGGTGCTGCCCAGGGTGGTCGCCGGTGCGTCCCGGGTGACCTCGGCCCGCAGCCCGCGGCGGGTCTCGCGCAGCGGGACGGCGCCGGTCACCGGGGCGATCACCGGGCCGTTCGCCGGCGCGAGTGGTGCGGCGCCGCCTGCCCCGTGCTCGGCCCCGTCCTCGGGCCCGTCGTCGGGGCGGCGCTCGGCCCGGTCGGCGTCGATGTCGTGGCTGCGGCCCTTCGCCACCCGCGAGACGATCGTGCCGATGTTGCCCACCAGGCTGCGGCGGGGCCGCTCGGGTCGCTCCGGCAGGTCCGGCAGGTCCGGTTCCGTCGGCTGCGTCGGCTCGTCGTCGCCGTGCCGTCGGCTCCGTCGCCTCCGTTGCTTCCGTCGGCCGCGTCGGCTGCGTCGGCTCCGTCGGTCCCTGGTCGGCGGCCGGTGCGGTGACGACCTCCGTCGGCGGGGCCTGCTCCGGTTGCGGCTCGGGGCCTGGGTCGGGGTCGGGGTCGGGGAGCACCACGACGACGTCGGCGCGGCCACGCGACAGCGCGGCCATCCGGTCGGCGAGCGGGAGGTCGGCCCCGGCCTCCGGGTGCGAGACCCGGGTGGTCAGACCCACCGGCACGGCCAGCGCGGCGCCGTACATCTTCTGGTTCAGCGCGGCCTGCCGCCGTCCGCGGGTGTCGAGGCCGTCGAGCGCCCGGGCCAGGCTGTGCGGGGCGAACATCAGCCGGCCGTCGCGGAGCGGTCCGCGGCGCGGCTGCACCAGGATCTGGCTCACCGCGTCCCACGGCAGCCCCCGCCACTGGCCGCCCAGCCGGATCCGCACCCCGAGGTCGTCAGCGACCACCAGCGGGGTCCGGGCGTCGACCAGGCCGGACAGGTGGTACCCGGCGATCAGCGCCATCACCAGGCAGAGCGCCCAGTCGACGAGCGACCCGCTCTGGGTGGCCCGCCACAGGTAGGCGATGGCGATCGCGGACGCGCCGGCCCCGATCAGGGCGGCCAGCCCCGCGTTGCGGCGGACCACCACCGGGGCGCCGGCGACGACGGTCCGGTCCCGGCTGCCGGTCCCCCGACCCGACGTCTCGTCGCTGTCCGTGTCGGTGTCGGTGTCGCTGTCGGTGTCGAGGTCGTGCGGGTGCGGCACGGCTGCGCTCACTGTTCCCCCTGGAGGGTCGCGATGACGTCGTCGAGGTCGTCGGGCTTGATGAGCACGTCGCGGGCCTTCGAGCCTTCGCTCGGTCCCACCACGCCACGGCTCTCGAGGATGTCCATCAGCCGGCCCGCCTTGGCGAAGCCGACGCGGAGCTTGCGCTGCAGCATCGAGGTCGAGCCGAACTGGGTGGAGACCACCAGCTCGACGGCCTGCACCACGAGCTCGAGGTCGTCGCCGATGTCGTCGTCGAGCTCCCGCTTGGACTGCGCCGGGGCGGTGACGTCCTCGCGGTAGGTCGGCGCCAGCTGTTCCTTGCAGTGCTGGACGACCTGGTGGATCTCCGCCTCGGTGACCCAGGAGCCCTGCACCCGGACCGGCTTGCCGGCGCCCATCGGCAGGAACAGCCCGTCACCCTGGCCGACCAGCTTCTCCGCGCCGGGCTGGTCGAGGATGACCCGGGAGTCCGACAGCGAGGAGGTCGAGAACGCCAGCCGGGACGGGACGTTGGCCTTGATCAGCCCGGTGACCACGTCGACCGACGGACGCTGGGTCGCCAGCACCAGGTGGATGCCCGCGGCCCGCGCGAGCTGGGTGATCCGGACCACCGCGTCCTCCACATCGCGCGGCGCGACCATCATCAGGTCGGCGAGCTCGTCGACGACCACCAGCAGGTACGGGTACGGCGCGAGCACCCGCTCGCTGCCCGCGGGGGCCTGCACCTTCCCGGAACGGACGGCCTTGTTGAAGTCGTCGACGTGCCGGAACCCGAAGGCGGCGAGGTCGTCGTACCGCATGTCCATCTCGCGGACCACCCAGGCGAGCGCCTCGGCGGCCTTCTTCGGGCTGGTGATGATCGGGGTGATCAGGTGCGGCACGCCCTCGTAGACGTTGAGCTCCACCCGCTTGGGGTCGACCAGGATCATCCGCACCTCGTCGGGCGTGGACCGCATCAGGATCGAGGTGATCATCGAGTTCACGAAGCTCGACTTGCCGGAGCCGGTGGCGCCGGCCACCAGCAGGTGCGGCATCTTGGACATGTTCGCGACCACGAAGCCGCCCTCGACGTCCTTGCCCAGCCCGACGATCATCGGGTGGTGGTCGTTGCGGGCGGTCGGCGAGCGCAGCACGTCGCCGAGGGAGACGATCTCCTTGTCGGTGTTCGGGATCTCGATGCCGATCGCGGACTTGCCCGGGATCGGCGAGAGGATCCGCACGTCGGCCGAGGCGACCGCGTAGGCGATGTTCTTCCCGAGCGCGGTGACCTTCTCGACCTTGACCGCCGGACCGAGCTCCACCTCGTAGCGGGTCACCGTCGGGCCGCGGCTGTAGCCGGTGACCTGGGCGTCGATGTCGAACTGCTCGAGCACCTCGGTGAGCCGGGCGACCACGTCGTCGGAGGCCTTCGAGCGGGCCTTGTGCACCGACCCGGGCTTGAGCACCTCGTTGCCGGGCAGGGTGTAGGTGACATCTCCGGACAGCGCGAGCTGCTCGACGCGGGCCGGCAGCGGCGAGTGCGGCGGCGCCTCGGCGCGCTCCTCCGCCTCCGGCTCGGCGGTCTCCGCGGCCGTCGCCTTGCCCTTCCGCTTCCCGAACGCGCGGTCCTCCAGGACCGGGGTCTCGTACGGCTGGTCGCCGGTGTCCTCGTCGACGTCGGTCAGGGCACCCACCCGGCGCCGGGGGCGGCTGCGCTTGAGCGGGGCGGTCTCCTCGGTCGCGGAGGCCTCCCCGGTGGCCGGGGTGCGGCCGAGCATCCGGTCGCGGGCCTCGGCGAGCCGGGCCGGGAGCTGGTAGAGCGGGGTGCCGGTGATCACCAGCGTGCCGAAGAACGCCAGCAGCACCAGCAGCGGTACGACGACCACGGTGCTGCGCAGCAGGTCGAGGAACAGCGAGGAGATCACGAACCCGATGGCGCCGCCGGCGTGCTGCAGGGCCTCGGTGTCGCCGCGGTGCGGCTCGGGCATGCCGTTGGCGATGTGCACCAGACCGAGCACGCCGAACAGCAGCGCCGCCCACCCGACGACCTGACGTCCGGCGGGGCCGTTGCTCTCCGGGTTGCGCAGGTTGCGCCAGGCGACGAAGCACAGCAGCAGCGGCACGAACCAGCCGAGCAGCCCGACCGAGCCGGTGACGACGGTGCGGGTGAAGTCGCCGACCGCCCCCGGCAGCTGCCACCACACGGCGGCGGCGACCACCACCGCGAGACCGATGAGGAACAGCCCGGCACCGTCCCGGCGGTGCTCGGGGTCGAGCTCGCGGGCGGTGTGGCCGATCTTGCGGACGGCGGCACCCAGCACGTGGGCGACGCCGAGCCACACCGCCGCCAGGCCGTGGCCGAGGGCGCCGAAGAGCGTTGCAATAGGGCCAGGCCCGTTCCGGACCGCCCGGGGCGCGGGCCGGCTCGACTTGGTCGAGCGGCCCTTCGACGAGGGCTTCCTGCGGGTCTGGCTGCCGGACGACCGGGTCTTGGAGGCACCTCGGGCCGAGGGGGTGCTGCGACCCCTCGACGACTTGGTGCTCCGCGACGCCGGTGGGGAAGACGTACGGGTCGCCATGCTGAGGAATGTACGTGATCGCCACACCAGTCCCACGCCTCACACGCCGGAAGCACCGGGGATACCCCGCTCAGCGCAGGGTCGCCAGCCAGGGGACGGCCACGAAGACGGTGGGCAGCGCGAGCGTCGCGCCGGCCGCCGCCTGCACGACGGCCGCCAGGACGCGGTGGGCGCCGGTGTCGCGCACCAGCGCGATCCGCTCGCCCAGCCCGGTGCCCGCGAACGCCAGCGCCGCCTCGGGCGGCCGGGCGTCCGCCAGGGCGACCAGGGCGCGGACCAGCGGACGGGCGCCGGTCCGGCGCCGCGCGGCACGGTCGGCGAGGACCTCGACCAGCAGCCCGACCTCGGCCAGGGCGGCCCCGCTCGACGTCAGCCGCGGGAAGGCCCGCCGCAGCACCGTGAACGCCTCGAGTACCAGGTCGTGCCGGGCGCGCAGGTGCGCGCGCTCGTGGGCGAGCACGGCCGCGAGCTCCTCGTCCCCGAGGATCCGCTTGGCCGCAGCCGAGACCACCACCCGGGACCGCTGCAGCCCGGGCAGGCAGTAGGCCAGCGGGGCGTCGTACTCCAGCACCCGGACGCCCGCGTCGTCGGCGGACAGCACGTCGAGAAGCTCCCGGTGCCGGCGCCGCGCCGACCGGACCCGGGTGCCGACCCGGTGCCCGCTCACCAGCAACCGGACCAGCACGGTCCCGGTGACCAGCAGCGCGACCGCCGCGGGCCCGGTCCCGGCGGTGCGCGCCCCCGGCGACCCGGTGGCCAGCGACAACCCGGCGCCCAGCGCCGCGAGCACCGCGGCGAGCGCGACGGCCTGCCACAGCAGGAGCGCCGAGCGCGGCACCCGGCGCAGCCGGTCGACCCGCGCGAGCAGCGCGGGCACCGGGCCGGACAGCAGCACGGCCAGGACCGAGAGCAGCAGCGGGGTCATCGGCCGCCGGTCACTGCGCCTCGAGCTCGGAGAGCGCCTCACGCAGCGCGGCACGCTCTTCCGCGGTCGCGTCGCCGACGAACGCCACCAGCGCGGTGCGGCGATCACCGGTGCCGAACTCGTCCAGCGCCTCGCGCATCAGCTCGGCGGTCAGCGAACCGCGGGAGGCGGCCGCCCGGTAGCGGTAGGCCCGGCCCTCGCGCTCCTGGACCAGCAGGCCCTTCTTGGCCAGCCGGTCCAGCACGGTCATCACCGTGGTGTAGGCGAGGTCGCGTCCGGGCGCCAGCGACTCGTGCACCTCGCGCACGGTCAGCCCGCGCTCGGGATCGGCGGACCACAGCCGGTCCATCACGGAGCGCTCGAGGTCTCCCAGCCGGGACGTTCGGGACACGACCAAGAGTCTAAAGACCCTTCTGGCATTTCTACTACCCGCCGTAGTATCTACTACGCTGTGTAGTAGCAATCGGGCCGCGAGGCCCGCGGCCGCTGCACGGCTTCCGCACGTGCACGCACCCTCTCGAAGGAGCTCGGATGGACGTCCTCGACATCGCCAGGTGGCAGTTCGGGATCATCACGGTCTACCACTTCTTGTTCGTCCCGATCACGATCGGCATGTCGGCGATCATCGCGGGCTTCGAGACCGCCTGGGTGCGGACCGGGCACGAGCACTGGCTGCGGCTGACCAAGTTCTTCGGGAAGCTGTTCTTGATCAACTTCGCCATCGGCGTGGTCACGGGGATCGTGCAGGAGTTCCAGTTCGGGATGAACTGGAGCGACTACTCGCGCTTCGTCGGCGACATCTTCGGAGCCCCGCTGGCGATCGAGGGACTCCTCGCGTTCTTCTTGGAGTCGACGTTCCTCGGGCTGTGGATCTTCGGGTGGGACAAGCTGCCGCGGGCGCTACACGCAGCCTGCATGTGGCTGGTGCACATCGGCACGCTGCTCTCGGCGTTCTTCATCCTGGCCGCGAACTCCTGGATGCAGCACCCGGTGGGCTACCGGTTCAACCCGGACACCGGACGGGCGGAGCTGACCGACTTCTGGGCGGTGCTGGTCAACAAGGTCCAGCTCGCCTCCTTCCCGCACACGATCACCGCCTGCTACCTGACCGGGGGCGCCTTCATCGTCGGCGTCGCGTTCTGGCTGATGCTGCGCAGGAGCACCCCGGACGCGGACCGGCCGATGTACCGCAAGGCGGTCCGGGTCGGCGCGGCGGTCGCCCTGGTCGCGGGGCTCGGGGTGGCCGTCACCGGCGACTACCAGGGCAAGGTGATGACCGACGTGCAGCCGATGAAGATGGCCGCCGCCGAGGCGCTCTACAACACCGAGCAGCCGGCGTCGTTCTCGCTGTTCACGATCGGTTCGCTGGACGGGTCCCGGGAGAAGTTCGCGATCAAGGTGCCGCGCCTGCTGTCCTTCCTCGCCACCGGGTCGGTCGACGGCAAGGTCGAGGGGATCAACCAGCTGCGCGCGCGGTACCAGGCGAAGTACGGCCAGGACCCGGGCGCGAAGTACTACTCCCCCGGCAGCTACACGCCGATCATCCCGATCACCTACTGGACCTTCCGGATCATGATCGGGCTCGGCATCGTCGCGGCCGCCGGCGCCGCCCTGGTCCTGTGGGTGACCCGGAAGGGCCGGCTCCCGCGCGCTCGGCCCTGGGTGTGGCTGGCGATCTCGCTGCCGCTGCTGCCGGTCGCCGCCAACTCGTTCGGCTGGATCTTCACCGAGATGGGCCGCCAGCCCTGGGCGGTCTTCGGCCTGATGACCACCGCGACCGCGGTCTCCCCCGGGGTGAGCGTCGGCGAGGCGCTGACGTCCGTGGTGGCGCTGACCCTGCTGTACGCCGTGCTCGCGGTGATCGAGATCGGCCTGATGCTGAAGTACGTCCGGGCCGGCGCCGAGGAGTTCGTCGAACCCCCGGACCCCACGCTCGGTGAACCGTCCGACGAACCGCTCGCCTTCGCCTACTGACCCGAAAGCCAGGGAATCATGGAACTCACCACTGTCTGGTTCGGCCTGATCGCCGTGCTCTGGATCGGCTACTTCTGCCTCGAGGGCTTCGACTTCGGCGTCGGGATGCTGCTGCCCGTGCTCGCCCGGGACGAGACCGAGCGCCGGGTCGTGATCAACACGATCGGGCCGGTCTGGGACGGCAACGAGGTCTGGGTGCTGGTCGCCGGGGGCGCCACGTTCGCGGCCTTCCCCGAGTGGTACGCCACCTTGTTCAGCGGCTTCTACCTGCCGCTGCTGCTGATCCTGCTCGCGCTGATCGTCCGCGGGCTGGCGTTCGAGTACCGCGCCAAGCGCGACGACGCGACCTGGCGGGCCCGCTGGGACAAGGCGATCTTCTGGGGCTCGGCGCTGCCGGCGCTGCTGTGGGGGGTGGCGTTCGCGAACATCGTGCGCGGTGTCCCGATCGCGGCCGACAAGGAGTACGTCGGGTCCACGCTGACCCTGCTCAACCCCTACGCCCTCGTCGGGGGTCTCACCACCCTGCTGCTGTTCCTGACGCACGGCGCGGTGTTCCTCGCGCTGAAGACCGACGGCGAGATCAGGCACCGCGCCCGCCGGCTGGCCGTGCTGCTCGGGCTGGGCGCCGCCGTGGTGGCCGTGGTGTTCTTGACCTGGACCCAGGTGCTCACCGGCTCGATCGCCTCCTCCGGGCTGTTCGCGCTCGCCGCGCTCGCGCTGCTCGGTGGCCTGTTCGCCGCCTGGCGGGGGCGCGAGGGCTGGGCGTTCCTCGGCACCTTCGCCGCCATCGCGGTCGCCGTGGCGGGGCTGTTCGTCGCGCTGTTCCCCGACGTGATGCCCTCCACGCTCGACGCCGGGCTGTCGTTGACCACCACGAACGCCTCCGCGACGCCGTACACCCTGAAGATCATGACCTGGGTCGCGGTGGTGTTCACCCCGATCGTGCTGCTCTACCAGGGCTGGACCTACTGGGTCTTCCGCAACCGGATCAGCACCCGTCACATCCCGGTCGCGCCCGCGCCCGAGGCGCAGCAGGCCGCGTGAAGCCGCTCGACCCCCGGCTGCTGCCCCACCTCCGGCCGGCGCGCCGCGCGCTGGGCGGGGTGGTGGTGGGCAGCGTCACCGGCGGGCTGCTGGTGATCGCCCAGGCCTTCGTGGTCGCCGGGCTGCTGACCGCCGCGCTCGACGGCGTTCCGCTCTCCGGCTGGGCGCTCGCCCTGGCCGGTGTCGCCGCGGCACGCGCGACGACCTCGTGGCTGACCGACCTGTGCTCGGCCCGCGCGGCCGACCGGGTCGGGCGGACGCTGCGGCGCCGGGTGGTGGCCGCCGCGCTCTCCCTGGGGCCGGCCGCGCTGTCCCGCCGGCGCACCGGCGAGCTCGCGCTGCTCGCCACCCGCGGCGTCGGCGCGGTGGAGCCGTACCTGACCCGCTACCTGCCGACGCTGCTGGTCGCGGCGGTGCTGCCGGCCGCCACCGTGGTGGCCATCGCGAGCCAGGACCCGCTCGCCGCGCTGGTGGTGCTGCTCACCCTCCCCCTGGTGCCGGTGTTCGCGATCCTGGTGGGTCTGGCCACCCGCGACCGTGCCGACCGGCAGTGGCGGGTGCTGGCCACGCTGTCCGGCCACTTCGTGGACGTCGTGCGGGGCCTGCCGACCCTGGTCGCCTTCAACCGCGCCGAGGCGCAGGCGGGACGGATCCGCGCGATCACGCACCGCTACCGGCGGGCCTCCCAGGACACCCTCCGGCTGGCGTTCGCCTCCTCGGCGGTCCTGGAGCTGGTGGCCACCATCTCGGTGGCGCTGGTCGCGGTGCTGGTCGGCCTGCGGCTGTCCGCCGGGTCGCTGGACCTGCGCACGGCACTGGTGGTGCTGCTGCTGGCCCCGGAGGCGTACTGGCCGCTGCGCCGGGTCGGCGCCGAGTTCCACGCGGCCGCGGAGGGGACCGCGACCTTCACCGCCGTCGACGCCCTGCTTGCGGACGCCGCCGAGCACGTCCCGCCCGCACCGCGACGGCACGCCGCGGACGCGATCGACCTGGTCGACGTGACCCTGGGCTACCCCGACCGCGCCGAGCCGGTGCTCTGCGGGATCACCGCCCGCGTCGAGCCGGTCGGGCTGACCGCGGTCACCGGTCCCTCCGGCGCCGGGAAGTCCACCCTGCTCGCGGCCCTGGTCGGCCAGCTGCCCGTCAGCGGCGGGGCGATCCGGGTCGGGCACCACGCGGCCGGGGACGACCTGACGTCCTGGCAGTCCCAGGTGGCCTGGGTGCCGCAGCGGCCGTGGCTGCTGCCCGCGAGCATCCGTGACAACGTCCGCCTGGGCCGACCGGCGGCCACCGACGCCGAGGTCTGGCGGGCGCTGGAGCAGGTGCGGCTCGACCACCACGTCGCCACCCTCCCCCGCGGCCTGGACACCCCCCTGGGTGAGGACGGCCGGGGGTTCTCCGCGGGCGAGCGGGCCCGGCTCGCGCTCGCCCGGGTGGTGGTCGCGAACCGCCCGTGGGTGATGCTCGACGAGCCCACCGCCCACCTCGACCCCGAGACCGAGCGGGTGATCGCGGACACCCTGGTCCGGCTCGCGGCCACCCGGGGAGTCGTGGTGGTGGCCCACCGCCCCGCGATCGTCGAGCTCGCCGACCACGTCCTGGAGCTGCCCGGACCCACCCGGCGAAGCGAGCGGGTCCGAGTCACCGGCTCGCAGGAGTGGTCTCGAGACGCCGCGCCCGGCGGCTCCGCTCCTCGACCGCCGAGCCCGCCGCCCGGCGGCTCCGCTCCGCGGCCACCCGCCGACCGGACCCGGCTGCGGCTCGGCCTCGGCACCGTCCTGGGCGCCCTGGCCGCGGCCTCCGGGGTGGCGCTGACCGCCACCGCTGGCTGGCTGATCGCCCGGGCGGCCGAGCACCCTCCGGTGCTGATGCTGATGGTGGCGATCGTGGGTGTGCGCACCTTCGGGCTGGCCCGCCCGGCCCTGCGCTACGCCGAGCGGCTGGTCTCGCACGACGCCGCGCTCCGGCTGCTGGCCGAGCGGCGCGCCGCGGTGTACGACGCCCTGGTGCCGCTCGCGCCGGGACGGCTGGGACGGCACCGCGGGGACGTGCTGGCCAGCGTGGTCGACGACGTCGACTCGGTCGTGGACCGGCAGCTGCGGGTCCGCGGCCCGGTGTGGACCGCCGTGGTGGTCGGGGTGCTCGCCACCGCGCTCGCCTGGTGGGTGGCCCCTGCGGTGGCGGTCGTGGTCGCGGCGGTGGTCGGGCTCGGCGGCACGGCTGCCTTCGCCGGCGCGTGGTGGGCAGCCCGGAGCAGCGAGCACCGGTTCGTGACCGCGCGGGCCCGGCTGTCCGCGCGGGTCACCTCGGTGCTGCACGGCGCCCCGGACCTGATCATGTGGCAGGCCACCGGCCGGGCGCTCGCGGACCTGGACCACGCGTCCGGCCGGCTGGGCGCCGCGGCGCGGCGGTCCGCGGACGGAGCCGCGGCCGCCCGCGCGGCCGCGCTGCTGGTGGCCGGTCTCGGGGTCGGCGCCGTGACCCTGCTCGGCGCCCCGCTGTGGTCCGCCGGGACCGTGTCCGGGCCGATGCTGGCGCTGCTGGCGCTGCTCCCGCTGGCGCTCGCCGACGTACTGGTGCCGCTCGCCGACGCGGGCGCCCTCGCCGTCCGCACCCGGGCCGCCGCCGCCCGGCTCGAGGACCTGGAGCGGACGGCCCCGGCCGTGACCGACCCGGCCGCCCCGGTGACCGCCGCCCCGCTGACCGCCGCGACGGGCACGAGCATGACGGTGCGCGACGTCACCGCGGGGTGGGACGACCGTCCGGTGCTGCGCGACCTCGGCCTCGACCTGCCGCCGGGCAGCCGGCTCGGGGTGGTCGGCCCGTCCGGCTGCGGCAAGTCCACCCTGGCCGCGCTGCTGCTGCGCTTCGTCGACCCGTCCGCCGGCCGGGTGGAGCTCGCCGCTCAGGACCTCCGCTCGCTCGCGCTGCACGACGTTCGCGCCGCGGTCGGACTGCTGGACGACGACCCGCACGTGTTCTCCTCGTCACTGCTGGAGAACGTGCGGCTCGCCCGACCCGGCGCCTCACCCGCGGCCGTCGAGACCGCGCTGCGGTCCGCCTCGCTGGGACCCTGGCTGGACCGGCTCCCCGACGGGCTCGACACGATGCTCGGCGACGGGCACGCCGCCGTCTCGGGCGGCGAGCGCGCCCGGCTGGCGCTGGCCCGGGCGCTGCTCGGGGACCGCCCGGTGCTGGTGCTCGACGAGCCGACCGCGCACCTCGACAGCGGCACCGCCCGAGCCGTCGCCGACGAGCTGCTCTCGGTCCGCGGCCGGACGCTGGTGTGGGTCACCCATGGGCTGGTCGGGCTGGACCGGATGGACCGGGTGGTCGACCTCGGCGCCCCGGGCCCGTCCGCCTCGGTCCCCCCGGTGGGGGCCGCTGCCCGGCACGTTTCGGACGAAACCCCCGCGAAGACCCCCGCCGCTGCCGCAAGATCGGAGCGTGACGCTCTCCCGCACGGCCGCTGAGGTGATGAGCCTCGCCCAGGCGGGGAGCGTCGAGTCGGCCATCTCGGTGGCCACCGCCACCCTGGCCGGGGCGGACTCCGCGCCGTCGGGCGACCTCGCGGGGCTGTGGTACGCGCTCGCCGTCGCCGAGCACGTCCGCGGGAACGGCAGCGGGCAGATCGAGGCCGCCGAGCACTGCCTGCGGGTCGCGCGCGAGTGCGACGCGCCCGGCTGGGCGTCCAACGCGCTGTCCATGCGCGCGATGGCCCAGGGTCGCTGCGGGGCGGTCGAGGCGGCGCTGCTGGACCTGGCCGGGTCGGAGGTCGCGCTGTCCGCCTGCACGGACGAGGGCCTGCGGAACTGGGCGCACACCGGGCTCGGGTACTGCTACCTGGAGCTGCGGCTCTACGAGCTCGCGCTGCCACATTTCGAGGCCGCGCTGGACATCGTCAGCTGCCCGATCCCGCTGCCGGAGTCGCGCACCATCGACCTGATGAACATCGCCGAGCTGCACCTGCGCTGGGCCGACGAGCTGGAACGGTCCCGTCCCTACGACGGGTCGGGCGCGGACGTGGAGCGGCACCGGGAGCTCGGGCACCGGCACGCCAGGGCCGCCGTTGCCGAGGCCGAGCGGCTCGGCCCCGCCGGCCTGCTCGCGACCTGCCGGGCCACGGAGCTCTGCTCGCGTCCGCGCGCGGCCGCCGAGGAGGCGGTCCCCGAGCTCCGCGCGGCCTACGAGAGCCCGGACCACGTCGACCACCAGGGCGGCCGGGCGACCCTGGGCGTCGCGCTGGCCCGCGCCCTGTGGCGGCTGGACCGCCGCGACCGGGCCCTGGACATCGCCCGCGAGGCGGTCCGGCTCGCCGACGCGGCCGGCGACTGGCAGGTCGGTGCGAGCGCGCAGTGGCTGCTGGTGGAGATGCAGGCCGAGGCCGGGCTCCCGGGCGCGGAGGCAGGCCGGGACTACGGGCGGCTGCTGTCCGGGGTGCTGTGGAACCAGCGGCTGCGCACGCTGCAGGGCGCCACCGCCGCCCTCGACGTCGAGCGCCTGCACCACGACCGGGACGTCGCCCAGCGCGCCGCGAGCGAGGACCCGTTGACCGGTGTCGGCAACCGCCGCGCGCTCGACGAGGCGCTGCGGGCGGCCGCCGCTCTCGAGGCTGCGGGGATCGACGACCCCGGCCACCGGACCACCCTGCTGCTGGTGGACCTCGACGACTTCAAGGTGGTCAACGACACCTACGGGCACGTGGTCGGGGACGAGGTGCTGCGCGCGGTGGCGAGTGCCGTGCGGGGGGCGGCCCGGTCCGCCGACCTGGTGGCCCGGCTCGGCGGCGACGAGTTCGTGCTGCTGGCCCGCGACACCGACGCGGCGGCCGGGGCGCTGCTCGGCGCCCGGGTCGCCGCCGCGATCGAGGCCGCCGAGGTGACCCTGCCGGGCGGGCGGGTCCCGTTCAGCGTGAGCATCGGCGTGGCCACCACCGGCCCGGAGGTCGACGTCCCCGGGCTGCTCGGTGCGGCGGACGTGGCGATGTACGACGACAAGGGGCGCGACCGGTGGCGGCAGCGCCGGACCCCGTCGTCGGCCTAGGAGCACCCCTGGCCGGGGCCGCTCCTCAGGCCTCCACGACCACCGGGATGATCATCGGCCGGCGACGGTGCCTGTTCGAGACCCACCGGCCCACGACCCGGCGGATCGTCTGCTGGAGCTGGTAGGTGTCGTCGACGCCCTCCCGGGTGGCGGCGTCGAGGGCGTCGATGATCGGCTGCTTGATCGCGTCGAAGATGGAGTCGTCCTCGGCGAACCCGCGGGCGTGGATCTCCGGTCCGCCGGCCACCTTGCCGCTCATCGAGTCGACCACCACGATCACCGAGATGAAGCCCTCCTCCCCCAGGATCCGGCGGTCCTTCAGCGACGACTCGGTGATGTCGCCCACCGACGAGCCGTCGACGAACACGTAGCCGCAGTCGACCTTGCCCGAGACCCGGGCCACCCCGTCGACGAGGTCGACGACCACCCCGTCCTCGGCGATGACCACCCGGTCGTGCGGGACCCCGGTCGCCCGGGCGAGCGCCGCGTTGGCGCGCATGTGCCGGATCTCGCCGTGCACCGGCAGCACGTTGCGGGGCCGGACGACGTTGTAGCAGTAGAGCAGCTCGCCGGCAGAGGCGTGGCCGGACACGTGCACGAGGGCGTTGCCCTTGTGCACCACGTTGGCGCCCCAGCGCGACAGCCCGTTGATCACCCGGTAGACGGCGTTCTCGTTGCCCGGGATCAGCGAGGACGCGAGCACCACGGTGTCGCCCTCCTCGATGTGCACGAAGTTGTGGTTGCGCTGGGCGATCCGGGAGAGCGCGGACAGCGGCTCCCCCTGCGAGCCGGTGGAGATCAGCACGGTCCGCTCCGGCGGGTGGTCCGCGAGCTCCTTGGCGTCGACCAGCGTGTTCGGCGGCACGTTCAGGTAGCCCAGGTCGCGAGCCACGCCCATGTTGCGCACCATCGACCGGCCGACGTAGGCGACCTTGCGGCCGTGCGCGACCGCGGCGTCCATCACCTGCTGCACCCGGTGCACGTGGGAGGCGAAGCAGGCCACGATGATCCGCTGGTCCTTGCTCTGGTGGAACACCCGGTCGAGCACCGGGGTGATCTCCTGCTCGGAGGTGGTGAACCCGGGCACCTCCGAGTTGGTGGAGTCGACCAGGAACAGGTCGACGCCCTCCTCGCCGATCCGCGCGAACCCGCGCAGGTCGGTGATCCGGCCGTCGAGCGGGAGCTGGTCCATCTTGAAGTCGCCGGTGTGCAGCACCGTCCCGGCCCCGGTGCGGATCGCGACCGCGAGCGCGTCCGGGATCGAGTGGTTGACCGCGACGAACTCCAGGTCGAACGGGCCGAAGGCGATCCGGTCGCCCTCGCGCACCTCGTGGTGCACGGTCTCCTTGAGCCGGTGCTCGCGCAGCTTGGAGGTGAGCAGGGCCAGGGTCAGCTTCGAGCCGACCAGCGGGATGTCGCCGCGCTCGCGGAGCAGGTAGGGCACCGCGCCGATGTGGTCCTCGTGGCCGTGGGTCAGCACCAGCGCCTCGATGCTGTCCAGCCGGTCCCGGATCGCGTCGAAGTCGGGGAGGATCAGGTCCACGCCGGGGTGGTGGTCCTCCGGGAACAGCACCCCGCAGTCCACGACCAGCAGGCGGCCGTCGTACTCGAAGACGGTCATGTTCCGCCCGACCTCGCCGAGCCCCCCGAGCGGGATGACCCGCAGTCCGTTCGCGGGCAGCGGTCCCGGCGCCGTGAGCTCGGGATGCGGGTGACTCATGTAGTGCCTTTCGTCAGGGGGGTTCTCTCCAGCAGTCCAGCGGCGGCCAGCGCCTCGCGCAGGGCCTCGACGAGCTCGTCGGAGGCGGGCACCAGCGGGAGCCGCATGGCGCGGTTGGGCAGCACGCCGAGCAGCTGCATCGCCGCCTTGGCCATCGTGGCGCCCGGCGCCCGGGTCATCACGGCGTCGACGACCGGCACCAGGCGCCGGTAACCGTCGAGCGCCGCCACCAGGTCGCCCTCGGCGACCGCGGCCACCATCGCGGCGTACTCGCGGCCGGCCACGTGCCCGACCACCGAGACCACGCCGGAGGCACCGTGGGTCAGCCAGCCGAGGTTGAGCGCGTCGTCACCGGAGTAGTAGGCGAGCCCGGTGTCGGCCATGATCCGCACGCCGCGGTGCAGGTCCCCGACGGCGTCCTTCACGGCGATCACCCGCTCGTGCTCGGCCACTCGTCTGTAGGTGTCCTCCGCGATGGTGAGCCCGGCGCGGGCCGGGATGTCGTAGAGCATCACCGGGAGCCCGCTGGCGTCCGCCACGGCCTCGAAGTGGGCGGCGACGCCCTCCTGGGAGGGTTTGTTGTAGTACGGCGTGACCAGCAGCAGGCCGTGCGCGCCCAGCCGCTCCGCCTGGCGGGCCAGCACGACCGAGTGCGCGGTGTTGTTGGTGCCGACCCCGGCCACCACCGTGAGCCGGTCGCCGACCGCCTCGATCACCGCCCGCAGGATCTGCCCGTCCTCCTCGGTGGAGGTGGTCGGCGCCTCGCCGGTGGTCCCGGACACCACCACCCCGTCGTGGCCGTGCTCCGCGAGGTGCTCGGCGACCCGGGCGGTGCCGTCCAGGTCCACCGAGCCGTCGTCGTGGAAGGCGGTCACCATGGCGGTGAGGACCCGGCCGAACGGCGCGGGCGCGAGAGTGCCGGACGTCATGGGTGACAGGCTATCCGGTGGCCGCGCTCAGGCGCGCCCGTGGACCCGCTCCCACCACACCCAGGCGTAGGCGTCGTGGTCCTCGCGCCGGGTCTGCCGCCACTCGGCGCGGTCGAAGGCCGGGTAGTGGGTGTCCCCCTCGGGGCTGCGGTCGACCTCGGTGAGGACCTGGTGGGTGGCGAAGGGCATCGCCGCCGCGTAGACCTGGGTCCCGCCGCCGATGACGATGTCGCCGTCCAGCCGCCGGGCCAGGTCGAGGGCGTCCTCGACGCTGTGCGCGACCAGCACGCCCTCGGCGGCCCAGTCCGGGTCCCGGGTGACGACCACGTTGGTGCGGTGCGGCAGCGGGCGGCCGATGCCCTCGTACGTCGTCCGGCCCATCACCACGGTGTGGCCGCGGGTGGTCTCCCGGAAGTGCCTCATGTCCTCGGGGATGTGCCACGGGATGCCGCCGCGGTCGCCGATCACGCCGTTGCGGGCCACCGCGGCGACCATCACGACCCGTTTGGCCGTCATACCGCGATCGGTGCCTTGATCCCCGGGTGCGGGTCGTAGCCCTCGACGGTGATGTGCTCGAGGTCGAACGCGTCGAGCGAGCCCACCGAGGGGTCCAGGCGCAGCGTCGGCAGCGGTCGCGGCTCCCGGGTCAGCTGGAGCCGGGCCTGGTCGAGGTGGTTGGTGTAGAGGTGCGCGTCGCCCAGCGTGTGCACGAAGTCGCCGACCTCCAGCCCGGTGACCTGCGCGACCATGTGCGTGAGCAGCGCGTAGGAGGCGACGTTGAAAGGCACGCCGAGGAACACGTCGCCGGACCGCTGGTAGAGCTGGCAGGACAGCCTGCCGTCGGCCACGTAGAACTGGAACAGGGCGTGGCAGGGCGCCAGCGCCATCCGCGGGATGTCCGCGACGTTCCACGCGGAGACGACGTGCCGGCGGGAGTCCGGGTCGCGGCGCAGGTTCTCGACGACCTGGGCCAGCTGGTCGACGTGCCCGCCGTCCGGGGTCGGCCAGGACCGCCACTGGTGGCCGTAGACCGGGCCGAGGTCGCCGTTCGCGTCGGCCCACTCGTCCCAGATCGTCACCCCGCGGTCCCGCAGCCACTTCACGTTGGTGTCGCCGCGCAGGAACCACAGCAGCTCGGCGAAGACCGACCGGGTGTGGATCCGCTTCGTGGTCACCAGCGGGAACCCCGCCTGCAGGTCGAACCGCATCTGGTGCCCGAACACGCTGCGGGTCCCGGTGCCGGTGCGGTCGTCCTTCGCGGCGCCGTCGTCGAGGATCCGCCGAAGCAGGTCGAGGTACTGCTGCACGCGGATCAACCTAACACCGGCCGGCCCCGGCCCCGGGCAGCGACTCAGCGCCGGACCGGTGCGGGGCGCCCGGTGGTCCCGAGGTCCCGCGGGGTGAGGCCGATCGGCCCTGGGGGACCGGCCGCGCCGGGCGGACGATCAGCCCAGGAGGAGCGCGATGACCGACGTGAACGGGCGGGTCGCACTGGTGACCGGCGCGGCCGGCGGGATGGGGCACCTGCTCGCGCTCGAGCTCACCGCGCACGGTGCCGACCTGGTGCTCTGGGACGTCGACGAGGTGCTGGTGAACAACGCCGGCGTGGTCAGCGGCCGGCCGCTGCTCGAGCTGACCCCCGGGCAGATCGAGCGCACCTTCGCGGTCAACGTGCTGGCGCACTACTGGACCACGCTCGCCTTCCTGCCCGCGATGGTCGAGCGGGACACCGGTCACGTGGTGACGGTCGCGTCGGCGGCCGGCCTGGCGGGGGTGCCGCGGATGGCCGACTACGCGGCGAGCAAGCACGCCGCCGTCGGCTTCGCGAACTCGCTGCGGGTCGAGCTGGCCCGGGTCGCCCCCGGGGTGCGTACGACGGTGGTCTGCCCCTACTACGTCGACACCGGGATGTTCGCGGGGGCCCGGACCAGGTTCCCGCACCTGCTGCCGATCCTGCGGCCCCAGGACGTGGTCGACCGGATCGTGGCGGCCGTGGAGCACGACCGGGCCCGGGTCTTGATGCCGCCGCTGGTCCACCTGATGCCGCTGGTCAGCGCGCTGCCGGCCCGGCTCGGTGACCGGGTGTTGGACGCCTTCGGGGTCGGGGTCTCGATGGACCGGTTCGTGGGGCGGGGGTGGCGCGGGTGATCGGGCCGCTGATCGACATCTTCCGGATGCGGCAGTACTTCAACGCGGTCACCGTGGCCCGGGACCTCGCGGTGGGCGCCGTCGGGGACGCCGGTTTCCTGTTCGACGCCCGCCGGACCCTGCTGCCGCTGCCGTTCGAGGGCCGCGGCCCGGCGGCGGCGCCCGGGTCCCCGTTCCCGCCGCGCGCGCCGGCGCCGGCGGCCGCGGGTCTCCCCCGCCGGGTCGCGATCGCGGCCACCGGCGGGAGCGGGGCCCTGGCCTCGACCGTCGGGGTGGCGCGCGCCTTCGAGGAGCGCGGCCTGACGCCGTCGGCGATCTCAGTGTGCTCGGGATCGGCCCTGTTCGGGTTCCCGCTCGGCACCGGGATGCCCGCCGACGAGGTCGCCTCGTTCGTGCTGGGGCTGCGGCCGCGCGACTACCTCGACCTCGACGTGCGCGGGCTGCTGGCGGTCCCGGCACGTGCCGCACGCGGGTTCTCGGGGCTGCTCCGCGGCGAGGCGGTCGAGGCGGCCTACCGCGGGCTGCTGGGCGACCTCCGGCTCGGCGAGCTGCCGATCCCCGTCTACGCGCCGCTCTGGGAGGTCGACCACAACCGGCTGGTGCACATCGGCCCGGACACCCATCCCGACCTGCCGGTGGCGCGCGCGGTGCGGATGTCCATCGCGCTGCCGCTGTTCATCTCGGCGGTCGAGCTGGGCGGCTCCTGGTGGTGCGACGGCGGGGTCGTCGACATCTTCCCGGTCCGGCCGCTGCTGGACCGGGCACGGCCGGACGCGGTGGTCGCGGTCAACGGGTTCTACCCGCCGGACTTCGCGGGCGAGGACCAGACCGGCTGGCACGAGCGGTCGCTGTCCATCCTCTACGCCGCGGCCCAGGTGCGCACCAGCCAGCAGGCCGCCCTGGCGCGCGAGAACCTCGCGAGGCTGCGGGAGCGCTGTGCGGTGCGGATGGTCGAGCCGGTGCCCTACGAGAAGGTCCGCGGCGCCGGCTTCTACCGGCAGTTCTTCGACAACAGCGAGTGGCCCGGCTTCATGCGGGCCGGGCGCGAGGCCGGGTTGGCCGCGCTCGACTCGCTCACGGGCAGCGCCGCGCCCGCCCCGGCCGGTCAGGCGTCGTAGTCGAGCACCAGGGTGTCGGAGGTGGGGTGCGACTGGCAGGTCAGCACGTAGCCCTTCTCCACCTCGTCCGGCTCGAGCGCCCAGTTGGTGTCCATCTCCACGCTCCCCTGGAGCACCTTCGCCCGGCAGGTGCCGCAGACCCCGCCCTTGCAGGCGAACGGCGCGTCCGCGCGCACGGCCAGCGCGGCGTCCAGCACCGCCGGGCCGTCGGCGCCGAGCCGGAACGAGGACCGCCGCCCGTCCAGCGTGATGGTCACCTCGGACCCGGACGAGTCGTCGGGCTCGACCGTCGTACGGCGGGTCGGCGGCGTGGACTCGACGTGGAACACCTCGGCGTGGATGGACTTCTTCGACACGCCCTCGCTGACCAGCAGCTTGCGGAGCGAGGAGACCATGTCGAACGGGCCGCACAGGAACCAGTCGTCGACGGTCTCCGGGGGCACGATCGACTCGAGGAACCGGCCCATCCGGTCGGTGTCGAGGCGCCCGGAGAACAGCTCGACCTCCTGCGGCTCGCGGGACAGCACGTGGATCAGCTGCAGCCGCTCGGGGTGGGCGTCCTTGAGGTCCTCGACCTCCTCGAGGAACATCACGCTGCTGTGCGTGCGGTTGGCGTAGACCAGCGTGACGCTCGAGTGCGGCTCGACCTCGAGCGTGGTCGCCACGATCGAGAGGATCGGGGTGATCCCCGACCCGGCGGCGACGCAGACGTAGTGCTTCTCGTGCCCGGGGTCGAGCTCGGTGAAGAACCGGCCGCTGGGGGTCATCACGTCCAGCACGTCGCCGACCCTCAGCACGTCCAGGGCGTGCTCGGAGAACGCGCCGCCGGGCAGCCGCTTGACCGCGACCCGCAGCTCGCCGGACGACACCGGCGAGCAGATCGAGTAGTTGCGGCGGACGTCGTCGCCGGCGAGCTCGGTGCGCACCGTCAGGTGCTGGCCCTGGGTGAACGCGTAGTCGGCGCGCAGCTCCTCGGGCACGTCGAAGGTCAGCGCCACCGAGTCGTCGGTGACCTGTTCGATGGCGCGGATGCGCAGCGGGTGGAAGACGGAGTGGGAGGCAGTCACCTCAGATGCACCTCAGATGGCCTTGAAGTGGTCGAAGGGTTCCTTGCAGGCGTTGCACACCCACAGCGACTTGCAGGCGGTGGAGCCGAACCGGCTCAGCTCCCGGGTGTCCGGCGAGCCGCATTGCGGGCAGCGCAGGCTCAGCGTGAGCGGGACCGCGCCGTCGCCGCGCGGCTGCGGCGGCGCGATGCCGTACTCCGCGAGCTTGCGCTTGCCGTCCGTGCTCATCCAGTCGGTCGTCCAGGCCGGCGAGAGCACCAGCTCGACCGTGACGTCGGGGTGCCCCGCCCGGGCGAACGCGGCGACCAGGTCGGCGCGGATCGCGTCCATCGCCGGGCAGCCCGAGTAGGTCGGGGTGATCGTCACGGTCACCCGGCCCGCGTCGTCGACCTCCACGGCGCGCAGGATCCCCAGGTCCGCGATGCTGAGCACCGGGACCTCGGGGTCGGGCACCGAGGCGGCGACCTCCCAGGGCGTCGTCGTGGTCACCATGTCGCCCCCGGGTGCGAGCGCGCCAGGTGCTGCATCTCGGCGAGCAGGTAGCCCATCTGCTCGGAGTGCACGCCGCGCCGGCCGCCGGTGACCGCGGGGGCCACCTCGGGCAGGGTCAGCGTGGCGCGGCCCAGCACGTCGGCGATGCGCCGGTCGAACGCCTCCCGCAGGGTGGCCGGGTCCACCGCCACGCCCGCCTCGACGAGGCCGCGGTCCACGGGCGTGTCGACGAAGAGCTCGTCGACGTACGGCCACTCCGCCTCGAGCCCGGCCTGCATCCGGGCGTGCGACTCCTCGGTGCCGTCACCGAGGCGCAGCACCCACAGCGCGGCGTGGTCGTGGTGGTAGGCGACCTCCTTGACCGCCTTCGCGGCGATCGCGGCGAGGGTCTCGTCGGTGCTGGAGGTCAGCCGCCGGTACAGCTCGTGCTGGTACGTCGAGAGCACCAGCAGCCGGGCCATCGTCGCGCCGAAGTCACCGTTCGCACGCTCGACGAGGTGCACGTTGCGGAAGTCCCGCTCGTCGCGGAAGTAGGCCAGGTCGTCCTCGGTGCGCACCGGGTCCGACAGCGAGCCGGCGTAGGTCAGCAGCGCGCGGGCCTGGCCGAGCAGGTCGAGCGCGATGTTGCCGATCGCGACGTCCTCCTCGAGCTGCGGTGCCGCGGCGATCCACTCCCCCATCCGCTGCGCCGAGACCAGCGCGTCGTCCGCCAGCGCCAGCACGTACGCCGCCAGCGTGTCGGCGGGCGGCGCGGCCCCGGCCGACCGGGGCTCGGACAGCTCGGCGGGGGTCACAGGTGCTCCACCCCTTCGGGGATGTCGTAGAAGGTCGGGTGCCGGTAGATCTTGTCGCCGGCCGGGTCGAAGAACGAGTCCTTCTCCTCCGGGCTGGACGCGGTGATCGCGGCGGCCGGGACGACCCACAGCGACACCCCCTCCTGGCGCCGGGTGTACAGGTCGCGGGCGTTGCGCAGCGCCAGCTCCGCGTCGGGGGCGTGCAGCGAGCCGACGTGGGTGTGGGACAGGCCGCGCTTGCTGCGCACGAAGACCTCCCACAGCGGCCACTCGCGTCGGTTGCCGGTCGCGGGCATCACGCCACCTCCGCCGTACGACGGGCGTGCTTCTCGGCGTAGGCCACCGCGGCCTCGCGGACCCAGGCGCCGTCCTCGTGCGCCGTGCGGCGGTGCGCGATCCGCTCCTTGTTGCACGGGCCGTTGCCCTTGATCACCTCGAACAGCTCGGTGAAGTCGATCTCCCCGAAGTCGTGGTGGCCACGCTCCTCGTTCCAGCGCAGCTCGGGGTCGGGCAGGGTGAGCCCGAGCGCCTCGGCCTGGGGCACCGTCATGTCCACGAACCGCTGCCGCAGGTCGTCGTTGGCGAACCGCTTGATCCCCCACTTCATGGACTGCGCGGTGTGCCCCTGCGTGGAGGCGGCCTCCCCGGTGTCCCGCGGCCCGAACATCATCAGGCTCGGCCACCACCACCGGTCCACGGCGTCCTGGGCCATCGCCCGCTGCGCGTCCGTGCCGTGCGACAGCGTGTGCAGGATCTCGAAACCCTGCCGCTGGTGGAACGACTCCTCCTTGCAGACCCGGATCATCGCGCGGGCGTACGGTCCGTAGGAGCACCGGCACAGCGGCACCTGGTTGACGATCGCGGCGCCGTCCACGAGCCAGCCGATCGCGCCGATGTCGGCCCAGGTCAGGGTCGGGTAGTTGAAGATCGAGGAGTACTTCTGCCTGCCGTCGTGCAGCATGTCGAGGAGGTCCGCCCGGTCCGCCCCCAGGGTCTCCGCGGCGGCGTAGAGGTACAGCCCGTGCCCGGCCTCGTCCTGCACCTTCGCCATCAGGATGGCCTTGCGGCGCAGGCTCGGCGCCCGGCTGATCCAGTTGCCCTCGGGCTGCATGCCGATGATCTCGGAGTGCGCGTGCTGGGCGATCTGCCGGACCAGGGTCTTGCGGTAGCCCTCGGGCATCGTGTCCCGCGGCTCGATCCGCCCGTCCGCGTCGAGCACCCGCTCGAACTCCTCGAGCCCCTCGGCGGCCCCTTCGGCGGGCTCTTCGGCGGCGTGGGCCCGCTCGCCCGGGACCGCGGCGGGCTGGTCGGGCGCGGTGAAGTCGTTGCCGTACATGCCCCCACCCTACCAAGAAAACTGTTACACCTTGACCGCAGACCTGCCGAGCAGGTGTAACACCGGGGTGGGCCGCGCGGGGCTCCGGGTGCCTGCGACAATCGCCCCATGAGCACCCCCGGACCCGCACCCTCCGCAGACGTCTCGGTCCGCATCGGGTGGGCCGACGACGCCGCCGGCATCGCCGAGGTCCAGGTCCGCGCCTGGCGCCAGGAGTACGCCGACCTGCTCCCCGCCGAGGTGCTGGCGGCGATGGACCCGGCCGACTTCGCGGCCGCCTGGCAGGCGTCCCTGACCAAGCCGCAGGATGCCCGCAACCGGGTGCTGGTGGCGCTCGAGCGCAACGCGATCCGTGGGTTCGCGGTCACCGGCCCGTCCTCGGACCCGGACGCGGACCCCGTCGCGGACGGCGAGATCGTCGAGCTCACCGTCGACCCGGAGCAGACCCGGCACGGCCACGGCTCCCGGCTGGTCCAGGCGTGCGCGGACACCCTGCGCGCCGACCGGTTCACCCGCGCGGTGGTCTGGCTGAACAGCACCGACGACGTGCGGCGCGCGTTCCTGACCGAGGCGGGGTGGGCACCCGACGGCGCCCACCGCGAGCTGGACCTGCACGGCGACGGGTCGGTGCGGGTCAAGCAGGTCCGGATGCACACCGACCTCTCCGGGGGGCAGCCGCAGGGCTGAGCCGCCCCGCAAGGTTTGGGATCCCCGCGGCGGGGCAACGTTCCTGCGCCGCGGCTCGACGCACGAGCCCGGGCTCGGCGGCTCGAGACGGGGGCAGCCGGTCGTCTCTGGTCCGCTGAGGAGCTCACGTGCTGGGTCCACTCCCTCCCCTGTACCGCGTGGTCGTCGCGCTGTGCGCGCTCGGGGTGTTCGTCGCCGCCGGCGCCTGGATCACCTTCACCGTCTCCGGCCCGCTGCTGGCCTCGGCCGGCGCCGGGGCCGGAGCGGGCTTCGGGGCGGGCATCGGCGGGGTGGTCGCGCTGCTGCTGCTGCACGACTTCTCCGGGGCACCGGCCCCGCACCGGGCGCGCACCCGCGTGCGCCGGCGTCCCTGACCCGCGCCGACGAGGGCCGAAAGTGCGCACCTGCGCGATCCGCGCCCCCGGCACGCGCCCACGAGGGGCCGAAAGTGCGCACGTGCGCGATCGCGGCCCGCGGCCGCCCCGATCAGCCGATCTCGATGCGGCCCTGCTCGTCGAGCGGGAACCCGGGGTTGTAGCACAGCTCCCACAGGTGGCCGTCCGGGTCGGCGACGTAGCCGGAGTAACCGCCCCACGCGGCACGGGTGGCCGGCTTCACGACCCGCCCGCCGACCTCGTGCACGCGTGCGAACGCCAGGTCGACCGCGGCCTCCGAGGCCAGGTTCACCGCCAAGGTGACGCCGCGGTAGTCGGGCAGGTCGTGCACCGGGACCGGGTCGAGCGCCGCGTCCTCGGCCAGGTCGTCCCAGCCGTAGAGGCCCAGCCAGGTGCCGGACGTGCGGAACCAGACGATGCCGTCGGCCAGGTCACCGCGCTGCTCCCAGCCGAGGTCCCGGTAGAACCGGGCGGAGCGTTCCAGGTCGGAGACCCCGAGGGTGACGATCGCGAAGTTGGCGGGCACATCGGTGGGCATGGGGCCATTGTGCTGCCCGAGGCGCCCGGTTTGCACCCTCTCGGGACCTCCGTCCCTCCCGCGCGGGCCGTTCGGGGCTCGTGCGCGCCGCGGCGCGCCGGATAGACAGGAGGCGTCCGCCGAACCTCGTCCGAAGGGAGTGGCCGCCGTGAGCACGTGCCCGGACCCCGGCCCCGTCCTCGTTACCCGCGCCGACGGTGGTCGGCTCACCGTCGTCTTCGACCCCACCACCGCCGACCCGGACGAGATCGTCGCGGCGCTGTCCGACGTCGTCGCCGGGCCGCCGGTGCCCCGGCGGCCCGAGCGACACTACGCCGGGGAGTTCCTCGGCTAGCGACTCCGGCGACGCTCCTCCGCGAGCCGGCCCGTCCCTACCTGCCGTCGACCCGGTGCTCGGTCCCGGTCGGACCGGTTCGACCGTACCGCGAGGGGAAGATGGAACGCAGCACCGTGATGCGAGCGGTGGCGGTTCCCGTCCCACCCTGGTTGTCGGTCACCGTCACGGTGGCGGTGTAGCTGCCCCGGTTCGGGTAGCGGCAGATAGCCGTGCCCCGAACCCAGCCGGGAACCGCCGTCACCCCCGACTCGCCGCAGTCGAAGGCATAGTCGCTGATGGTGCCGTCCGGGTCGTGGGACCTGAGGGCGCTCAGCACCACCCAGCCTCCAGCAACCGTCCAGGGCGGCCACGCGCCGAGTCTCGCGACGGGCGGCTGGTTGACCGGAGGCTGGGGCACGTCGGTGCGTTCCAGCGCGCCCAGGTCGGCAAACGCCGTCGGACCGACCCCGGTGTCGCTGACGGTCGGGTCGTCGACGGGCGGGTTGCCGTTGAGGTCGACCTGCGTCCAGGCCGCGACGCTGGAGTCGGCGGCGTCGATCGCCGGGGACCCGGCCCCGGGGAGGTAGTCCGGGTCCAGCTTCGCGTCGCCCTGAAGGCCGTGCATCTCCTGCCCGCTGGCGGCCCGCAGGTCCGACAGGTTGGTGTAGTAGCCGGTCCCCCACTGCACCACCTGGGCGCCCGCGGAGTCGAACACCAGGTCGTGGTCGATGCTCGTGCCCGCCGTCGAGTCCGCGTCCACCCGGATGTCACCGCGGCCCGCGGTTCCGTACCCGTTGTCCTGCGCGACGCTGTCGCGGACCGTGCCGGTCGACCCGGCCCCGGTCCCGGTGGCCTCGATGTTGATGCCGACGGCGAAGTTGTGCACCACGGTGTTCGATACCACCTGGGCGGTGCTCGCCTGGCTGATGTCGATGCCGTGGTCCCCGTTGTCGTAGGTCAGGTTGCGCCGCACGGTGATGCGCTGGGACCCGCCGTACACCTGGATCCCGGAGTCGTCGTTGCGGTAGCTCACGTTGCGCTGGACGGTGACGTCGCTGGCCGGCTGGGCGGTGCCGCCGGACGGGGTGAAGGAGGTCACGTTGATGCCCGGCGCCAGCCGGGCGCCCGTGCCGTCGAGGTTGGCGTTGTCGTGCGTCGTGACGCCCTCCACGGTGTTCCCGGTGCCGCCCTGGACGCTGACGCCCTCCCGCTGGTTCTGGAAGGTCCGGGACGAGCTGACGGTGCAGCCGGAGCACATCTGCAGCAGGATCCCGGCGCGCGCGTTCCCGCTGACCGTGGCCGCGGTGACCGTGACGCTCGTTCCTTGGGTGATCCGGATCCCGTTGGTCGCCGACCCGGTGGCGGTGACGCGGCGCACGGTGACCGACGTCCCCCCGCTGACGTTGACACCGGCGGTGGTCTGGTTCGCCACCGTGAACCCGTCGATGGTGACGTCCGAGCCGCTGACGTTGAACCCGTAGACCAGCACGCCACCACCGTCGACGGTGGCCCCGCGGGGGGCGACGAAGGTGACTCCGTCCTTGGGCACGTCCACCCGCTCGGCGTACGTGCCCGGGTCCACCGTCACGGTGTCGCCCGTGTCGGCGACCAGGGCCGCGGCTGAGATCGTGCAGAACGGCTGAGCGGCGGTCGGCGTGTCCGAGCAGCCGGCGGTCGGCCCGTTGTCGACCAGCAGCGTCGTGGCCGCTTCGGCCTGACCGGGACCAAGGACCAGAACCCCGGTGATCACCGCGCCTGCAACTCCCGCCGAGGTGGCACGGCGCCACCAGCGCCGGGCCGGCGGCAGACCGTGGGTATCGTCTCGCGTGGGCATCGGACGGCCACCTCTCGGACACTTGGGAACGTCAACGACATTAGGGCGAGGTCGTTCCGGCAGCCTCGCCTGATCGGATGACTGCTTCTACGTCGAATGCACCAGATGCTGTGATGTGCCCGCTTCGCCCGACGGGGAGCCGGTCGCGGACGCGGCTACGCGCCAGCCCCTGCCGGCGGGAGGTGCTCGGCGAGGAAGGCCAGGGTGCGCTCCCAGGCAAGCGCGGAGGCCTCGGGGTGGTGCAGCGTGAAGTCCGGGTTGTCGAACGCGTGGTTCGCCCCCGGGTAGGTCTCGAAGCGCACCGGTCCCCCGGGACCGGTCGTCACCGCCTGCCGGATCCGCTCGACGGTCGGCAGGTCGACGTACGCGTCCGCCTCGCCGAAGTGGTGCAGGCTGGGGGCGGTCACGCGCGGGGCGAGGTCCAGCAGGTTCGGCAGCATCGACCCGTAGTAGCTCACCAGCACGTCCGGGGAGTCCTGCGCGGCCACGTTGAAGGCGAGTCCGCCGCCGAAGCAGAACCCGAGGACGCCGCTGCCGCCGCGGACCTGGGGCAGCGCGCGCAGGGAGCCGAGCGCCGCGACGGCGTCGGCCACGGTCACCGACCAGTCGACCCGGGAGACCAGCCCCATCGCGTCGTCGAGGGCGGTCGGGGAGGACTCGTCGAGGACGGCGCCGCCCAGCCGCCAGTACAGCTCGGGCGCCAGCACGACGTAGCCCGCGGCCGCGAGGTCGGCGGCGCGGCGGCGGACGTAGCCGGAGACGCCGAAGATCTCGTGGAGCAGCAGCAGCCCGGGGCCGGTGCCTGCCGGCGGAAACCACAGCTGGGCGGGCATGCTGCCGTCGGCGACGGTCACCCCGATGCGCTGGTCCATCGGGCCAGTATCACGGCTGGGAGGGTCGGTGTCAGTGACGCAGCTCGATCGCGTGCCGGGCCGCCGCGCGGGCGCGGGGCCGGTCGCCGGCGGCCTCGTAGGCGAGCGCCAGCCGGAACCAGCTCCGCCAGTCCTCGGGCGCGGCCTCGGCCTGGGACTTCATCTGCGCGAACATCCCGTCCGCCGCCGCCCGGTCCACCCGCCCCGAGGGGCGCCGCGGCAGGTCGTCGACCGGCAGCCCGCCCTCGGACTCGAGTACGGCGGCCAGCTCGGCGCTCCTGCGCCCGAACTCGATCTCGCGCCAGACCAGCAGCAGCCCCAGCACCGGCATCACCAGCAGGGCCAGGCCGAGCAGCACGCCCACCAGGGAGCCGCTGCCGAGCAGGGCAACGCCCTTGAACCCGATCAGCGCGCAGTAGAACACCAGCACCACCACCATCACGGCGATGGACAGCTTCGTACGCATCAGCCCGGCTGGTCCAGGCCCAGGAACTCCTCGAGGCCGACGGTCAGGCCGGGGGCCGAGACGATCTTGCGGAGCCCGAGCAGCACGCCCGGCGTGAACGAGACCCGGTCGAGCGAGTCGTGCCGGATGGTCAGCGTCTCCCCGGCACCGCCGAGGATCACCTCCTGGTGCGCGACCAGGCCGCGGATCCGCAGCCCGTGCACGTGGATCCCGTCCACGACCGCGCCGCGGGCGCCCTCCAGCGCGGTGGACGTGGCGTCCGGGATCGGCGCCGCCCCGGCCTCGGCGCGTGCGGCGGCCACCAGGGACGCCGTGCGCCGGGCCGTGCCGGAGGGCGCGTCGGCCTTGTCCGGGTGGTGCAGCTCGACGATCTCCACCGACTCGTAGAACCGCGCTGCCTCTACGGCGAACCGCATCATCAGCACCGCACCGATCGAGAAGTTCGGGGCGACCAGCACGCCGGTCCCCGGGGAGCGGGCCAGCCAGCTGCGCAGCCGGTCCAGCCGCTCGTCGTCGAACCCGGTGGTGCCCACGACCGCGTGGATCCCGTGGTCGATGCAGAACTCGAGGTTGTCCATCACCACGTCGGGGTGGGTGAAGTCGACCACTGCCTGCGCCCCGGCGGTGACCAGGCCCTCGATGGCGTCGTCCGCGTCCACGGCGGCCACCAGCTCCAGGTCGTCGGCGGCCTCGACCGCCCGGCACACCTCGGCTCCGACCTTGCCACGCGACCCCAGGACCCCGACCTTCATCTTCGTGCTCACGGGGACCAACCTAGTGCGGCGGGGCGGGAAGGTTCTCGAAGGGTCCGACCACGGCCAGCGTCTCCGGCTGGGTGAACAGGTTGCGGGCCAGCGTCTGCACGTCGTCCAGGGTGACCTCGTCGATGCGGGAGATCACCTCGTCGATGCTCGGCAGCTCGTCGTACACCAGCTCGGCCTTCGCGATCCGCGACATCCGGGACCCGGAGTCCTCGAGGCTCAGCACCAGGCCGCCGCGGAGCTGGCCCTTGCCGCGCCGGAGCTCCTCGTCGGTGACGCCGTGCTCGGCCAGGCGACCCAGCTCGGTGCGCACCACGGAGAGCACCTCGTTCACCTTCGACGGCAGGCAGCCCACCGCGACCGCGAAGGCGCCCGCGTCGGCGTAGTGGGCGGCGTAGGAGTAGACCGAGTAGGCGAGACCGCGGTGCTCGCGGACCTCCTGGAACAGCCGCGACGACGTCCCCCCGCCGAGCGCCGCGTTGAGCACGCCGAGGGCGTAGCGCCGGTCGTCGGTGCGGACCAGCCCGTTGACGCCGAGCACCAGGTTGACCTGCTCGAACGGCCGCGAGACCACGATCTCGCCACTCACGCTCCGGCGTGCGCGGTGCCCCCGGCGGACCGCCAGCGGGCGCACGCTGGTGTCGGCGAGGAAGTTGGACCGGGAGAACGCCTTGCGCACCTGGCGCACGACCGTGGCGTGGTCGACGTTCCCCGCCACCGCCACCACCATGTTCTCCGGCACGTAGCGCGACCGGTAGTAGCGCGCTACGTGGGCGCGGGTGAGCGACTTGATCGACTCCACCGTGCCCGCGATCGGACGGCCGAGCGGCGAGGAGCCCCAGGCCTTCTCGGCGTACAGGTTGGTCACCACGTCGTCCGGGTCGTCGTCGTGCATGGCGATCTCGTCGAGGATCACCTCACGCTCGGCCTCGACGTCCTCGGCGCTGATCGTCGAGGAGGTGACCATGTCCCCCAGGACGTCGACCGCCAGGGCCAGGTCCTGGTCCAGCACCCGGGCGTGGAAGCAGGTGTACTCCTTGGCGGTGAACGCGTTGAGCTCCCCGCCCACCGTGTCCAGCGCGACCGAGAGGTCGAGCGCCGTCCGGGTGTGCGTGCCCTTGAACAGCAGGTGCTCCAGGAAGTGCGACGCGCCGGACAGGGTCGGGGACTCGTCGCGCGACCCGACACCGACCCACACCCCGATGGAGGCGGACCGGACCCCGGGCATGGCCTCGGTCACGACCCGCAGCCCTCCCGGGAGGACGGTACGGCGTACCAGTCCCCCCGACTCCTCGGGGAGCAGGGTGCGGGTCGTGCCGGGCTTCTGCTGTGCTGCCGGGGCGGGCACTTACTCGGCGGCCGGCGCGCTGCCCTCGTCCGACGAGGCGTCCTCCTCGACGACCGGGATCAGCGACAGCTTGCCGCGGTCGTCGATCTCGGCGATCTCGACCTGGACCTTCTGCCCGACCGAGACGACGTCCTCGACGGCCTCGACCCGCTTGCCGCCGGCCAGCGAACGGAGCTTGCTGATGTGGAGCAGGCCGTCCTTGCCCGGCAGCAGCGAGACGAACGCACCGAAGTTGGTCGTCTTCACCACGGTGCCGAGGTAGCGCTCGCCGACCTCGGGCATCGTCGGGTTCGCGATGCCGTTGATGGTCGCGCGGGCCGCCTCGGCGGACTCGCCGTTGGTGGCACCGATGTAGATCGTGCCGTCGTCCTCGATGCTGATCTGGGCGCCGGTGTCGTCCTGGATCTGGTTGATCATCTTGCCCTTGGGGCCGATCACCTCGCCGATCTTGTCGACCGGGATCCTCACGGTGATGATCCGCGGCGCGTTCAGCGACATCTCGGCCGGGGTCTCGATGGCCTCGGCCATCACGTCCAGGATCGCGAGCCGGGCGTCCTTGGCCTGGGTCAGCGCGCCGGCCAGCACCTCGGCCGGGATGCCGTCGAGCTTGGTGTCGAGCTGCAGCGCGGTGACGAACTCGCGGGTGCCGGCGACCTTGAAGTCCATGTCGCCGAAGGCGTCCTCGGCACCGAGGATGTCCGTGAGCGCGACGTACTTCTCCTCGCCGTCGACCTGGCCGGAGATCAGGCCCATCGCGATGCCTGCGACCGGCGCCCGCAGCGGCACCCCGGCCTGCAGCAGCGACAGCGTGGACGCGCAGACCGAGCCCATCGAGGTGGAGCCGTTGGACCCCATCGCCTCGGAGACCTGGCGGATCGCGTAGGGGAACTCCTCGCGGGTCGGCAGCACCGGCACCAGCGCCCGGCCGGCGAGCGCGCCGTGACCGATCTCGCGACGCTTCGGCGAGCCCACCCGGCCGGTCTCACCGGTGGAGTACGGCGGGAAGTTGTAGTTGTGCAGGTAGCGCCGGCTGGTCTCCGGGGAGAGCGTGTCGAGCTTCTGCTCCATGGTGAGCATGTTCAGCGTGGTGACGCCCAGGATCTGGGTCTCGCCGCGCTCGAACAGCGCCGAGCCGTGCACCCGCGGGATCACGCCGACCTCGGCGGACAGCGGGCGGATGTCGGCCAGCCCGCGGCCGTCGATGCGGACCTTGTCGCGGAGCACCCGCTCGCGCACCAGCTGCTTGGTCAGCGACCGGAACGCGGCGCCGATCTCCTTCTCGCGGCCCTCGAAGTCCGCGCCGAGCTTCTCCAGGACGGAGTCCTTGATCTCGTCCATCTTGGACTCGCGCTCCTGCTTGCCCGCGATCGCGAGCGCGGGGGCGAGCTCGGCCTTGGCCGCGTTCTCCACCGCGGCGAGGACGTCGTCCTCGTAGTCCAGGAAGATCGGGAACTCCTGGACCGGCTTCGCGGCCTGCTTGGCCAGCTCGGCCTGCGCCTCGCAGAGCTGCTTGATGAACGGCTTGGCCGCCTCGAGCCCGCCGGCGACGATCTCCTCGGTCGGCGCCTGGACGCCGGACTGGACGAGGTTCCAGGTGGCCTCGGTGGACTCCGCCTCGACCATCATGATCGCCACGTCGCCGGTCTCGGTGACCCGGCCCGCGACGACCATGTCGAACACGGCGTCCTCCAGCTGGCTGTGCGTCGGGAACGCGACCCACTGGCCGTCGATCAGCGCCACCCGGGTGCCACCGACCGGACCGGAGAACGGCAGGCCGGAGAGCTGGGTGGAGATCGACGCGGCGTTGATCGCGAGCACGTCGTAGGCGTTGTCCGGGTTCAGCGCGAGCACGGTGATCACGACCTGGACCTCGTTGCGCAGGCCCTTCTTGAAGGTCGGGCGCAGCGGACGGTCGATCAGCCGGCAGGTGAGGATCGCGTCCTCGGACGGCCGGCCCTCGCGGCGGAAGAACGAGCCGGGGATCCGGCCCGCGGCGTACATCCGCTCCTCCACGTCGATGGTGAGCGGGAAGAAGTCGAAGTGGTCCTTGGGGTGCTTGCCGGCCGTGGTGGCCGACAGCAGCATGGTGTCCTCGTCGAGGTAGGCGGTCACCGATCCGGCGGCCTGGCGGGCCAGCAGCCCGCTCTCGAACTTGACGGTGCGGGTGCCGAACTTGCCGTTGTCGATCACGGTCTCTACGGCGGAGATGACGGGTCCCTCGTTCACGGGTACCCCTTTCTGTCTCGCGGAGCGATCACGCGGGGGCGCCCTGAATGACCGTCGGCGGGGCCGAACCAGTGCGGGCCTTCCGCAGACAAGGGGGCCGGTCTTCGATCGAGGCCCGCGGGCGGCGCGCCGTGCGTGCACGGGGCGCGTGTCCCGAGGGCCACTACCGAGGACCGGGCCGGACGTCCGCGGTCGCTCCTGTGGGTGAAATTCTTCAGTTGTGCTGTCCCGTCTCAGACCTTAGTGGCAGGTCCGGCCGAGAAGAAGCAGGGGCGGCCCCCAGCGGGAGCCGCCCCTCGAGCTCATCGGCGCAGGCCGAGCCGCTCGATGATCGAGCGGTAGCGGTTGATGTCTTCCTTCTGCATGTAGTTCAGCAGGCGGCGACGCTGGCCGACCAGCAGCAGCAGGCCGCGCCGGCTGTGGTGGTCGTGCTTGTGCTCCTTGAGGTGCTCGGTCAGGTGAGCGATCCGGTGCGTCAGCAGGGCAACCTGAACCTCGGGCGAGCCGGTGTCGCCCTCGGCGGTCGCGTACTCCGCGATGATCTTCTTCTTGGTCTCCGCGTCGGTACCAGTGGCCACGCGCAGCTCCTCTCGGTTCATGTCGTTGCGCGGCGCGCCGGGGCCTGTTCACCCGGGCACTCTCGATCCGCGGCCGTTCGACGGCAACACTCCGCTGCCCGGACGACCGCCCGGGCAACCGCTCAAGGCTATCCCAGGACCGCCCCGAACTCCCAATCGGCGGCGCGCTCGTGGGCGTACGAGCCCGCCGCTCTCCGTGGAAGACTGCGGACATGGAGACCACGCGCGGGGTGTGCAACCTCTGTGAGGCGATCTGCGGGCTGGTGCTCACCCTCGACGAGGGCCGGATCACCTCGGTGCGCGGCAACCCCGAGGACCCGCTCTCGCGCGGGCACGTCTGTCCCAAGGCGTTCGCCCTGCAGGACGTCCACGAGGACCCGGACCGGCTGCGCCGCCCGGTCCGCCGGGTCCCGGCGGGCCGCGCGGCCGAAGACACCTGGGAGGAGATCGGCTGGGACGAGGCGCTCGACCTGGTCGCGGACAACCTCGCCCGCACCATCGCCGCGCACGGCCGGGACGCGCTCGCGATCTACCTGGGCAACCCCAACGTGCACAGCCTGGGCTCGATGACCCACGGCTCGGCGATGGTGAAGACGTTCCGGACCCGCAACAAGTACAGCGCCACCTCGGTGGACCAGCAGCCGCACCAGCTGCTGGCGTACCTGATGTACGGGCACCAGCTGCTGCTCCCGGTCCCCGACCTGGACCGCACCCAGTACTTCCTGGTGCTGGGCGCGAACCCGATGGCGTCCAACGGCAGCCTGATGACGGTGCCGGACTTCCCGGGCCGGCTGCGCGAGCTCAAGGCCCGCGGCGGCCGGATGGTGGTGCTGGACCCGCGGCGCACCGAGACCGCAAAGGCGGCCACCGAGCACCACTTCGTGCGACCCGGCTCCGACGCGCTGGTGCTGCTCGCGATGCTGCGCACGGTGCTGACCGAGGGGCTCGCCACGCCCCCGGCGTACGTCGACGGGCTGGACGCCGTGGGGCGGGCGGTGCGGCCGTTCACGGCCGAGCGGGCCGCGCGGGCCAGCGGGATCGACGCCGAGGACATCCGGCGGCTCGCCCGCGAGCTCGCCGCCGCCGAGGCCGGCGCGGTCTACGGGCGGATCGGGGTGTCCACGCAGGACTTCGGGCTGGTCTGCCAGTGGGCGGTGCAGCTGCTGAACCTGGTCACCGGCAACCTGGACCGTCCGGGCGGCACGATGTTCACCCGGCCGGCGGTCGACGCGGTGGGCCGGGGGCTGATCGGCCGCGGCCACCACGACGCGTGGCGCAGCCGGGTCCGGGGGCTGCCGGAGTTCGCGGGCGAGCTGCCGGTGGCGACGATGGCCGACGAGATGCTCACCCCGGGCGACGGGCAGGTGCGGGCGCTGCTGAGCGTCGCGGGCAACCCGGTGTCCTCGACCCCCGACGGGAAGCGGCTGGGCGGGGCGATCTCCGGGCTCGACTTCTACGCCGCGGTCGACATCTACGTCAACGAGACCACCCGGCACGCGGACGTGATCCTGCCGCCGACGACCGCCCTGGAGCGAGACCACTACGACCTGGTGTTCCACGTCCTGGCGGTCCGCAACACCGCCCGGTTCACCCCGGCGGTGCTCCCCAAGCCGGCCGGCGCGATGCACGACTGGGAGATCTACCGGGAGATCGCGCTGCGCACGGCACGCCGGCTCGGCACCCGCGCGCCGTGGCGCCGGCGCCTGACGCAGAACCTGAGGATGCGGCTCTCCCCCACCCGCACCATCGACCTGCTGCTGCGCACCGACCGGTCACGGCTCTCGCTGCGCGCCCTGCGCGGGCACCCCGACGGCGTCGACCTCGGACCGCTGCAGCCCTGCCTGCCCGGACGGCTGATGACCGCGGACCAGCGGATCGAGGCGGCCCCGGCGCTGGTGCTCGACGACCTGGCCCGCCTCGACGGGCAGCCGCAGCACGGGGACGGCGACCTGCGACTGATCGGCCGCCGGCACCAGCGCGACTGCAACTCCTGGATGCACAACACCGAGCGACTGACCAAGGGCCGGGCCCGGCACCGGCTGCTGATGCACCCCGCCGACCTGGCGGCGCGGCGGATCGCCGACGGCGCGCGGGTCCGGGTGACCTCGCGGGTCGGCAGCGTCGAGGTCGAGGTCGCCGCCAGCGAGGAGCTGATGCCCGGCGTGGTCAGCCTGCCGCACGGCTACGGTCACGCGCAGCCCGGCGTGCGGATGGCGCACGCCGTCGACGTGCCGGGAGTCTCGATCAACGACCTGACCGACCCCGAGCGCCTGGACGTCAGCGGCAACGCCGCCCTCTCCGGCACTCCGGTGACGGTCGAGCCGGCCTGACCCGGCGGGCCGGTCAGCCCCGCGCGACGTCGATGACGCCGCGCACGGCGTCCCGCGCCGCCATCGGGTCGGTGGCGGCCAGCGCCGCCTCCGCCGCGTGCTCGCAGACGTCCATGGAGACCGCGGACAGCTGGGCCCCCACCGGCCGGACCGCGGCCAGCGCCATCGACAGCGACGTGACCCCCATCCCGACCAGGGCGGTGGCGAGCATCGGGTCGGCGGCGGCCTCGCCGCAGATCCCGACCGGCTTGTTCGCCTGCTTGCCCGCCTCCGCCGTGATCGCGACCAGCTGCAGCACCGCGGGCTGCCAGGCGTCGGTCAGGTGCGCGAGGTCGGTGGCCATCCGGTCGGCCGCCATCGTGTACTGGGTGAGGTCGTTGGTGCCGATCGACAGGAAGTCGACGACCTCCAGGAGCCGGTGCGCGAGCAGCGCCGCGCTGGGGATCTCGATCATCACCCCCGCCCGCAGGCCGTGCCCGCGCACCAGCTCGGCGAAATCGCGTGCCTCGGCGACGGTCGCCACCATCGGCGCCATCACCCACGGCGTGCTGCCGGTGCGCCTCGCGGCGGTGGCGACCGCCTCGAGCTGCCGCTCGAGCAGCCCGGGGTTGCCGAAGGACAGCCGCAGCCCGCGGACGCCGAGGGCCGGGTTCTCCTCGCCCTCGAGCGTCGCGAACGCGATCGGCTTGTCCGAGCCGGCGTCGAGCGTGCGCACCACCACGGTGCGGTCGCGCCCGAACGCCTCGAGCACCGCGGCGTAGACGTCCGCCTGCTCCTCGACGCTCGGCTCGTCCTTGCGGTTGAGGAAGCACAGCTCGGTCCGGAACAGCCCGACACCCTCCACGGGCCCCTCCGCGGAGGAGCGCGCCGAAGCCGCGTCGGCCACGTTGGCGAGCAGCTTGACGCGGGTGCCGTCGGCGGTGGCTCCGGGGCCGTCCCACGCGTCCAGCGCGGCCCGCGCGGCGCGCGCGGCCTCCACCCGCGACGCGGCGGCGGTCTCGTCGGGCGCGAGCTCGACCTCGCCCGTCGTACCGTCCACCAGCACCTGGGCGCCCGCGGGCACGGCGTCCAGGCCGTGCACGCCGACCACGCACGGGATCCCGAGCTGGCGGGCGATGATCGCGGTGTGGCTGGTGGGCCCGCCGCGCTCGGTGACCAGGGCGACGATGCGCTCGGCGTCCAGGCCGGCGGTGTCGGCCGGCGCGAGGTCCTCGGCGAGCAGCACCGACGGCTGCTCGGGCTGCGGCACCCCCGGCTCCGGAGCGCCCACGAGCCGCGCGGTCACCCGCCGCTCGATGTCGCGCAGGTCGGTGACCCGCTCGGCCATCAGCCCGCCCATCTGGGTGAAGATCCCGGCGAACTGCTCGACCGCCGCGTGCACGGCGTCCAGCAGGGAGTCGCCGGCGGCGAGCCGCTTGGCCACCGCCCCGCGCAGCCCCTTGTCGCGGGCGAGGCCGGCGGTCGCGGTGAGCACCTCCGCGGCGGCGCCGCTGACCGACCCGGCCCGGGCCGTGAGCGTGTCGGCGACGGCGGCGACGGCGGTCTCGTACGCCGCGAGCGCGGCCGCCTCGTCGGGGAACCCGGTGCGCTCGAACGCGGTGACCGCGTCCGGGTCGATCTCCCCGGAGACGACGACGGCGGGTGCGTAGGCGACGCCCGGGACGACGGGCGTGCCCCGCAGGAGGGCCCCTGCTGCTGACGAGGTAGTGGCTGACATGGCTCGAACAATATGCCCCGCGTCACTTGACAGTCAACACGTTCGGGCGTAGAACAACATAAACAAAGATCAATTCGGAAACGATCAATCATCGGGAGGGCCCGTGTACGCCGAGGAACGTCAGCAGGCGATCGCCGACCTGCTCTCCGTGCGGGGGCGGCTGTCGGTGGCCGAGCTCTCCGAGGAGTTCGCGGTGACCACCGAGACGGTGCGCCGCGACCTCTCCGGGCTGGAGCGCGCCGGGGTGGTCCGCCGGGTGCACGGCGGCGCGGTCCCCGCCGAGTCGCTCACCGTGCTCGAGGCCAAGGTGGCCGACCGGGACCGGGCCCGGGCCGAGGAGAAGGAGCGGATCGCCAAGGCGGCGCTCGACCTGCTGCCCCGCGCCGGCGGCAGCGTGCTGCTGGACGCCGGCACGACCACCGCACGGCTGGCGACCCTGGTGCCCCGGGACCTGCGGCTGACCGTGATGACCAACGCCGTCCCGATCGCGGCCCGGCTCGCCGGGCTCACCACCATCGAGCTGCACCTGCTGCCCGGCCGGGTCCGCGCCACCACCCAGGCCGCGGTCGGCGAGGACACCGTCGAGGCAGTGCGCCGGCTGCGCGTCGACGTGGCCTTCCTGGGCACCAACGGGTTCTCCGCGACGCACGGGTTCAGCACCCCCGACCACAGCGAGGCCGCGGCCAAGCGCGCGATGATCGCCGCCGCCCACAAGGTCGTGGTCCTCGCCGACTCCAGCAAGCTCGGCCGCGAGAACACCGTGCGCTTCGCCGACCTGGACGACATCGACGTGCTGGTCACCGACGGCGGCATCTCCGAGCGGGACCTGGTCTCGCTGGGCGCCAGCGACGTCGAGGTCGTGGTCGCATGACCTACGGCACGATCGTGACGCTCACCCCCAACCCGAGCATCGACCGCACCGTCGCGCTGTCCTCGCGCCTCGAGCGCGGTGCGGTGCTGCGGGCCGAGCACATCACCTCCCAGGCGGGCGGCAAGGGGGTCAACATCTCCCGTGCCGCCGCGACCGCGGGGGTGCCCAGCATCGCGGTGCTCCCGGCGGCCAAGGACGACCCGTTCGTGCTCGAGCTGCTCCGGGACGGGATCGACTGCCGACCGGAGGCCTCCGCCGGGGACGTGCGGGTGAACCTGACGCTCACCGAGCCCGACGGCACCACCACCAAGATCAACAGCCCCGGCGGCACCGTGCACGCGGCCGACCTGGACCGGCTCGCGGACGCCGTCGAGCGGCGGGCGAGGCAGGCCAGCTGGGTCGTGCTTGCCGGCTCGCTCCCCCCGGGGACCCCGGAGGGCTGGTACGCCGACCTGGTGGCCGCCCTGGGCCCGACCCCGGCGAAGGTGGCCGTGGACGCCTCCGAGGGCCCGCTGCGCGCGCTCGCCGCACGCCTCGAGCTGGGCGCACCCGACCTGATGAAGCCCAACGGCGAGGAGCTCGCCTCGCTGACCGGCGGGGACGCCGCCGCGATCGAGTCCGACCCCGCCGCCGCGGCCGCCGCGGCCGCCGCCCTCGTTGACCGGGGCGTCGGCGCCGTGCTGGCCACGCTGGGCCCGTCCGGCGCGGTGCTCGTCACCGCGCAGGGCTGCTGGCACGCCACCCCACCCTCGACCACCGTCGTCAGCACCGTCGGCGCCGGTGACTCCAGCCTGTTCGGCTACCTGCTCGGCGACCTCCGCGGCGCCGACCCGGGTGACCGGCTCCGGCTGGCCGTGGCCTACGGCAGCGCCGCCGCGGGCCTGCCCGGCACCACCATCCCGACCCCCGACCACGTCCAGCCCGAGCTCGTCGACGTACGCGAGCTCGTCCTACCCGAGAAGATCTGAGGAAGCCATGACCGAACCGATGATCAGTCCCGCGCTGGTCCGCCTCGACGCGTCGCTCGGCAGCGACAAGGACGAGGTCATCCGCGCTCTCGCCGGCGTCGTCCACGACGCCGGCCGGACCCAGGACGCCGACGGACTGGCCGCCGACGCGCTGGCCCGCGAGGCCACCTCCGCGACCGGCCTTCCCGGCGGTATCGCCATCCCGCACTGCCGCACCGAGCACGTCGACGTGCCCACGCTGGCGTTCGCCCGCCTCGCGCCGGCCACCGACTTCGGCGCCAAGGACGGGCCCGCCGACCTGGCGTTCCTCATTGCGGCACCTGCAGGTGGTGACGCGACCCACCTGCAGGTGCTGACGAAGCTGGCGCGTGCGCTGGTGAAGTCGGAGTTCACCGACAGCCTGCGCGCTGCCTCGACCCCCGACGAGGTGGTCCGCATCGTCAGCGGCGTGGTCGAGCCCGGCGTGGCGCCCGCCCCGGCCGCCACGGCAGAGGCCCCGCCGCCGGCGCCGGAGCCCGCCGCGTCGGAGCCCGCCGCGTCGGAGCCGACCCGGCGCCGCACCCTGGTCGCGGTGACCGCGTGCCCCACCGGGATCGCGCACACCTACATGGCCGCCGAGTCCCTCGAGGCGGCCGCCAAGCGCGCCGGGGTCGACATCCACCTGGAGACCCAGGGGTCGGCGGGGTCGACCCCGCTGGACCCGCAGGTGATCAGCCAGGCCGACGCCGCCATCTTCGCGACCGACGTGGGCGTCAAGGACCGCGGCCGGTTCGCCGGCAAGCCGGTGGTCGCCTCCGGTGTCAAGCGGGCCATCGACGACGCGGACTCGATGGTCGCTGAGGCGCTGCGCAACGCCGCCGACCCGAACGCGCCGCGCGTGGAGGGCACGGCGGCCGCCGCCGGGGCGACCTCGCACAGCGGCGGCGCGGACGAGCCGTGGGGCCTGCGGATCCGCCGGGTGCTGATGACCGGCGTGTCGTACATGATCCCGTTCGTCGCCGCGGGCGGTCTGCTGATCGCGCTGTCCTTCCTGCTCGGTGGCTACGAGATCGCCCTGAAGGACAAGGCCGGCACGATCGTGGCCGACAACACCATCTTCAACCTGCCGAACCCGGGCGCGCTCGGCCTGGACCACGCGATGGGCGGGCTCGGCGCGTACCTGGCCGCGGTGATCTTCAGCATCGGCGGGATCGCGTTCTCGTTCCTGGTCCCGGCACTGGCCGGGTACATCGCCTACGCGATCGCGGACCGGCCGGGTATCGCCCCCGGGTTCGTGATGGGCGCGGTCGCCAACCTGACCCTGAACGCCGGGTTCCTCGGCGGTATCGTGGGCGGCGTCATCGCCGGGCTGATCGCGCACTGGATCGCCACCCGGCGGGTGCCGGTCTGGGTGCGCGGCCTGATGCCGGTGGTGATCATCCCGCTCGGGGCCACGCTGGCCTCCGGCCTGGTGATGGTGGTCATCCTCGCGAAGCCGCTGGCGGCCCTCCAGAAGGCGCTGCTGGACGGCCTGACCAGCATGAGCGGTGGCAGCGCCGGGATCATCCTCGGCGTCGTGCTCGGCCTGATGATGGCCTTCGACATGGGCGGCCCGCTGAACAAGACCGCCTACCTGTTCGCCACCACCGGCCTGGGTGCCGCCGCGGCCGCCACCGGCGACGCGCCGCAGCTGCAGATCATGGCCGCGGTGATGCTGGCCGGCATGGTGCCGCCGCTGTCCCTCGCGCTGGCCACCACGCTGCGGCCCCAGCTGTTCAGCGAGGCCGAGCGGGAGAACGGCAAGGCCGCCTGGCTGCTCGGCGCCTCGTTCATCACCGAGGGCGCGATCCCGTTCGCCGCGGCCGACCCGCTGCGGGTGATCCCCTCGATCATGGCCGGCAGCGCCGTCACCGGTGCCATGTCGATGGCGTTCCACGTCACGCTGCGGGCGCCGCACGGTGGCATCTTCGTGCTCTTCGCCGTCGGCCACGTGCTGTGGTTCCTGGTGGCGCTGGTCGCCGGGATCCTGGTCGCCGCGGCCTGCGTGATCCTGCTGAAGTCGTTCACCGAGAGCCAGGACGAGATCGACGAGATCGACCGGGTCGCCGCCGAGATCGTCGCCTGACACACCCCACCAGAAGGAGACACCCCATGCCCAGCAAGACCGTCAAAGTCGGCTCCTCCGTCGGCCTGCACGCACGACCGGCCGCCCTGATCGCCGAGGCCGCCGAGGCCCTCGCGACCGAGGTCACCCTGGCCACCCCCGGCGGCGAGCCGGTCGACGCCAGCTCCTCGCTGCTGGTCATGACCCTCGGCGCCTCCTGCGGCGACACCGTCGAGGTGGCCGGCGAGGACCAGGGCGCCGTCGACCAGATCGCGGCGCTGGTCGAGAAGGACCTCGACGCCTGACCGCGGACCGGACCCGCAGCACCTGCCCTCCCCGCGGCGACGCGCGGGGAGGGCAGGTCACTGCGGCACGGGCGTCCCGGGTCAGCCGGTGAGCACGGCGCGGAGCAGCTCCTCGCGGCGGCCGCGCACCAGCTCCGGGGTCAGGTCGGACCGGCCCTGGGCGGCCCACAGCCGGGTCAGGGTGCCGGGGACCGCCCCGGACTCACGGCCCGAGGGCCCCGGGAGGAAGCCGACCAGGTCCAGCAGCTGCCAGTAGCGGCAGGCGTCCGGGTCGCGCGCCAGCGTCCCGCCGGCGGAGCCGTAGGCCCGGCGAAGCTCCAGGGCCGCGTCCACGCCGTGCAGCCCGGCCAGGTTCGACGCGCAGTGCGCGACGTCCAGGTCTGCGGGGCCGGTCGAGGTCTCCACCCAGTCCACGACGCCGCTGATCCGGCCGTCGCGCCACAGCACGTTCCCGGGGTGGAAGTCGCGGTGCAGGAAGGTCCGGGGGTACGACGGGGCGGGCTCGGCGAGCCGCGCGAACGCCTCGCGGTACAGGCCGTCGTCACGCGACCAGGGCGGCACCACGCGCTTCTCCTCGAGCGCCCAGGACTGGTACTGCCGCGGCCAGGCGTCGGCGTCGGGGGTGAACCGGTGCACCCGCAGGAGCATCTCGGCCAGCTGCCGCAACCGGTCGCGTCCCCCGTTCACCAGGTCGACCCGCCCGGGCAGCAGCGTCATCAGCAGGCCCGGCACCCCGGCCCGGGACCCGTCGAGGTCCACCGCGAGCGGTGCGGGTGTGGGCACCGCGGTCCCGGACAGCTGGGTCTGGACCGCGGCCTCGCGCCCGAGCAGGCTCTCGGCGAACCGCCGCCACGGGTGCTCGGTGAGCCTGCGCAGCACCGCCTCGCGGCCGGAGACCGTCGTCAGCCGCAGCATCTGCGAGGCCACCCCACCGGTGAGGGTGGTGGCGGCCACGACCCGCTCGCCCAGCTCCCCCGCGACCCACGCGTGCGTGGTGGCGTCGAGCGCCGCGGTGCTCGCCGGGGCCGCCTCCGTCACGAGGGCTCGGGGACCCCGAGCAGCAGCCGGGCGCGTTCGCAGTCCTCCTCCATCGTCGCGACGAGCTGCTCGACCGTCGCGAACCGCTTCATGCCGCGGATGCGGGCCACGAACGAGACCTCCACCTCGACGCCGTACAGCTCGAGGTCGTCGCGGCCGAGCACGTAGGACTCCACCCGACGCTCCCGGGCACCGTCGAAGGTCGGGTTGGCGCCGACGCTGATCGCCGCGGGCATCGGCGCACCGTCCGCACCGTCACGCCGCCGCAGCCAGCCCGCGTAGACACCGTCGGCGGGAGCCGCGTGCACGCCGTGGGTCGGCACGTTGGCGGTCGGGTAGCCGAGCTCCCGGCCGCGCTGGTCGCCGCGGACCACCACCCCGCGCACCATGAACGGGTGCCCCAGCGCCTCCGCGGCGCCCTCCACGTCGCCGGCGGCCAGGCAGTTGCGCACGTAGGTCGAGGACCAGACCTGGGGGCCGCCGTCGAGCGCGATCCCCTCCGCCACGAAGTCGTGCTTCTCGCCCAGCTCGCGCAGGGTGGCCACGTCGCCGGCGGCCTTGCTGCCGAACCGGAAGTTCGCGCCCACCACGACCGCGCGCGCGTGCAGCGCCTCGACGACGACCTCGGTGACGAACCGCTCGGGCGTCCAGTCCGCGACGTCGCGGGTGAACGGCAGCACCAGCACGTGGTCGACGCCGGCGTCGGCGAGCAGCTCGACCCGCGCGTCGACGGTGGTCAGGGTGAGCGGCGCGTGCTCGGGACGGAGCACGGCGATCGGGTGCGGGTCGAAGGTCACCGCCACGACGTGGTCCGCACCCAGTCCGGCGGCGACCTCTCGGGCGCGGGCCACCACGTGCTGGTGGCCGAGGTGCACCCCGTCGAAGTTGCCGATCGTGACCACGGTGCGACCCAGGTCGGCCGGGACCTCGTCGAGGGAACGCCAGGTGTCAGTCACGCTGCACAGCCTCCCACAAGGCGGTCCCCGCCCCGCGGACCGGATCAGGCGAAGACCGCCACCGGGGCGGCCACCTCGCCCCGCTGCTCGTACAGCGCCAGGAACGTCCCGTCCGGCGCCAGCACCGCGACCGGCGAGTCGGCGCCCAGCCGCACCGGCAGCTTCCGCCCGTGACCCACGTCGCGGCTCTGCGCCTCGTCGAGCCGGTAGGTCGGGAAGCAACGGCGCGCGACCTCGGAGATGTCGACCAGGTCGAACGAGTCGGCGAGCCGGTCGAGGGTGCGTGCGTCCGCCAGTCCGAACGGCCCCACCGCCGTGCGCCGCAGCATCGTCAGGTGGCCGCCGACCCCGAGCGCCGCCCCCAGGTCGCGGGCGATCGCCCGGATGTAGGTGCCGCGGCTGCACCGCACCGAGAGGTCCACCTCGCAGCCCTCCGGGCCGGGACGTACCCCGGTGACCACCAGCTCGTGCACGGTCACCGGCCGGGACGGCAGCTCCACGTCCTCACCGGCGCGGACCCGCTTGTAGGCGCGCTCCCCGTCCACCTTGATCGCCGAGACCGAGGACGGCACCTGCTCGATGTCCCCGACGAACGCCCCGGCCGCGGAGCGCACGTCGTCCTCGCCGAGCTGCCCGGTCGGGGCGGTGGAGACCACCTCACCCTCCGCGTCGTCGGTGCTGGTGCCGGCACCGAGCCGGACGGTGGCGTCGTAGGCCTTCTCGGTGAGCATCAGGTGCCCGAGCAGCCGGGTCGCCTTGTTCACCCCGACCAGCAGCACCCCGGTGGCCATCGGGTCCAGCGTGCCGGCGTGGCCCACCCTGCGGGTGCCCGCGATCCGGCGCACCCGGGACACCACGTCGTGCGAGGTCATCCCCGCCGGCTTGTCGACGACGACCAGGCCGGAGCCCACCTCGATGCTCACGCGTCGGGCTCGTCGTCGTCCTCGTCCTCGTGCGGCTTCCGGTAGGGGTCGGACTCCCCCGCGTAGGTCGCCCCGGCCGACGCCGCCGCCAGCGCCGCGTCGGAGGCACGGGCCTTGGACAGCAGGTCGTCGATGCGCCGGGCGGTCTCCGGGAGCGCGTCGTGGATGAACTCCAGGCTCGGCACGTGCCGCATGCCGAGCTGCTTGCCGACCTCGGAGCGGATCAGTCCCTTGGCCGACTCCAGGGCGACCGCGGTGCCGGCGAGCTCGTCGGGCTCCCCGAGCACGGTGTAGAAGATCGAGGCGTTCTGGGTGTCACCCGTCACCCGGACGTCGGTGACCGTCACGAAGCCGAGCCGCGGGTCCTTGATCCGGCGTTCGAGCATCTCCGCCACGATCACCTGGATCCGGTCCGCCACCTTGCGGACGCGTGGGCTGGTCATGCGTGTTCTCCCATGGGTGTGTGCGTGCGTGCGTGTTCGTTGCCGAGGCGAGTCGGCGCGCGGGTGGGCTCTCGCCCGCCCACGCGCCGACTCGTGCCGCCGTGCCGACTACGAGCGCGGGATCTCCCGCATCTCGAAGGACTCGACGACGTCGCCCTGCTTGATGTCGTTGTAGCCACGCAGGACCAGACCGCACTCGAAGCCCTCGCGGACCTCGGACACGTCGTCCTTCTCGCGGCGCAGCGACGCCAGGTCGAGGTTGTCGGCCACCACGGCACCGTCCCGCAGCAGCCGCGCCTTGGCGTTGCGACGGATCGTCCCGGTGGTGACCATGCAACCGGCGATGTTGCCGATCTTCGACGACCGGAAGATCTCGCGGATCTCGGCCTGGCCGAGCGAGACCTCCTCGAACTCCGGCTTGAGCATGCCCTTGAGCGCGGCCTCGATCTCCTCGATCGCCTGGTAGATGACCGAGTAGTAGCGGATCTCGACGCCTTCCTTGTCCGCCATCTCGGTCGCCTTGCCCTGCGGGCGGACGTTGAAGCCGATGATGATCGCGTCGGACGCGGCCGCCAGGTCGACGTTGGTCTCGGTGATCGCACCGACACCGCGGTCGATGACCCGGATGCTGACCTCGTCGCCCACGTCGATCTTGGCCAGCGAGTCCTCGAGGGCCTCGACCGAACCGGACACGTCGCCCTTGAGGATCAGGTTGAGCTCCTGGCTCTCGCCCTTCTCCATCGAGGCCATGAAGTCCTCGAGGGTACGACGCACCCGGCGCTTGGCCTGCATGGCCGCACGCTCGCGGGACTCACGTTTCTCGGCGATCTGACGGGCCATCCGGTCATCGTCGACGACGATGAAGTTCTGGCCTGCGCCAGGCACCGCCGTCAGACCCAGGACCATCGCGGGGCGCGACGGGTCGGCCGCCTCGATGTTGTCTCCGTGCTCGTCGAGCATCGCCCGCACCCGGCCGTGAGCCGGACCGGCGACGATCGAGTCGCCCACACGCAGCGTTCCGCGCTGGACCAGGATGGTGGCAACCGGCCCCCGGCCACGGTCGAGGTGCGCCTCGATGACGAGACCCTGGGCGTCCTGGGTGGGGTTCGCCCGCAGGTCCAGGGACGCGTCGGCGGAGAGCACGATCGCCTCGAGCAGCTTGTCCAGGTTGAGCTCGGACTTCGCCGAGACGTCGACGAACATGACGTCGCCGCCGTACTCCTCGGGCACCAGGCCGTACTCGCTCAGCTGGCCACGGACCTTCGTCGGGTCCGCCGCCGGCACGTCGATCTTGTTGACCGCGACCACGATCGGCACCTCGGCCGCCTTGGCGTGGTTCAGCGCCTCGATCGTCTGCGGCATCACCCCGTCGTCGGCCGCGACCACCAGCACCGCGATGTCGGTGGCCTGCGCACCTCGCGCACGCATGGCGGTGAACGCCTCGTGACCCGGGGTGTCGATGAAGGTGATCCGGCGCTCGTCACCGTCGACCTCGGTGGCGACCTGGTAGGCACCGATGTGCTGGGTGATCCCACCGGCCTCCTTGGCGACCACGTTCGCCTTGCGGAGCGCGTCGAGCAGCTTGGTCTTTCCGTGGTCGACGTGACCCATCACGGTCACGACCGGCGGACGGGCGACCATGTCGGCGTCGTCGCCCTCGTCCTCACCGAACTCGAGGTCGAAGGACTCGAGCAGCTCACGGTCCTCGTCCTCGGGCGAGACGACCTGCACGACGTAGTTGAGCTCCTCACCGAGCAGCTCGAACGTCTCGTCGTTGACCGACTCGGTCGCGGTCACCATCTCGCCGAGCGAGAACAGCATCTGCACCAGCGACGCGGCGTCGACTCCGATCTTCTCCGCGAAGTCGGTCAGCGACGCACCGCGCGGCAGCCGGACGGTCTCGCCGTTGCCCTTGCGAACGCGTACGCCACCGATCGTCGGGGCCTGCATCTGCTCGTACTCTTGACGACGCGCGCGCTTCGACTTGCGGCCACGACGCGACGGGCCGCCGGGGCGACCGAACGCCCCCTGCGTGGACCCGCGGCCACCGGGACGGCCACCGCCACCCGGGCGGCCACCGAAGCCGGGGCGACCGCCGCCCGGGGCCCCGCCGCGGCCGGGCGCACCGGGACGACCCGGCGCACCACCGCGGCCACCGGGCCCACCGCGGCCACCGGGCCCGGGGCGGCCACCGGGGCCGCCGCCGAACGCGGCCGGGGACTTCGGCATCATCGCCGGGTTGGGGCGGGGCATGCCGGAACGGCCCGGCGCGCCACCGGGGCGCCCCGGTGCGCCGCCGTCACGGCCGGCCGGCGGGCGCGGCGGCCGGTCGGCCGGCGCGGAGTCGCCCCCGCGTGCCGCCGGGCGACGGCCCATGCCCTGGGTCGACGAGAACGGGTTGTTGCCGGGACGCGGCGAGCCCGGGCGTCCACCGGGACGGGGACCCGGCGTGCCGGGCCGCTTGGTCTCGGAGCCGCCGTCGGCCGCGGCCGGGGCCTGCTTCTCGGGAGCCGGCGCGGCCGGCTTCTGCGGGCCCGGCTTCGGCCCGGGCCGGGGGGCGGCCTTGGCGGCCGGCGCCTCGGCAGGTGCCTCGGCTGGTGCCTCGGCGGGCGTCTGGGCTGGTGCCTCGGCGGGTGCCTCCGGCTGCGACGTCGGGGCGGCCGGTGCCGGGGCCTCGGCGGCGGCGCTCTCGGCCTGCTCCTTCTCCGGCGCGGGCGATGCCTTCGGCGGGGCCGGCTTCTTGGCGGCGCCGGACTTCGCGGCGGACTTCTTGGCGGCGCCGTTCTCGGCGGCACCCTTCAGCTCCGCGCCGTACTGGTCGGTGAACCGCTTCACCACCGGGGGCTCGACCGTCGACGATGCCGACTTGACGAACTCCCCCATCTCCTTGAGCTTGGCCAGAACGACCTTGCTCTCGACTCCGAGCTCTTTGGCGAGCTCGTGGACTCGGACCTTAGCCACGCTTCTCCTTCTGGTCCGACCTCCGTGTCGTGGAGTGGTGCGGACCGTTAGCTGGTGTGCATGCTCATCGGAAAGTACTCATCGAGTGCTCATGAGCTGCTGCTCCATCTTCTTGTCGGTACATACGGGGGCGAGCCCCCCGCGGACCCCGGCGGGGGCCACGTCACTTCTGCGGCGCCAGGCTGCGGACGAAGTCTTCGAGCGCCGCGCTGTCGAGTCGTCCCCGGACCCGGAGGGCCCGGCCGAAGGCTCGGCGGCGCAGAGCCAGCTCGAGGCACTCGACGGTGGGGTGCAGGTGCGCCCCACGACCGGGTGCTCGCGCCGCGGGATCGGGGACGACCTCGAGGCCGGATCCCTGGTCACCCGCGACGACGCGCAGCAACTCTTGCCTGGTGGCCCGCCTCCGGCACCCGACACAGGTGCGGACGCTGTCCGGGTGGTGCCTGGACATACGTCAGCGCAGTCTTTCGGGTTGTGGTTGCGAACCGCCGCGGAACAGTCTACCGGTTGCGTGCTCCAGAGCCGAACCGAGTTACCCGAGCCGACTACTCCGGGGGCGCCTCCACGGCCACCGGCGCCGCGTGCGGGGCCTCGTCGGAGCGGATGTCGATCCGCCACCCGGTGAGCCGGGCGGCGAGCCGGGCGTTCTGCCCCTCCTTGCCGATCGCGAGCGACAGCTGGTAGTCGGGGACGACCACCCGCGCCGACCGGGCGGCGAGGTCGACGATCTCGACGCTCGAGACCCGCGCCGGCGACAGGGCGTGCGCGACCATCTCGGCCGGGTCGTCCGAGAAGTCGACGATGTCGATCTTCTCGCCGTGGAGCTCGTTCATCACGTTGCGCACCCGCTGACCCATCGGGCCGATGCACGAGCCCTTGGCGTTCACCCCGGCGACCGTGGAGCGCACCGCGATCTTGGTGCGGTGGCCGGCCTCCCGGGCCAGCGCGCAGATCTCGACGGTGCCGTCGGCGATCTCCGGCACCTCGAGCGCGAAGAGCTTCTTGACCAGGTTGGGGTGCGAGCGCGACAGCATCACCTGCGGCCCGCGCAGGCCCTTGCGGACGCTGATCACCAGGCACTTGATCCGGTTGCCGTGCTCGTAGCGCTCCCCCGGGACCCGCTCGGCGGAGGGCAGCAGCGCCTCGAGCCGGCCGAGGTCGACCATCACGTCCTGGGGGTCGCGGCCCTGCTGGATGACCCCGGAGATGATGTCGCCCTCCTTGCCGGAGAACTCACCGAACTTGATGTCGTCCTCGGCGTCGCGCAGCCGCTGCAGGATGATCTGCTTGGCGGTGGTGGCGGCGATCCGGCCGAACCCCTCGGGAGTGTCGTCGTACTCGCCGATCTTGGTGCCCTCGTCGTCGGTCTCGGCGGCGAGCACCGTCACGTGCCCGCTCTTGCGGTCCAGGAGCACGCGCGCGTCGGTCTGGGCGCCGGGCGTCTTGTGGTAGGCGGTGAGCAGCGCCTGCTCGATCGCCTCGACGAGGATGTCGAAGGAGATCTCCTTCTCGCGCTCCAGCGAACGCAAGATCGCCATGTCGATGTCCACGCGACTCAGCTCTCCTTCCGGTTGAACTCGATCTGGATCTTGGCCTTGGCGACGCCGGTGAAGCCGACGTCCCGGCGGGCCCCGTCCACGTCGAGCACCGCGCGCTGCTCGTCGCTCTCGGCGATCCGGCCGGTCAGCGTGTCGCCGTCGGTCAGGGTCACCTTCACCAGCCGTCCGCGGTTGCGCCGCCAGTGCCGGGGCAGCGTGAGCGGCCGGTCGGTGCCGGGTGAGGTGACCTCGAGCGTGTAGGGCTGCTCGCCCATCACGTCGGCGTCGTCGAGGAGCCGGGAGACTTCCCTGGTGGCCTCGGCGATGTCGTCCATCGTGACGCCACCGTCCTTGTCGACGGCCACGCGCAGCAGACGGCGCCTTCCGGCAGGCGTGAGCTCGATCGCCTCGACGTCGAGGCCCACAGCGCCGAGGGGGTCGGTCAACACCCCTGCAAGTCGGTCCCGGGTCTGGTCAGTGCTCACGGGCATCCTTCCTGCTGTGCTGTTGTGGTGGGGCCACAGTAGCGGACGCAGGACCGCGCAGCACCGACGCCGTTGGCGGTGGCCGGAGACCGGGCCCGGCCACCCGGCTGGATAGAGTCGGCGCGTGCACCCCGCCACCCCCTCGCCGAGCACTGCCCTGCGCCGCCGTACCGCGTTGGGCGGCCTGGTCGCGCTGGGGACGGTGGCCGCGGGCTGCACCGGCGGGACGGACGACGGCCCCGCGGCGCCGGCGACCCGGCCCGCCCGGGAGCCGCGCCCCGACGTGGCGCTGGCGGCCACCGTGCTGGCTGCGGAGCAGGACGTGCTGGACCTGGTGCAGGCGACGATGCGGCGACACCACCGGCTCCGCGGGTTGCTCGGCAACACCCGCGACGTGCACCGCGAGCACGTCCGGCTGCTCACCGAGGCCGTGCCGAGCGAACCCGCGTCCCCGGCGTCCGCGTCCCCCAGCCCACCGTCGCCTGCGTCGCCGTCGGCCTCCGGGGTGCACGTGCCGGCCGACCGGGCGAAGGCGCTGGCCGCGGTCGCCCGGGCCGAGGACGAGCTCGGCCTCGAGGGCAAGCGCAGCGCGTTCCGTGCCGAGAGCGGCGCGTTCGCCCGGATTCTCGCGAGCATGGCCGCCGCGGCCGCTCAGCAGGCGGCGCTGGTCCGTCGGGACACCCACCACGGGGCCACCCGGTGACCCCGCTGGCGGCGCTGCAGCAGACCCTGGCCGGGGAGCACGCCGCGATCTACGTCTACGGCGTCGTCGGGGGGCGGCTGTCCTCGTCCGCGCAGCCGGCGCTGGCCGGGCTGGTCGACCACGCCTACGTCACCCACCGCGGCCGCCGGGACCAGCTGGTCTCGATGGTCCGGGCGGCCGGCGGGCGCCCGGTGGCCGGTGCGGTCAGCTACCGGCTGCCGAACCCCTGCCGGACCGCGCCGCAGCTGCGGCGCGCGGCGCTGGTCACCGAGCAGCGCTGCGCCGAGGTCTACGGGGCGATGGTGGGCGCGACCTCGCGGGCGCAGCGGCAGTGGGCGATCGACGCGCTCGGCGACGCCGCCGTGCGCGGGCTGGGCTTCGGCGCCGACCCCGTGGCGTTTCCCGGGGTCCCGGAGCTCTGAGCGGGCCGCGTCTCGTCCGCGGCGGAAGTGGCAAACCCGCTGCCGAGCGATACATTTCACCTAACAGGCCGGTCGAGCCTCCTGGCTCGCGTCAAGCCGGCCGAAGGAGCTCGCCATGCATGCTCTCGGAAGATTTCTCGCCGCCTCCGGTGCGGTTGCACTCGGGTCCTCGCTGATCGCCGGCTGCGGGGGTGGAAGCACCCCGTCGTCCGACACCAGCTCGAACGTCACGATGGACAACGCGCTCGCGGCCAAGGTGCCCGCGGCGATCAAGAAGGACGGGGTGATCCTCATCGGCTCGGACGCCAGCTATGCCCCCTCGGAGTTCCTGGCGACGGACAACAAGACCGTGCAGGGCTTCGACGTGGACCTGTTCGACGCGGTGGCCGCCAAGCTCGGGCTGAAGGCCAAGTTCCAGAACGCGAAGTTCGACTCGATCATCCCAGGTGTCAGCTCCGGCAAGTACGAGATGGGGGTCTCGTCGTTCACGATCAACGCGGACCGGGAGAAGCAGGTCAACATGGTCAGCTACTACTCCGCCGGGACCCAGTGGTTCACCAAGAAGGGCAACCCCGAGAACGTCGACCCGAACAACGCCTGCGGGAAGTCGATCGCGGTGCAGACCAACACGGTCCAGAACGAGGACCTCGCGGCCCGGTCGAAGAAGTGCACCGACGCCGGGAAGCCCCCGATCAAGATCGACTCCTACCAGGGCCAGGACCAGGCCACCGCCGCGATCGTGTCCGGCAAGGACGCCGCGGGTCTCGCGGACTCGCCGGTCGGTGCCTACGCGGTGAAGCAGACCGCCGGCCAGCTCGAGCTGCTCGGCAAGATCTACGACTCGGCGCCGTACGGCTACGTGGTCCCCAAGGACGACACCGCGTTCGCCGAGGCGATCGCCTCCGCCACGGACGCGCTGATCAAGGACGGCACCTACACGAAGATCCTCACCAAGTGGGGGGTCCAGCAGGGCGGCATCACCAAAGCGCAAGTCAACCCCGTGTCATGACCAGCGTCGCTGTCGGGTCCGACACCGGCGGGCCGCCCCGGCCGCAGGAGACGATGAGGGCGGTGCCGGTCCGGCACCCGTGGCGGTGGGTCTCCGCCGCGGTGATCGCGATCCTGGTCGCGATGTTCGTGCACATGCTGGTGACGAACAGCGCCTACCAGTGGGGCTTCGTCTGGGACAACCTGTTCACGCCGCCGGTGCTGGCCGGCGCCCGGATCACGATCGTGCTGACCATCCTGTCCATGGTGATGGGCATCGTCCTCGGCGTGGTGCTGGCGGTGATGCGGCTGTCCCCGAACCCGATCCTGTCCGGGGTCTCCTTCATCTACACCTGGTTCTTCCGTGCGGTTCCGCGGTTGGTGCTCTGCGTGGTGTTCGGTGTCGCGTCGATCCTGTACAGCCAGGTCACCATCGGGCTGCCCTTCGACCGGCAGATCGGGAACCTCTTCGGGATCTCGCTGGACACCACGATCTACTCGATCGACATGCACACGCTGCTGTCCGCCTTCATGGCGGGACTGCTGGCCCTCGGGCTCTCCGAGGGCGCCTACATGGCCGAGATCGTGCGGGCCGGCATCAGCTCGGTGGACGAGGGTCAGACCGAGGCGGCCACCGCCCTGGGGATGAGCCGGAGCCTGGCGATGCGGCGGATCGTGCTGCCCCAGGCGATGCGGGTGATCGTGCCGCCGACCGGCAACGAGGTGATCGCGATGCTCAAGGACACCTCGCTGGTGGCCTACGTCCCGCTCGCCGACCTGTTCTTCAACTACGAGGCGATCGGCGCGCGCACCTTCCAGGTCTTCCCGGCGCTGGTCGCCGCGGTCGTGTGGTACCTGGCGATGACCAGCGTGCTGCTGGTGGCCCAGTACTTCATCGAGAAGCGATTCTCGCGAGGGACGTCCCGGTCCGCCGGGGAGCCCGGAATCGCGGGTCGGCTGATCGCCTCGGGAGGCACCCATGGCCACTGAGCCGCCGCTGGACGAGGTGATGGTGCGTGCCGAGCACGTGCACAAGTCGTTCGGGCGCGTCGAGGTGCTCAAGGGGATCGACCTCGAGGTGCGCCGGGGTCAGGTGTTCTGCATCCTGGGCCCGTCCGGCTCGGGCAAGTCGACGTTCCTGCGCTGCATCAACCACCTGGAGAAGATCAACGCCGGGCGGCTCTCGGTGGACGGCAGCCTGGTCGGCTACTTCGAACGTGGTGGCAAGCTGCACGAGCTGAAGGACAAGGAGATCTCGGCCCAGCGCCGGCACATCGGGATGGTCTTCCAGCAGTTCAACCTGTTCCCGCACATGACCGCGCTGCACAACGTGTGCGAGGCACCGATCCGGGTGCAGGGCGTCAAGCGGTCCGAGGCCAGGCGGCGCGGCACCGAGCTGCTGGCCCGGGTCGGTCTCGGCGACCGCTGCGACGCCTACCCGAGCCAGCTGTCCGGCGGACAGCAGCAGCGGGTGGCGATCGCCCGGGCCCTGGCCATGGAGCCCAAGCTGATGCTCTTCGACGAACCGACCTCCGCCCTTGACCCCGAGCTGGTCGGGGAGGTGCTCGACGTGATGAAGGACCTCGCGAAGTCGGGGATGACGATGATCGTGGTGACCCACGAGATCGGCTTCGCGCGCGAGGTGGGCGACCAGCTGGTGTTCATGGACGGTGGCGTGGTGGTCGAGCAGGGCGTCCCCCGCGAGGTGATCGGGAGCCCGCAGCACAAGCGGACGCAGGAGTTCCTGTCGAAGGTGCTGTGACGGTCGGGCGGCCTCAGCCGGCGGTGCGCCAGGCGGAGACGACGTCGTAGACGTGCGCCAGCCGCTCGACCACGGCGTCCGGCTCGCCCTCGGTGTGACCGACCTGGGCGGCCGGGATGTCGCTGTGCGGCACGTGGATGGTGCGCATCCCGACGTTCGCGGCACCCCAGATGTCGTCGAAGAGCCGGTCGCCCACGAACACGCACAGCTCGGGCCGGTCCACCCCGACCGCGTCCATCGCGGCACGGAAGGCCTGCGGCGCGGGCTTGGTCCAGGGGATCTCGCTGGTGTAAACAGCGCCGTCGAGCATCTCCAGCACCCCGTCGCGGCGGAAGAACTCCTCGTGCCACGCGCGCGGCCACACCGTGTTCGACAGCACGCCGACCCTGATGCCCTCCACCTTCAGCCGGCTGAACAGCGGCAGCACGTCCTCGTCGGTGAAGGTGTGCGGCTCCCAGAACTCGCGGTAGGCGGTCAGCAGCGACTCGTCATGCGCGAGACCGGCCTCGGTGAAGATGTCGGCGATGGTGGCGCTGGTGTGGTGGTCGCGCGAGCGGCTCCAGACCACGTCCCCGGCCGAGCGCAGGGCGCTGACCGCGGTGTGGTCGGCGTCGACGGCCGCGGCGGCCAGGGCCGCGCTCTCCTCCTCGAAGTCCACGCTGTGCCAGGGCGTGAGCGTGCCGCCCCAGTCGAAGATCACCGCACACACCGGGGGTAAGCCCCCCGTGGACCCCCCGGTCTCCGCGTGCTGCCCGGCGGTGCTGGACTCAGCCACGCACGACCTCCGTCAGCCGTGCGACGGCCGCGTCCACAGGCACGTTCTCCCGATCCCCGCTGCGCCGGTCCTTGACCTCGACGACGCCGTCGGCGAGGCCCTTGCCGACCACCACGATCGTGGGCACGCCGAGCAGCTCCGCGTCCTTGAACTTCACCCCGGGCGAGACCTTCGGGCGGTCGTCGTAGAGCACCGAGATCCCCGCCCGCTCGAGGTCGGCCGCCAACCTGCCCGCCGTGTCGAACACGGCCGCGTCCTTGCCGGTCGCCACCAGGTGCACGTCGGCGGGGGCCACCTCGCGGGGCCACACCAGGCCGAGGTCGTCGTGGGTGTTCTCGGCGATCGCCGCGACGGCGCGCGAGACCCCGATGCCGTAGGAGCCCATCGTCACCGTCACCAGCTTGCCGGACTCGTCGAGGACCTGCAGGTCGAGGGCGTCGGCGTACTTGCGGCCGAGCTGGAAGATGTGGCCCATCTCGATGCCGCGTGCGGACTCCAGGGTGCCCTCGCCTCCCTCGGACGAGCACCGCGGGCAGGGGTCGCCGTCCCGGACCTCGGCGGCCTCGATGGTGCCGTCGGGGGTGAAGTCCCGGCCGGCGACCAGGTCGATGACGTGCGAGCCCTCCACGTCCGCGCCGGTCACCCAGCGGGTGCCCTCGACGACGCGCGGGTCCACCACGTAACGGATGCCCGACTCGTTCTTCTCGCCCAGCACGCCGGGGCCGATGTAGCCCTTGACCAGCGCCGGGTGCTTCTTGAACTCGGCCTCGTCGAAGGGCTCGACCTCGATCGGCTCGAGCTGGCCCTCGAGCCGCTTCTGGTCGACCTCGCGGTCCCCGGGCAGCCCGATGGCCAGCGGTTCGCGGGTGCCGTCGGGGTGCTTGAGCACGACCAGCACGTTCTTCAGCGTGTCGCGGGCGCGCCAGGGCCGGTCCGCGCGGGGGAAGTGCGCGTCGAGGTGGTCCACGAGCGTCTCGATGGTGGGCGTGGCCGGTGTCTGCTCGGCGTGCGCATCCGGCACATCGTCGTAGGGCACGGGCGACGGAGCGGGCACCTCGACGGCCTCGACGTTCGCGGCGTAGTCGCACGAGGTGCAGCGCACGTAGGTGTCCTCGCCGTTCTCGGCGGTGGCCAGGAACTCCTCGGACTTCGACCCGCCCATGGCGCCGGCGGTGGCCTTGACGATGACGTAGTCGAACCCGAGCCGGTCGAAGGTCTTGATGTAGGCCCGCCGGTGCGCCTCGTAGGACTTGTCCAGCCCCTCGTCGGAGACGTCGAAGGAGTAGGAGTCCTTCATCACGAACTCGCGGCCGCGCAGCAGGCCGGCCCGGGGGCGCGCCTCGTCGCGGTACTTGGTCTGGATCTGGTAGAGCCAGACCGGCAGGTCCTTGTAGGAGGAGTACAGGTCCTTGACCACGAGCGTGAACATCTCCTCGTGGGTGGGGCCGAGCAGGTAGTCACCACCCTTGCGGTCCTTCAGCCGGAACACCCCGTCGCCGTACTCCGCCCAGCGACCGGTGGCCTCGTAGGGCTCCCGGGGCAGCAACGCGGGGAACTGCAGCTCCTGGGCACCCATCGCGTCCATCTCCTCGCGGACGACCCGCTCGATGTTGCGCAGCACCTTCAGGCCCAGCGGCAGCCAGGAGTAGATCCCCGGCGCCGCGCGGCGGATGTAGCCGGCCCGCACGAGGAGCCGGTGGCTCGGCACCTCCGCGTCCGCGGGGTCCTCCCGGAGGGTGCGCACGAACAGGTCAGACATCCGCAAGATCATGGGGGCAAGGCTACCGAGCGGTTTCGCGCGACCGCACACCAGTTTCCCCAGGGGTCAGAACATGATCGTGGAGAACAGCTCGGTCTGCTCGAAGCCGACCCTGGCGTAGGCCCGCCGGGCCGGGGTGTTGTGCGCGTTGACGTAGAGCGAGACCACCGGGGCGATGTCGCGCAGGGCGAGCTGCACCACCGCGGCCATCCCGCCGGCGGCGAGTCCCTCGCCCCGCCGCGCCGGGTCGACGTAGACCCCCTGCACCTGGCAGGCGTGCGGCGACACCGCGGCCACCTCCGCCTTGAACACCACCCGGTCGCGCTCGATGCGCGCGAACGACCAGCCCTTCCCGATCAGCTGGGCGATCCGCGCTCGGTACAGGTCGCCGCCGCCACCGATCTCCGGCGAGACGCCGACCTCCTCGGTGTACATCGCCACGCAGGCCGGGTAGAGCGCGTCGAGGTCGGAGGACTCCGTCCGTCGTACCGCCGGGTCGGGGGCCACGTGCGGCTCTCCGGCCGCCTGCAGGTGCGGCTGGTCCCACCGGACCTCCCGCGGCGGGCCCCAGTGCGGCTCGAGGCGGTCCCACAGCGGGCGCACCTGCGAGGTCGGACCCACGATGGTGGCGCAGCGGCGGCGCTGCCCGACCGCCCGCTCCGCGAACGCCGTCGCCGCGGCGGGGGTGGCCGCCACCGGCACCAGGTTGGCCGCGGAGTGGCAGGCGGCGACCAGCCGGCCGTCCTCGTGGTAGCCCCACATCTCGCCGCCCAGCCAACGTGGCTCGAGCTGGGTGAGCCGGCTCCGGTAGTCGGCGAACACGTTCACGACCGGGTCGAGCGCGACGAGCTCCAGCATCGAGGGGAGGTCGGCGGGGCCGAGCAGTCGCAGGCCGTCCTGGGTCCGGAGCACGAGTGGAGCCTACGCGAACCGGGGTCGAGGGGGACCACCCCGGCGAGGTGACCTTCGGCCCTTCGCAAGGCTCTCCAGGCGTCAGGAGGATGGGTGCATGAGCTACGAAGTCGAGTTCGTCGACCTCCAGGAGCAGCACATCGCGGTCGTCCGGGCCCGGGTCGCCCACCAGGGCATCGCGGAGTTCCTCGGCCAGGCGTTCGGTGAGGTGATGGGCGCGGTCGCCCGCCAGGGGCTGCCGGTCGCGGGGGCACCGTTCGGACGCTACCGGCCGACGGACGACGGGGGCTGGGACATCGAGGCCGGCTTCCCGGTGCACGGCACCCTGAGCGCCGAGGGACGGGTGGAGCCGTCGGTCCTGCCGGCCGGCCGCGCCGCCAAGACCTTGCACGTCGGCGGCTACGCGGAGGTCGCCGCGGCCTACCAGGCGGCCACGGCGTGGCTGACCGACAACGGGTACGTGCCGGCCGGGGTGCCGTGGGAGTGCTACCTCGACGGGCCGGAGGTGCCCCGGCCGCGGACGGAGGTCTTCCTGCCCTGCCACGCGGCTGCCCCGGTCCACGCGGGCTGAGCGGGGCCCCAATTCGCGACCGGGGTCAGCCCACCGTCACGGTGGCGCCGCTGCCCTCGCCGTCGACCGGATGCCCCATCTCGTCGGCGATGCGCATCGCCTCCTCGATCAGGGTCTCCACGATCTTCGCCTCGGGGACGGTCTTGATCACCTCGCCCTTCACGAAGATCTGGCCCTTGCCGTTGCCGGAGGCGACGCCGAGGTCCGCCTCGCGGGCCTCACCCGGTCCGTTCACCACGCAGCCCATCACCGCGACCCGCAGCGGCACCTCGAGGCCCTCGAGCCCGGCGGTGACCTCGTCGGCGAGCTTGTAGACGTCGACCTGGGCCCGTCCGCACGAGGGACAGGAGACGATCTCCAGCCGACGCGGCCGGAGGTTCAGCGACTCGAGGATCTGAAGGCCGACCTTGACCTCCTCGACCGGGGGAGCCGACAGCGAGACCCGGATGGTGTCGCCGATGCCCCTGGACAGCAGCGCGCCGAAGGCCACGGACGACTTGATCGTGCCCTGGAAGGCCGGTCCGGCCTCGGTGACACCGAGGTGCAACGGCCAGTCGCCGCGCTCGGCGAGCATCTCGTACGCCTGCACCATGACCACCGGGTCGTTGTGCTTGACCGAGATCTTGAAGTCGTGGAAGTCGTGCTCCTCGAACAGCGACGCCTCCCACACCGCCGACTCGACGAGCGCCTCCGGGGTGGCCTTGCCGTACTTCTCGAGCAGCCGCTTGTCGAGCGAGCCCGCGTTCACCCCGATCCGGATCGACGTGCCGTGGTCCTTGGCCGCCTGCGCGATCTCGCGGACCTGGTCGTCGAACTTGCGGATGTTGCCCGGGTTCACCCGCACCGCGGCGCAGCCGGCCTCGATCGCGGCGAAGACGTACCGGGGCTGGAAGTGGATGTCGGCGATCACCGGGATCTGCGAGTGCTGCGCGATCTCGGGCAGCGCGTCGGCGTCGTCCTGCGACGGGCAGGCCACCCGGACGATGTCGCAGCCGGCCGCGGTGAGCTCGGCGATCTGCTGCAGGGTGGTGTTCACGTCGGAGGTCAGCGTCGTGGTCATCGACTGCACGGAGATCGGGGCGTCGCCGCCGACGAGCACCTTGCCCACCTTGATCTGACGGGTCTTGCGGCGCGGCGCCAGCACCGGCGGCGGCGCCGGGGGCATGCCCAGGTTGACCGAGGTCATCGACTTCCTTCTTCTCTCGTTGTCATCGTGCGGCGGTCTCAGCTGATGCTGATCGGCGCCACCAGGTCCGCGTAGATCAGCACCAGGCTTGCCACCAGGATGACACCCGCCATCACGTAGGTGACGGGCAGCAGCTTGGCGCTGTCGACCGGGCCGGGGTCCGGCCGGTGCCGCACCCGGGAAATGCCCCGTCGCGCGGCCTCGTACAACGTCGCGGCGATCGGGCCACCGTCCAGCGGCGGAAGCGGCACCAGGTTGAACAGGCCCAGGAACAGGTTCAGCCCGGCGATGAGCAGCAGCACCGAGAAGAACCGCTCGGAGGCCGGCACCGTGCTCTGCGCCGCCATCTCCCCCGCGACGCGGCCAGCACCGACGACGCTCATCGGGCCGTTCTGGTCCCGCTGCTCCAGGCCCAGCGCGGCCCGACCGACGTGGTACAGCTTCACCGGCATCGAGCCCAGGGCCTTCAGCGTCTGCCAGGTGCCCGAGGCCATCGTGGACACGACGTACCCGGGGCCCTGGCGCACGTAGTGCTCAGCCGGCACGACGCCGAGGAAGCCGGCGCGGGAGATCTGCTGGGGGTTGTTCGGGTCCGGGCGCGCGGAGACCGTGGTGCTGGTGTGCAGCGTGAGCCGCTTGCCGCCGCGCTCCACCACGATGGTGGCCGCACCGTTCTCGTTGCGGCGCACGACGCTCTGGAGCTCGCTCCAGCCGGTGATCTGCCGGCCGTTGAAGGCGACGATGCGGTCACCAGGCTTGATGCCGGCCGCCTTCGCGGGGGCAACCGGGTCGTTGGTGGTGCAGGCCCGCGGGGGCTTGTCGGCGTTCGCCTTGGTCACCGCGACGACGCACTGGGAGACCTGCGTGACGGTGGTGGTGGGCTTCGGCACGCCGTGCCCCATGAACACCACCGCGAACAGCAGGAAGGCGATCACCAGGTTGGTCATCACCCCCGAGCCCATGATGACGATCTTCTTCCACCACGGCAGCTTGTAGAACAACCGGTTCTCGTCGCCCGGCTCGACCAGCTCGTACTCGGCGGAGCGCGCGTCGCTCATCAGCTGAGCGAACATGCCGGTCGGCTCCGCGCGCACCTCCCGCGGGTCCCGGTCCGGCGCCGGCGGCAGCATCCCGACGAGCTTGACGTAGCCGCCGAGCGGGATCGCCTTGACGCCGTACTCCGTCTCCCCCCTGCGGCGCGACCAGAGGGTGCGGCCGAAGCCGACGAAGTACTGGGTGACCTTGACGTCGAAGAGCTTGCCGGGCAGCAGATGGCCCATCTCGTGCAGCCCGATCGACACCGCCACCCCCACGACGAACAGCAGCACCCCCAGCAGGTACGTCAGCGCGCTCATGCGGTGCGGCCTCTCATCGGTGCGGGCGGACGCCGGCGGCCTCCCGGCGCGCCCACGCATCCGCGGCGAGTACGTCGTCGACGGTCAGGTCCGTCACTGTCGAGGGTACGTCGTGGACGGCCAGGACACGCTCGACCGTGGGAACGATGTCGGTGAACCTCATCTCACCGTCGAGGAACGCCTGCACGCACACCTCGTTGGCCGCGTTGTAGACGGCCGGCGCCGTGCCGCCCCGCGAACCCGCCTCCCGGGCCAGCCGCACTGCGGGAAAGGCCTCGTCGTCCAGGGGGAAGAACTGCCAGGTCTCGGGGGTGCTCCAGTCGACGGCGGGGGCGGCGTCGGGGACCCGGTCCGGCCAGCCGAGGCCGAGCGCGATGGGGATCAGCATCGACGGCGGCGAGGCCTGCGCCAGCGTGGAACCGTCGTGGAACTCCACCATCGAGTGCACCACCGACGTCGGGTGCACCACCACCGCGATCCGGTCGAAGCCGATCCCGAACAGCAGGTGCGCCTCGATCACCTCCAGGCCCTTGTTGACCAGGGTGGCGGAGTTGACCGTCACGAACGGCCCCATGTCCCAGGTGGGGTGCGCGAGCGCCTGCTCGGGCGTCACGTCGTGCAGCTCGTCGCGGCCCCGACCGCGGAACGGCCCGCCGCTGGCGGTCAGCACCAGCCGCCGCACCTCGTCGGCGGCGCCGCCGCGCAGGCACTGGGCCAGCGCGCTGTGCTCGGAGTCCACCGGGACGATCTGGCCGGGCCGCGCCCGTGCCGTCACCACCGGGCCGCCGATGATCAGCGACTCCTTGTTCGCCAACGCCAGGGTGCTGCCCGCGTCCAGCGCGGCCAGGGTCGGCCGCAGGCCCACCGCGCCGGTGATCCCGTTCAGGACCACGTCACACCCCATCGCCGCCGCCTCGACCGAGGCGTCCTCCCCCAGCCCGGCGAACTTCGGCGCGAACTCCGCGCGCTGCGCCTCGAACAGCTCCCGGTTGCCGCCGCCCGCGGTCAGGCCGACCACCCGGAACCGGTCGGGGTTGGCCCGGACCAGGTCCAGCGCCTGGGTGCCGATGGACCCGGTGGACCCGAGGATGACGATGTCGCGACGCGTACTCACGTGCCCATCCTGCCGGACGGAACCCAACGCCCACCGATCCCTCCGCAATGGCGGGCGACGCCAACGATTTCACCATCAAAACCGGGTTTACACAGACGGTTTCCGTAGTCAACGGCGCCCCGGGCGACCTAGGCTGACGGACATGGACGACTCGGCAGCCACGCCACCGGGCGGGCCCGGCCTCCCCCAGCGGCGTCGCCTGGTCACCGAGATCCCGGGACCCCGCTCCCGGGAGAGGTACGCCCGCCGGCAGCAGCTGGTCGCCCAGGGAGTCGGGACCACGCTCCCGGTGTTCGTCACGGCCGCCGGAGGTGGCGTGATCGTCGACGTCGACGGCAACTCGTTGATCGACCTGGCCTCGGGCATCGCGGTCGCGAGTGTCGGCAACGCCGCGCCCGAGGTCACCGCGCGGGTGGTCGAGCAGACGTCCGCCTTCACGCACACCTGCTTCATGGTCACGCCGTACGACGGGTACGTCGACGTCGCGGAGAAGCTGGCCGAGCTCACCCCGGGAGGCTTCGCGAAGAAGTCGGCGCTGCTGAACTCGGGGGCCGAGGCGGTCGAGAACGCCGTCAAGATCGCCCGGGCGCACACCGGTCGCGCCGCGGTCGCGGTGTTCGACCACGCCTACCACGGGCGCACGAACCTCACGATGGCGATGACCGCGAAGAGCATGCCCTACAAGCACTCGTTCGGGCCGTTCGCGGGCGAGGTGTACCGCGCACCGATGTCCTACCCGTTCCGCGAACCGTCCCCCATCACCGGCGAGCAGGCCGCCGACCGCGCCATCGACGTCCTGGCCACGCAGGTGGGCGCCGGCGACCTCGCCTGCGTGGTGGTCGAGCCGATCCTGGGCGAGGGCGGCTTCGTGGTGCCCGCCGACGGCTTCCTGCCACGGCTGCGGCAGTGGACCGCCGAGCACGGCATCGTGCTCGTCGCCGACGAGATCCAGAGCGGGTTCTGCCGGACGGGCGACTGGTTCGCCTGTGACCACGAGGGGGTGGTGCCGGACCTGGTCACCACCGCGAAGGGGATCGCGGGGGGCTTCCCGCTGGCCGCGGTGACGGGGCGCGCCGACATCATGGACGCGGTCCACGTCGGGGGGCTCGGCGGGACCTACGGCGGCAACCCGGTGGCCTGCGCGGCCGCCCTGGGGGCCATCGAGGCCATGGAGAAGCACGACCTGCGTGCCCGCGCCCGCGCGCTCGGGGACCGCATGCAGCACCGACTCACCGCCATCGCCGAGCAGCATCCCGCCGCCGGGGACGTCCGCGGCCGCGGAGCGATGATGGCGGTCGAGATCGTCGGTGCGGACGGGCACACCCCTGAGCCCGTCCGCGCCGGCTCGATCTCCGCCTACTGCCACCAACACGGAGTGGTCACGCTCACCTGCGGCACGTACGGCAACGTGCTTCGCTTCCTCCCGCCGCTGGTGATGCCCGAGCACCTGCTGGACGAGGCGTTCGACGTGGTCGCCGAGGCGTTCGCCGCCACCCGATAAATCGCGATTTCGCCCCGGAACACCGGTTCGCTCCCTACAGTGGGCAGCGGGCGACCCGACGCCGGGTCACGAGCGAATGCCGGAGCAGCGCATGGGTGTCTCAGTCACCGCGTCCCGCGGGCTGTCCACGAGCGCGATCAAGAGCACGGCCGTCGCGGTGGTGGTCATCTTCGTGACGCTGTTCTACCTCTACGGCCCCGCCGCGACCCCGGCCTTCCAGGACGCCGCGATCGCGAAGTGCAACGACCACGCGAGCGGGAACTACCGGAGCTTCCGGCTGTCCTGGGTGGTCGGGGTGCACCCGCACTGGACCTGCTGGGACGCGGGCCGGCCGCAGGAGCCCGACGTCAGCTTCGGCTGGTGGGTCAACCCGTTCTAGTGCTCACCTCCCGCATCGCCGCGGTGGCCCTCGCGCTCTTCTGGGGCATGCTGTTCTTCGGACTCATCGACCTCGTCGTCGTTCCGCTCCAGGACCACCGGTTCTACGACTTCTACCTGCTCGAGACCGGGTGGGGCCTGTTGTACACGGTGCTGGTCGCGGTCCCACTGGTGGCGTTCGCCTTCCGGCCGCGGCACCTCGTGCCCCTGCAGCAGCTCGTGGTCGTCGCTGCCGCCGTGCTGCTCGGCGGGCTCGCCGCCCTCGCGGTGCGGCAGGTCGTGCCCGCCGTGCTGCTGGCCACGACGGCGATGCTGCTGTCGCGGTGGTCGAAGCAGCGACTGTGGCCGATCGACGGGCTGTCGCTCCGTGGAGCCGACCCTTGGCTCGCTGCGCTGGTCCTGCCGGCGGTGGTCGGCGCGGGGCTGTACGCCGCCCGCATGGCGCACGCGGCACGGATCGGGGTGCCCGACGACGACACCTGGTGGTTGACGCACCTGCCGATGCAGGCCTCGTTCGGCGTCGCCCTCGCGGGGTCCGCGGCCGTTGCGGTGTTCGCCGGGGGTGCCCGCGCCCCCGGTCGCCGCCTGGCCGCGGTGCCCGCCGGGCTGTCGGCGGTCTGGCTCGGGGCGGTCTCGACGGTCTACCCCACGCACCTCGGAAGCCTGGGGACCGCCGCCGGCGTCGCCGCGATCGCCTGGGGGCTGCTGTTCGTGGTGCGCGCCTTCCGGTGACCTGCCCGGGGTCAGCCGTCGCGGAGGCCCCACGGCGAGCCGTAGTCCGTGAGCCGGTCCAGGAACGGCACCGCGTCGAACGCCTCCGGCCCGAGCACGCCCGCGCCGCTCCAGACGCCGCCGGCCAGCAGCTCGAGCGCGATGACCGGGTTCACCGCGGTCTGCCAGACCACGCACTGGTGGCCGTACTCGCGCATCGACCACTCGTTGTCCACGACGTGGTAGAGGTACGTCGTACGCGGCCGGCCGTCCGTGCCGGTGCCGGTGACCTGGACACCGGCGCAGGTCTTGCCGCGCATCCGGTCGCCGAGAGTGGCCGGGTCCGGCAGGCAGGCGGCCACCACGTCGCGCGGAGACACCTCGACCCCGGCGACCCGCACCTTCTCGGTCCGGTCGAGGCCGAGCTTGTGCAACGTCTCGAGCACGTCGATGAACTCCTGGCCGAGCCCGTACTTGAAGGTGACCCGGCGGGCGTCCAGCCAGCGCGGCATCAGCAGGACCTCCTCGTGCTCCACGTTGACGCACTCGACCGGCCCGATCCCCTCGGGGAAGTCGAAGGTCTCCGGCTCGCTGAACGGCTCGGTGGTGAACCACCCGCGGCCGCGTTCCCAGACCACCGGCGGGTTGAGGCACTCCTCGATCGTGGTCCAGATGGAAAATGTCGGAGCGAAGGCTGGTCTGTCGTCCGGGCCGCCCGGACCCTCGACGGTCAGGTTCGCGCCGTCGCGCACCGCCAGCTCGTCGATCTCCGTGAACAGGTGGTCCGCGGCGTAGCGGGCGAGCACGTCCGACAGTCCCGGCTCCACGCCGATGCCGCACAGCGCCAGCCGTCCGGCCGACTCCCACGCGGCGGCCTTCGCGAACTGCTCGTCGCCCAGCTTCACCCCGAGCCGCGAGTACGGCGCGTCCGGGTGCGGGCGCGACAGGCTCATCGCCATGTCCAGGTAGTCGGCGCCGGCGTCGAACGCCCCGTCGAAGATGGGCATCACGAACCGCGGGTCCACCGCGTTGACCACGTGGGTGGCGCCGTGCTGCTTCGCGAGCGCGGCCACCGCGGCGGTGTCCGAGGCGTCCACCCGGGCTGCGGTGAACCGGCCGTCGTCGGCGGCCGCCCGCTGCGCCCGCGCGAGGTCGTGGTCGGCGACCACCACGGACTCGAAGAAGTCGCGCCGCCGGGCGATCGCGGTGATCGCGGCGCCGACGCCGCCGGCCCCGACGAGCAGGATCCGCATCAGACAGCTCTCCGATCTCCGGGACTCAGGCGGGGCGCAGCTGGCGGCGCGCGCGACGCATCCAGACGGTGTTGGCGAGCACGAGCAGGATGCCGAACGCGAAGATCAGCGTGCCCATCACGTTGACCTGCGGGGGTGTGCCCACCCGGGAGCTGCCGTAGACCCACAGCGGGAAGGTCTGCATCGTGCCGGCGTTGAAGTCGGTGATGATGAAGTCGTCGATGGACAGCGCGAACGCCAGCAGCGCGCCGGCGACCACGCCGGGCATCAGCACCGGCAGCGTGACCAGCCGGAAGGTGGTGAAGGCGCCCGCACCGAGATCGTGCGCCGCCTCCTCGAGCGACCGGTCGAAGGCGGCCATCCGGGCCCGGACGGTGATCGCGACGTAGACGATGTCGAACATGATGTGGGCGATCACCACCGTCCAGTAGCCGCGGGCGATGTTCAGCGTCAGGAACAGCGACAGCAGCCCGGTCCCCATCGCGATCTCCGGCGCGGCGACGTTGGCGAAGAGCACCAGGTCGAGGCCCGCGCGGCCCCGGAACCGGTACTTGCCCATCGCGTAGCCGATCATGGTGCCGAGCACGGTCGCCACCAGCGTGGTGATCACCGCGATCGTGATCGAGTTCTCCAGCGCGGTGGTGAGGTCGGGGATCTGGAACAGGTCGCGGTACCAGTGCAGCGTGAAGCCCTGCCACACGAAGTTGAACTTGCTCGAGGTGTCGTTGAACCCGAAGGCGATCATCACCAGGATCGGCAGCGACAGCCAGCCGATGATCACCCAGGTGTAGAGACGCAGGAACGGGCTCCGGTCCGAGCGGTACGGGCGGCGGGCGCTCATGCCGCGCTCACGTCCATCACGTCGCGGGTGCCGAGCGCCTTGGCGTAGGCGAAGATGCCGATCAGCAGCACGGCCAGCAGGATCGAGCTCAGCGCCGAGGCCTGCGGGTACTGCGAGTTGGTCAGGTACAGCGTCTCGATGATGTTCCCGATCATCACCTGCCCGGTGCCTCCCAGGATCTGCGCGTTCACGTAGTCCGAGGCGGCGGGCACGAAGGTCAGGATCACGCCGGCGAAGACTCCCGGCAGCGAGAGCGGGAGCACCACCTGCATGAACGCGTCACGCCTGCTCGAGTACAGGTCGGACGCTGCCTCGAGCAGCGAGCGGTCGATCCGCTCGAGGGCCACGTAGATCGGCAGCACCATGAACGGCAGGAAGTTGTAGACCAGCCCGCCGACCACGGCGTACGGCGTGGCCAGCACGTGGAAGGTCTCCGGCAGCACGCCCCACGACTTCAGGTTGCCGAGCACGATGCCGTTGTCCGCGAGCAGGAACTGCCAGGAGATGGTCCGGATCACGAAGGTGACGAAGAACGGCAGCAGGATCAGGAACAGGTAGGTCGACTTGTGCCGGCCCCCGCGGAAGGCGATCCAGTACGCCATCGGGTAGGCGAGCCCGATGGCGATCACGGTCGTGACCAGCCCGTAGATCATCGACCGGACCAGCTGCGTGTGGTACGCGCTCACCACCGAGGTGTAGTTCTGCCACTCGAACGACTGCTGGAACCCGGTCTCCAGGCTGCCCGTCTGCAACGACACCGACAGCATCGCGAGCATCGGGACCACGAAGAAGATCGCCAGCCAGAGCCCGCCGGGCATCACCAGCAGGAACGGCGCGAGCCGGTTACGCATCGAACGGTCCGCTCACGACTGGTAGACCGGCTCGAAGATGCTGTTCCAGGTGTCGAGCTCCTTGCCCGCCTTCGGCGTGTAGCCGATCGTGGTCTGCGCGTAGGTGGAGTCGGTCGGGAAGGTGGCGTAGCTCGTGGCGACCTGCTGCAGGTACTTCTTGTCGCCGGCCGAGGCGGCGGCCGCGTCGGACCGGACCACCTGCCGCGCGTCGGGCACCGGTGAGATGTAGTTGACCCACTCGGTCACCTCGGCGGCGACCTTCGGCTGGTAGTAGAAGTCCATCAGCTGCATGGCGCTGACCGGGTTCTTGGCGCCCTTGAGGATCAGGAAGTTGTCGGTCCACAGCAGCCCGCCCTCGTCGGGGATGACGAACTTCAGCTGCTGCCCGATCGCCTTGCCGCTCAGGTTCTGCTGGAAGATGTCTCCCGACCACGCCATCGAGGCCCACAGGTCCCCGGTGGCGAGGGCGTTGATGTAGTTCTGCGAGTAGAAGTTGCGGACCAGGGGCTTCATCCTCATCAGCCAGTCCGCCGCCTTGCGCCAGTCCGACTCGGTGGATTTGAGCGGGTCCACCCCGATGGCCATCAGCGCGCAGTTCGGCAGGTCCTCGTTGTTGGCGAACAAACCGATGTGCCCCTTGAGCTTCGGGTCCTGGAGGTCCTGCCAGCTGGTGATCTCCTTGCCGGTCTTCTGCGGGTTGTAGCCGATGCCCGTGAAGCCCGCCTGCCAGGGGATGGACAGCTTGTTGCCGGGGTCGAACGGCTCGTTCTGGTACTTGTCGGCCGCGTGCTTGCGGAAGTTCGTGAGCTTCGACTGGTCGAGCGGGACGATGAAGCCGAGGTCCTTGAACTTGTTGAAGTAGATCCCGTTGCTGATCACCGCGACGTCGAAGCCGCAGTACTGGCCCGAGGAGAGGGTGGGCTGGACCTTGGCGAAGAACGGGCCGTTGTCCTGGACCGCCTCGACGTACTTGACGTCGATCCCGCTCTGCTTCCGGAACTGGTCGAGGCTCGGGTGGTCGCTCTTGCCCTTCTGGTCGAGGTAGAGCGGCCAGTTGGCCCAGACCAGCGACGAGGTGGGCTTCTGCTTGGCCCAGTACGTGTCCACCGCCGACTTGCTGGTGTCGGCCTTGTTGCCCTGCGAACCGATCCCGCAACCCGACAGGAACGCGGCGCCCCCCGCCACACCGGCCAGGCGCAGCAGGTCGCGGCGTCCGAGCCGCCCCTGTGTCAGGCCGCGCAGCAGGACGGGGTCGACCGGGGGCTCGGCAGGGGGGTTCATGATGTGCTCCTTGGCGGCTCGGAGCCCGCTGCGGGCTCTTCGATGAGGTAGGAGTAGAGCTTCGGCCAGGTCAGCCAGACGTGGTCACCGACCGCCGCGACGTCACCGGAGTCCGCCGCGTTCTGGTGGTGCACGAGCACCTGGTCCCCCGTCGAGATGGTCACGTTGTAGCTGGTGAACGTGCCCTGGTAGACGACCTCGTTGACGGTGCCGGAGACCCGGCAGTCCGCGTCGTCGTGGCTGGTCCCCAGCCGGATCTTCTCCGGGCGCACGGTCACGTACGCGTCGTCCGCGGCCACGCCACGGGTGGGCACCACGATCCGTTCGTCGGGCCCGATCTCGATCACGCCGTCACCCCCGACGAGGCGCGAGAACCTTCCGGAGACGACGTTGGAGGTCCCGATGAAGCCCGCGACGAAGCGCGTCCGGGGTTGCTCGTAGACCTCGCGAGGCGTCCCCAGCTGCTCCACCCGGCCGAGGTTCATCACGGCGATCCGGTCCGACATCGTCAGCGCCTCGCCCTGGTCGTGGGTGACGTAGACGAACGTGATGCCGACCTCGCGCTGGATCCGCTTGAGCTCCAGCTGCATCGACTGGCGCAGCTTCAGGTCGAGCGCGCCGAGCGGCTCGTCCAGCAGCAGCGCCCGCGGCCGGTTCACCAGCGCCCGGGCCAGCGCCACCCGCTGCTGCTGGCCGCCCGAGAGCTCCCGGGGGCGGCGCTTCCCGCGGCCGCCGAGCTCGACCAGCTCGAGCATCTCGTCGACCCGGGTGGTGATCTCGTGCTTGTCCAGCTTCTTGCGGCGCAGCCCGAACGCGACGTTGTCGAAGACGGTCATGTGCGGGAAGAGCGCGTAGCTCTGGAACACCATGTTCACGTCACGGTGGTTGGGCGGCACCGACACCACGTCGTCGCCGTAGAGCAGGATCTGCCCGGCCGTCGGCACCTCGAACCCGGCGATCATCCGCAGCGTGGTGGTCTTGCCGCACCCCGACGGGCCGAGCATCGAGAAGAACTCGGCCCGCTCGATGCTCATGTTGATGTGCTCGACCGCCTGCACGTTCTCCTCGCCCGAGGTGAACTGCTTGGCGATGTCGAGGAGCTCGATCGCCGGCGTGGAGCCCGGCGCCGCGGCGGCAGGTCCCGGCACCGTCTCCGGCCCCGGTGCCGTCGGGCTCCCGGGAGGTGGTTTCGCGGCGGCCCGGCCCCCCGCCGGTGTCACCCGGTCGCCCGTCACCCGGTCGCCCGTCACCCGGTCGCCCGTCACCCGGTCGCCCGTCACCCGGTCGCCCGTCACCCGGTCGCCTGTCACTCGCCCGTCCCGATGTAGCTCATCACGTGCTTGACCCGGGTGTAGTCCTCCAGCCCGTACATCGACAGGTCCTTGCCGTAGCCCGAGTGCTTGAAGCCGCCGTGCGGCATCTCGGCGACGATCGGGATGTGGGTGTTGATCCAGACCGCGCCGAAGTCCAGCCGCTTGGCCATCCGCATCGCCCGGGCGTGGTCCTTGGTCCACACCGAGGAGGCCAGGCCGTACTCCACACCGTTGGCCCAGCGCAGCGCCTCGCCCTCGTCGCTGAACCGCTGCACGGTGATGACCGGCCCGAAGATCTCCTGCTGGATCGCCTCGTCGTCCTGGCGGAGGCCGCTGACCACGGTCGGGCGGTAGAAGAAACCCTGCTCGCCCTCCCGGCTGCCGCCGATCTCGACGTGTGCGTGGCCGGGCAGCCGCTCCACCATGCCGCTGACCCGGGTGAGCTGGTTCGCGTTGTTGAGCGGCCCGTAGGCCACGTCGCCGTCCGGCGCCCCGGTCCGGGTGTTCCTGGCCTGCTCGGTGAGGGCCGCGACGAAGTCGTCGTGGATTCCCGGCCCGGCCAGCACCCGGGTGGCCGCGGTGCAGTCCTGGCCCGCGTTGAAGTAGCCGGCCGCGGCGATCCCCTCCGCGGCCGCCGCCAGGTCGGCGTCGTCGAAGACCACCACCGGCGCCTTGCCCCCCAGCTCGAGGTGGGCGCGCTTGAGCCCGGCCGCCGCCGAGCCCGCGACCTCCCGGCCCGCGCGCACCGACCCGGTGATCGACACCAGCTGCGGGGTGGGGTGCTCCACGAGCGCCCGCCCGGTGTCCCGGTCCCCGCAGACCACGTTGAACACGCCCGGGGGCAGGAACTCCTGGGCGAGCTCGGCGAGCAGCGTGGTGGTGGCCGGTGTGGTGTCGCTGGGCTTGAGGACCACGCAGTTGCCCGCGGCCAGCGCGGGGGCGATCTTCCAGATCGCCATCATCAGCGGGTAGTTCCACGGGGTGACCTGCGCGACCACCCCGATCGGCTCCCGGCGAACCATCGAGGTGTGGTCCTTCATGTACTCGCCCGCGGACCTGCCTTCGAGGACCCGCGCGGCCCCGGCGAAGAACCGGAGCTGGTCCACGCAGGGCGGCAGCTCCTCCTCCGCGGTCAGCCCGAGCGGCTTGCCGGTGTTCTCGGACTCGGCGTGGACGAACTCGTCGGCCCGCCGCTCGAGCGCGTCCGCGATCTTGAGCAGCGCCTTCTGCCGCTCGGCCGGCGTGGTCTCACCCCAGCCCTCGAAGGCCTCGGCCGCCGCGCGCATCGCTCGGTCGACGTCCTCGGCCTCCGACGCGGGGGCCTGGGCGTAGGCCCGCCCGGTGGTCGGATCGACGAGGTCGTAGGTCTTCCCCGACGCCGCGTCCACCGCCTGGCCACCGATGATGTTCCGGAAGGTCCTCGCCATGCCTACCCCTCGGTCCCGTCTCCTGGGTGTGGCCCCGAGCCTAGCGAGTCTGCAACTGATTCGGTATAGCAATGAATGCATCGCCACGGATCCGATACCTTCGCAGCGCAATCACCATCGACATCGGATGCCTTCGGTCACGAAACCCGGCAACGCGCCAGCCAGTCGGTGAAGTCCCACCGGCCCAGGAAGTCCTCAGCCGCACGGCGGCCCGCGGCAAGCAGGGCCGCCTGCTCCGCCTCGTCGAGGGAGAAGTCGATCGCGCTGACTCCCCCGGTGTCCACGTCGATGCTGCGGGCCAGGTTGCAGGGGTCCAGCACGTGCTCGGCCTGGCACCCCTCGATCGCGGTCTCCACGAGCGCCACCCCCATCGCCAGGGGCCCGTGCACCCGCGCGAGCCGGTCCGGCTCCGTGCCGATCCCGAGCGCGTCGAGGCGGACGCCGAGCGTGGCCCAGCGGGGCGGCTTCTCGTCCATCCGGTCGAAGACCGTGATCGGGTAGTTCGAGAGCAGGCCGCCGTCCACCAGGGTGGAGGTCCCGCGGGCTCCCGTCAGCGGCACGGGCTCGAAGAAGAACGGGATCGAGGCCGAGGCCCGCACCGCCGTCGCCACAGGCTGCTCGTCGGGGTCGAGGTCGTACTCGGGGAAGTCCCAGGGGAGCCGCACCAGCCGCTTGCGGGAGAGGTCGCTGGCGGTGACCACCAGGGAGTACCGGTGGTGGATCCGGTCGTCACCCCCAGGGTCATCCGTGCGCAGGTCACCGAACGTGCGCACCCCGAGGTCGCCGAGCACCCCGGTGAGCCAGCCGGTCAGGTAGTCGCCCTCGTAGGCACCGTCCTCGAGCAGGACCGAGACGCCGTCGGCGAGGAAGCCGAGGGGGCCGAGCAGGTTTCCCGGGAACCCCCGGTCGCGGAACTTCCGGTAGTCGAGGGTGCGCGCGACCTCCCCCAGCCGGCCGACGTCCTCGCCCCGTCGCTGCAGGGCGGCGAGCACGGCGCCGACGATCGCCCCGGCCGAGGTGCCCGCCACCCGGGGGAACCGGTAGCCGGCGTCGTGCAGCCCGAGCACCGCACCGACCAGCGCGACGCCCTTCACGCCTCCGCCCTCGAGCACGAGATCGGCACGGGACGGCTGCGGCTGGCCGGCTGCTGGGGTGCGCTCGCTCATCCCGTCACCGTAGACGGGCCCGGGGACGGGTACGACGGGGGCGCGAGGGAGACCACGGAATCCGCAGTCTCCATCGGCCCAATGCGCCGGAGTCCACCGAACTGAGTCCGTTGCACAACTGATTCACTTGCAGCAGCCGCTGGTTCGGAGCAAGATGGGAACCGCCCGGCACACCACGCGAGGAAGGCTCCGGATGTCTGCACACCCGATGGACGACGAGGTCTACGCAGGCCTGCAGCGCTCCGCGCGCGACCACCTGTGGATGCACTTCACCCGGATGTCGAGCTACGACCACTCCGACGTGCCCGTGATCGTCCGTGGGGAGGGACCCTACGTCTACGACGCCAAGGGCAAGCGGTACCTCGACGCCCTCGCCGGCCTGTTCGTCAACCAGCTCGGGCACGGACGGACCGAGCTCGCGGAGGCGGCGGCGCGGCAGGCCGGCCAGCTGGCGTACTTCCCGCTGTGGTCCTACGCCCACCCGACGGCGATCGAGCTCGCCGAGCGGATCGCCGGCTACGCTCCCGGCGACCTGAACCGGGTGTTCTTCACGACCGGCGGCGGCGAGGCGGTGGAGACCGCGTGGAAGCTGGCGAAGAACTACTTCAAGGTCACCGGCAAGCCGCTCAAGCACAAGGTGATCAGCCGGGCGATCGCCTACCACGGCACCACCCAGGGCGCCCTGTCGATCACCGGCCTGCCGGGACTCAAGGCGGTCTTCGAGCCGCTGGTGCCCTCGACCTTCCGGGTTCCGAACACCAACTTCTACCGCGCCCCGGAGCACGGGGACGACCTCGAGGCGTTCGGCCGGTGGGCAGCCGACCAGATCGCGGTCGCGATCGAGAACGAGGGGCCCGAGACCGTGGCGGCGGTCTTCCTGGAGCCGGTGCAGAACGCCGGCGGCTGCTTCCCGCCCCCGCCCGGCTACTTCCGGCGGGTCCGCGAGATCTGCGACGAGTACGACGTGCTGCTGGTCAGCGACGAGGTGATCTGCGCGTTCGGCCGCCTGGGCCACATGTTCGGCGCCGAGCGCTACGACTACCTGCCCGACATGATCACCTGCGCGAAGGGGCTCACCTCGGGCTACTCCCCGCTCGGCGCGATGATCGCCACCGACCGGCTGATGCAGCCGTTCCTGGAGGGCACCACCACGTTCAACCACGGCTACACGTTCGGCGGCCACCCGGTGTCCGCGGCGGTGGCGATGGCCAACCTCGACGTCTTCGAGAGCGAGGGGATCAACAAGCACGTGCTCGCCAACCAGGACGCGTTCCGCAGCACCCTGGAGAAGCTCCTGGACCTGCCCATGGTCGGCGACGTCCGGGGCGACGGGTACTTCTACGGCATCGAGCTGGTCAAGGACAAGGCCACCAAGGAGACCTTCGACGACGCCGAGGCGGAGAAGCTGCTGCGTGGGTTCCTCTCCCGCGCGCTGTACGAGGCCGGGCTCTACTGCCGCGCCGACGACCGCGGCGACCCGGTCATCCAGCTCTCGCCGCCGCTGATCTGCGAGCAGGAGCACTTCGACGAGATGGAGTCCAAGCTGCGCTCGGTCCTCGAGGAGGCCTGGACCAGACTCTGAACCACCGCTTCGGGCCTGCGTGGTCCGTGGCCTATTGTTGGCGTCTGCAAGCGACGTAGCCTCCCCCAGGGCTGGAGACCGATGACGCAGACCCAGCAGCCGACCAGCCGCGCCCAGCGACGGGTCGCGCGCGCCGAGGCCGACAAGGCTCTCGCGCACTACAAGTGGATCGTGCTGTCCAACACCACGCTGGGCATGCTGATGGCGACCATCAACTCCTCGATCCTGCTGATCGCGCTGCCGGACATCTTCCGGGGCATCCAGATCGACCCCCTGCGGCCCGGCAACACCAGCTACCTCCTCTGGCTGATCATGGGGTTCATGGTCGTCACGGCCGTGCTGGTGGTCAGCTTCGGCCGGCTCGGTGACATGGTCGGCCGGGTGCGGATGTACAACGCCGGGTTCGCGGTGTTCACCGCGTTCTCGGTCCTGCTGTCGGTGACCTGGATGCACGGCACCGCCGGGGTGCTCTGGCTGATCCTGATGCGAGTCGGGCAGGGGGTCGGCGGCGCGATGCTGATGGCGAACTCCAGCGCGATCATCACCGACGCGTTCCCCGTCGAGCAGCGGGGCCTCGCCCTGGGGCTCAACCAGGTGGCCGCGATCGCCGGCTCGTTCCTCGGGCTGGTGATCGGCGGGCTGCTCGGCCCGGTGGACTGGCGGCTGGTGTTCCTGGTCTCGGTCCCGGTCGGGCTGTTCGGCACGGTCTGGGCCTACCTGAAGCTGCACGACACCGGGGTACGTCGACCCGCCCGCCTCGACCTGTGGGGGAACGCGACGTTCGCGGTGGGGCTGATCGCGGTCCTGGTCGGCATCACCTACGGGATCCAGCCCTACGGCACGCACACCATGGGGTGGTCGAACCCGTGGGTGCTGGCCGCCCTGATCGGTGGCGTGGCGGTGCTCGGCGTCTTCTGCGTGGTCGAGACCCGGGTGCCGGACCCGATGTTCCACCTCGGGCTGTTCCGGATCCGGGCGTTCACGGCGGGCAACCTGGCCAGCCTGCTCTCCGCGCTGGGCCGCGGCGGGCTGATGTTCATCCTGATCATCTGGCTGCAGGGCATCTGGCTGCCCCGGCACGGCTACGACTTCGCGTCCACGCCGCTGTGGGCGGGCATCTACATGCTCCCGCTCACGCTCGGGTTCCTGGTCGCGGGACCGGTGTCCGGTTGGCTCTCCGACCGCTTCGGCGCCCGGCTGTTCGCCACCGGCGGGATGGTGCTGGCGGCACTCACCTTCGTGTGGCTGATGCGCCTGCCGGTGAACTTCGGCTACCCGCAGTTCGCCCTGGTGCTGCTGCTCAACGGGATCGGCATGGGGCTGTTCGCCTCACCCAACCGCGCCGGGATCATGAACAGCCTGCCGGCCCACCAGCGCGGCGTCGGCGCGGGGATCAGCGCCACCTTCCAGAACGCCTCGATGGTGCTGTCCATCGGGATCTTCTTCAGCCTGATCATCTCCGGCCTGGCCAGCTCGCTGCCGCACACCCTGACCACCGGGCTGACCGCGCAGGGCGTGCCCGCGCACGACGCCGCGCGGCTGGCCGCGCTCCCGCCGGTGTCGGTGCTGTTCGCCTCGCTGCTGGGCTACAACCCGATCCAGAACCTGCTCGGCCCGCAGGTGCTCTCCCAGCTGCCGGCGCACCAGGCCGCCTACCTGACCGGGCGCGCGTTCTTCCCCACCCTGATCTCGGGCCCGTTCGCGGACGGGCTCACGGTTGCCTTCGGGTTCGCCACCGCGGCCTGCCTGGTGGCCGCGGTGGCGTCCCTGCTGCGCGGCGGCAAGTACGTGCACGTCGACGAGGAGCCCGGCCAGCCGGCTCGCTGACCCGGGCCCGCCGTCAGGAGGCCGTGGTCTCGTACGTCGCGTCGTCGGCGATGTCCGCGCGGCTGTAGTCCTTGAGGGCGGCGCAGGCCCCCAGGGTGATCAGCGCGGACACCGCGATGTAGACCGAGACGGCGTACGCCGTGCCGAACTGGTGGATCAGGTACGTCGCGACCAGCGCCGCTGGGCCACCCGCCACGACGGACGAGAACTGGTAGCCCAGCCCGGCGCCGCCGTACCGCAGCGACGTGGGGAAGCTCTCCGCGATCAGCGAGGCCTGCGGGCCGTACTGCATCGCGTGCGGGACCAGCCCGAGACAGAGCGCGGCGAAGACGATCCAGCCGACCCCGCTGTCGAGCAGCGCGAAGTAGGCGAAGCCCCAGATGCCCATCACCGCGGCGCCGGCCATGTAGACCCGCTTGCGTCCCACGCTGTCCGACAGGTGCCCGAAGTAGGGCACCAGCACGAGCTCCAGGCCCGCGGCCACCAGCGTCCCGACCAGCACGAAGTTCTTGGTGTAGCCGTGGTCGCTGTCGGTCAGGTAGGACAGCACGAAGGCGGTCACCACGTAGAACGGCATCTGCTCCGACATCCGCAGCAGCGCCGACAGCGCGATCTCCTTGGGGTGCTTGCGGAGCACCTCGACGACCGGCGTGCGCCGGATCCGCCGGGACTCGACGACCTTGGCGAACATCGGCGTCTCCAGGATCTGCAGCCGGATGTAGAGGCCCACGGCCACCAGCACCAGGCTCAGCAGGAACGGCACCCGCCAGCCCCAGCTGTCGAAGCCGTCGCCGGCGACGTTGTTGAACAAGGTGAGCAGCCCCGTGGACAGGATCAGCCCGATCGCCACGCCGAGCTGCGGCCAGCTGCCCATCAGTCCACGGCGCTTCTGGTCGCCCCACTCCATCGAGAGCAGCACCGACCCGCTCCACTCGCCACCGACGGCGATTCCCTGCAGCACGCGCAGCGTGATCAGGACGATCGGGGCCGCGCTCCCCCAGGCGGCGCTGCCGGGGAGCACGCCGATCAGCGCCGTGGACACACCCATCATCAGCAGCGTGACGATCAGGGTCGCCTTGCGGCCGATCCGGTCGCCCCAGTGGCCGAAGATCGCCGCGCCCACCGGCCGCGCCGCGAAGCCGACGAAGTACGTCGCGAAGGACTCCAGCAGCGCCACGTAGTCCGAGGCGTGCGGGAAGAACAGCTTGGGGAACACCAGCGCCGCGGCGGTCCCGTAGAGGAAGTAGTCGTACCACTCGATGGTGGTTCCGACCGTGGAGGCGAGCGCGGCCTTGCGGACCTGCCGGCCGCGCTCCGCGGTGCCCGCCGCCGACGTGGCGGCCCGGGCACTTCCTGGGTCGAGTGTCATGCGAAACCTGCCTTCCCCGACGCCCGAGACGACGCCGGCGCGAAGGTCCCCGAGAGCGGCCGCCCCCGCGGGACCGTGACTCACCTCACTCCCTACCCACTACCCGGGAGTAGCAACATCCCTTCGGCCCGCGCGTCTCGTGCCTGTTCCTGCCCGACCGCGGCTCAGGAGTCGAACCCGAGCCCCGCGCGGTCCAGCGCGCGCAGCCACAGGTTCCGCCGGCCGCCCCGCGCGTCGGCGCGCTCCATGGACCACCGGGTCAGCTGCACCCCGGCGTAGCGCAGCGGCTCCGGCGGGAAGGGCACCGGTCGCTCCCGGACCATCCGGAGCCGGGTGCGCTCGGTGTCCTCGCCCGCGAGCAGGTCGAGGACCACGTCGGCCCCGAACCTGGTCGCGGCGACGCCCAGCCCGGTGAACCCGAGCGCGTAGCCGACGCGCCCGCGGTGCGCCGTGCCGAAGAACGCCGCGAACCGGGTGCAGGTGTCGATCACGCCGGCCCAGCGGTGGCTGAACCGCAGCCCGTCGAGCTGCGGGAAGGTCTCGAAGAAGTGCCGGGCGAGCTGGTCGTGGGTCGGCCCCTGCTGCTCGAGCCGCGGGTCGATCCTGCTGCCGTAGTGGTAGACCGCGTCGTAGCCGCCCCAGAGGATCCGGTCGTCGCGGGTCAGCCGGTAGTAGTGGAACTGGTTCGACGCGTCGCCCACCCCCTGCCGGTTGCCCCACCCGACCGCCGCCCGCTGCGCCGGGGAGAGCGGCTCGGTCATCAGCACGTAGTCGTAGACCGGCACGGTCAGCAGCCGCAGCCGGCGCAGCAGCGGCGGGAACGCGTTGGTGGCCAGCGCCACCCGGGCCGCGTCCACGTGGCCGCCCGGTGCGTGCACCCGGACGCCGCTGGGCGTCTCCTCGAGCCGCTCGACGCGGGTGCCCTCGTAGATCCGCACACCGAGGTCCAGGCACGCGCGCCGCAGTCCCCAGGCCAGCCGGGCGGGCTCGACCAGCACCGTGGCGCGCGGCTCCCAGAGGCCGCCCAGGTACGTCGGCGAGTCCAGCTCGGCGCGGACGCCGCCCCGGTCCAGGAGCAGGGCATGCTGCCCGGCCGCCGCGAGGTCGTCCGCCAGGGCCGCCAGCTCGGCGAGCTGGTGCGGCGCGGACGCGACGGTGAGCTCGCCGGTCTGCTCGACGCGGCAGTCGATGCCGTACCGGGCGACGGTCTCGACCAGGTCGCGCAGGTTGTCGGCGCCGAGCCGGTCGAGCTGCCCCATCTCCTCGGGCCACCGGGCCAGCCCGTTCGGGTGGCCGTGGGTCAGGCTGGCCGAGGCGAAGCCGCCGTTGCGCCCGCTGGCCTGGTCCCCGCAGCGCCCGGCCTCGAGCAGCACCACCTCCCGGTCGGGGTCGCGCTCCTTCGCGCGCAGTGCCGTCCAGAGGCCGCAGTAGCCGCCGCCCACGACCGTGAGGTCCGCTCGCTCCGGGCCGTCCAGCGGGGCGCGTCGCGCCGGCCGCTCGGGGTCGTCGAGCCAGAACACCGCCGGGGCGGCGTCGACCAGCGACCGGCGCCACCAGGTCGACATCGGGACGGACCTCTCAGCCGGGGATGCCTCAGTACAGCGGATCCTGTCAGAGACCACCGAGCGCGACAAGCGAATCCTTGGCCGCCAACACCTGGCACAACCGATTCCCTCGCCACGGAGCAGCGATGTCTTTGACGCGGTCCCGCCCGGCTGCCAAGATCGACGGCGTGACCAGGCGAACCGGCCGGACCGTGGCCAACGGGATCGTGCTCGACGACGTCTCGAAGGCGATCATCGAGGAGCTCCAGCAGGACGGTCGTCGCTCCTACGCCGCCATCGGCAAGGTGGTCGGGCTGTCCGAGGCGGCCGTGCGACAGCGCGTGCAGCGGCTGATCGACAGCGGGGTGATGCAGGTCGTCGCCGTCACCGACCCGCTCGAGCTCGGGTTCGCGCGGCAGGCGATGATCGGGATCCGGACCAACGGCGCGCTGGAGCCGGTCGCCGACGCGGTGGCCGCGCTCGACGAGGTCGACTACGTGGTGATCACCGCCGGCTCCTACGACCTGCTCGTCGAGGTGGTCTGCGAGAGCGACGAGGCCCTGCTCGAGGTGCTGTCCTCGAAGATCCGCACGATCGAGAACGTGGTGTCCACGGAGACGTTCATGTACCTCCAGCTGCGCAAGCAGACGTACTCCTGGGGCGTGCGCTGAGCGACTACCGCGGCCTCTCGCTCTGGCACGCCACCACCCCCGACGACTGGGTCCCCCGCGACCCGCTCGCCGGGGACGTCAGCGCGGACGTCGCGGTGGTCGGGGCCGGCTTCACCGGCCTGTGGACCGCCTACTACCTGCTGCGCGCCGACCCGACGTTGCGCGTGGTGGTCCTGGAGGCGGAGACGGCCGGCTTCGGCGCCTCCGGCCGCAACGGCGGCTGGTGCTCGGCGCTGTTCCCGGCCTCGGCCGACAAGGTCGCCGCGCTGCCCGGGTCGGATCCGTCGCGTGCCCGCGCGATGCACGCCGCGATGCGGGAGTCCGTCGACGAGGTCGGCCGGGTCGCCGGACGAGAGCGGCTCGACATCGACTACGCGAAGGGCGGCACCATCGCGCTGGCCCGCAGCCGGGCCCAGCTCCGCTCCGCGGTCCGCGAGGTGCGCGCGGCGCGGGCCTGGGGCCGGGGCGAGGACGACCTCAGCCTGCTGGACGCCGCCGAGGCCCGCGCGGTGCTGAACGCCAGCGGCGTCCGCGGCGCGACCTACACCCCCGACTGTGCGGTGGTCCATCCCGGCCGCCTGGTCCGGGGGCTGGCCCGGCTCGTGGAGGACAGCCGAGGCGGCCGCGTCTTCGAGCACAGCCCGGTGACCTCGCTGCGCCCCGGCCGGGTCCGCACCCGGCACGGCAGCGTCAAGGCCGGCGTGGTGGTCCGGGCCACCGAGGGCTACACCGCTGCCCTCCCCGGTTACGCGCGCACCCTCGCCCCCGTGTACTCGCTGGTGATCGCCACCCAGCCGCTGGCGCCCTCGGTGTGGGCCGAGATCGGGCTCCGCCGCCGTGAGACCTTCACCGACCACCGGAACCTGATCGTCTACGGACAGCGCACCGCCGACGGTCGCCTGGTGTTCGGCGGCCGCGGGGCGCCGTACCACTTCCGCTCCCGCACCCGGCCCGACTTCGACCGGGAGCCGCGCGTGTTCGCCGCCTTGTGGGCGACGCTGCGGGAGATGTTCCCGGTGCTCGCCGGGACGAAGGTGACGCACGCCTGGGGCGGCGCGCTCGGCGTGCCGCGGGACTGGTGCGCCTCGGTCGGGCTGGACCCGGCGACCGGGGTCGGCTGGGCCGGCGGGTACGTCGGCGACGGGGTGAGCACGTCGAACCTGGCCGGGCGCACCCTGCGGGACCTGGTGCTGGGCCGCCGCACGGGGTTGACCGAGCTGCCGTGGGTGCAGCACCGCTCTCCGCGGTGGGAGCCGGAGCCGCTGCGCTGGCTGGGCGTCAACGCCGGCCTGCGCGCGATGGCCGCCGCGGACGTGGAGGAGCGCCTCACCGGCCGGCCGAGCCGGCTGGCCCGGGTGGTGGCCCCGCTGGTCGGCGGCCGCTGAACCCACGCGTCACACCAGTTCCAGGATTCCCGCACGTCCCAGCCCCGGCCTCGGTACCTTGCTAGTCGTTCGGACCGTCGGTGCCACCGGAGCGAGGAAGGGATCGGATGACGTCACGGACTCTCGCGCAGGCCCACCGGCCCGCCGTCCTCGTCGCCGTGCCCGTCGGCATCTTCGCCGTCCTCAGCGTCGCGCTGGTCGCCCGTGGTGACCGGGACGGTCTCCCCGACATGCTGTTCAACGCGGGCGTGCTCCCGGTGCTCGTGGTGGCCTGGCTGACCGCGTACGGCGCCACCCGCCGCCGCACCGACCCGGAGCACGCGTTCCGGGACACCCCGGCCCTGCACGACCTGCTCACCGGGCTGGCGAACCGGCACCTGTTCGCCGACCGCGTCGCGCACGCGCTGCACCGGCGCGCCGCCCGGCCGGCACCGCTCGTGGTGCTGCACTGCGACCTCGACGGCTTCGCTGCGGTGAACCAGCGTCTCGGGGCCACCGCGGGCGACGAGCTGCTGGTGGAGGTCGCGGCACGCATCCAGGCGGCCCTGCGGAACGGCGACACCGCCGCCCGGGTCGGCGGTGACGAGTTCGCCGTGCTGCTGGAGGACACCGACCTGGCCACGGCGGCCGCGGTCGCGGACCGGCTCCGGCACGAGCTCGCGGAGCCGTTCGTCGTCGCGGGCCGCCGCGAGCGGATCCAGATCAGCATCGGCGTGGCCGAGGCGGTCGCGGGGGCCGCGAGCGCCGAGGAGGTGCTGCGCAACGCGGACGCCGCCCTGGTCTGGGCCAAGGACCAGGGCCGCTCGACGGTCGCCGTGTACGAGCCGGGGCTGCATGCCCGGACCCGCGAACGGCTCGCGCTGCGGGCGGAGCTGGGCCGCGCGGTCGCCCTCGGCCAGCTGGTGCTGCACTACCAGCCGGCCGTGGAGCTGGCCACCGGCGCGATCACCGGCTTCGAGGCGCTGGTGCGCTGGAACCACCCGAACCGCGGGCTGCTGCCGCCGGCGGAGTTCGTGCCGATGGCCGAGCAGAGCAGCCTGATCCTCGCGGTCGGCAGCTGGATCCTCGACGAGGCGTGCCGCGCCGGGGCACGGCTGCAGGCCGGCGGCCACACCCCCACGATGTCGGTCAACATCGCGGCCCGCCAGCTCGCCTCGGAGAACTTCGTGGAGCAGGTCACCTCGGCCCTGGCCGCCTCCGGCCTGCCGCCGGACCGGCTCGTCCTCGAGATCACCGAGACCGTCGTCCTCGACGACCTGGACAGCGTGGTCCGCAGGCTCTCCGCGCTGCGGTCGCTGGGCGTCCGGATCGCCATCGACGACTTCGGCACCGGCTACAACTCGCTGTCCTACCTCTCGCAGCTGCCGGTGGACATGCTGAAGGTCGACAAGTCCTTCGTGGACCAGGTCTGCTCCGACGAGCACGGGTCCAGCGTGGCCCAGGGCATCATCGCGATGAGCCGCACGATGAACCTGCACACGGTCGCGGAGGGCGTCGAGCTCCCCGAGCAGGCCTCCTGGCTGCGCTCCGTGCGCTGCTCCCAGGGGCAGGGGTTCCTCTGGTCGCGCGCGGTGGACCTCGACTCCGCGCGGCGGCTGCTGCGCGGCGGGGCCCTCCCGGCGCCCGCCTGACGGCACCACGGACGGCAGGCGGTCCGGCCGCTACCGGTCGGGGCGCAGCGACGGGCGCAGCACGTCCAGCACGGACGCGTCCTCGATGGTCGAGGGCACCGCCGCGTCCTTGCCGTCGGCGATCTCCCGCATCGTCTTGCGCAGGATCTTGCCGGAACGGGTCTTGGGCAGCCCGCCGACCACGGTGACGTCCCGGAACGCCGCGACCGCACCGATCTCGTCGCGGACCCGCGCCACCAGGTCGCGCGCGACGTCGTCCGGGTCGTCGGTGACCCCGGCCTTGAGCACCACGAAGCCGCGCGGCAGCTGTCCCTTCAGCGGGTCGGCCACGCCGATCACCGCGCACTCGGCCACCGCCGGGTGCGCGGCGATCACCGCCTCCATCGAGCCGGTCGAGAGCCGGTGGCCGGCGACGTTGATGACGTCGTCGGTGCGGCCCATCACGAACAGGTAGCCGTCCTCGTCGAGGTAGCCGCCGTCCCCGGACAGGTAGTAGCCGTCGTGGGCCGCGAGGTAGGACGCCACGTAGCGGTCGTCGTCGCCCCACAGGGTGGGGAGCGTGCCGGGCGGCAGCGGCAGCCGGAGACAGATCGCGCCCTCCTCCCCCGCCCGGGCCGGGGCGCCCCGCTCGTCGAGGACCTCCACCCGGTACCCAGGCACCGGCACGGTCGGGGACCCGGGCTTGATCGGCATCGGGTGCAGCCCGCGCAGGTTGGCGGCGATCGGCCAGCCGGTCTCGGTCTGCCACCAGTTGTCGACCACCGGCACGCCGAGGCTCTCGCTCGCCCAGGTGTAGGTGCCGGGGTCCAGGCGCTCCCCGGCCAGGAACAGCGTGCGCAGCGAGGAGATGTCGTGCTCCTTGCGCAGCTCCCCGTCCGGGTCCTCCTTCTTGATCGCCCGGATCGCCGTGGGGGCGGTGAACATCGCCTCGACGCCGTACTCGGCGACGACCCGCCAGAACGCACCGGCGTCCGGGGTCCCCACCGGCTTGCCCTCGTAGAGCACCGTGGTCGCCCCGGTGATCAGCGGCGCGTAGACGATGTAGGAGTGCCCGACGACCCAGCCCACGTCGGAGGCGGTGAACCAGACCTGCCCCTCGTGGAGGTCGAAGATGTTCGGCATCGACCAGGCCATGGCCACGGCGTGGCCGCCGTTGTCGCGCACGATGCCCTTGGGCTTCCCGGTGGTGCCCGAGGTGTAGAGCACGTAGAGCGGGTCGGTGGCGGCCACCTCGACGCACTCGGCGGGGTCGCTCAGCCCGGCCTTCATCGCCAGGTCCCAGTCGACGTCGCGCGGCTCGGTGAGGTCGGCGGGCGCCTGGGGCCGCTGCTTGATGATGCACGCGCCGGGCTTGTGCGTGCTGAGCTCGAGGGCCCGGTCGAGCATCGGCTTGTACTCGACGGTGCGCGTCGGCTCGATGCCGCAGGACGCGGACACCACCACCTTGGGCCGCGCGTCGTCGATGCGGACCGCGAGCTCGTGCGGCGCGAAGCCGCCGAACACCACGGAGTGCACGGCGCCGAGGCGGGCGCAGGCCAGCATCGCGATCACGGCCTCGGGGACCATCGGCATGTAGATCACGACCCGGTCGCCCTTCTCGACCCCGAAGCCGCGCAGCGCGCCGGCGAACGCCGCGACCTGCTCGAGCAGCCGCGCGTAGGTGTAGCGGGCCCTGGTCTGCGTGACGGCGCTGTCGTAGACCAGCGCGGTGCGGTCGCCGTGACCGCGGACGACGTGTCGGTCGAGCGCGTTGTAGCAGGTGTTCAGCGAGGCGTCGGGGAACCAGCGGTAGAACGGCGGTCGTTCCCGGTCGAGGACCCGGCGCGGCTTCCTGATCCAGTCCACGAGCCGGGCCTGCTCGGCCCAGAAGCCCTCCGGGTCCTCGATGCTGCGGGCGTGCTCTGCGAGGTAGTCGGCCATGACCCCATCTTGCTACGGGCTCCGGCCGGCGGCTCAAGCCAGGCCGTTGTCGGCGGTGGCCGCCGGCCGGGTCCGGGTGTGCAGCCAGGCGTCGAAGAAGCCGTGGAGGTCCTGCCCGCTGATCCGGGCGGCGAGCCGCTCGAACTGCCCCACCCGGGCGGTGCCGCCACGGTGCTGCTGCACCCAGACGCGCAGCACGGTGCCGAAGGTCGCGTCGCCGATCCGGTGCCGCAGCGCCTGCAGCGCCATCGCGCCGCGGTCGTAGACCGGCGGGTCGAACAGGTGCCGCGGGCCCGGTGCGGCCACCCGCAGCTTCCAGAACGCGTCGTCGGCGAGGTGGCTGCGGTAGCCGCGCAGCAGCTTTCGCTGGGCGGGCGCGTCCCAGTGGGTCTCCGCGTAGCGCCACTCCACCCAGGTCGCGAAGCCCTCGTTCAGCCAGACGTCCCGCCACCGGTCGACCGACACCGCGTCGCCGAACCACTGGTGCGCCAGCTCGTGCACCTGCACCAGGGTGGCCGCTCGTCCCGAGCCCCAGTAGGGGTAGGTGGGCCGGGAGGCGTTCTCCAGCGCGAAGCCCGGGTAGAGGCCGGTGACCACGCCGCCGGTCGAGGAGTACGGGTACGGTCCGAGCTGCGCGGTCTCCCAGGCGACGATCCCCGGGGTCCGGCGAAGCGCGCGCAACGATCCGCGCTGCCACGACCTCGGCAGCAGCTTGGACACCGCGAGCGTGTAGGGCAGCCCACCGGGGCCGGTGCCGGTCGCGACGGTGAACCGCCCGGCGGCGAAGAAGGCGAGGTAGCTGCTGATCTGCTCGGTGGTCCTCCAGTGCCAGCGCGACCAGGTGTCCCCGGTCCGGTGCGAGACCAGCTCGCCGTTCCCGATCACCCGGTTGCCCCGGGGCACCCGGACCGTGACGTCGAACGAGGCCCTGTCGCGCGGGTGGTCGTCGGCGGGGAACCACCACGGCGCGATGTGCGGCTCGTTCATGGCCACCACCTCGCGCCGGTTCGCGACCCAGGGCCGCTCGCCGTCGTAGCCGAGGGCGGCGGGCTCACCCCGGTAGCGCACCAGGACGGTGAACGTGCGCCCCGCGGGCAGTGGACGGGGCAGGTCGACCCGCAGCTCGTGCCCGTTCGGTCTGTGGAACGGCACCGGTCTGCCGTCAACCTGCACGGCCGTGGCGCGCAGCACCAGGTCGAGGTCGAACCGGTCCAGGGGCTCGGTGGTCCGGGCGGTGAGCACGGTCCAGCCGGTGAGCCGGCCGGCCGCGAGCCGGTAGGTGTCGTGGATGTCGTAGTGCTCGACGTCGTACCCGCCGTTGCCGTCGAGCGGGAAGTACGGGTCGCCGATCCCGACCGCACCGTGCCGGGCTGCCGGCGTGGCGGCGGAGGCCGGCGCGGCGGCCGAGCCCGGGGTGAGGCCGGCGGCCACCGCGAGGGAGGCCGCCGCCGCGAGCAGGCGGATGTGCGGACGAGACATCGACGGGACCCCCGGACCGGAAAGAGGGCCAGAGCATATCCCGCGCCCGCCTCCGAAAACCGGTTGCGCGCGAACCGCTCCCCCCGCACAGTGGATCCGCGACGACCACGAGGGTCGCCCGTGAGCGAGAGGAGGAGAGCAGATGCCTACCTCGGTCCTTGGCCTGCCCGCAGCCCATCAGCCCTCTCACTCATGGAGCACCCCCACCGATGTCATCCAGCCTCACCTCCGCGGACGAGCCCGCTCGCGGGCTTGACCCGTTCTTCGTCTTCGACTTCACCTCCTCCGACGATCCCGACGACGGCCAGCGCTGGTCCACCTGGCTGAGCGTCGAGCCGCTCTGCCGCGGACCGGAGCCGCGCCCGGACTGGGTCGTGACCAGCCAGGCCGCCCTCGACACCGAGCTCGGCGTGCTCAAGACCGGCAAGGAGGCCGACGTCTTCCTGCTCGAGCGCGCGGTGCCCGACGACCCGGCGCAGGCGGTGGTGCTCGCCGCCAAGCGCTACCGGACCGAGGAGCACCGGTCCTTCCACCGCAGCAGTACCTACACCGAGGGCCGCCGGACCAGGAACTCCCGGGACGCGCGGGCGCTGGCCAAGCGCAGCGCACACGGCCGATCCGTGGCCGCCGGTCAGTGGGCCTGGGCGGAGTGGGAGGCGCTGAAGCGGTTCTGGTCCGCGGGCGTCCCGGTCCCCTACCCAGTGCAGATCGACGGCACCGAGCTCCTGATGGAGCTCGTCACCGTCGCCGGCGAGGCGGCGCCGCGGCTGGCCCAGACCCGGCCGAAGCCGGACCTGCTCGCGTCGTACTTCGACCAGCTGCGGGACGCGATGGCGGTGCTGGCCGGGCACGGCGTCGCGCACGGGGACCTCTCCGCTTTCAACATCCTCGCCGCCGGCGAACGACTGGTGCTCATCGACCTGCCCCAGGCCGTGGACATCGTCGCGAACCCGCAGGGCATGGACTTCCTGATGCGGGACTGCCGCAACGTCTGCTCGTGGTTCTCCTCACGGGGCCTCCGGGTGGACGAGCACGCACTGTTCGGCGAGCTGCTGGCCGTGGCGCTGTGAGCCTGCCGGCTGGCGGTGAGACGGCCGGTTAGATTGGCCCGGTGCGCAAGGGACCGGGCCGGACCATCGAGGTCGAGTCGCTGGCCGAGTTCGACGCCCGGGTCGCCGCCGGCGTCCGGTCACTGGCCGGCTGGCGGCTGCAGGCCGTGGACCTCCGGGACCGGGGGGACGTGCTGCGCCGGCTCGACCCGCGCGGCTCGCTGTTCCTCGGCTGCATGCTCGACGACGACGTCGAGAACGACCTGCGGGAACGCGGTGCGCTGGTCTTCCCGGTGCTCCCGTACGTGCCGTTCGACGCCTACCGCGGCGCGCTCTACACCCCCGAGGAGCTCTACGACGGCCTCGGGACGTCGTACGACCGGACCCCGGACGCCCGCATCTACGCCTGGTCGAAGCAGGCCCGACCCGACCTGGCGGCGCACCTCGCCCAGTCCCTGCACGACCTGGCCATCGACAACGCGCTCACGGAGTTCACGTCGGGAAGGCGCCTGGTCGGGGTGATGGGCGGGCACGCACTCGAACGCGGCTCGGCGGGCTACACCTCCGCGGCCAGGCTGGGCTGGTCGCTGGCCCGGGCCGGACTCACGGTCGCCACGGGTGGCGGCCCGGGGGCGATGGAGGCCGCGAACCTGGGCGGGTACCTGTCCCGCTACGACGAAGACGTCCTCGACGAGGCGGTGACCGTGCTGGCGTCGGTGCCGGGCTTCCGACCGTCCGTCACCGCGTGGTCGGACGCGGCGTTCGACGTGCGCCGCCGCTGGCCCGAGGGCGGCGCCTCCCTCGGCATCCCGACCTGGTTCTACGGGCACGAGCCGCCGAACGCGTTCCCGAGCCGGATCGCGAAGTACTTCAAGAACGCCATCCGGGAGGACATCCTGCTGCACTGCTGCACCGCCGGCATCGTCTTCCTGCCGGGCAAGGGCGGCACGGTGCAGGAGGTCTTCCAGGACGCCTGCGAGAACTACTACGCCGACCCGTCCGCGGTAGCACCGATGGTGCTGGTCGGAAAACAGTACTGGACCGACGAGCTGCCGGCCTGGCCCCTGCTGCGGACGCTGGCCGACGGCCGGCCGATGGCGCCCGCCGTCCATCTCGTCGACGACCTCGACGACGTGTTGCCGCTGCTGGCCCGCTGAGCCTGCTGCCTGACCTGCCGGCCGTGACCCTGCCGCCCCTGACGCTGCCGGCCCTGACCCTGCCGGCGGGCTGACCCGCGCTGCCGCCCCGTGGGTCTGCCGCGGACCCCGGAGGCGCAGCCGGTGCTGTGGCAGCGCCGTCGGGTGGAGCGGGCCCCCGGGATGTCCCGGATCGGGCCGCGTCTGATCCAGCGGCGGATCGGCGTCGTGCAGCACGACCGGCCGCGGCCGTCGGCTCGGGGGGCTGCCGCCGACGGCGGTGCCGTCGAGGCCGACTTTCCCGTTGTGCACAACGGGAAAGGGGTCCGTGTCGGGTACTTGTCGGGTGCTGGTCGGGTGTGCGGGAAGTGTCGGTGAGCGGGTCTAGGTTGGTCGGTATGGAGGAGCAGGCGTCGTGGGGTGTGGGGGCCGATGGGTCGGCGGTGGCCGATGCGCTGGTCGCGACCCGGTGCGAGCTGCTGGTCCGCGAGGCGCGGGAGCTGGTGCTGGCCGCGGCGTGGGCGGACGCGCATGACGAGGACTCGCTGGTGGCCCGCGACGGGGCGGGGCGGGTGTTGCCGGGCACCGAGCGGGCGCGGGCCTGTGGCGGGGACGGGACGCCGCGGGTGGCGGAGTTCGCGGTCGCGGAGCTGGCGGTGTTGTTGGGGGTGGGGCACGGGTCGGCGGTGCATCTGCTGCGCGATGCGCTCGATGTGCGCGAGCGGCACCCGTTGTGGTGGGCGCAGATCACCGCGGTGGCGCACGCGGACCCGGCGGCGGTGGCGGACGGGTCGGTGGCCGGGGTGCGGGTGTGGCAGGCCCGCCGGGTCGCGGGGCTGTGCCACGCGGCGGGGTTGGACCGGGAGCAGGCGCGGTGGGTGGACGCGGCGACGACCCGGTACGCGGCGTCGTTGCCGTGGGGGCGGTTCGAGGCGCTGGTGGCGGCGAAGATCATCGAGGCCGACCCGGCCGCCGCGGCGGCGCGGGAGCGGGCCGCGGCGATGCGGCGGTTCGTGGCCACCGGCCAGACCAACGAGCACGGGTTGAAGACGTTGATCGTGCAGGCCAACGCCGGGGACGTGATCTGTCTGGTGGCGTTGCTGGACCGGGTCGCGCGGATCCTGGCGGTGCAGGGCGACACCGACCCGGTGGCGGTGCGCCGGGCCAAGGCCGTCGAGATCGTGGCGAACCCGTACGCGTGTGTGCGGCTGCTGGAGAAACACGCCACCCCCGACCAACAGACCCCACAGCCCGACGACCAGGGTGACGACCAGCAACACGGCGACTCGGCCGGCGACGACGCCGCCCCGGCCGCCGGGGCGCCGGGTCAGGGGGTGCTGGACCTGTTCGGTGACCGCCGCGTCGACGCACGCGAACCGACCGCCGACCCGGTCCGCCGGGAGCGAGCCCGGCCGCGGCCCCCGCGCGGACCTCGGTGGGCGGCGCTGCGCGGACATGCCCCGACCCCGACACCTCCGGCAGCTACGGCTGCTCCGGCAGACCTGCTTGGCGGGGTGGTCGTGGCGGAGCCGGAGCCGGCGTGCACCTCGCCCCCGGCACGGCTGCGGCCCGGCGACCTGCACCCAGCGGCCGACGACTCCGACGACCCACCCGGGGACCGCAACCACTCCTGCCCGACCTGCGGCGGGAGAGGTGTGCCCGGGGCTGCTGGGGAGGACTCTGCCCGCAGCCGGGGGTGGCGGGGGGTGGACCCGGAGCGGCTGCTGCCCGCGGCCACGGTGTACGTGCACCTGTCCCAGGAGTCGTTCACCCGCGACGCGGCGGGGGTGGCCCGGTTCGAGGACGGCATCGGCCCGACCACCATCGAGGCGGCGGTGGCGCTGCTCGGGCACCGCCGGGTCACGATCACCCCGGTGATCGACCTGGCCGGCCAGGAACCGGTCGACGGGTACGAGGCGCCGGCCCGGCTGCGCGAGGCGGTCCGGCTGGCCCGCCCGGCCAGCGTGTTCCCGTACTCCGGGCACACCGGCCGGCGCATGGACCTGGACCACACCACCCCCTACCGGCCCCCCGCAGCCGGGGGGCCGCCCGGGCAGACCCGGATCGAGAACCTCGGCCCGCTGGGCCGCTACGAGCACCGGGTCAAGACCCACGCCCGCGGCTGGATGCTGCGCCAGCCCGAGCCCGGGGTCTACGAGTGGCGCACCCGGCACGGGCACTGGTTCCGCGTCGACCACACCGGCACCCACCGCCTCGGCAAGCACCCGGACCGCCCCGACAAGCCGACCGACAAGCCGACCGCCAACCCGACCGGCAAGCCGGCCGGCAGCACGGCCGGCGGCCGCGACCGCGCCGCCCGCGTCGACGCCGTACGCACCCTGAGCCAGGCAGGCGCCTCACCCCTGGAAGCCCAGCTCGCCCTGCTCACCGGCGCACCAGGAGCTCGGTAGCCGCGGCAAGGTTCTCCGCAGCGCAGGTCGACATCCACTCCGCGGGCGGCCGTCCGCTGCGTCGACCCCGACGGCTACCGCATCGCGGTGGCACAGCGCCGCCGCCGGTGACCCGGTCAGCTCTTGCGCAGGGCGACCAGCGGGAAGACCGGATCTCCTTGAGTAGCCGAGCCCCAGCTGCTCCGCCCGCTGAAAGATGTGGCGCCGACGAAGAACAGCCCGAGCCGTCGCCCCACCAGCTCGACTCGCTCGCGGTGGTCCGACAGCCGTTTCCTGACCTTGCCGTGAGCCAGGTCCTTGTCGACCGTCGTGACCAGATGGCCCCCCGGACGGAGCACCCGCGACGTCTCCGCGAGCACGTCGTCGGCGCTCCGCACCTCGAGAAGGTGCAGCAGCCACACCATGGTCACCACGTCCACGCTGTTGTCCGCGAGGGGCAGCCGCTCCCCCTTCGCCGCGAGGACCCGGCCGGGCAGCCTCTGCGCCGCCACCCGGAGCATGCCCGTGGACGCATCCGCCACGATCACCGACCAGCCCCGGCGGGCAAGCTCGACCGAGACGACGCCGGTGCCGCCGGCCACGTCGAGCAGCGTCCCGCCGGCCGGCACCAGCTCGGACACCGCGGTCGCGGCGGCGGCCGCCCGCGCCTCGCCGCCCCGGGACGCGTCGTAACGGGACGCCTCGGCGTCGTAGTAGCTGCGGCTTTCCGTCACCCGCCGAGGATACGAGCCCGCGTGACCCGCACCGGGCACGACTCGTTGTCCGGCTATGACCCTCTCGCGACGCGACCTGCTGCGATCCGGCTTCGTCGTCGGCGGCATGGCCGCCGTCGGCGTGCCCGACCTGCTGGGCTCCCCCGCCGCCTGGGCGGCTCCCGCCCCGGCCGCGCCCGAGGGCACCACGCTCGACGTGACGCTGCACCGAGGATCTCCCGGTGGCGGCGGCTACGCCCCGGTCGTACGACGGGCCGGCGAGCCGCACATCGTCCGCACCGACCTCGGCGTGCCTGCGCAGCGCAGGCGGGCGCAGCGACGCCGGGCCCTGCTGGCGTTCGCGCACCTGACCGACGTGCACGTGGTCGACGACCAGTCGCCGCTGCGGGTGGAGTGGGGCGACCGCTTCGAGGACCAGGACCGGTCCGGTGACCCGACACCGGGCTTGTTCGCCGCCGCCTACCGTCCGCAGGAGGCCCTCACCGCCCACGTCGCCGAGGCGATGGTGCGCGCGGTGAACGACGTCGGGGTCGGCCCGGTGACCGGGACGCCGCTGTCCTTCGCGTTGCAGACCGGCGACAACTCCGACAACTCCCAGCTCAACGAGGTCCGCTGGAACATCGACATCCTCGACGGTGGCCGCCGGGTCCGGCCGGACTCGGGCGACCGGGACCGCTACGAGGGCGTGATGGCCTCCGACCCGGCCTACTACGACCGGCACTACTGGCACCCCGGCGGACCGCCGGCGGGCGGTACCGCCGACCTGCCGCAGACCAGGTACGGCTTCCCGGCGGTGCCCGGGCTGCTCGACGCCGCACGACGCCCGTTCGCGGCGCACGGCCTGTCCCTGCCGTGGTACACCGCGTTCGGCAACCACGACGGGCTGGTGCAGGGCAACTTCCCGCACACGCTCCCCCTCACGCAGGTCGCGGAGGGAAACCTGAAGCTGATGTCGCCGCCACCCGGGATGTCGCAGTCCGACCTGCTTGCGGCGCTCCGTGGTGACTACGCCGGCCTGCTGCAGAGCCTCGCGCTGACGCCGTGCGTCGCCTCGGTGACCGCCGACCCGCGCCGGCGGGTCCTCACCCGGCCCGAGATCGTCCGGGAGCACTTCCGGACCTCCGGCACACCCGTGGGCCACGGCTTCACCGCCACCAACCGGAGGAACGGCACCGCCTACTACCGCTTCGACAAGGGCCCGGTCCGCTTCATCGTGCTCGACACGGTGAACCCCAACGGCGAGGCGGACGGGTCGCTGGACGCGACCCAGTTCGGCTGGCTGCAGGCCGAGCTCGCAGCGTCACGGGACAAGGTCGTGGTGGTCTCCAGCCACCACACGCTCGACACGATGACCAACCCGCTGGTGGGCACCGGTGGTGACACCGAGCAACGCGTCCTCGGAGACGAGGTGAAGGCGCTGCTGCTGCAGCACCCGCAGGTGGTGGCCTGGGTCAACGGGCACAGCCACCGCAACCAGGTCTGGGCGCACCGGCAGGCCGACGGCAGCGGCGGCTTCTGGGAGATCAACACGGCAGCGCACGTCGACTGGCCGCAGCAGTCCCGCCTGCTCGAGGTGGTCGACAACCGCGACGGCACGCTGTCGCTGTTCGCCACCATGCTCGACCACCACGGACCGGCGGCATACGGCGGGCGCACGGGCGGCCCGGTCCCGCTGGCGGGACTGTCCCGGGAGCTGGCCGCGAACGACTGGCAGGAACGCGACACCCACCGGGAGGGCGTGCACGAGGCCCGCAACGTCGAGCTGCTGGTGGCGGCGCCGCCCGCGCTGCGCTGACCGACCGCTCAGTCGTCGTGGGCGGCAAGCTGGCCGCAGGCGCCGTCGATGTCGGAGCCCCGGGTGTCGCGCACCGTGGTCGGCACGCCCTTCGCCTCGAGCCGGCGCACGAACTCGCGCTCGTCCTCGCGTCGCGACGCGGTCCACTTGGAGCCGGGCGTCGGGTTCAGCGGGATCAGGTTCACGTGCACCCAGCCCCAGTCGCCGTACGACGTGAGCACGTCGCCCAGCAGGTCGGCCCGCCAGGCCTGGTCGTTGATGTCGCGCATCATGGCGTACTCGATGGAGACCCGGCGCTTGGTCACCCGGGCGTAGTTCCAGGCCGCCTCGACCGCCTCGTGCACGCTCCACCGGGTGTTGACCGGCACCAGCTCGTTGCGCAGCTCGTCGTCGGGCGCGTGCAGCGACAGCGCCAGGGTGACCGGGACCCCCTCCTCGGCGAGCTGGTTGATCCGCGGCACCAGACCGACCGTGGACACGGTGACCCCCCGTGCGGACATCCCGAACCCGTCGGGGGCAGGCTCGGTGAGCCGACGGACCGCGCCGATCACGGCCTTGTAGTTGGCCATCGGCTCCCCCATCCCCATGAACACCACGTTCGAGACGCGGCCCGGCCCGCCGGGGACCTCGCCGCGGGCGAGCGACCGGGCCCCGGCGACGACCTGCTCGACGATCTCGGCTGCGGACATGTTCCGCTGCAGCCCGCCCTGGCCGGTCGCACAGAACGGGCAGGCCATCCCGCAGCCGGCCTGCGACGACACGCACATCGTGACCCGGTCGGGGTAGCGCATCAGCACGGACTCGACCAGCGCGCCGTCGAACAGCTTCCACAGCGTCTTGCGGGTGGTACCCCGGTCGGCCTCCAGGGTGCGCAGCGGCGTCATCAGGTGCGGGAGCAGGGACTCGACCAGCTGCTCACGCTGCGCGACGGGCAGGTCGGTCATCTGCGCGGGGTCGTCGACCAGCCGGGAGAAGTAGTGCGTGGACAGCTGCCTGGCCCGGAAGCCGGGCAGCCCCGCCCCGGTCACCAGCTCCTTGCGGTCCTCGGCGCTGAGGTCGGCGAGGTGCCGCGGCGGCTTCTTCCGGCCACGCGGCTCGTCGAACACCAGCGGCAGGGTCTTCGGCTCAGACATAACCCCCGCAGTCTCCCACCTCCGCCTGCCCGAACACGAACCGCGCCGGCGTGACCCACGTCGCGGTCGCCCCGAGGACGCGGCGGCGCCCGCCGCTCAGAACACCAGGTAGTGCAGCAGCAGCCACACCGGCGCCGCCGTCGCGAGCAACGAGTCGAGCCGGTCCATCAGCCCCCCGTGGCCAGGCACGACCTGGGACATGTCCTTGATGCCGAGGTCCCGCTTGATCACCGACTCGCAGAGGTCGCCCAGGGTGGCCATCACCACCGCGATCAGACCGAGCAGCACGCCGACCCACCACCGGCCGTCGAGCAGGTAGACCACGGTCAGCCAGCCCGCGAGGACGCAGAAGACCACCGAGCCGGCGAAGCCTTCCCAGGACTTCTTCGGGGAGATCACCGGGGCCATCGGGTGCCGGCCGGCCAGCACCCCGACGGCGTAGCCGCCGATGTCGGAGGCGATGGTGACCACGATGAAGGTGACCACCGCGAGCTCGCCCTTGTCCTCGGCGAGCAGCAGCGCGACGAAGCCTCCCAGGAAGGGCACGTAGACGATCGTGAACACCGCCGCGGTGGCGTCCATGACGTAGCCGGCCACCCCGCCTCGCAGCCGCCACAGCATGCTGAAGAGCGCGGTCACCGCGGTGGCGGTGACCAGCGCGGGGGCGCCGAACAGGTACGCCGCCATCACCATCACCACGCCGCCGACCCAGATCGGCTCGCGGGCGAGCCGGATGCCGCCGGTGCCGAACGCCTGCCCGAGCTCCCAGGTCGCGACCACGACCGCGGCCATCACGATGACCATGAACGCCGTCTTCCAGAAGAACAGCGACACGACGATCGCCACACCCAGCACCAGCCCGGAGGCGATCGCGACGGGCAGGTTGCGACCGGCCCGGCTCGTCTTGGGCGGGGCGGGGGCCACCGGCCCGGGGGCAGATGGCGTGTCGGGGGCAGTCATGGCGGCAGCCGGGGCTCAGACCTCGAGCAGCTCGGCTTCCTTGTGCTTGAGCATCTCGTCGACAGCGTCGGTGTGCTTCTTGGTCAGCCCGTCCAGCCGCTTCTCGGCACCGGTGACGTCGTCCTTGCCGACCTCGCCGTCCTTCTCGAGCTTGTCGAGGGTCTGCTTGGCGTGCCGGCGGATGTTGCGGATCGCGATCTTGCCGTCCTCGGCCTTGGTCTTGGCCATCTTGATGTAGTCCTTGCGGCGCTCCTCGGTGAGCTCGGGCAGCACCACCCGGATCGTCTTGCCGTCGTCGGTCGGGTTCACCCCCAGGTCCGAGTCCCGGATGGACCTCTCGATGGCGGGCAGCGCGCTCACGTCGAACGGGGCGATGATGATCACCCGCGCCTCGGGTGCGGTGAACGAGGCCAGCTGCTGCAGCGGTGTCGGCGTGCCGTAGTACTCGGCGGTGAGCTTGTGGAACATCGACGGGTTCGCCCGCCCGGTGCGGATCGAGGCGAAGTCCTCACGGGCCACCTCGACGGCCTTGTCCATCTTGTCGTCGGCCTCGTTGAGGGTCTCCTTGATCACGGTTTCTCCTGGTCCTCGTTCTTCGTCGTGGGTCAGTCGGGCGTACGGCGCCGGCGTCAGGCGTCGCGCGCCACCGTCGTACCGATCTTCTCACCTGCGACGACCCGGGCGATGTTGCCCTCGGTCGAGAGGTTGAACACGATCATGTCCATGTCGTTGTCCCGGCAGAGGCTGACCGAGGTCGCATCGGCGACCTTGAGGCCGCGGGTCAGGAACTCGTCGTAGGTGAGGTGGTCGAACTTCACCGCGTCCGGGTTCTGGTGCGGGTCGGAGTCGTAGACCCCGTCGACGCCCTGCTTGCCCATCAGGATCACCTGGGCACCGATCTCGAGCGCGCGCTGGGCGGCGACCGTGTCCGTGGAGAAGTAGGGCATCCCCGCCCCGGCGCCGAAGATCACCACCCGGCCCTTCTCGAGGTGCCGGATCGCGCGGCGCGGGATGTACGGCTCGGCGACCTGGCCCATCGCGATCGCGGTCTGCACCCGGGTCTCCGCCCCCTGCTTCTCGAGGAAGTCCTGGAGGGCCAGGCAGTTCATCACCGTGCCGAGCATGCCCATGTAGTCGGCGCGGGAGCGGTCCATCCCGCGCTGCTGCAGCTCGGCGCCCCGGAAGAAGTTCCCGCCGCCGACCACGACCGCCACCTGCACGCCGCTGCGCACCACGCCGGCGACCTCGTGGGCGATCTGGTTGACCACGTCGGGGTCGACGCCGATCTTGCCTCCGCCGAAGACCTCTCCGGAGAGTTTGAGCAGGACGCGCTTGTAGGCGGTCACGAGTGGTCCCTTCGTGCGGTCGCGGACAGGCGAAGAGGCCGGCCCGTCGATGTCGTCTCGATCATCTCAGGAACCGGCCTCCTCGTCGTGTGGTCTGGGTCGAACCCTACCGGTCAGGCGCCGACCTCGAAGCGAGCGAAGCGCTTCACGGTGACCCCGGCCTCGTCGAGCACCGCCTTGACCGACTTCTTGCTCTCCTGGACCGACGGCTGGTCGAGCAGCGCGACGTCCTTGAAGAAGCCGTTCAGCCGACCCTCGATGATCTTGGGCAGCGCCTGCTCGGGCTTGCCCTCCTCGCGGGCGGTCGCCTCGGCGATCTCGCGCTCCTTGGCCACGACGTCCTCGGGGACCTCGTCGCGAGAGACGTACTGCGGACGCATCGCGGCAACCTGCATGGCGGCGCCCCGGGCGGCGTCCTCGCTGGCGCCCTCGTACTCGACGAGCACGCCGACCGCCGGCGGCAGGTCCGAGGCCCGGCGGTGCATGTAGGTCGCGACCGGGCCGTCGAACACGGCCACCCGGCCGAGCTCGATCTTCTCGCCGATCTTGACCGCCAGCTCCCCGACGACCTGGCCGACGGTGGAGTCAGCGAGCGGGACGGCCTTGAGCGCCTCGACGTCCGCGGGCTTGGCCACTGCGGCCGCGTCCGCGATCTGCTGGGCGGCCGCGACGAACTCGTCGCTCTTGGCGACGAAGTCGGTCTCGCAGTTCAGCTCGACCAGGGCGGTGCCCGACGTCGCGACCAGGCCGTTGGACGCGGTGCGCTCGGCACCGCGCTTGGCCGCCTTCTGGCCGCCCTTGATGCGCAGGATCTCGACGGCCTTGTCGAAGTCGCCGTCGGCCTCCTCGAGCGCCTTCTTGCTGTCCATCATGCCCGCGCTGGTGAGGTCGCGGAGCCGCTTGACGTCCGCGGCGGAGATGTTCGCCATGACTGTGCCTACCTCGTGGTTCGTATGTGGATCGGGCGGGGGCCCGCTGGCTGGAGGGCCGCGGCCCGGACGCTGCGGGCGCGCCGGTTCGGTCCGGGCGCCCGCAGCAGCGGGACGGGATCAGGCCTTGCTCTCGCCCTCGGCCTCGGCCTTCGGCTCGGCTGGCTCGGCCTTCGGCTCGGCCGGCGCCTCCGGGGCCTTCGCAGCCTCGTCCTTCGGCGCCTCCGGGGCCTTCGCAGCCTCGTCCTTCGGCGCCTCCGGGGCCTTCGCAGCCTCGGCGGACGCGCCGGTGGCCTCGGCGGCCGGGGTCTCCGTCTTGGCAGCGTCGCCGCCGGTCGCCTCGACGGCGGCCTTGTCGGCCTCGCCGGCGAGGAGCTCGCGCTCCCACTCGGCGAGCGGCTCGGACGCGGCGGACGAGTCACCCTCGCCGCTCTTGGCGCCGGAGCGGGCGATCAGCCCCTCGGCGACGGCGTCGGCCACCACGCGGGTCAGCAGGCTGACCGCGCGGATCGCGTCGTCGTTGCCGGGGATCGGGAAGTCGACCTCGTCGGGGTCGCAGTTGGTGTCCAGGATGCCGATGATCGGGATCCGCAGCTTGCGGGCCTCCTCGACCGCCAGGTGCTCCTTCTTGGTGTCGACGATCCACACCGCGGAGGGGGTGCGGGTCATCTCGCGGATGCCGCCCAGCGTCTTCTCCAGCTTGTCGCGCTCGCGCTTCATGTGGAGGAGCTCCTTCTTCGTGCGGCCGCTGCCGGCCACATTGTCGAAGTCGATCTCGTCGAGCTCCTTGAGGCGGTTGATCCGCTGGTGCACGGTCTGGAAGTTGGTGAGCATCCCACCGAGCCAGCGCTGGTTGACGTACGGCATCCCGACGCGGGTCGCCTGCTCGGCGATCGCCTCCTGGGCCTGCTTCTTCGTGCCGACGAACATCACGGTGCCGCCCTTGGCGACGGTGTCCTTGATGAACGCGAAGCTGCGGTCGATGTAGGCCAGCGACTGCTGCAGGTCGATGATGTAGATGCCGTTGCGCTCCGTCATGATGAAGCGCTTCATCTTGGGGTTCCAGCGACGGGTCTGGTGCCCGAAGTGGACGCCGCTCTCGAGGAGCTGGCGCATGGTGACGACGGCCATGGCTGTCGAACCTCTTTACGTCTCATGACCCCGCGCGCGTGCGCGTGACGGCACCTGACCGTCGTACGCCCACACGAGTGGGATCGCCTCAGTTGTCGCAGGGAAGCGGGTGCCCCCTGCCCTGACGCCCGGCGCGCCCGGACTCCCCCGAGGGGGAGACTGAAGGACGTCGCCCGCAGGTGCTGCGGTATCGAGCGTGCGAAGTCAACCCGCACAGACGGGTTGCACTGTGGAGTCTAGACGACGGTCGGCGGATCCCGCCAATCCGGACCCGGCCAGGAAACGTCCCCAGACGGGCCCGCGGGAGGCTGGTCCCCAGCCCGGCTCGCCGCGGGCCGGTCCGGCGTCCCGGTGGGGGCATCCTCACCCGCATGGACATCGTCGCACCCGCCCTCGCCGCGCTGCTGCTGCAGCTGGCCGCACCGCTCGCCGCGGTCTGGCCGCTGGACCCGTATCCGGACGTCGCCGGGGGCTTCGACCCGCCCGCGTCGGCCTGGGGGGCGGGCCATCGCGGGGTCGACCTGCGCGGCACCCCGGGTCAACCGGTGCGGGCCGCGGAGGCCGGCGTGGTGCGGTTCGTCGGCCGGATCGCCGGCCGCGGCGTCGTCGTGGTGGACCACGGGGACACCCGGACCACCTACGAGCCGGTGCACGCGTCCGTGCGGCTCGGTGACCGGGTCACCGCCGGGACGGTCCTCGGCCGGCTGGAGCTGTTCGGGTCGCACTGCTTCCCGGCCGCCTGCCTGCACTGGGGGCTGATCGAGGGCCGGGACACCTACCTGGACCCGCTCTCCCTGGTGGGCGGGGGCCCGGTCCGGCTGCTGCCCCTCGACGGTCCGCTGCCGACGCCGGTCGCCCGGCCCGCCGTACGACCGGTCACGGCGCGCGGCACCGGCCCGTCCTTCCGGGCTCAGGCGCGCGGGTGGGCCTGGCGGTAGGCCTGGCGCAGCCGGTCGGTGGTCACGTGGGTGTAGATCTGCGTGGTGGCCAGCGACGCGTGCCCCAGCAGCTCCTGCACGGTGCGCAGGTCCGCGCCGCCCTCGAGCAGGTGGGTGGCGGCGGTGTGCCGCAGCCCGTGCGGCCCCAGGTCCGGTGCTCCCGGCACGTCCAGGAGACGGGTGTGCACCAGCGTGCGCACGGCGCGCTGGTCGATCCGGCGCCCCCGCGCGCCCAGGAACAGCGCCGCGCCCGACCCCGGCACCGCCAGCCGTGGCCGGCCGTCGCGGACCCAGCGGGCCAGCGCTCGCTCGGCGGGCGTGCCGAACGGCACGGTGCGCTCCTTGCGCCCCTTGCCGAGCACCCGCACCACCCGGCGCTCGTGGTCGACGTCGTCGACGTCGAGCCCGCACAGCTCCCCCACCCGGATCCCGGTGGCGTAGAGCAGCTCGAGCACCGCCACGTCCCGGGCGCCCACCGGGCTGCCGTCGTCGGCGTGCCCCGCCGCCGCCTCCAGGAGCGCGCGGACCTCGTCCACCCGCAGCGCCGGGGGCAGCGTGCGGTGTGCCTTGGGAGACCCGAGCTGGGCACCCGGGTCGGCCTCGATCCGGCCGGTGCGCGCGGCCCAGGCCGTGAAGACCCGCACCGCGGTGGCCCGCCGGGCCAGGGTCGTGCGCGCCCGCCCCAGCGTCTGCTGCTTGGCCAGCCAGCTGCGCAGGGTGCGCAGGTCCAGGGTGTCCAGCCCGGTGTGCCCCAACCGGGCCGCGTGCTCGAGCATCCCGGCGATGTCCCCGCGGTAGGCGCGCAGCGTGTGCGGGGTGACGTCCCGCTCCGCGGCCAGGTGCCGTTCGTAGTCCGCCAGGGCGGCGGCCATCGGCTCCGGGAGCGCGTCGCGCTCGGTCTCCTCCGGGGCTCGGTCTGCCACGGAACCGAGGCTACGCGGGCGGCGCCCCCGCGCCGTGCTGCACGCGCGGAACCCGCCACGTGTCGCTCAGCCCGGCGGGAGCCGCCAGCCGTCCGGACCTCCCTCCACGAAGCCGTCGGCGCGCAGCCGCAGCAGGGCCCGGGCGACCTCGGCCTCTCCACGGCCGCAGGTCCGGGCCACCGACGGGGTGCCGGCCGGCACGACCACGGGGACTGCGTCCAGGACCTGCTGGTCCACCCGGCCGAGCCGGTCCCGTGGCCGTTCGGGGCCGCGCACGCCCGCCGACAGGTTGTCGCCGGCCGGCGAGACCAGCTCCAGGATGTCGCCCGCCCGGGTCACCAACGCGGCGTCCCGGGACCGGATCAGCTCGTGCACCCCCTCGGACGGGGCGCTGGTCACGGGGCCGGGCACTCCCATCAGCACGCGGTTCAGCCTCGTCGTCCAGTTGCCGGTGTTCAGGGCGCCGCTGCGCGCGGCCGCCTCCACGACCACGGTGCCGAGTCCCAGCGCCGCGATCACCCGGTTGCGGGACAGGAACCGGACCTTGGTCGGAGCGCACCCCGGGGGCAGCTCCGAGACCACGAGGCCGGTGTCCGCGATGTAGTCGAGCAGCGTACGGTGCGCGGCCGGGTAGGCGCGGTCGACGCCGCACGCGAGCACCGCCACCGTGGGCCCGCGGACCGCCAGCGCACCCCGGTGGGCCGCCTGGTCGATACCGAACGCCGCGCCGGAGACCACGCCGACCCCCTCCCGGGCCACCCCGGCTGCCAGGTCGGACGCGACGCCGGCGCCGTAGGTGGTGGCCGACCGGGACCCCACCACGGCCACGGCCCGGGCGCAGGTCTCCCGCAGGTCCAGCGGGCCCTTCACCCACAGGCCCAGCGGCGGCCCCCCGCGGCCCGCCACCGGCTCGGCGCGCTCCAGGTCCCGCAGCTGGGTGGGCCACTCCTCGTCACCGGGACACACGAAGCGGATCCCCTGCTCGGCGGCCCGGCGCAGGTCCCGCTCGGGGTCGAGCCCCCGCAGCCGACCGGCGACGTCGGTGTGGACCCCGGCGACGTCCCGTTCGTCACGGAGCAGGTCGTGCACCTTCTCGGCCCCCAGCTCGGCCACCAGCCCGGCGAGCCGGGTGTCCCCGGGTTCGGTGAGCCGGCTCAGCGCGACCCGCGCGACCCGGTCGCTCACCCGGCCCTCGCCTCCCCCAGCGCCTGCAGCGGCAACGGCTCCCCGGTTCGGAGCCGCAGCGCCACGTCGAGCTCCTCGGTCCCGGGCCGGTCGGTGCCCCGAAGGTCGGCGACCGTCCAGGCCAGCCGGTGCACCCGGGTCGCCCCGCGCCGGGTCAGTCCGCCCGCGTAGACCCGGTCGTCGAGCAGCGCGGTGGCGGGCTCGGTCAGCGGCCAGGTCTCGCGCAGGGTCGGGCCGGGCACGTCGGCGTTGACCCGCCACGGGGTCTGCGCGTACCGCAGCCGCTGGCGCTCGCGCGCGGCGCCCACCCGGGCCCGGATCGGCGAGGTGGGCTCCGGGCGCGCGAGCGGGTCACCGACCTCGTGCGACCGCACCGGTTCGACGTGCCGGGTGATGTCGATGCGGTCGATGACCGGGCCGCTGAGCTTGCGGCGGTACTCCCGGCGGCGCACCTCGGTGCAGGTGCAGCGGTTGTCCCGGTTGGTCGGGTGGTAGTCGCCGCAGGGACACGGGTTGCAGGCGAGCACCACCATCGTGTGCGCGGGGAAGGTGGCCACCTCGTCTCCACGGGCGATGGTGATCTCACCGCTCTCCAGCGGTTGCCTGAGCGCCTCGATGATGTCCGCGGCGAACAACGGGAACTCGTCCAGGAACAGCGCCCCGGTGTGCGCCCGGCTGACCTCGCCGGGCCGCACCCGACCGGTACCCCCACCGAGCACGCTGGTCCGGGTCGCCGAGTGGTGCGGCGCGCGGAACGGCGGCCGCACCACCATCGTCTCTCCCGGCGGCAGGCCCCCGGCCAGCGAATAGATCGCGCTCAGCTCCAGGCTCTCCTCGACCGTGAGGTCGGGCAGCAGTCCGGGGAGCCGCTCGGCGAGCGTGGTCTTGCCCGCGCCCTTCGGCCCGCTGAGCATCAGGTGGTGGCCACCGGCGGCCGCCACCTCCAGCGCGTAGCGGGCGTCGGCCATGCCGTGCAGGTCCGCCATGTCCAGGTCGGTCAACCGGGCCGCGCCGCGCCAGGACAGCAGCGGGCCGCTGGCCAGTGGCGGCACCTCGGGCGCGTCGGGTATCTCCTCGCCCCTGAGGTGCGCCACCACCTGGCGGAGGGAGCGCGCCCCGATCACGGTCATCCCCGGGACCAGGGCGGCCTCGGCCGCCTGCGGCTCCGGCACCACGACGCAGCCGACGCCCCGCGCCGAGGCCGCGAGCGTCATCGGCAGCACCCCGGGGACCGCCCGCAACCGCCCGTCCAGGGTGAGCTCCCCGACGAAGACGACGCCCCGCAGTGCGGTCGCCGGCAGGGCGCCGGACGCCGCCAGCACCCCGACGGCGATCGCCAGGTCGAAGTGCGGCCCCCGCTTGGGCAGGTCGGCCGGCGAGAGCAGGATGGTCACCCGCCGGGTGGCCGGCCACTCGAACTCGCTGTTGCAGACCGCCGCCCGACACCGGTCCCGGGCCTCGTTGATCGAGGCGTCGGGGCGGCCCACCAGCGCGGTCTTGACCACGCCCTGCGACACGTCGACCTGGACGTCGATCAGGTGGCCGGTGGCGCCCTCCAGCGAGATCGTGCACGCGGTCGCGAAGCTCATCCGACACCCCGCACGTGGTCGATCTGCGGCGGGCAGGCCCTGTCGACCAGCACCCCCACGAGGTCGATCCGCACGTCGGCAGGCCGGATCTCGTGCTCGGCGAGCCAGCGGGCGGCGAGCCGGCGCAGCCGCGCAGCCTTCCGCTCGGTGACCGCCTCCAGCGGGGAACCGAACCGGGTCGACGACCGGGTCTTGACCTCGCAGACCACCAGGGTGCGACCGTCGCGCAGCACCAGGTCGATCTCGCCGAGGGGGCACCGCCAGTTCCGGTCGAGCAGCACCATCCCCTGCTCGACCAGGTGCCGGGCGGCCGCCGCCTCTCCATAGGCGCCGAGCTCCTGGCGGCGCCGGGCGCCCTGGCCGCGTGCCGACTCGGCGGCTGTCATGGGTCGTGTCATCGGAAGACCTCCTGGCCGCAGGCTGCCGCAGCGCGGGGACGGCGCGGCCGCGAGTCCGGTGGCCTGTGCACGGCGAGGGGCTGGGGCCGGCTGTGGGCGGGATCTGGCTGGGCCGGCTGGGGGCGGGATCTGACCTGGTCCGGAGCCCGCCCGCAGCCGGTGCGGCACCGTGGGGGGCGGTTACCGCGGCAGCGACCGCCGTGGGGGGTGCGGCGATCGCGGTGTGCCGGGCTGGGGGGTGGGCCGGCACACGTCGTGGGTCCAGGTCGTCCGAGCGCCCCCGAGGCCCCAAGTGGTCCCGGGGCTCCAAGTGGTCGGGGGGCTCGTCATCAGCAGGCCAGCGCGGTCGCCGGGACGTTCTCGACCCGGGCGCGGGCGTCCTGGGTCACCAGCCCCCCGTCGGGCACGGGGAGGAAGGGCAGGTGCAGGTCGAGGCTCTGGAACGACACGGTGACCGTGACCAGTCCGCCGACCACGGGGTCCGCCGAGTCCTGGCCGGCCGGGTCGGCGTACGCCACCTGCACCTGCGGCGCGGTCGCGCCGACCGCGGGCATCCGGGCCTGCGCCACCGCCTGCGCAGTGGCGCAGTCCTGGTCGGTGCCCACGATCAGCTGCCGGGCGGCCTCGCGTGCGGTTGCCGACGCGGTCTGCAGGGACCAGAACAGATAGCCGTACTGGATGATGCCGAAGATCATCAGCAGGATCACCGGTGCCACGATGCCGAACTCGAGGGCGGCCGAGCCACGCTCGCCCCGGTGACCGCGCCGCGCCCGCATCACTTCACCAGCCTGATGATCTTCGGACCGACGCCGAGGTAGTCCGAGGTGGGCCCGGAGTAGTCGTCCGAGACCGGTGGCAGGGCGGAGGGCTCGATGGTCATGAACCGCAGCGCCCGCAGGGTGGTCCCCTGCATGAGCACGCCGTGGTCCCCGGGCGAGGTCGGGTCGAGCGGGCCGTCGATGTTCAGCAGTGCCTTCACGAGGGTGTCCACGAGATCGACCACCAGGTCCACCTCACTCACGTCGAAGTGCTCCTGCTGGGTGACGAACACCGGCCGGAAGGTCAGGATCGGGTAGGCGCCGGCGTCGTTGGCGTTCGCGTGGGGCACCAACGGGACGGTGAGCACCGGCACCCAGAAGAACCGCGCCGACCCGTAGATCCCCGGGTCGAGGGCGCCGTTCGGGGTGACCGCGGGCACACCGTCGTCGACGTAGCTGGACAGGTTGAAGAACATCGCCGAGCTCAACAGACTCGTGTTGGTGACGTAGTCCTCGAAGTGGTCGTCGTTGAAGCTGCGGCCCGGCAGCTGTGGCAACGAGAAGGACCGGGCGCACGGACGTGAGGACGTGCACACGAGCCGTCCGGCAACGGACTTGGAGGTGCCGTCGGGGAGCGTCACGGTCGACGGAGCCGCGAGCATCCCGTCGGTGAACTCGGTGTACGTCGTGGATCCCTGCGCCAGCACCATGCAGTTCGGGACCTTCTGGGTCGACAGGTTCCCGCCCGTGTCCTTGACGTTGGCACCGGTGTCGTTGCACTTGAACAGCCCGTCCGGACCGCCGATCGCTCCCAGCACACCGGGGATGTCGAGGCTCGGCGGGTCCAGCGTGGCCAGGCCGGGGTTCTTGGTGACCCGGTGGTCGAGCCCCTCCTGGATGTTGAGCCGCAGGTTGCCGGGAGTGCCGTCCTGGAAGTTGCGCGGGCTCTTCAGGATCCGCCCGCAGCCCAGCGAGTCGGCCAGGGTCTGGTTGAGGGTCACGGTGAGGACGACATCCTTGTCCGACCACACCCAGCTGCCCCCCGACCTGACGGCGACCTTGACGTGCCAGTTGCCGGGGTTGTCCACGACCTCGCCGGGCAGCACCCCGGTCGCCGTGCTGGTCAGCCCGAGGGGGCTCAGCGACGTGACCGGCGCGTCGACGGTCTTCCACTTGGTCAGGTCCAGGTCGTTGGTGTCCCCGAGGGCGAAGGACACCTTGACGTCCGTCAGCGTGGTCGGCCACCCCTTGCCCGTGACCGTGAACGTGCCGCTCATCCCCTGCTGCACCTGGGTCGGGGTGATGGAGCTGATGAGGACCGTGCTGCTCGTGGGCTGGGCGTTCTTCCACTTCGTCTGGTGGTTGTCCTGGGTCAGCGGCCCCGGTGCCAGGTAGTTGATCGGCAGTGCCTGGGACAGCGTGCTGCCGAGCGCGCCGGGCAGGTTGTCGGCCACGGTCAGCAGGCAGTTCAGCGACAGCCCGAAGGGCTCCAGGTCGCCCGGCGAGGACACCCGCGCGGACGCCGACTTGCGCTGCACCGAGCCGTCGACGCCGGCGATCTTCCCGAACGAGTAGTCGACCCGGGCCGGCGGGGTGGTCACCGAGACCTGGTTGCTCGCCGGGAACGTCACCTTGCCCGAGCTGAGCAGGTCGGCGGCGAACGCGTCCAGCGCCGGCGACGGGGCGGTGCTCGAGCCCGGGCAGTCGGGGATGGAGCCGAGCTCCGCCTGGCCGAGCACCTGGTGGCAGGCGATGTAGTAGGCCGCGGCCCGGGCGACCTTGGTGCGGCCGGCGTCGTCGGAGACCGGCAGGCTCTCGGCCGCGAACAGCGCCGCACCGTCGGCCTGCTGCTGCAGCTGCTTGCGTCGGGCCCAGGTCCCGCCGATGTCGACGGTGAACGCGGCGATCAGCAGCAGCACCAGCGAGAGCAGGGCGGAGATCAGCGCGATCGCCCCGGACTCGCCGCGGCGGCCCCGGCGCCGGGCTGCCGGCCGGCTCATGCGCACGCCGCCGAGTCGACGGTGACGTTCTCCAGCCGCATCGTCGCGTCGTTCACCACGGCGCCGCCGTCGGGCAGCAGCGACGTGAGCTGCGAGACGACCTGGACGCGCACGCCGACGTGCACCACCACGCTGGCGTCGGGGAGCACGTCGACGACGGAGGCGGTGACCTGGTCGAGGTGCAGCGCCGGCGCGTAGGCGTCGCCCAGGGCGGCCGACTGGTCGACCACCGCCTGCTTCACCCGGTCCGTGACCTGCTGGCAGCTGAGGTGGTAGCCGACGACGGCGTCCTGCGGGATCCGGGGGTCGTAGGCCCCGGCCTCCTGCGCGTGCCAGAAGTAGTTGCCGAAGAACAGCACGCCCACCATCAGCGGCATCAGGATCGTCGTGACCAGGCCCGCCTCGACCGCGGCCACGCCGCGTTCCCGGCGCGCGCCAGGGGGATTGCGCTTCAAAGTCGTTCCCTCCCAAGACCGACCGTGGAAGCTCGACCAGGATCCCCCTGCCCGTCGGAGCCACGCCCCGGCGTGGCCACTGCCGGCCACGCCACTGCTCTATCGCGACGCGCTCACCCGAGTCGTGTTACGCGACGTTGTCGTCCTTCGCGCAGAGAAATACCCCCCGGGCATATCCGGCAAACCGGGGGGCGAGTAAAGACATACCGGGCGCTCAGGCCTTCGGCGGCTCGATCTCGGACGGGCTCAGCTCCTCGACGTTGACGTCCTTGAAGGTGAGCACCTTGACGTTCTTGGCGAACCGGGCCGGTCGGTACATGTCCCACACCCACGCGTCGGTCATGGAGACCTCGAAGAACACGTCGCCGGCCTCGGTGCGGGCCTTCACGTCCACCTGGTTGCACAGGTAGAAGCGCCGGTCGGTCTCGACGACGTACTTGAAGATGCCCACCACGTCGCGGTACTCGCGGTAGAGGTGGAGCTCCATCTCGGTCTCGTACTTCTCGAGATCCTCGGCGCTCATCTGGCATCCTCCATCGAATCGTGCTCGGTCGTGCGGCCCCGCTCGTCGCGATCATTCTCCCCGACCGGCACGACTTCGACGTGGACTGACGCACCGTCCCGCGCGACCCGTCGCACGTTGACGAACCTGCGCCGGTGGATCGGACACGGTCCGTGCGCCTCGAGTGCGGCCGTGTGCGTCGGGGTGACGTACCCCTTGTGGGTGACAAAGTCGTAGTCGGGGTAGTCCTCGTGCAGCCGGGTCATGATCCGGTCCCGGGTCACCTTCGCGACCACGGAGGCCGCCGCGATGCAGGCCGCCACCCGGTCCCCCTTCCACACCGCCAGCCCGGGGACCTCCAGCCCGTCGACCGGGAACCCGTCGGTCAGCACGTACGACGGGCGCACGTCGAGCAACGCGGTGCAGCGCCGCAAGGCTTCGAGGTTGGCGACGTGCATGCCCAGCCGGTCGCACTCCTCGGGCCCCACCACGACCACCGACCAGGCCGTCGCGCGGCGCAGCACCTCGTCGTAGCACCGCTCCCGCGCCTTCGGGGTGAGCAGCTTCGAGTCCGCCAGACCCGGCACCTGGCCGCGCTTCCCCTCCGGCAGGATCGCCGCGGCGGCGACCAACGGGCCGGCGCAGGCACCCCGGCCGGCCTCGTCCACACCCGCGATCGGGTCGAGCCCGGCACGGCGCAGCGCCCGCTCGTAGCCGTACAGGCCCGCGTCGCGGCGCACGGTCAGTCCTCGGGGCAGCACACTCATGACCGTCCCATTGTGGCCGCCGCGACCGGGGACCGCGCCGCCGCCCCGGCGTCCCGCGGCTCAGCGAACGGTGGCGAAGGTCGCCGGGTGGTGCAGCACGGTCGCGTGGTCGAACGGCCACACCACCGCGAACACCTTGCCGACCACGTCGTCGACCGGCACCTGCCCGCCGCCGGGGTCGCCCAGGTGCACCCGGGAGTCCGCCGAGTTCGACCGGTTGTCGCCCTGGACCCACAGGTAGCCGGGCTGGACCTTGACGTCGAAGTTGATCAGCGAGGGCCGCTCGCCGCCCGCGAGGTAGGACCGCTCGTGCAGCGGCACGCCGTTGACGGTGATCCGGCCGTGGGTGTCGCAGCACTTCACCTCGTCGCCGCCGACGCCGATCACCCGCTTCACCAGGTGGCCGCCGGTCGGGTACAGCCCGAAGGTCTCCAGCAGCTTCGCCAGCGGGTTGGACGGCACCCGGACCTCCGACGGGTCCAGCCACCCGCCCGGGTCGGAGAAGACCACGATGTCGCCGCGCTGGGGCGAGCCGCCGCCCCAGTAGGACACCTTCTGCACCAGGATCCGGTCGTTCTTGACCAGGGTGTCGTTCATCGACGCCGACGGGATGTAGAACGCCTGCATGAAGAAGGCCTTGATGACCACGGCCAGCACCAGGGCGATGGCGAGCAGCAGGAACATCTCCTGCCAGAGCGGCAGCTGCTTCTTGTGCCGCGTGACAGCGGACCGCGGCCCCGTCGTACCGGTGTCGGGTGTCTCCGACTGGTCGACGGGGCCGCGGTCCGCAGAGTCTGGCGCGTGAGTCACGCCGCGAGCCTAGCCAACAGAGGGTCAGCTGGCGGGCGTTGTCTCCCGACGCTCCTTGATCTTCGCGGCCTTGCCGCGCAGGTTGCGCAGGTAGTACAGCTTGGCGCGGCGCACGTCACCGCGGGTCACCACCTCGATCTTGTCGAAGATCGGGCTGTGCAGCGGGAAGGTCCGCTCGACACCCACCCCGAACGACACCTTGCGGACGGTGAAGGTGCGACCGACGCCGGAGCCCTGGACCCGGATGCAGACGCCCTGGAACACCTGGACGCGGGAGCGGTTGCCCTCGACGACCTTGACGTGCACCTTGAGGGTGTCGCCGGCGCGGAAGTCGGGGATGTCGTCGCGCCGGGTCGCGGCCGCGAGCGTGTCGATGACGTTGGTCATGTCTCTCCTCGTCAGGCGCCACAGGTCACCCACGGAATCGTCGATGTCTCGGGTGATCCGCTGTGCTGCGTCGTGCGGTGCGCCCCCTGTGGCAGGTGGACCGCCGACCCCCGCCGGGTGGGACGGGCAGTCGTGACGCAACGGATGCAAGGGTCAAGTCTGCCACAGGGCCGCGGGCCCGGCGAAATCGCGGACGGGCTCAGCCACGGGCCTTCGTCATCCGCACCACCCCGGGCCGGACCTGCCCACGCGACCGGTAGCCGGCCTTCTTGTAGAGGCGCTGGTGGCGCGCGCCTGCGGCCCCGGTGAACAGCTCGAACCCGGCCGCCTCGGCCGGCGCCCGCTCCTCGATCCGGGCCAGCAGCAGCCGCCCCAGTCCCCGGCCCTGCAGGTCCGGTGCCACCATCAGCCGGTCGACGTGCCAGGTGGCCTCCTGGGTCCGGCCGCGCACGGCCCCGACCAGCCGGCCGCCGCTGTGCGCGACCAACGTGCTGCCCGCACGCGTCCAGGACCGGACGTCCTCATGCGTCTCGGTGAGCGCGTCGGAGCCGAACCAGGGGTCGGGCCCGGCGGCGCTCTCGATCGTGGCCCGCGCCCAGCAGGCCCGCTGCAGGGTCAGCAGCTCGCCGGTGTCCCCCGGCCGCACCGCGCGCACCTCGACGTCGGTCATTGCGGCGGACGGGTGCAGCAGGTCCGGCCGGCGTTCCGCGGTCCGTCGTACCGCCTGCTCGTGCCGCCACGCCGCGATCCGCCGGTGGTCGCCGCTGCGCAGCACCTCGGGGACGTCCAGGCCGCGCCACGAGGGGGGCTTGGTGAAGACCGGGTACTCCAGCAGCCCGGCCGCGCCGTGCGACTCCTCGGCCAGCGACTCCGGGTTGCCCAGGAACCCGGGCAGCAGCCGGACCACCGCCTCGGTGATCACCAGCGCCGCGACCTCTCCCCCGTTGAGCACGTAGTCGCCGATGGAGATCTCGCGGACCTCCATCCGGGCGCGTGCGTGCTCCACGACGCGCTGGTCGATCCCCTCGTAGCGGCCGCACGCGAACACCAGCCGCTCCCGCCCGGCCAGCTCGGCGGCGACCTGCTGGGTGAACCGCTCCCCCGACGGTGTCGGCACCACCAGGACACCGGTCCCGTCGGCGAGGTCGTCGAGCGCCTCCCCCCAGGGCTCGGGGCGCATCACCATCCCGGCGCCGCCGCCGTACGGCGTGTCGTCGACGGTGTGGTGCCGGTCGTGGGTCCACTGCCGCAGGTCGTGCACGTGCACGTCGAGCAGCCCGGCTTCCTGGGCCTTGCCGGGCAGCGACAGGCGCAACGGTGCCAGGTAGTCGGGGAAGATCGAGACGACGTCGATCCTCATGCTCGGGCGCCACCCTCCTGGTCGGGCGCCGGCTCGTCCTCCAGCGGGGTCAGCAGCCCCGGCCGGTCGGCGACCTCGACCCGGCCGCCGGGTACGTCGACCACGGGCACCAGCGCGCGCACGAACGGCACCAGGACCTCGCGGCCGTCCGTGGTGGTGACCACCAGCAGGTCCTGGGCGGAGCCGTGCACGACCTCGGCGAGCTCGCCCACCGGGTCGCCCTCGGTGGTGACCACGTGCAGCCCGACGAGCTGGTGGTCGTAGAACTCCTCGGGATCCTCGGGCGCCTCGTCGGCGTCGACGTCGGCGAGCAGCACCAGGCCACGCGCCGCCTCCGCCTGGGTGCGGTCGGTGATCTCCTCGAACGTGACCAGGAGCCGGGACTGGTGCCACCGGGTGGCGCGGACCGTCAACGAGACGGGCCGGCCGGGGCCGTGCGGCGCTGCGCCGCCGGGCGCCTCGGTGGTGAGCACGGCGCCGGCCGCGAACCGGCGCTCGGGCTCGTCGGTGCGCGGCTCGACCGACAGCTCACCCCTGACGCCGTGGGCCCGCCCGATCCGGCCCACCACCACCTCGGTGCTGCTCATCACACCCTCCAAGCCGTCTCGATGCGCGTCGGCCACCGGCGCGCCCTACCGTAGTGCGGCCGAACGCACCGGTGGGGAGGACCTGAGGTCCTCCCCACCGGTCGAGCCGTCCGCGTGCTCAGCGGCGGTCGACGTCCACGAAGTCGATGCGCGCCCCGCCCTTGCCGGCCAGCGCACCGACCACGGTGCGCAGTGCCGTCGCGGTGCGCCCGTTGCGGCCGATGACCTTGCCCAGGTCGTCGGGGTGCACCCGCACCTCCAGGATCGACCCGCGACGCAGCTGCTTGTCCCGGACGGTCACGTCGTCGGGGTGTCGCACGATGCCGCGGACGAGGTGCTCGAGCGCGTCGGCGAGCATGCCGCTCAGGCCTCGTTCGACTCGGCCTCGGCGGGCGTGGCCTCACCGGGGTCGGCGGCAGCAGCCGCGGCCTCGGGGGTCTCCCCCGCGGTGACCTCGGCGGCCTTCTCGTCGGGCTTGTCAGACTTGTCCTGGGCCTTCTTCTCGGCCTTCTCGGACTTGTCCTCCGCGGGAGCCTCGGCCGCCTTCTTGGCGGACTTCTTGGTCACCGCCTCGGCCTGCGGCTCGAGCGCGGACTCCTTGAGCGCCTCGTTGAAGATCTCGGTCTTGTCCCGCTTGGGCTCCTTGACCTTCAGCGTGCCCTCGGCGCCCGGCAGGCCCTTGTACCTCTGCCAGTCGCCGGTGACCTTGAGCAGCGCCTCGACGGTCTCGGACGGCTGCGCACCGACGCCCAGCCAGTACTGCGCCCGCTCGGAGGTGATCTCGATCAGCGAGGGCTCCTCCTTGGGGTGGTACTTGCCGATCTGCTCGATGACCTTGCCGTCACGCTTCTTGCGGGAGTCGACGACGACGACGCGGTAGTACGGCGCACGGACCTTGCCCATGCGCTTCAGACGAATCTTGACGGCCACGAGTGTGGTGTCTCCTTGACGTTTTGTGTGTGGGTGAGCCTCGCCGACCACGTGGGGACATGGCCGCTCGGCTCGGCGGACGCTGCGCTGCTCGGCTGAGAGGGTCCGGGCGCGCAGGACTCGGGGCGACATTCTGCCATGCGACGCCCGCCGACCTCCAATCGCGGCCCGGCGGTCAGCCGACGACCCGACCCCGCAGCACGATCCGACCGGGCGACTTGAGCACGCCGAGGTCCTCGAGCGGGTCCCGGTCGAACACCAGGAAGTCGGCGGTGCTGCCCTCGCGCAGGTTGTCGTCGAGGCCGAGCCAGGTGCGCGCGCGCCACGAGGCCGCCCCCAGCGCGTCGAACGCGCTCAGCCCGTAGGAGGCCAGCTCCAGCACCTCGTCGCCGATCAGCCCGTGCGGCAGCACGCCACCGGCGTCCGTGCCGGCGTAGATCGCCACGCCCGCGTCGTACGCCGCCCGGATGGTCTCCTTGCGGGAGGCGTAGAGCGCCTCCATGTGGTCGGCGTACCGGGGGAACTTCTCCCGGCCGGCAGCGGCGTAGCTCGGGAAGTTGTTCAGCTGCTTCGCGGTCGGCACCAGCGCGACCCCGTTCGCGACCATGGTGTCGATGAGGTCCGTCGACAGGCCGGTGCCGTGCTCGATGCAGTCGATGCCGGAGCCGATCAGGTCGGGCAGCGCGTGCTCGCCGAACACGTGCGCGGTGACCCGGGCTCCCAGGTCGTGCGCCGTCTTCATCGCCCGGTCCAGCGACTCCCGGGTCCACGACGGGGTGAGGTCGCCCGCGTCGCGCTCGATCCAGTCGCCCACCAGCTTCACCCAGCCGTCACCGCGGCGGGCCTCCTGGGCGACGTACGCCGGCAGGTCCTCCGGCTCGATCTCGTGGGCGTAGTTGCGGATGTAGCGCCGCGGGCGCGCGAGGTGCCGGCCGGCGCGGATCAGCCGCGGCAGGTCCTCGCGCTCGTGGATCCACGACGTGTCGGCGGCCGACCCGCAGTCCCGCAGCAGCAGCGCCCCCCCGTCCCGGTCCGCGAGCGCCTGCTTCTCCTGCACGTCCTCGGTGACCGCGCCGTTCTCGTCGAGGCCGACGTGGCAGTGCGCGTCCACCAGCCCGGGCACGATCCAGCCCTCGGCGACCAGCTCGGCCCCCGCGACCTTCTCGTAGGTCACCCGGCCGTCGACGACGTACAGCTCCCGCGACTCGCCGTCGGGAAGCACCGGACCACGGAACAGCTGCGCAGCAGTCATGACCCGACGTTATCGTGCGCCGCCGCGTAGCCTCGCCGGCCGTCGTTCGGCGCCGGCGCCGCCCACCCCGGACGTCATACGAAGCGGTCGCCACAGCAGCCAGAACGTATGACGTCCCGGCGCTACTTCAGGTACTTCGACAGGTTCTCGGGCAGCTCGAGCGACGCCGGGTCGAACTCCTCGTCGGCTCCGGCGGGCAGCCCGAACGGGTTGCTGCCGTTGCCGGAGGGCTTCTCCGCGGCCGCCTTCTGCTGCGCAGCACGCTTGGCGGGGTTGCCGGACCCACGCTTGGCCTTGCCCTTCTTCGCGGACTGCTTGGCCTTGGCACGCTTGCCGCCACCGATGCCACCCATGCCGGGCATCCCAGGCATGCCCGGGACGCCGCCGCCCTTGGCCATCGACATCATCATCTTGCGGGCCTCGAAGAACCGGTCCACCAGCTGGTTGACGTCGGAGACCTGGGTGCCCGAGCCGCGGGAGATCCGCGCGCGGCGGGACCCGTCGATGATCTTCGGGTTGTCGCGCTCGGCGGGGGTCATCGAGTGGATGATCGCCTCGATCCGGTCGATCTCGCGCTCGTCGAAGTTCTCCAGCTGGTCGCGGAACTGCCCCATCCCCGGCAGCATGCCCATGATCTTCGACAGCGAGCCCATCTTGCGGATCTGCTGCATCTGCTGGAGGAAGTCGGTCAGGGTGAACTCACCACCCTGGCCGGAGAGCTTGGCGGCGGCCTTCGCGGCCTGGTCGGCGTCGAAGGACTTCTCCGCCTGCTCGATCAGGGTGAGCATGTCGCCCATGTCGAGGATCCGCGACGCCATCCGGTCGGGGTGGAACACGTCGAAGTCGGTGAGCTTCTCCCCCGCGGAGGCGAACATCACCGGCCTGCCGGTCACCGAGCGGACCGACAGCGCCGCACCGCCGCGGGCGTCGCCGTCGAGCTTGGTGAGCACCACGCCGTCGTAGCCGACGCCCTCGAGGAACGCCAGCGCGGTGTTCACCGCGTCCTGGCCGACCATCGCGTCCACGACGTACAGCACCTCGTCGGGGTGCACCGCGTCGCGGATGTCCGCGGCCTGCTGCATCATCTCGGCGTCGACACCGAGCCGGCCGGCGGTGTCCACGATCACCACGTCGTGCAGCGTCCGCCGGGCCTCCTCGACGCCGCCCCGGGCCACGGCCACCGGGTCGCCGACGCCGTTGCCGGCCTCGGGGGCGAACACCTTGACCCCGGCCCGCTCGCCGTTGACCTGGAGCTGGTTGACGGCGTTCGGCCGCTGCAGGTCGGCGGCCACCAGCAGCGGGCTGTTGCCCTGCTCCTTGAGCCACAACGCCAGCTTGGCCGCCAGGGTCGTCTTCCCGGAGCCCTGCAGGCCGGCCAGCATGATCACCGTCGGCGGGTTCTTCGCGAACCGGAGCCGCCGGGTCTCCCCGCCGAGGATCTTGACGAGCTCCTCGTCGACGATCTTGATGATCTGCTGGGCCGGGTTCAGCGCCTGGCTGACCTCCACGCCGCGAGCGCGCTCCTTGACGGCGGCGACGAACTCCTTGACCACGGGCAGCGCGACGTCGGCCTCGAGCAGCGCGACCCGGATCTCCCGGGCCGTCGCGTCGATGTCGGCCTCCGAGAGCCGTCCCTTGCCGCGGAGGTTCTTGAAGGTGTCGGCGAGACGATCAGAGAGAGTCGCAAACAATGGTGGTCAGTCCTCAGGTCCAGGTGCACTGTGCGGTCGGCGCGCGCCACCCGTCAGCCGCAGGGGCCCGCGCCGGTCAGGGGTCCAGGGTAGCCGCGACACCCAGCGTGCGTCGTACCGCGTGCGCCGCGGAGGCGGCCCGGTCGTCGGACAGCGCCCCGGCCGAGGGCTCGTGCACGTAGAACACGTCGACCGCCTGCGGGCCCAGCGTCGTCACGTGCGCGGAGCGGACCGACACGTCCAGCTCGGCGAGGGACCGGCAGGCCAGGTACACCACGCCGGGGCGGTCGTCGACGCGGACCTCCAGCACCGTCGACCGCTGCGAGGCCTCGTGGCGGACCTGCACGGTCGGCTCGGGTGCGCCCTCCCGGGGCGGGCGCAGCCGGGCCGCGGGGTCCACCGCCCCCGCGAGCACGGACTCCAGGCGCTGCCGCAGGATGGCCGCGTCCAGGTGCGCGTCGGCGACCTCCCACACCGAGACCGCGAACTCACCCTGGCTCCAGGCCCGGGCGGCCCGCACCGAGAGCCGCTGCACCGCGAACGCCCCCGCCGCGGCCGCCATCAGCCCGATCCGGTCCCCGGAGACCACGGTGACGGTGGTCCCGTGCGCCCCCTCGTCGAGGCGTACGTCGACCCGGCCGGTGTCGGCGCGGACCGCGGCGGGCACCTCGACCTCGGTGGCCACCTCCTCGCCGCTCACCGGCGGGGCGTCCAGGCCGAGCAGCGCGCCGCGCACCCGTCGCGCGAGGTCCGCCACGAGCTGCGCCCGCCACGACGTCCAGGCCTGCGGCGAGGTGGCGCGCGCGTCCGCCTCGGTGAGCACCTCGAGCAGGTCGAGCGTCTCCACGTCCGTGACCCGCTCGGCGACCTGCTCCACGGTCGCGGGGTCCTCGAGGTCGCGGGTGGTGGCCACCTCCGCCAGCAGCAGGTGCCAGCGCACCAGGAGTCGCACCAGGGTGGTCTCGCGACCGGAGAAGCCCATCCGGGCGGCCACCTCGGCGGCGACCGGCTCCCCGACCACCGAGTGGTCGGCGAGCCCGCCCTTGCCGATGTCGTGCAGCACGGCGGCGGCCATCAGCACGTCGGGCCGGGCGACCCTGCGGATCATCCGGGACGCCTCCACGCAGGTCTCCACCACGTGCCGGTCGACGGTGAACCGGTGCACCACCGAGGCGTGCGGCAGCAGCCGGATCCGCTCCCACTCGGGCAGCAGCCGGTCCAGGGCACCGGTCTCGTCGAGCGTCTCCCACACCGGCAGCAGACCGGGACCGGCGGCCAGCAGCCGGACGAACAGGTTCCTCGTCTCGCCGTCCCACGCCTCCGGCAGCGGCGCGCCGTCGCGGGTGAGCCGGGCGGCGGTGGCCGGTGCCAGCACCAGGTCCCGCTCGGCCGCCTCGGCCGCCGCGCGCAGCAGCAGCAGCGGGTCGTGCGAGACCCGCGCCCCGCGGTCCAGCACCACCTCGCCGGCCGAGACCGCGACCCCGCGCGCCACCGTGGTCAGCTGGGGGGCCCGCCGGCGCGTCACGGCCGGACGCGCCAGGACCGCGTCGACCCGGCGCCAGGTAAGCCGGGACAGGTGCGTGATCCGGCGGCCGAGGCCGCGTACGTGCCGTTGCAGGGACTCCACGTCGGGGTAGCCGAGCCGGTCGGCGAGCTCCGGCCACAGCTCGGGGGCGACCCGGTCGGTGGCCCGGCCGGCGACCTCGTGCAGCACGTCGCGGACGTCGAGCAGCGCGTGCCTGGAGCGCTCCAGGTCGGAGTGCGGGACGTCCACCAGCCAGGTCGCGACCAGGGCCTTGAGGACGGTGGCGTCCCGCAGCCCACCGGTGGACTCCTTCAGGTCGGGGACCGCGGCGTGCGCGAGCTCGCCGAGCCGCTCACCGCGGGCCCGCACCAGGTCGTGCAGGGCGGGCAGCTGCCGGCGCGCGTCGCGGCGCCACTGGGCCAGCAGCCCGGTCCGCAGCAGCAGCGCGAGGTTCGGGTCGCCGGCCAGGTGCCGTGCGTCGAGCAGCCCGAGCGCGACCCGGGGGTCCCCCGCCGCGGACTTCTGCACCTGCGAGAGGGCGCGCACCGAGTGGTCGAGGTCGGCGCCCGCGTCCCACAGCGGGTACCACACCTTGCCCGCCACCGCGCCGACGTCCACCTCGTCGGCGTGCACCAGCACCACGTCGAGGTCGCTGTGCGGGGCCAGCTCCTTGCGCCCGTAGCCGCCGACCGCGACCAGCGCGATGCCGGTCTCGTCGGTGCTGCCGAGCGCGCCCTCCAGCGCCGCCGCGCACAACGCGTCCGCCTCGGCGGTGCGCGCGCTGCGGTCCGCGGCGGTCATGGCGCGCTCAGATCGCGGCCTGGTCCAGGTCCCCGGTGCGCACCCGCACCACCGACTCGACGGGGACCACCCAGACCTTGCCGTCGCCGATCCGGCCGGTCTTCGCGCTCGACACGATGCTGGTCACGACCTCGTCGGCGTCCTCGTCCTCGACCACGATCTCGACCCGGATCTTCGGCACCAGCGCGATGTCGTACTCCGCGCCCCGGTAGACCTCGGTGTGCCCCTTCTGCCGCCCGTAGCCGCTGACCTCGCTCACCGTCATCCCGGTGACGCCGACCATCTCCAGCGCCGAACGGACGTCCTCCCACTTGTGCGGCTTGATCACCGCGGTCACCAGCTTCATGTCCTCAGCCTCTCTCGTCGTTCTCGGTGCGCGTGAGGGCCGCCAGCGCGGCACCACCCCCGTGCGCGAGGTGGGTGCGCGCGCCGGCGGTCGCGTGCAGGTCGTACGCCGTCTCGGCGTGGATCACCAGGTCGATCCCGGACATCTCGTGCTCCTCGTGCAGCCGGAACCCCATCGTCCTCTCCAGGACCGTGACGATCACGTAGGTGGCCACGAACGAGAACACCAGCACCACCGCGGACGCCAGCAGCTGCCGCCAGAGCTGGTGCACCCCGCCGCCGTACAGCAGGCCGTCGACCCCGCTGGGCGCCACCTTCGTGGCGAGGAAGCCGATCCCGACCGTGCCCACCAGCCCGCCGACCAGGTGCACCCCCACCACGTCCAGCGAGTCGTCGTAGCCGAGCCGGTACTTCAGGCCGACGGCCAGCGCGCAGACCACCCCGGCGAGCCCGCCGAGCAGGATCGCCCCGACCGGGGAGACCGCCCCGCAGGCGGGCGTGATCGCGACCAGGCCGGCCACCATCCCGGACGCGGCACCCAGCGAGGTGGCGTGCCCGTCGCGGACCCGCTCCACGACGAGCCAGGCGAGGGCGCCGGCCGACCCGGCGAGCAGGGTGGCGGTGAACACCACCGCGGCCGCGTTGTCGGCCCGCAGCGCGGAGCCGGCGTTGAAGCCGAACCAGCCGAACCAGAGCAGGCCCGCGCCGATCATCACCAGCGTCAGGTTGTGCGGGCGCATCGGGTCGCGCCCGAACCCGATGCGCTTGCCCAGCACCAGGGCGGCGGCCAGCCCGGCGGCGCCCGAGTTGATCTCCACCGCGGTGCCGCCGGCGAAGTCGACCAGGTGCAGCCGGTTCGCCAGCCAGCCACCGACGTGGTGGCCGTGGGAGAGGTCGAAGACCCAGTGCGCGACCGGGGCGTAGACCACGGTGACCCAGACGGCCACGAAGACCATCCAGGTGCCGAACCGCGCCCGGTCGGCGATCGCGCCGCTGATCAGGGCGACGGTGATCACCGCGAACAGGCCCTGGAAGACCGCGAAGGCGGTCACCGGCAGGCCCCCGCTGCCGCTGGTGGTGTCCGCCAGCATCCCGCGGAAGCCGAGGAACTGGGTCGGGTCCCCGAGCAGCCCGCCGCCGAGGTCGTCGCCGAAGGCGAGCGAGTACCCGAAGAGCACCCACAGGATGCTGACCAGGGCCAGCGCCCCGAAGGTCATCATCATCATGTTCAGCACACTCTTGGAACGGACCATGCCGCCGTAGAAGAAGGCCAGCCCCGGCGCCATCAGGAGCACCAGGGCGGCCGATGTCAGCAGCCAGGCGGTGTCGCCGGTGTTGACCATCTGCGTCATCGGGGACCTCACGGGTGGTCCTCCCGGCCGGTCCGGGAGTCGCGGTCCACTGTCGGCGGCGCAGGTTTCGCGGTCGGGTGCGCCATGTTTCACCGAGGTGACGTCTCCCCCCGCTGTGTTACGGGCGTGTGAACGCAGGCGCGGGGCCGGGACGTGGTCTGCCCCACGTCCCGGCCCGCGCCCGGCAGGCGGGCGCGCCTCCGGCCGTCAGAGTGCCGCCTCGTCGCGGTCGCCGGTGCGCACCCGTACCACCGCCTCCACCGGCAGCACCCAGACCTTGCCGTCACCGATCCGGCCGGTCTGCGCGGTCTTCACGATGATGCCCACGACGTCGTCGGCGTCGGCGTCGTCGACCACGATCTCGATACGGATCTTCGGCACCAGCGCGATGTCGTACTCCGCGCCCCGGTAGACCTCGGTGTGCCCCTTCTGCCGCCCGTAGCCGCTGACCTCGCTGACGGTCATGCCGGCCACGCCGAACGTCTCCAGGGCCTCGCGGACCTCTTCCCACTTGTGCGGCTTGACCACCGCGGTCACCAGCTTCATGCCAGGGCTCCTTCTTCGTTGCGCGGGGACGATGCCGGGGTGCTCGGGCCGGAGGCCAGCCGGCCCCCTCCGGTCCGGGCGGCGAAGTCGTAGGCGGTCTCACCGTGCTCGGTGAAGTCGATGCCCTCGACCTCGTCCTCCTCGGCGATCCGCCAGCCCATCGTGAGCTTCAGGGCCAGGCCGATGACCAGGGTGAACACGCCGGACCAGATGACCGCGGCGAGCGCGACCAGCACCTGGACGACCAGCTGCTCGGCGTTGTGGCCGTAGAACAGGCCGGTGGTGGTGGACAGCAGGCCGATCAGCACGGTGCCCACCAGGCCGCCGACGAGGTGCACGCCGACCACGTCGAGCGAGTCGTCGTAGCCGAACCGGAACTTCAGGCCGACGGCCAGCGCGCAGAGCACCCCGGCGACCGCGCCGAGGACGATCGACCCGAACGGGCTCAGCGAGCCGCACGCCGGGGTGATGGCGACCAGACCGGCGACCACGCCGGACGCCGCACCCAACGAGGTGGCGTGCCCGTCGCGGAGCTTCTCCACCAGCAGCCAGCCGAGCATCGCCGCGGCGGTCGCCACGCAGGTGTTGATCCAGACCATCCCGGTCTCGCCGACGAAGTTGGTGGCGAACTGGACCGAGTTGTCGAAGAACGCGCCCTGCTTGCCGGCGACGCCCTGGGTGGCGGTCGGCACGATCGACCCGACGTTGAACCCGAACCAGCCGAACCACAGCAGCCCGGCCCCGAGCATCGTGAACGGGATGTTGTGCGGCCGCATGACGTCCTTGCCGAAGCCCTTGCGGACCCCGACCAGCAGCGCGAGCACCAGGCCCGCCATGCCGGCGTTGATGTGCACGACCGTGCCGCCCGCGTAGTCCTGCGGGATGACGTTGGCGGCACCGTCGACGAAGCCGAACAGCTTGGCGGCCAGGCCGCTCGGGTCGGCGCCGCTGAGGAACCCGCCGCCCCACACCATGTGCGCCAGCGGGAAGTACGACAGGGTGACCCAGATCGGCACGAAGACCATCCAGGTCGAGAACTTGACGCGGTCCGCGACCGCGCCGCTGATCAGCGCCGCGGTGATCACCGCGAAGGTCAGCTGGAACGCGACGAACACGTAGCTCATCGGGTCGATCCCGGTCAGGCCGAACAGCGAGAACGGGTTGGCGAAGACGCCTCCGACGTCCTTCGGCCCGAACGACATGGACCAGCCCCAGAGCACGTAGACGACGGTGACGACACCGAGCGCCCCGAAGGACATCATCATCATGTTGAGCACGGACTTCGGGCGGTTCATGCCGCCGTAGAAGAAGGCGAGGCCGGGTGTCATGAGCAGCACGAGGGACGCGGCGGTGAGCATCCAGGCCGCATAGCCGGTGTCCATGGAACCTCCAGGTTGGGTGAACAGGACGACGCCACCCCGGCTGACCGCGCTGTCCCCCCGAGCCGGCGTCTGATGCGACCTACCCTGGGGCTCCGATGTTTCGCGTCACGGCGGGGCAGGTTGCGGCCGGGTGACGGTTGCACCGCCCGTGTTACGGGCCTGTGACGGGTTCGATCACCCGAAACCGTGGTTCGGTATCGGAACTCTGCGTATCGTTAGTCGCATGACCACGGACGCCAGGGACCGGGAGCCGGTACGACGCGGGCGTGGCCGGCCCCGCGACCCGGAGACCGACAGCAAGATCACGGCCGCGGCGGCCGCCCTGCTGCTGCAACGCGGGTTCGACAAGACCACGGTCGACGACGTCGCGGCGACCGCCGGGGTGGGCAAGGCGACGGTCTACCGCCGGTGGCCGTCCAAGGAGGACCTCGCGGTCGCCGCGATGGGGTCGCTGTACTCCGCCGAGATCCCCGAGCCCGACACCGGCGCGATCGAGACCGACCTCGCCGAGAGCTACCGCGGGGTGCTCATGTTCGTGAACTCCCCGGAGGGGGCGGCGTTCCTGCGGATGTCCATCGCCGAGTCCGTCCGCGACGACCGCATCGCGGCGCTCTACCGGTCCTCGACCGAGCGACGGGAGGCGGAGTCGCGGCGCACCTTCGAGCGCGCGATCGCCCGCGGCGAGGTCCGCGGCGACATCGACATCGACGCCGCCGTCCAGTGGCTCGGCGGTCTGCTCGCCGTGCGCGCGATCACCCACCGGCCGATGCCGACCGTCGACGACGTCGACGCCCTGGTGGAGTTCACGCTGCGCGGAGTGCGCGCCAAGGGCGCCTAGTCGGCCTGGTCGCCGAGCAGCGCGTCGACGAACGCCTCCGGGTCGAACGGCGCGAGGTCGTCGGCCCCCTCGCCGAGGCCCACCAGCTTCACGGGGACGCCCAGCTCACGCTGCACGGCGACCACGATGCCGCCCTTCGCGGACCCGTCCAGCTTGGTCAGCACGATCCCGGTGACGTCCACGACCTCCCGGAACACCCGGGCCTGGGTCATGCCGTTCTGCCCGGTGGTCGCGTCGAGCACCAGCAGCACCTCGGTCACCGGGGCCTGCTTCTCGATCACCCGCTTGACCTTGCCCAGCTCGTCCATCAGCCCGGCCTTGTTCTGCAGCCGCCCGGCGGTGTCGACCACCACCACGTCGGCCTCCTGCTCCACGCCGGTCTTGACCGCCTCGAAGGCCACGCTGGCCGGGTCGCTGCCCTCGGGGCCGCGGACCGCCGGCACCCCGACGCGCTCGCCCCAGGTGGCCAGCTGCTCGGTGGCCGCGGCACGGAAGGTGTCGGCCGCGCCGAGCACCACCTGCTTGTCCTCCGCGACCAGCACCCGGGCCAGCTTGCCGACCGTGGTGGTCTTGCCGGTGCCGTTCACCCCGACCATCAGCACCACGGCCGGGCGGCCCTCGTGCCGGTCGACGGCCAGCGACCGGTCCAGCTTGGGGTCGACCAGCGTGACCAGCTCCTCGCGGAGCACCTCCTTCATCGACGCCGAGGACTTGCCCTCGACCTTGACCCGGGTGCGCAGCCGGTCCACCAGCTCCTGCGTGGGCCCGACGCCGACGTCGGCGGCGAGCAGGGTGTCCTCGATCTCCTCCCAGGTGTCCTCGTCGATGACGTCGCGGGACAGGAGCGCGAGCAGGCCGCGGCCGAGCGGGCTCTGTGAGCGGGCGAGCCGCTGGCGCAGCCGGACCAGCCGGCTCGCGGCCGACTCCGGCTTCTCCAGGGTCGGCGTCGGCGTCGCGTCCGGGAGGTCGCGGTCCTCGACGGTCCGCGTCGGGGTGTCGCGCGGCGTCTCGGCGTCGTCGCCGACGTGCGGTTCGGCCAGGGTCTCCGGCCGGCTCGTCTGCTCGACGTCCCGGGTGCCGCCGCGGAACCGGTTCGCCACGAGGCCGACGACCGCGGCCACCAGCAGCACGGCGACGACAATGATCAGATAGACGTAGTCACCCACGTGGCGTATCCAACCACGCCCGGCCAACCGCGCCCCGGGCCGGTGCCACCGGCGTTCAGTGGTGCTGGTGCTCGCGCTGGTTGTCGAGCGTGGGCAGGGACCGGACGCCCCTCCGCATGGCCGCACCCATCCAAGGCGTGCGCGGCATCTCCCGGCCCCGATGGGGGTACGCGACGTAGAGCACGACGCCCGCCGCCAGGCCGATGATCACCAGCATCGCGAGCATGATCAAGAGCATCGCGGAACCTCTTTTCCGGGAGATGGCGGCCGACCGGCGTCGGTACGACGGTCGTCTCCCATCGTTGCACGGAGGTCCCAACCGAGCCCGGGTCAGCCGGGGCGGTGCAGACGCTCGACCACCGCGCGGATCTCCTCCGGGAGCGGGCGCACCGGCCGGTCGCCGGGGCCGGTCGAGTTGTCGACGTACACGTGCACGAAGCGGCCCTCGGCCGCGGCGTCGGGGGACTCGCCCTGGAACAGCCCGATCCGGTAGATCACCGAGGACCTGCCGACCCGCTCGACGGCGAGCCCGATCTCGACCGGCTCGGGGAAGCCGATCTCGCGGAAGTAGCGGCACGAGGTCTCGGCCACCACGCCGACGGCCGGGAGCTCCCGGATGTTCAGGCCGGTCGCCTGGAAAAGGTGCGCGTTCACCGCGGTGTCGAACAGCTCGTAGTAGGTGGCGTTGTTCATGTGCCCGTAGACGTCGTCGTCGGCCCAGCGGGTGGTGGCGGTCCGCCAGACGGCGTAGTCGTCGCGGGTGGGGCGCGGAGGGCGTGCGCTCATGCCGGGGTGCCGGGGCCGGCGCTCACGCGGACTCCGCCTCGCGGAGCCGCTGCGAGATCACCGCGGACACCCCGTCGCCGCGCATCGTCACCCCGTAGAGCGCGTCGCCGACCTCCATGGTCCGCTTCTGGTGGGTGATCACCAGCAGCTGGCTGGTCTCGCGCAGCTCCTCGTAGATCTCCAGCAGCCTGCCGAGATTGGTGTCGTCGAGGGCCGCCTCGACCTCGTCGAGGATGTAGAACGGCGACGGCCGGGCCTTGAACAGCGCCACCAGGAACGCCACCGCCACCAGCGAACGCTCACCGCCGGAGAGCAGCGAGAGCCGCTTGACCTTCTTCCCCGGCGGCCGGGCCTCCACCTCGATCCCGGTGTTGAGCATGTCCGCGGGGTCGGTGAGGACGAGCTTGCCCTCGCCGCCGGGGAACAGCCGCGCGAACACGTGGTCGAACGCGTCGCGGACGTCGTTCCAGGCCTCGGTGAACACCTGCTCGACGCGTTCGTCCACCTCGCGGACGATGTCCAGCAGGTCACGGCGGGTCTTCTTCAGGTCCTCGAGCTGCTCGGTGAGGAACTTGTGGCGTTCCTCGAGCGCGGTGAACTCCTCGAGCGCGAGCGGGTTGACCTTGCCCAGCATGGACAGTGCCCGCTCGGCGGCCCGGAGCCGCTTCCGCTGCTCCTCGCGGACGTAGGGCACCGGCTCCGGGGTCTCGGCAGCGCCCGCTGCGCTCCCCTCCTCGGCCGCCGGAGCACCGTCGCCGCTCTCGCCGCCGGGCGGCTCCACCGGCGGCACCGGGTTGTGCGGACCGTACTCCGCCACCAGCACGTCGACGTCGAGGCCGAGCTCCTCGAGGGCGCGCTCCTCGAGCTGCCCGATCCGCATCCGCTGCTGGGCGCGCGCCATCTCGTCGCGGTGCACCGTGTGCACGAGCTCGTCGTGCTCCTTGGCCAGGTCCCGCAGCCGCGTGCGCACGGCCATCAGGTCCTCCTCGCGGCCGCGACGGGCCTGCTCGACGGCGGTGCGCTGCTCGGTGGCGGCCGCGATCGAGACCTCGAGCCGGCGCAGGACGAAGCCGACCCCCCGGCCGACCGCCTCGGCCACCCGGCCCTCGCGGACCAAGCGCTCGCGGCGCGCGGCCGCCTTCGCGCGAGCGTCCCGCTCGGCCTCGGCCGCCCGCAGCAGGGAGTCCGCGCGGCCCGAGAGCGCGCGGGCCCGCTCCTCGGCGGTCCGCAGGGCGAGCCGGGCGTCCATCTCGTGCTGCCGCGCGGCGCGCGCCTCGTCGGCCAGCCGCTCCCGCTCGGCGGTGTCCGGCTCCTCCTCGGGTGCCTCCTCGGCGGCGGCGAGCCGGTGCTCGAGGTCGGCCAGCCCGGCCAGGTCCTTGTCCCGCGCCTGCTCGGCGGCCACGATCGCGTTCGCGAGGCGCTCCGCCTCGCCCTTGGCCGACCTGGCCTGCGAGCCGAGCTGGCCGAGCTCCTCCGCGACCGCCGCCAGCGTGGCGTCGGACTCGTGCAGCTTGGCCAGGGCCACGTCCACCCGGTGCTTGGCCCGGTCGCGCTCCTCCTCCAGCCGGGCCAGCTCGAAGGCGAGCCGCTCGCCGGTGTGGGTCGCCTCCTCGAGCCGCGCGGTGGCCTCGTCCACCGCCGCCTGGACCTCGATCAGCGACGGCTGCGACGACGAGCCGCCGGCCGCGAAGTGGGTGCCGACCTGGTCGCCGTCCCGGGTCACCGCGGTCACGTCGGGCAGGTCCGCGACCAGCCGCCGGGCGGTCTCCAGGTCCGGCACGACGGCGGTCTTGAAGAGCAGCCGGCGCAGCGCCGGGCGCAACGTGCGGGGGCACTCGACGACATCGGCAGCGTAGACCGCGCCGGCGGGCAGGTCGGGCCACTCCAGGTCGTCGACACCGCCGCCGCCGAGCAGCAGCCCGGCGCGCCCGAGGTCCTCGGTCTTCAGGTGGTCGATCGCGAGCAGGGCGGCATCGAGGTGCTCCACGGCGACGGCGTCGGCGGCGCTGCCCAGCGCGGCGGCGAGGGCGGCCTCGTAGCCGGGCCGCACCGACAGCAGCGCGGCGACGGTGCCGAGCAGCCCGGAGACCGAGTCGGTCGCCGCGAGCAGCGCACCGGCCCCGTCCTTGCGGTTGAGACCGAGCTCCAGGGCTTCCTTGCGCGCGCCGAGCGCACCGCGCTCGCGGTCGGCGGCCTGCGCCTCCTCACGGGTCTTGGCGAGACGGTCCTCGAGGTCGGCGAGCTCGGAGGCCGCGCCCTCGTGCTCGGCGTCCAGGCCCTCCTCCCCCGCGTCCAGCCCGGCCACCTTGGTCTCCAGCGCGGTGAACTCGCGCTGCGCGCGTTCACCCCGCGCCCGGGCCTCCGCACGGGCGGCGGTCAGCCGGCCGAGCTCGTCCTCGGCGGCCGCGGCCCGGCTCTTGAGCGCGTTGACCTGCCCGTGCAGCCGGGCCAGCCCCTCACGCCGGTCGGCGGCGGCGCGCTGCAGGCCGGCCACCCGCCGGTCCTCCTCGGCGTGCGCCTGCTCGGCCTGCTGCTTCGCCGCGAGCGCGGCCTCCAGCGCAGCACGGTTGCGCTCCACCTCGGCGCCGATCTCGCGCTCCTGCGCACGAACCCGCTCCGCCTCCGCGACCAGCTGCTCCGGGTCCCGGCCGGACTCCGCGGACGGCTCGTCGGCGCCCTCCTGGGCGTTGCGGACCCGCTCGGCGGCCAGCCCGGCGGTGCCCTTGAGCCGCTCGCGCAGCCCGGAGAGCGCGAACCAGGTCTCCTGCGCCTGGGCCAGCGCCGGCAGGTCCTCGCGCAGCGCCGCCTCCAGGGCGGCCTCCGCCTGCCGGGCCTCCTCGATCGCGGACTCCACCTCGGCACGGCGCGCCACCAGCACCGACTCGTCGGCCAGCTCCTGCTCCAGTGCGGTGCGCGCGGTCACCAGGTCGTCCGCGAGCAGCCGGGCGCGCGCGTCGCGGACGTCGGCCTGCACCACCGCGGCCTTGCGGGCGACCTCGGCCTGCCGGCCCAGCGGCTTGAGCTGGCGCCGGATCTCGGACAGCAGGTCGCCCAGCCGGGTCAGGTTGCCCTCGGTCGAGTCGAGCTTGCGCAGCGCCTTCTCCTTGCGCTTGCGGTGCTTGAGGACCCCCGCGGCCTCCTCGATGAAGCCGCGCCGGTCCTCGGGAGTGGCGTGCAGGATCGAGTCGAGCTGTCCCTGCCCGACGATCACGTGCATCTCTCGGCCGATCCCGGAGTCCGAGAGCAGCTCCTGCACGTCGAGCAGCCGGCAGCCCTGGCCGTTGATGGCGTACTCCGAGCCACCGTTGCGGAACATCGTGCGGCTGATCGTGACCTCGGAGTACTCGATCGGCAGCGCGCCGTCGGCGTTGTCGATGGTGAGCGCCACCTCCGCCCGGCCGAGCGGCGGACGGCCGGACGTGCCGGCGAAGATGACGTCCTCCATCTTCCCGCCGCGCAGCGACTTGGCTCCCTGCTCCCCCATCACCCAGGCCAGGGCGTCGACGACGTTGGACTTGCCGGAGCCGTTCGGCCCGACGATGCAGGTGATCCCGGGCTCGAGCTGCAGGGTGGTGGCGGACGCGAACGACTTGAACCCGCGGAGCGTCAGGCTCTTCAAGTACACGTGGATGCTCCCCTCGGGTCCTTCTCGACTGCCGACTGCTCGGCCTGGTGCGCTGAACGACGGATTCTCGCAAGAGGCGCCGCAGGGAAGGTCAGCGGGGAGCAGCCTACCGTCCGCCGCGCCGGGATCCGCGCACCCGCGCCTGGGCGCCGGGCGGCCGGGTCACAGGTCCTTCCGGCGCATCTCCGCGTTGACCTCGAAGCCCTCCTGGTCGTAGAGGCTGCGAGCTGCCGCGTTGGACCCGAACAGGGACAGCCCCACCGACCGGACCCCGCGCTCCCGGCACCCGGCCTCGGCGGCCCGCAGCACCGCCCGGCCGTAGCCGCGGCGGCGCAGGGGCTTGCGCACCTCCAAGGCGTAGCCGAACGCGTGCACCCCGTCCGAGCGCTCGGTGAGGTGCAGCCAGACGAACCCGACCTCGGCGTGGCCGTCGTACGCGCTCCACAGCTCGTGCTCCGGCGAGGCGAGCCCGGCCGGCAGCAGCCGCTGGAAGTCCGCGGCGGCCTTCTCGCGCGCCTCCGGCAGCGCCATCACCCCCGCGTCGGCGATGTGCTGCGCGTAGCGCGCCTCCTGCTCGGGGCGGAACGCGACGAGCTGCGCCGCCCGCATCGGCGCGAGCGTCACCTCCGCTCCGCCGGCGTACGGCGTCGGGGCGGCGCCGTCCAGCCGCTTGCTCATCACGGTTGCGATGACCGCGTAGCCGAGCCGGTCGTAGAGCCGGACGGCCGCGACGTTGTGGGCGAACACGTTGAGCCGGATCCGGGTGGCCCCGAGGGCCCGGGCCCGCTCCTCCACCAGGCACATCGTGGCGCGCCCCAGGCCGCGACCGCGGGCGTCGGGGTCCAGCACGATGTCGAACAGGTACCCCTCGCGACCGTCGGTCTGCGCGCGGACCCGGAGCCAGACCTGACCGACCGGGCGGTCGCCCTCCCGGACGGTCCACAGGTGCTGCTCGGGGGTGGCGAGCCCGTCAGGGAGGAGGGCGGCGTGCTCCTCGGCGGCGTACGCCTCGGCCTCGCGGCGCGGCCCCAGCCCCGAGGCGACCTGCTGGTCGGCGAAGCCTTGCCGGGAGCGCAGGGACCAGTCCGCGAACTCCGCGTGGGTCATCGGCTCGAGGCGCACCCGCGCGACCGGTGGCGGCGGGCGCCTCGGTGAACGATCCACCCTCAGGCAGGCTGCATGCTCTCGTCGAGGGTCATCAAGGGAGACTCGTGGACAGCGGCGGCGAGGGTGTCGGTCTCGGCCTGGAGGCGCAGCACGTGCGCCTCGAGGTCGGCCACCCGCTCACGCAGCCGCCGGTTCTCCACGGTGAGCTGGGCGACGACACGCGGGTCGGGGCTACCCATGTAACCGAGGAGTGCCTTGGCCATAGTGATGTCCTCCGATGGATGACTGGTCGTGGCACACCATGGGACCGGGTGCCGGCCGAGAGTGACGGGTGTGCGTCTTCAAGAGTCGCACGTCCGTCGTACCCGGTCAACATCGGCCAGAAGGGACCACCCAGCGCTCGGTCGGCGGCACCCGGTACCGTCGCGGCCGTGAGCCGACCGTTGAGGATCTCCGCGTGCCGGTCCCGGTGCGCGTGGTCCGCGACCGGGACGCGGCGGTCCGGGGAGCGGCTGTTCGCCTGCGCGGGCTGCGGGAGCGAGTGGGTCCCCTCGGAGCCGTGGACCCCGGTGGACAGCACCGGCACGGTCCCGGACCCCGTTCAGGAGGCGCGGCGTGCGCGCGGCCGGGGCTGACAGCGGGGACAGAAGTAGGACGAACGGTTCATGAAGGACACCCGCACGATCGGGGTGCCGCACCGGGGACAGGGCAGCCCCTCCTGCCCGTAGGCGCGCAGCGACCGGTCGAAGTAGCCGCTCTCGCCGTTGACGTTGACGTACAGCGCGTCGAAGGAGGTGCCGCCGACGTCCAGCGCAGCGCGCATCACCGAGCGCACCCCGGCGAGCAGCCGGAGCACGTCCGCCCGGCGCAGCCGCTGCCCGGCCCGCTCGCCGTGCAGCTCGGCCAGCCACAACGCCTCGTCCGCGTAGATGTTGCCCACCCCCGACACCACGGTCTGGTCGAGCAGGATCCGCTTCACGCCCGAGGCCCGCTTGCGCACCTTCGTGACGAACAGGTCGTCGTCGAAGTCCGGGTCCAGCGGGTCCCGGGCGATGTGGGCGATCTCGGGCGGCAGCACCGCACCCCCGGGGGAGACGGCGAGGCCGCCGAACATGCGTTGGTCGACGAACCGGAGCTCGAGGCGCCCACGGTCGAGGCCGAAGCGCACCCGCAGGTGCCGCTCGGCCGGCGCGGACGGCGGCTGGACCAGCATCTGCCCGCTCATCCCGAGGTGCGCAAGCACCGCATCGCCGCTGTCCAGCGGTAGCCAGAGGTACTTCCCGCGCCGATGTGCGGCCAGGATGCGGCGTCCGGTGACCGAGGCCGCGAAGTCCGCCGGTCCGGCCAGGTGCCGGCGCACCGGGCGGGGGTGGAGCACGTCGACGTGCGTGATGGTCGCCCCGACGACGTGGGCCTCGAGGCCCCGGCGCACCACCTCGACCTCGGGCAGCTCGGGCACGGCAGGTTGCGCTACGCGCCGGGGTCGGCCGCGTCGGGCTCGGGCGGCGACGGCCATCTCCCCGCCGTGCATCTCGAAGATGGCCCGGTAGGCCGTCTCGGCCGCCTGCTGCTCGGCCTCCTTCTTGGAGCGCCCGGTGCCGTGCCCGTAGAGCTCCTTGCCGACCCGGACCTGGGCGGTGAACGTCTTCTCGTGGTCGGGGCCGTCGTCGTCGATCACGTAGTCGGGCACGCCGAGGGAGTGCTCGGCGGACAGCTCCTGGAGGCTGGTCTTCCAGTCCAGTCCTGCTCCCAGCCGGGCCGCGGTCTCCATCAGGGGGTCGAACAGCAGGTGCACGACGGCACCGGCCCCCTCGAAGCCACCGCTGAGGTAGACCGCGCCGATCACCGCCTCGACGGTGTCGGAGAGGATCGACGACTTGTCGCGCCCGCCGGTCGACTCCTCGCCGCGGCCGAGCTTGATGTACTGCCCGAGCCCGATGGTGCGGGCCACCTCGGCCAGGGCGCGCGCGTTGACGACCGCGGCCCGCAGCTTGGCGAGCCGGCCCTCGGACAGCGCCGGGTGCGCGCGGAAGAGGGTGTCGGTCACCACCACCCCGAGCACCGAGTCACCGAGGAACTCCAGGCGCTCGTTGGTGGGCAGCCCGCCGTTCTCGTAGGCGAACGACCGGTGCGTGAGGGCACGGTCGAGGAGCTCGGCGTCCAGCTTCGGGCCGCCGAGCGCCTCGCGCAAGTCGTCGTAGGACGGCTCGCTCACGGTCGTCGCGGTCAGAGGACCTGGCGACGGTCGGCGCGAGCGCCGTACTGGCCGCACTCCGGGCAGGCGCGGTGCGGCAGGTGCTTCGCAGCGCATGCCGGGTTGGCGCAGGTCACCAGCGAGGGCGCGACGGCCTTCCACTGCGAGCGACGGTGACGCGTGTTGCTGCGCGACATCTTCCGCTTCGGGACAGCCACTTAACTCACTCCTCTTCTCCGCCGGTGGTCCGGCCGGATGCCTCGTCTTCGGGGTCGTGCGCCAGCGCTCCGAGCTTGGCCCACCGGGGGTCGATCGGCTCGTCGTGCTGGTGTCCCGGGTCGTCCGCCAGGCGCGCACCGCACTCGGTGCACAGTCCCGGACAGTCGTCCCGGCACAGCGGCTGGAACGGCAGTGACAGCACCACCGCGTCCCGCAGCAGGGGTTCGAGGTCGAGCAGGTCGCCCTCCAACCGGCTGACATCCTCGTCGTCCGCGCTCGCGGCGGTGTCGCTCTCCTCGTAGACGAAGAGCTCCTGGAAGTCGGCCACCACGTCGTCGTGGATCTCCTCCAGGCACCGCGCGCACTCCCCGTCCAGATCGGCGCGAGCCGATCCCGTGACCAGGACCCCCTCCATGACCGCCTCGAGCCGAAGTTCGAACTCGACCGGCGACCCTTCGGGGACGCGTAGGACTTCGATGCCCAGATCTGCAGGCGCCTCTGCCGTCAAGGTCAGCTGTCGCTGCGACCCCGGGCGGCGGCCGAGCTCGCGGGTGTCGAGCACGAGCGGCGCTCTCGGGTCGAGGCTCACAGGTGAGTCACTTCCGTCATCGGGCACAACAGATCCGGAACCCACCTGAACGCCCAAGGGTGCACACGCGGATTCGCCCCCAGCGTACCCAACGGGGCCGCCGCCGACCAAACGAGGCCTTTCGGACCGCGACCGCGTCCCCCTCGGCCGGACGCCGACCCGCCGTCAGCCCTCGAGGTGCTCGGGCAGCTTGATCTTGTCGGCCTCGTCCGCGGTCAGCGAGTCCAGAGCGGAGCGGCCGGCGAGCCGCTCCCGACCGCGCTTGACCGCCTCCATGGTGCGCTCGAGCGTGATCTCGAAGTTCGCGAGCTTGGCGTCGACGTAGTCGTCGGTCTCCTTGCGCAGCCCCTCGGACTCGGCTCGTGCCCGCTCGACCACCTCGTCCGCCTCGCGCTTGGCGACCCGGTAGACCTCGGTGTCGGACACCAGGTGCTCGCGCTCGTTGCGCGCCTCGGCGACGATCTGGTCGGCCTCCCGTCGCCCCTCCTCGACCACGGCGTCCCGGTCCGCGCTGACCCGCTGGGCCTCGCTGAACGCGGAGTCGAGCTCGGCGCCGAGCTCGTCGAGCAGGCCCAGCAGGTCGGCCCGGTTGACCATCGCCGACGCCGACATCGGCATCGACCGCGCCTGCTCGACCACCTGCCGGATCTCGGCAAGTTTCGCGTGCACGTCCACGTTGTCCCTTTCTCGGTGCGAGGGGATTCCCCCCTCAGCTCCTGCGTCCGAACAGGAGATGTCCTTCCACCCCGCACACCTGACGATACGACGTGAGTCCGAAATTCACAGTTCCGCCGCGCGCTGCTCCGCAAGTCGTGCGGTCAGCCGGGTGAGCACCGAGGGCGGGACCAGGGACGAGACGTCGCCGCCGAAGGTGGCCACCTCCTTCACCAGGCTCGAGGCGAGGAAGGAGTACTCGGGACTGGTCGGCACGAACACCGTCTCGATCGCGGCGAGGCTGGAGTTCATCTGCGCCATCTGCAGCTCGTAGTCGAAGTCGCTGACCGCGCGCAGCCCCTTCACGATGGCGTGCACCTGGTGTTCCTTGCAGAAGTCGGTGAGCAGGCCGTCGAAGCCGTCGATGCGCACGTTCGGGAACGGGGCGCAGACCTCGGCCAGCATCTCCATCCGCTCCTCCGCGCCGAACAGCCGGCGCTTGGACTTGTTCACCCCGACCGCCACCACCACCTCGTCGAACAGGTCCGCCGCCCGGGTGATGATGTCGAGGTGCCCGTTGGTGACCGGGTCGAAGGACCCGGGACACGCCGCTCTGCGCACTGCTGCTCCTCACGTCCTCACTCGGTGGTGGTTGCTGCGTGACCGTACCAAAGCATCGTCTCGCCGTACCGGCGTCGGCGGTCCGCGACCAGGCCGTCCGGCCAGGACAGCTCCTCGCTCCGGCTCGACCGCTCCACCACCACGACGGCCTCGGCGGCGAGCCAGTCCTGCGCCCACAGGGCACGCAGGTCGGCGACCACGTCGGCGGTCGCGACCGCGTACGGCGGGTCGAGGAAGACCACGTCGTACGGCGCGCGCGGTGGCCGCAGCAGGGCCCGCCCGACGGGCGCCACGACCACGTCCACCCCGGTGAAACCGAGGCTCCGGGCGTTCGAGGTGATCACCGACGCCGCCCGCCGGTCGTGCTCGACCAGGGTGACCACGCCGGCGCCACGCGAGCGGGCCTCGAGCCCGATCGCCCCGGACCCGGCGTACAGGTCGAGGAACCGCAGCCCGGCCAGCGACCCGAGGCCGGCATCGATGGCGGAGAACAACGCCTCGCGCACCCGGTCCGAGGTGGGCCGGGTGGACGCGCCGTGCGGTGCCTTGATCCGCCGTCCGCCGACGCTGCCGCCGATGATCCGGGTCATGGTCGGCGCCGGCGGTGCGGGTGCGCCCTCACGCCTTCTCCAGGTAGTCGGCGCGCTCGGACTCGTTGAGCAGCCGGACCGCGTCCGCGAGCGCCGGGTGCCCCGCGAGGGCGCGGTCCTTGCCGATGGTGCGCTCCGCGGCCTCGCGCGCCTGCGCGATCACGTCCTCGTGGCGGAGCACGGACAGCAGCCGCAGGCTGGAGCGCCGGCCGGACTGCGAGGTGCCGAGCACGTCCCCCTCCCGGCGCTGCTCGAGGTCGAGCCGGCTGAGCTCGAACCCGTCGGTGGTCGACGCCACCGCCTCCAGGCGGCTGCGGCCGGGGCTGCCCTGCTCGCCGCGGGTGACCAGCAGGCACAGGCCCGGGAACCCGCCGCGGCCCACCCGGCCGCGCAGCTGGTGCAGCTGGGAGACCCCGAACCGGTCGGCGTCGAGGATCACCATCGCGGTGGCGTTGGCCACGTCGACGCCGACCTCGATCACGGTCGTGGACACCAGCACGTCGACCTCCCCCGCCGCGAACGCGCGCATCACCTGGTCCTTGCGCTCCGGCGTCAGCCGGCCGTGCAGCACCTCGACGCGCAGGCCGCTCAGCGCGCCCTGCGCGAGCAGCGGGGCGACCTCCTCGACCGCGGCGAGGGGCACCTTCTCGTCCTCGTCCGTCTCGGGCGGCTCCTCCTCGTCGGAGAGCCGCTTGGCCTCCTCGCCGCCGATCCGGGGGCACACCACGTAGGTCTGGTGGCCGCGGCCGGCCTCCTCCCGCACCCGCTCCCAGGCCCGGTCGAGCCAGTCCGGGTGCTCGGCCATCGGGACCACGTTGGTCTGGATGGGCGCCCGGCCCGCGGGAAGCTCGGCGAGCGTGCTGGTCTCCAGGTCGCCGAAGACGGTCATCGCGACGGTCCTCGGGATCGGGGTCGCGGTCATCACCAGCACGTGCGGCGGAGTGTCCCCCGCCTTGGCCGCGAGCGCCGCGCGCTGCTCGACGCCGAACCGGTGCTGCTCGTCGACCACGACGAGCCCGAGGTCGGCGAACTGCACCCGTTCCTCGAGCAGGGCGTGCGTGCCGACCACGATCCCGGCCGCCCCCGACGCGGCGTCGAGCAGCGCCTGCTTGCGGGCCGCCGCACCGAGCGAGCCGGTCAGCAGGGCGACCTGGGTGCCGTCCTCGGCCCCGCCCAGCATCCCGCCGGCCGCCAGGTCGCCGAGCATGGCGGTGATCGAGCGGTGGTGCTGCTGCGCGAGCACCTCGGTCGGCGCCAGCAGGGCCGCCTGGCCGCCGGAGTCGATCACCCGCAGCATCGCCCGCAGCGCCACCACGGTCTTCCCCGACCCGACCTCACCCTGCAGCAGGGTGTGCATCGGGTGGCCGGCGGCCAGGTCGTCGAGGATCCGGGTGCCGACCTCGCCCTGGCCCGCGGTCAGCGTGAACGGCAGCCGCGCGTCGAACCGGTCGAGCAGGCCGTCCGGACGCCCCACCCGTGGCTGGGCGTCGAGCTCGCGCAGCGCCGCCCGTCGCTGCGCGAGCACGGTCTGGGTGACGAACGCCTCCTCGAACCGCAGCCGCTTCTCCGCCGCGCCCTTCTCCTGCCAGCTGTCCGGCCGGTGGATCCACTCCAGGGCCTGGGACCCCGACACCAGGCCGTGCTCGAGCCTCAGCTCCGCGGGGAGCAGGTCCGGGACGTCCTCGACCAGCTCCAGCGCGAGCCGCACCGAGCTCTCGATCTTCCACGAGGAGATCTTCTTGCTCGCCGGGTAGATCGGCTGCAGGTCGTTGAGCCGCGCGCGCTCGCGGGCGATCACCTGCTGGGCACGGCCCTCCTCGGCGCGGTCGAGCACGTCCGAGTTGGGGTGCACGAGCTGCCAGCGTCCCTTGAACCGGTCCCAGTCCGCCCGCCCCTCGAAGGTCGCCACGGTGCCCGCCCGGAGGTGGCCGACCCGCCAGTCCGCGGTGCCCTTCCGCCGGTCGAAGAAGGTGAGGTGCAGGTGTCCGTCCGCGACCTCGACCACGACCTCGATCCGGTAGGCCATCTGCCCGCTGCGGCGGTCCTTGTAGGGGTGCTGGGTGGCCGAGACCACCCGCGCGATCACCGTGGTGTGCTCCCCGGCCTGGAGGCCCTTGAGGCTGCTGGTCTCGCCGCGTACGACGTACGTGCGCGGGTAGTGCTGCAGGAGCTCCCCGACCCGTTCGTAGCCGAAGGCGTCGTGGAGCGCCTTGGCGGTCTTGGCGCCGACGACGGCGGAGAGCTTGGCGTCCCAGGTGATGGCGGGCATGGTCAGGACCGCCTACTCCACGCCGAGCAGCAGCGGGTAGCGCTGCTGCCCGCCGTCGTAGACCACGACGTCGACGGTCGGGTGCGCCCCGGCGAGGTGCGCGGCGCACCGCTCGGCCAGGTCCCCGGCCTCGGCACCGGACACGACTGTGACGAGCTCACCACCACCTCCGAGGAGCCGCTCGAGAACGTCGGTGGCAACAGTAAACAGATCGTCGCCGACAACCACGAAGTCGCCCTCGATCGCGCCCAGCACGTCACCGGGCTCGCACGGGCCCGCCATCGTCATCGCCTGCTTGGCCGCGACGGTGACCGCACCGGAGCGGGCGTGCCGCGCGGCGGCGGTCATCTCCAGGATGTCCTGCTCGAAGGTGCGGCCCGGCTCGTGCACCGCGAGCGCGGCCAGCCCCTGGACCTGGGCGTTGGTCGGGATCACCGCGACCCGGAACTGACCGTCCTCGCGCGAGGTCGTAGCGGCGGCCTCGGCAGCGGCCACGCAGTCCCGGTCGTTGGGCAGCACCACCACCTCGGCGGCCCCGGTGCCGGTGATCGCCTCGAGGATCTGGCCGGTCGAGGGGCGTCGGCCCACGCTCGCGGGCACCACCGTGGCGCCCGCCTCCGCGAACAGGTTGGTCAGGCCCTGGCCGGCGGACACCACGACGACCTTGCGCCCCGCGCGCACGGTCCGCGACCCGGCCGACCGACGGGCCACCTGCTCCGCGAAGTGGGTGACCCGGATCCGGTAGGGCCGCCCCGCCTCGATGCCCGCCTCCACGGCGGCCCCGACGTCGTCGACGTGCACGTGCACGTTCCACAGCCGGTCCCCGCCGACCACCACCAGGGAGTCGCCGAGCGGCCCCAGGGCGCGGCGCAGGGCCGGCACCCGCTCGTCGTCGGCCTCCAGCAGGAACATCACCTCGTACGCCGGCCCCTCGGCCGTCAGGTCGCCGGTCGGCAGCGGGGTGGGGATGGCGTGGGTGCCCAGGCTCGGCGGGCCGGAGACGATGCGGTGGCCGGTCACCGCGGTCTCCGCGGCGTCGAGCACCACGCACAGTCCCCGGCCGCCGGCGTCGACGACCCCCGCGTCCTTGAGGACCCGGAGCTGCTCGGGGGTGCGGGCGAGCGCCTCGCGGGCCGCCGCTGCGGCGGCCCGCACGACGTGCGCCAGGCGGTGCCGCTCGTCGAGCGCGGCCCGCCCGGCAGCGTCGGCGGCGGCCCGCGCCACGGTGAGCATCGTGCCCTCGACCGGGCGGCCGACCGCGGCATAGCCGGCCCAGCTGGCGTCGGCAAGACCCTCCGCGAAGACCACCGCGGACCGGTCGTCCGGGCCCGCCTCCGCGAGCCGCTTGCAGAACGCGCCCACCAGCTGGCTGAAGATCACCCCGGAGTTCCCGCGGGCCCCGAGCAGCGCACCGCGGGCGAACGCCGCCATCGCGGTCCGCAGGTGCCACTCCGGCTCCCGGTCGCCGAGCGCGTCGAGCATCGCGTCGCGGGCCGCCTCGAAGGTGAGGTACAGGTTGGTGCCGGTGTCGCCGTCCGGCACCGGGTAGACGTTCAGCGCGTCGATCTCCTCGCGGGCCTCGCCCAGCGCGGCGAGCGCGCCCTCGGCGAACCGCAGGACGGTGGGCAGGTCGAAGGTCGCCACCGCGTCGCCGCGCACGATCCCCTCCTCCCTGGCCCAGGGGTCCGCCCCGGTCGAAAGTGCTGCCAGGCTAGTGCAGGCACGGCCCCGTGCCCGGACGCGGGCGGCTCGAACGGGCTGGTGCCCGGCGCGGCGGCTCGATTAGCGTCCGCCCCGGGGCATCGGATACGCTGGTGCGGTTGCCCGAGCACGTGCGGGCACCCCTGTTTCGAGAAACCTAGCAATCCCAGGAGTTCACGGTGGCTGCCGTATGTGACATCTGCGCCAAGGGCCCGGGCTTCGGTCACAACCGGCCGTGGTCGCGCAAGATTACGAAGCGTCGCTTCAACCCCAACATCCAGCGTGTGCGCGCGACGGTGAACGGTTCCCCCAAGCGCCTCAACGTCTGCACCGGCTGCCTGAAGGCCGGCAAGGTCACCCGCTGACCCTGCGGACCCGCGAAAGAGCCGCCCTCGGGCGGCTTTTTTCATGCCCGAGGCCCGCCCCGCTCAGAAGTGCGTCCAGCCGCGCCCGCCCTCGTAGTCGCCGCCGTCGACGGTGACCCCCTCCCCCGTCGCCACCGCCCCGATCGCGGACCAGCCCTCGGGCAGCACCGTGCCCGCGGGGAAGGTCGCCACCAGCGCGTGGTCGTCGCCGCCGGACAGGATGAACCGCATCGGGTCCGCACCGAGCGCCGCGCCCACCGCCTGCATCGGCTCGGCGATCTCGAACGCGGACGAGCGGACGTCGATCGCGACCCCGCTGGCCGCGGCGATGTGCCCCACGTCCGCGAGCAGCCCGTCGGACACGTCGATCATCGCCGTCGCCCCCGCGGCCGCCGCCTGCGCCCCGGCGGCGTAGGGCGGCTCCGGCCGCCGGTAGGCGTCGACGAGCTTGCGGGGGGAGCGGAACCCGCGGCCCAGGACCGCCAGACCGCCCGCGGCCCAGCCCTGACGTCCGGCGATCGCCACCACGTCACCGGGACGCGCGCCCGACCGTCGTACCGGCTCGCCGTCGACGACACCGAGGGCGGTCACGGCGACCATCACCTGGTCCGCGCTGGTGACGTCACCGCCCACCACGCACGCACCCACCAGTGCGGCCTCCGCGGCGATCCCGTCGGCCAGGCCCAGCGCCCAGTCCACCGGCAGGTCCGGGGGCGCGGCCAGCCCGACGGTCAGTGCGGTCGCCCGGCCGCCCATCGCGTTGATGTCGGAGAGGTTGGCCGCCGCGACCTTGTGGCCCACGTCCACGGACTCGGCCCAGTCCCGGCGGAAGTGCCGGGACTCCACGAGCAGGTCGGTGGACACCACCACGCGCCCGTCCGGTACGGCGACCACGGCGGCGTCGTCGCCGGGACCGAGGAGCACCTGGTCGCCTTGCGGGAAGTGCTGGGCGAGCGCGGCGATGAGCCCGAACTCGCCGAGGTCGGCGAGCGTCGCGGTGGGGGAAGTCATGGGCGCCATTCAAACCGATGGCCGGGCCTGTGTTCCTGCAGGGGCACGCCACACGATAGGTTGACCGCACTGGTGCCCCTACGAGACCGCAGGAGTCAAACATGGTGGTTCAGGCCTACATCTTGATCCAGACCGACGTCGGCAAGGCCGCCGAGGTCGCCGCCGAGATCGCCGAGGTCAAGGGTGTCACTCTCGCCGAGGACGTCACGGGCCCCTACGACGTGATCGTGCGCGCCGAGGCACGCAACGTCGACGAGCTGGGCAAGCTCGTGGTGGCCAAGGTGCAGAACATCACCGGGATCACCCGCACGCTGACCTGCCCGATCGTGCACATCTGAGCACCGCAACGTCGCAGATGCGCCGGCAGCGCCCCGTTCTCACGAACGTGGGCGCTGTCGCATGTCTGGGGGCGCTGCTGGTGGCCGCGGCCGGCTGCGGGTCCGGAACGGTGACCGTCGACTCCCCCGACCTGCACGGCGCGGACGCCCGGGCGTGCCACGCACTCGTCGGCGCGCTGCCCGACCAGGTGTCCGACCAGCAGCGCCGCACGGTGCGGCCCGGCGACGCCTACGGCGCCGCGTGGGGCGACCCGGCGATCGTGCTGCGCTGCGGGGTCGGCCGCCCCGCGGGGTTCGACAGGTTCGCGTCCTGCCAGGTGACGAACGGGGTGGGCTGGTTCATCCCGCCGGGCCAGATCACCGGCCACCCGACGGACGTGGTGATGACCACGGTCGGCCGCGCGCAGAACGTCGAGGTGCGGATCCCGGCGGACTACTTCCCGCCGGCGGCCGCGATGGTGGACCTCGCCCCGGCGATCAAGTCGACGATCCGCCAGGTCCGGCCCTGCGTCTGACGCGCAGCCCGACGGCACCGCCCGGGACCGGGGCTACCGCAGGCCGGTGTCGCGGTGCAGCGCCAGCTGGATGAGCCGGTCGACCAGGGCCGGGTAGTCGAGGCCGCTGGCCGCCCACACCCGGGGGAACAACGAGCTGGGCGTGAAGCCCGGCATGGTGTTGATCTCGTTGATGACCACCCGCTCGTCGGGCAGCACGAAGAAGTCCACCCGTGCCAGACCCTCGCAGGAGAGCGCCTCGAACGCCTGCACCGCCAGGTCCTGCACCCGGGTCGCGAGCGGCTCGGCCAGGTCGGCGGGGACGGCCAGCTCGGTGTGCTCCTCCGGGAGGTACTTCGCGGCAAAGTCGTAGAACTCGTGGCTGGGGTCGACCAGGATCTCGGCGACCACGCTGGCGTCCGGCGGGTTGTCGCCGAAGCCCTGCAGCACGCCGCACTCCATCTCGCGGCCGCCCTCGGCCGCGACCTCCACGAGCACCTTCGGGTCGTGGCGCTGGGCCTCGGCGACGGCGTCCTCGAGCTCGTCCCGGCCGTGCACCTTGCTGATGCCCATGCTGGAGCCGGCGCGGCACGGCTTGACGAACACCGGGTAGCCCAGCGAGTCCACGGACTCCTGGCAGGCGGCCCGGTCGTGGCTCCAGTCGCGCCTGGTGATGACCGTGTACGGCAGCACCGGCAGCCCCTGCGCCTGGAACACCACCTTCATGTAGTGCTTGTCCATGCCGACGGCCGAGGCGAGGACACCGGCACCCACGTAGCGCACGCCCGCCATCTCGAGCAGCCCCTGCAGGGTGCCGTCCTCCCCCCACGGGCCGTGCAGCAGCGGGAACACCGCGTCCACCTCGCCGAGCGTGCGCGGCACGGAGCTCGGTTCGTGGACGACCAGCTCGCTGGCGTCCGAGTCGTTCGCGAGCAGCACCGGCGCCCGCGACCCGTCGACCTCGGGCAGCTTGTCGGCGGCGGTGATCGCGAGGCGCTCGGGGTCCCCCGACTCCAGCACCCAGCGGCCGTCGTGGGTGATGCCCACCGGCACCACGTCGTAGCGCTCACCGTCGATCGCCTGCAGCACGCTGCCGGCGGTGACACAGGAGATCGCGTGCTCGCTGGAGCGGCCGCCGAACACGACGGCGACCCGCGGCTTGCGGGTCTCGGGCGCCTGGTCGTCGGCCTGGTTCTGGTCCTCGTCCATGGTGGCCCTGACCCTACCGGTCCCCCCGGCCGCGCCCGGGCAACGCCCTAGTGTGGTGGCCATGTCCTCAGCGTCCCCCGGCTCCCCCACGTCCCCCGGCCCCTCCGCGCCCTCACCCTTCCGGCCGGCCACCCTCGCGGTCACCTCCGGCCGCCCGACGCACGACGCGGACAACCCGCTCAACCAGCCGATCACGATGGCCTCGACGTACGTCGCCGGCGGCGAGGTGGAGTACGGCCGCTACGGCAACCCGACCTGGTCGGCGTTCGAGGAGGCACTGGGTGCGCTGGAGGGCGGGCGCTGCCTGACGTTCTCCTCCGGGCTGGCCACGGTCGCCACCATCCTCGACCTGGTCGGCCAGGGCCAGACCGTCGTGGCGCCCCGGCACGCCTACAACGGCAGCATCCTGCAGATGGCCGACCTCGAGGCGCGGGGGCGGATCGCGACGCGGCTCGTCGACGTGACCGACACCGCGGCGGTCGTGGCGGCCTGCGCGGACGCGGCCCTGGTGTGGCTGGAGTCGCCGACGAACCCGGCGCTGGAGGTGGCGGACATCCCGGCGATCGTGGCGGCCGCGCACGACGCCGGCGCCTACGTGGTCGTCGACAACACCTTCGCCACGCCGCTGCTGCAGCAGCCACTGTCCCTCGGCGCGGACCTGGTCGTGCACTCCGCCACCAAGTTCATCGCCGGGCACAGCGACGTGCTGCTGGGCGCGGTGGCCAGCCGGGACGACCAGCTCCTGGACGTGCTCAAGAAGCGGCGCGACATGGTCGGCGCGGTGCCCGGGACGTTCGAGACCTGGCTGGCGCTGCGCGGCCTGCGCACGCTGCACGTGCGGCTGGACCGGGCCCAGGCGAACGCCCAGGAGCTGGTCCGGCGGCTCGGCACGCACCCGGCCGTCGGCGAGGTGCGCTACCCCGGCTTCGGGGCGGTCATCTCCGTGGTGCTGAGCGAGGGCGCGCTGGCCGCCGACCTGCTCACGCACAAGACCCGGCTGTGGGTGCACGCGACCAGCCTCGGTGGCGTGGAGTCGACCTTCGAGCGGCGGCGTCGCTGGAAGAGCGAGCCCGCGACCATCCCCGACGGCCTGGTGCGGATGTCGGTCGGGATCGAGGACGTGGACGACCTGTGGGACGACCTGGCCGCCGCGCTCGACGACGTCACCGGCGAGCGGCCGGCCTGACCGGTACCGGCGAGAAGGGACGGGACGTCCGGACCGGGACGTAATCGCGCACATGCGCAGTCGTGGCCCCGGTTGGTCGCCCGCACGGGGCCCCGATCGCGCACATGCGCAGTTATGGCCCTCCGGAGCGCCGCTCGGCTCAGTCGCGCTCGTGCTTGGTGTCGCGCGAGATCAGGCTGGTGAGCATGTCCGCCGCGGTCATCTCGCCCTCGACCACGGCGTGCACGTGCTCCACGATCGGCGCGTAGACCTCAGCCCGGTTCGCCAGGTCGAGCAGGGACGAGCAGGACTTGACCCCCTCGGCCACCTGCCGGGTGGAGGCGGTGATCTCCTCGGTCGTCATCCCCTGGCCGAGCTTCTCCCCGAAGGTCCGGTTCCGCGACAGCGGCGAGGAACAGGTGGCGACCAGGTCGCCGAGGCCGGCCAGGCCCATCAGCGTCATCGGGTCGGCGCCGAGCGCGGTCGCGAGCCGGGCGGTCTCGGCGAGGCCGCGGGTGATCACCGACGCCGTGGTGTTGTCCCCGAAACCCAGGCCGTGCGCCATCCCGACACTGAGCGCGATCACGTTCTTGTAGGCGCCGCCGAGCTCGCAGCCGACCACGTCCGTCGAGGAGTAGGGCCGGAAGGTCGCGGAGTGGCAGGCGTCGCGCAGCCGCTTGGCCACCTCCTCGTCGGCGCACGCGACAACCGCGGCCGCCGGCTCGCGCATCGCTATCTCCTTGGCCAGGTTGGGACCGCTGACCACGCCGATCCGGTCCGGCCCGGCACCGGTGACCTCGGCGATCACCTCGCTCATCCGCTTCAGGCTGCCGAGCTCGACGCCCTTCATCAGCGAGACCAGCACCGCGTCGTCCTCGAAGACGCCGACCCACTCGGGAAGGTTCTGGCGCAGGGTCTGGGAGGGCAGCACCAGGAACACGAACTCGGCGTCGCGCGCCGCGAGCGCCGCGTCGTGGGTCGCGGAGATCGTCTCGGGCAGCGCGATCCCGGGCAGGTAGTCGGTGTTCTCGTGCTTGTCGTTGATCGTCGCGCACAGGTCCTCGCGGCGGGCCCAGAGCGTGACGTCGTTGTTGGCGTCGGCAAGCACCAGCGAGAACGCCGTACCCCACGAGCCGGCGCCGAAGACGGCCACCTTCCTCATCAACGCTCTCCCGTCCGTCGCCGCTTGCGGGGGCTGTTCGGGTTGCCGATCTCGGAGACCCCGCGTGCCCTGGGATCGAAGCGTACGGCGGGCGCCTGCTCCCCGCGCAGGTCCGCCAGCAGCGAGGTGATCGCGTCCATGATCCGGTCGGTGGCCTCGCGCAGCACCTCCGGGCTGATCGGCTTCGCCCGCAGGTCGTCGAGGGCCACGGGCTCACCGGCCTTCATGCTGATCGTCTTGCGCGGCAGCAGCCGCGGCTTCTTGCCGTAGGGCGCCAGGATGTCGTGCGCACCCCACTGCGCGATCGGGATCACCGGCGCCCCGGACGCCAGCGCGATCCGCGCGGCCCCGGTCTTGCCGGTCATCGGCCACAGCTGCGGCTCGCGGGTGATCGTGCCCTCCGGGTAGACCACCACGCACTCGCCGTCCTCGACGGCCGCCACGGCCGCTCGGAACGCGTGCGAGGCGTCGTTGGTCAGCCGGTACACCGGGATCTGCTTGGCGCTGCGGATGATCCGGCCGACGAACGGCACGTCGAACATCTCCGCCTTGGCGAGGAAGCGGACCAACCGGCCGTAGCCGTAGACGAAATGGGCGAAGGTGAGCGGGTCGAGGTGCGAGATGTGGTTGCTGGCCAGCACGCAGCCGCCCCGGGCCGGGATGTTCTGACCCCCGACCCAGCGGCGCTTGGTGAGCAGCAGCAGCAGCGGCTCCAGGACCGCGATGCAGAAACCGAACGCCCAGCCGCGCCGCTGCTGGACCTTCCGGGGGTTCGCCACCGAGCCACTCCTGTCGTCTCTGGTCCGCCTCGGACCGTACCGAGCGAGGTTACCCGGCCACAGCATGCCGCATGTCGGGCCGCGGGCGGTGGACACCCGCGCGGTCCGGGCGTCGCACCTGGCAGGATCGAGGGTGATGTCCAACCCCCAGCCCCAGCCCCGGTACGGCGTCCTGGTGCCGGTCAAGCCGCCCGCGGTGGCCAAGTCACGGCTGGCGGCCCTCGGCGAGGAGGAGCGCACCGAGCTGGCGACCGCGTTCGCGATGGACACCGTCGCTGCCGCGTTGGAGACGCCGCGGGTGGGCTGCGTGCTGGGCGTCACCGACGACCACGTGCTGGCCGCGGCGCTCGCCGACCTCGGGGCCGAGGTGGTGCCGGACGGGGCCTCGGACGACCTGAACGCGACGCTGGTGCAGGCCGCGGCCGAGCTCGCCCGCCGGTTCCCCGGGCTGCGCCCGGCGGCCCTGTGCGCGGACCTCCCGGCGCTGCGGCCCGACGAGCTGGGCCGGGCGCTCGGGAGCGCGCCGGAGGAGCCGGCCGCGTTCCTCGCCGACGCCGAGGGGCGGGGCACCACCCTGCTGCTCGCGCGCGACGTCGAGGCGTTCCGACCGCGGTTCGGTCCCGACTCCCGGGAGGCGCACCGCGCGGCCGGGGCGCGCGAGATCGACCTGGTCGACGTACCCTCGCTGCGCCGCGACGTGGACACCCCCGCCGACCTCGAGGCCGCCCTCGACCTCGGCGTCGGACCGCGCACCGCGCTCGTGGCGACGCTGCTGGCACGGCCCCGGTCCCCTAGGCTCTGAGGCATGCAGGCCACGGTCTCCGCCTTCGACGCGACGACGCGCTCCGGCCGGGTGCTGCTCGACGACGGGGTCGAGCTGCCGTTCGCCGCCGCCGCCATCGCCGGGACCGGGCTGCGGCTGCTGCGTCCCGGTCAGCGGGTGCGGCTCACCCTGGCCGGTCCGGACGACGAGCCGGCCGTGACCGCCCTGCAGATCCTCACGCTGGCCTGAAACCGGCGGTCTCGCGCCACCGGTCCGCCGGCCCCGTCGAGTGCACGTCGTCGTGGCCCGCCGCTGAACCCGGTCGGAGACGGACGCGAAACAGCGGGGTCGATCCTCGGCAGGTAGTGCCGGGGATCGACCCCGCTGTGGTGCTTGGCTGCGGTCAGGACTTCTTGGCGGTCTTCTTCGCCGTGGTCTTCTTGGCCGGCGCCTTCTTGGCCGTGCTGGTCTTCTTCGCCGGCGCCTTCTTCGCCGTGCTGGTCTTCTTCGCCGTGCTGGTCTTCTTCGCCGCGGTGGTCTTGGCAGCGGTCTTCTTGGCCGGCGCCTTCTTCGCGGTCGACTTGCTGGCCGGCGCCTTCTTCGCCGTCGACTTGCTGGCCGGCGCCTTCTTGGCGGTCGACCTCGACGCAGGCGCCTTCCTCGCCGTGGCCTTCTTCGCCGGAGCCTTGGCGGCACCGGTGGCCGCCTTCGCGCCGGTGGCGGCGGCGGTCAAGGTGAGCTTCGGCAGCTTCTTTGCGCCGGACACCACGGCCTTCAGGTCGGCACCGGGGTTGAACTTCGGCACCGCGGTCTTCTTGGCCTTGATCCGCTCGCCGGTACGCGGGTTGCGGACCCAGCGAGCATCGCGCACGCGCTTCTCGAAGGAACCGAACCCGGTGATCGCGACCTTCTCGCCCTTGGCGACTTCACGGGTGATCGTGTCGAGCACCGACTCGAGCGCGTGCGAGGCTGCCTTCTTGTTGCCTTCGAAGCGTGTCGCGAGGGTGTCGATCAGCTGACTCTTGTTCACTAGCTTCCCTTCCGTGAACCATGAGGGTCGAGCCCATGCTCGACTTCTGCTTGGCACGCTAGGGAAAAGTAGGGCGTGTCACAATGATCACACGCTGTTTTCCCTTCCCTATTTGGCATAACTCCGAATGTGAGGTACGCCGCGAACCCCCACAGCCGGGTCACGCCGGACCGGCGCGGAATCGCAGCTCGCAGACAGCCGGAATGCAACGAGGCCGGGAATCCCCTGTGTGACAAGGGGATTCCCGGCCTCGGGCATCACGGTCAGAGAGTGGCGGGCTTCCAGGAGGGCCGCGTGGACTCGAACGCGGTGATGTGGTCCTCGTGCGAAAGCGTGATCCCGATGTCGTCGAGCCCCTCGAGCAGCCGCCAGCGCGTGTAGTCGTCGATCTGGAACGGGGCGACCAGGTCACCGGCGCGCACCTCACGTGCCTCCAGGTCCACGGTGACCTCGGCCGCGTGGTCGGCCTCGGTCAACGCCCACAGCTTCTCGACCACCTCCTGGTCGACCTGCGCGGCCACCAGGCCGGCCTTGCCGGAGTTGCCCCGGAAGATGTCCGCGAACCGGCTCGAGATGACGACCTTGAAGCCGTAGTCCATCAACGCCCACACCGCGTGCTCCCGCGAGGAACCGGTGCCGAAGTCCGGTCCGGCGACCAGTACGGTCACGCCCTTGCGGTGCGGATGGTTGAGCACGAAGTCGGGGTCGTTGCGCCAGGCCCCGAACAGTCCGTCCTCGAAGCCGGTGCGGGTGACGCGCTTGAGGTAGACGGCGGGGATGATCTGGTCGGTGTCGACGTTGCTGCGACGCAGCGGCAGCGCCCGACCGGTGTGGCTGGTGAACTTCTCCATCATTGCGGGTCCTTTCGTGCCGGCCGGTGCTCAGGCCAGTGGGGCGAGGTCGGCCGGGGAGCACAGGTGGCCGGTGACGGCGGTGGCGGCCGCGACGAGCGGGGAGACCAGGTGGGTGCGACCGCCCTTGCCCTGCCGCCCCTCGAAGTTCCGGTTCGACGTCGAGGCGCTGCGCTCCCCCGGTGCGAGCTGGTCGGGGTTCATCCCCAGGCACATGGAGCAGCCGGCACCGCGCCACTCGCCGCCGGCCTCCTTGAACACCACGTCGAGCCCCTCGTCCTCCGCCTGGAGGCGCACCCGCACGGACCCCGGCACGACGAGCAGCCGGGTGCCGTCGGCGACCTTGCGGCCCTTGATCACCTCGGCCGCGGACCGCAGGTCCTCGATCCGGCCGTTGGTGCACGACCCCACGAAGACGGTGTCGACCTTCACCTCGCGCAATGGGGTGCCGGCCTCCAGACCCATGTACTCCAGCGCCTTCTGCGCCGCCACCTTGTCGCCGGCGTCGGCGAAGTCGTCCGGGGCGGGGATGTTCGCCCCCAGCGGTGCCCCCTGGCCGGGGTTCGTCCCCCAGGTCACGAACGGCGTCATCTCGTCGGCGTCGAGCACGACCTCCTTGTCGAAGGACGCGTCGGGGTCGGTGACCAGGGTCTTCCAGTGCGCGACCGCGGCCTCCCAGTCGGCGCCCTTCGGGGCCTCGGGCCGTCCCTCGATGTAGTCGAACGTGGTCTGGTCGGGAGCGATCAGACCGGCCTTGGCGCCCCACTCGATCGACATGTTGCAGATCGTCATCCGCGCCTCCATCGAGAGCTCCTCGATGGCCGGGCCGCGGTACTCCACGATGTAGCCCTGGCCACCGCCGGTGCCGGTGTGCGCGATCAGCGTGAGCACCAGGTCCTTGGCGGTGACGCCCGCGGGCAGCGAGCCGTTCACGGTGACCGCCATCGTCCTCGGCTTGGCCTGCGGCAGCGTCTGGGTGGCCAGCACGTGCTCCACCTCGCTGGTGCCGATGCCGAACGCGATCGCGCCGAACGCGCCGTGGGTGGAGGTGTGCGAGTCGCCGCACACGATGGTCATCCCCGGCTGCGTCAGCCCGAGCTGCGGGCCGACCACGTGGACGATGCCCTGCTCGACGTCACCGAGCGGGTGCAGCCGGACCCCGAACTCCTCGGCGTTCTTGCGCAGCGTCTCCACCTGGGTGCGCGAGACCGGGTCGGCGATCGGCTTGTCCAGGTCGAGGGTGGGCACGTTGTGGTCCTCCGTGGCCAGCGTCAGGTCGGGACGCCGTACCGTCCGGCCGGCCAGCCGCAGACCCTCGAACGCCTGCGGCGAGGTGACCTCGTGGATCAGGTGCAGGTCGATGAAGAGCAGGTCGGGCTCCCCCGGGGCCGTCCGGACGACGTGCTCGTCCCACACCTTCTCGGCCAGGGTCTTGCCCATTGCTGGTCTCCTTCGCTCCTCGACGTGACGGACCTCGGTCCCGGCCACGTGCTGATCTGTCCAGTCTGCTCCCGAACCCGGCTTGCATTCCAGTATTCGAGACGGCATTATCAGAGTATGGACAACTCTAGCGGAGTGGGCGTCCTCGACAAAGCCGCCCTCGTTCTCTCGGCGCTCGAGGCCGGCCCGGCCACCCTGGCCGGGCTGGTCGCCGGCACCGGTCTTGCCCGGCCGACCGCCCACCGTCTCGCGGTCGCCCTCGAGCACCACCGGCTGGTGGCGCGCGACATGCAGGGACGTTTCGTCCTCGGTCCGCGGTTGTCGGAGCTGTCGGCCGCCGCCGGCGAGGACCGGCTGCTCGCCGCCGCCGGCCCGGTGCTCGCGCGGCTGCGCGACATCACCGGCGAGTCCGCGCAGCTGTGGCGCCGCCAGGGCGACTACCGGGTCTGCGTGGCGGCCGCCGAGCGCCCCTCGGGGCTGCGGGACACGATCCCGGTCGGCTCCCAGCTGACCATGCGGGCCGGGTCCGCGGCCCAGGTGCTGCTGGCCTGGGAGGACCCGGAGCGGATGCACCGCGGGCTGCAGAACGCCGCCTTCTCCGCCACGGCGCTGTCCGGGATCCGCCGGCGGGGCTGGGCCCAGTCGGTCGGCGAGCGCGAGCAGGGCGTGGCCTCGGTCTCGGCGCCGGTGCGCTCCCCCTCGGGCAAGATCATCGCGGCGGTCTCGGTGTCCGGCCCCCTCGAGCGGCTGTCCCGCCAGCCCGGGCGGATGCACGCGCCGGCGGTGCTCGCCGCCGCCGAGCGGCTCTCCGAGTCGCTGCGCCGCGCCGCCGAGTGACCACCCGGCCGGACCGACCGCTCGGTCGGGCCAGAATCGGCCCGCTCAGAAGAGGGCGTCCTGCTCGAGCTCGAGCAGGGCCTGCTTGCGCTCGATCCCGCCGGCGTAACCGGTGAGCGTGCCGTCGGCGCCCACCACGCGGTGGCACGGGACCACGATCGGGATCGGGTTGCGCCCGTTCGCCAGTCCGACCGCGCGTGAGGCGGCCGGGGTCATCCCGAGACGCCGGGCGATCTCGCCGTACGACGCGGTCTCGCCGTAGCCGATCAGCCGCAGCTGCTGCCACACCCGGAGCTGGAACTGCGTGCCGTCCGGCCGCAGCGGCAGGTCGAACTCCTTGAGGTCGCGGTCGAAGTACGCGCGCAGCTGCCGTGCCGTCTCCCGGAGCAGCGGGTACGCGTCGTCACGGTCGCCGACCGGGCGCCCCGCCGACCGCTCGGCCGCGACGGCGGCCGAGGACCGCTGGGCAGGGTTGGCCGGCCGGTGTCCGGTGAACTCGATGGCGGTGAGGGCGTCGCGCTGCTCGATGATGCGCAACGGCCCCACGGGCGAGTCGATCGAGGTCCACATCTCAGTTCTCCTTCGTGGTCGAGCCCGGGTCGCGGGCGTCACCGAGGGACGCCCACAGGTGCAGCAGTGCATAGGAGCGCCAGGGCCGCCAGGAGGCGCCCAGCCGTTCGGCGTGCCGGGGCCCGGGGCCGTCGAGCCCGAGCCGACCGAGCGCGTGCCGCACCCCGGCGTCGGTCGGCAGGAACGCGTCCGGGTCGCCCAGCGCGCGCATCGCGATGTAGTCCGCGGTCCACGGACCGATCCCGGGCAGCGCGAGCAGCCGGCGGCGCACGTCGGTGCGGTCCGCACTGCGGTCCAGAGCCAGGTCCCCGGCTGCGAGCGCCGCGCACAAGGTGGTCAGTGCCCGCCCACGGGCGCGTGGCATCGGCAGCTCGACCGGATCCACCCCGGCCAGCACCTCGGCGCTGGGGAACAGGTGTGTGAGGCCCTGGTGGGCCGCGTCGGCCGGCAGCGCCTCGCCGTAGCGCTCGGTGAGACGCCCCAGCACGCGGGCCGCTCCGGCAACGGAGATCTGCTGCCCGACGACGGCACGGACCGCGATCTCGTGGCCGTCCACGTGGCCCGGCACCCGCAGCCCCGGCCGCAGCCGCACCAGCCGGGCCAGCCGGGGGTCGTCGGACAGGGCGTCGTCGACCGCGACCGGGTCGCAGTCGGCGTCGACGAGCCGGCGGCAGCGCTCCACGGCCGCGCCCACGTCGCGCAGGTCGGCCACCTCCAGCTGGCAGCGCAGCGCCTCGCCCCCGCCCCGGCCGCGCCCGGGCGGCACCGAGAGACGGGCGCGGCCCGGGCCGTGCGGCAGACGCAGGGTGCGGGAGTACCACCCCTCGCCGGCGCTCTCCACGCCGGCGACCGCGCGGAGCCGCAGGAACTCGAGCAGCGGCTGCGCCGCGAACGGCGCCCGCACCGCGATCCGCAGCTGGAGCTGCCCGGTGGGGTCACCGCGGTGCGTGGTGCCGCGCAGCTGCGTCGGGGAGGCGGCATAGACCTCGCGGACGGTGTCGTTGAACTGGCGGATGCTCGCGAAGCCGGAAGCGAACGCCACGTCGGCGAAGGACATCGCCGTCGTCTCGATCAGGGTCCGGGCGGTCTGCACCCGACGGGCGCGGGCCAGCGCGAGCGGACCGGCGCCGAGCTCGGCGGAGAGCACCCGGTGCAGGTGCCGGGGAGTGTACCCGACCCGGCGAGCCAGCCCGTCCACCCCCTCGCGCTCGACGACGCCGTCACCGATCAGCCGCATCGCCCGGCCCGCGACGTCCGCGGCGACGTCCCAGTCCGGCGAGCCGGGTGTGGCGTCGGGCAGGCAGCGCTTGCAGGCCCGGAAGCCGGCCGCCTGGGCGGCGGCCGCGGTCCGGTGGAAGGTCACGTTGCGACGCTGCGGGGTGATCGCCGGGCAGGACGGCCGGCAGTAGATCCCGGTCGAGGTGACGCCGGTGTAGAACACCCCGTCGAAGCGCCGGTCGCGGCTCTTCACCGCCCGGTAGCAGGCCTCGGTGTCGTCGATGTCCACGCGTCGATCCTGCCCCATCCGGGACGGCCGTTGCTAGCGGGATTCGGACACGGCTGCCGCGGGTCCCTCCCCGGTCAGTCGGTGCTCTCGGTGACGCCGTTCGAATCTTGAGTGGGCCAGCCCGGGGTCGGGTCGCAGACGTCGCCGCGCCCGTCGCGGTCGTAGTCCTCCTGACCGGGGTTGTCGGCACGCGGGCAGTTGTCCTTGGCTGCCGGGACCTCGTCGCCGTCGGCGCTGACCGCGAGGTGTGCCGTGGCAGTCGCGGTACGGCCGGCTCCGTCTGTGACCGTCAGCACGACCAGGCCGCTGTAGGGCTGGGTGAAGTGGCGGCTGACCGTCGGCGACAGGGTGGTCTCGTCGACGACGCCGTCGTCGTTGAAGTCCCAGGCATACGAGACCAGGGTCCCGGCGCGCGCGTAGGACCCGGAGCCATCGAAGGTCGCGCCGCGCCCGATGCGGACAACGTAGTCCCCGTTGATCCAGGCGTAGGGCGCTCGCCCGCCAGCCGTCTCCGACGGCCCCACCGGAAGCACCGAAACCTGTACACCCGAGGGCAGACCGCTCGGCTGGCTCTGCCCGGGCTGGTCCGGCTGCCGCTCCTGGTCGGCGGCGACCAGGGTCGACTGCTGGCCGCAGCCACCCAGCAGCAGGGCCACAACCGTGCCGGCTGCGAGCAACGACGCACGCCCGAGAACACGTGTCGCCCCCGCCGTGCGTCTCATCGCTGCCGCGCCCTTCTGTGGCTCGAGCTTGAACAAGGCGGTGTGCTCGGACCCGCCCTCGAGCTCCAGTGTCTGCTGCCTGGGCGTTCCTGCGCACGCTTTGTCGGATTTCCACCATCCCTTGGCCTCAGGGTCAGCGGCCCTCGATCGACATCCCCGAAGCAAGGAGCTCCAGCAACATCTGCACGGGATACCACAGGCCGGTGAGCCGCGCCCGTCCGCCGCAACGGGTGCCTCTCAGCGACGACCCAATCGACGCTGAGGACGTCCGAGGTACAGCCACATCAGCCCACCCAGGACACTCCCAAAGACCAGGATGGCCACCCAGATCGGCTTGGAGAACGTCCGGATCTCGCGGCCGTCCGTGCGCGTGAAGTCGAAGAGGCAGTAGCCCCAGAAGATGAGGGCTGCGTAGCCCAAGAGCAGCGGCAGCCAAAACACCGTCCCACGCACAGCAGCATCGTCTCACTTGCGGCCGAGGAGCGGCGTCACTTTGCTACGCGACCGCCCAGACCATCCGGTTCAGACCGCCCGATGACGACGGCGCGTGCAGCATCGCTCGAGCGTCACCGGTTGCGACCTGAGCTTCGACGCCGGGCTGCTCCGGACGCCCCGACGAGGCTGCCGGTCGCACACGCCGGCCGCTGAGCGGTCACCCGGCCCTACGGCAGATATCCGCGGCAGCTCGGTCTCCAGCCCTGCGGGATCTGACCGGCGGACATCTCGTCGGTGACGGCCCACACCCACTCCGGCACGTCGCTGGCGTCCTTCAGCTGCGTGAGCACGGGCCACTTCGGCGAGGTAGTCATGACCGCGACGGCCTCCTCAGCGCTCGTCTGGTCACCGGCCCGCCGCGCCTCGGCGTACTGCGCCAGCCACGCGCAGGTCACCTGGTTTGCCACATCGGAGCCGACCTGCACGGGGTCGGACTGCTCGGAGGTGATCGAGCCCCGGCTGACACCGGCAGGAAGAAGGGGGTGCGCATACCTCCCGATGCCGTCGAGCAGGGCGGCGACCCGCGAGCTGCGCTCGGCCTTGCTCACGAAGCTCTTTGGCAGTGATGCGTCGAAGCCGGCGGCGTCGACCAGCCGTAGCCGGGACAGCACGTCGAGGAACGCCTGCCTGCCGATCCCGGTGCCACGGATCTCGAGGAAGTGGCCGTCCTGCACCTGGCGCAGCACGGTGTGGTCGACCGCGGTGTAGGCCCACATGCTGCTGGCGAGACCGAGGACGTCGACCCGCTGGCCGTCCGACGGTGGATCGGTGATCCGGCGCCGGCTGTCGTACCTCTCGGCGTAGTCGGAAGCGGGATACCAGTCGATCGACAGTGTCGCGCTGCCGTCGCGATAACCGACCTCGCCCGTCCCGCCCTGCGGGCTCTCGTATGCACTGGCGAGCGTCCAGCCGTTGGCCTCGAGGACGGCGCGGTACGCGCCCGGCTGCGGAGCCGAGGCCGCCGGCGGCTGCGGGCGGGAGTCGTCCTCCAAGGTGGCGGCCCACCATGCCGACCCCGTGGCGAGGGCACCCACGGCGGCGGCGGCGACGACCGGGACCAGCCAGCGACGATGGGCGCGGGGGTGGTCGCGGGCCGCGCGATCGGGCGCCGGGTCGCCGGCACCCACCGGAGTGTCGACGATCTCCTCGAGAAGCGCGGCCCGCCCGCCGTGGACGGGCAGCGCCGCGACGGCCTCGTCGGTGAGAAGGGGATTCATGAGTGGTCCTCGCGACTGAGCTGGTTCGGTCTGGTGGGGTGATGTCCGGGTGGTAGGGGTCCGTTGCCGAGCCGGTCGCGCAGTCGCGCACGAGCGCGGGAGAGGCGTGGGCGCACCACCACCGTGGGCAGGCCGAGGACCTCGGCGATCTCCCGCGGCTCGAGTCCCTCCCACAGGTGCAGCTCGAGCACCTCCTGGTCCCGGCCACTCAGCCGCTGCATCGCGGCGGTCACGTCGGCGCGCTGCACCACCTCGTCGCTGGTGTCCGGCACCACCGTCGCCAGCTCCTGGCGCAGCCGCTGGCCGAGGTGGGAACGTCGCCGGTTGCCTCGCCGATGGTTGGCCAGCACCCGCCGTGCCACCCCGTACAGCCACGGCCTCGTCTCGTCTCCTCCGGGGACGTGTGCCATCCGGCGCCACACCACGAGGAAGGTGTCTGCGGTGACGTCGGCGGCGTCCTCAGCGCGGTCGGTGCGGCGCAGGGCGTACCCGAGCACAGCATCGAAGTGCTCGGCGTACACCCCGCGGAAGGTTTCCTCACGGCCGAGGGTCATGTGTCTCCCATGTCCGGCTGTGACCGAGGTGTTGCAGGTCGGCGAGTGAAAGCTGCGTCGGGCGCGTACAGGGCTGCCTCCACCCGTCGTCGTGCACACCGGCACAGTAGAGCGATCCGGTCAGGAGCAGTAGAAGATTTCCTGGTTGCCGATGCTGCCGTGCCAGGCCCGCGCCCGACCAAGCACGAGCTCGGCTTCGTCCGCTCCGCCGACGCACCTGGCCGAGCCTCCGCAGCGCCGGTGGAGAGGTGTACGTCGGCGCGCGGGCTGGAGCAGGGCACGGCCCTGGATTCCAACTACGGGAACCTCTGGCTCAAGACCTGCACGGACGGCCTGGTCAGCGACGTACAGCTCGCGCAGCGCGCGCACGAGCCAGCATGCCCCACCAGAAGTTGGCTCTGCGATGCGAGGCAACAGCAAAGCGGCCCCGTCCAGCGTTTTCGCTGACCAGAGCCGCTTCTGACTTGTACCCCCGACCGGATTCGAACCGGCGCTACCGCCTTGAGAGGGCGGCGTGCTAGGCCACTACACAACGGGGGCTGGGAAGCGGTCGAAACTCTAGCGGCTGCTAGGGATCGCGACCAAATCGCTGGGGTACTAGGACTCGAACCTAGACTAACTGGACCAGAACCAGTCGGGCTGCCAATTACCCCATACCCCATGGGATCGGAACTTCTTGCGAAGCCGGGACGACAATACACGGCGCTCCGGCTCCCCACCAAAACGGCCCGGCCCCTCGACGGTGGGCCGTCGAGGGGCCGCACGTCAGGCGCCCGGGGCGAGCTCCGGCACCGCGGCCGTGGACGGTTGCGACGGGGGCCGGGTGACGGTCTGCACGCCCATCTTCCGGGCCACCAGGAGCACCAGCGCCAGGTAGACACCGGACTGGGTGACGGTGAGCACGATGTTCCACCAGCTCACCTGGGAGACCGTCAGCGTCTGGGTGAGGTCCCCGAACGCGAGCGCGAACCCGAACGCCAGGAAGTTGTTCAAGATGTGCAGCGCGATGCCCGCCTCGAGGCCACCGGTCAGGGTGACCGCCCAGCCCGCGATCAGGCCGAACATGAACCGGTCGAAGAACAGCGGGAAGTTCTGCACGCCGTGCGCCAGGGCGAACAGGGTCGCGGTGAGCAGGATCGCGACCCACTTGTAGCGGAACAGCGACCCGAAGGCCTGCATCAGGTAGCCCCGGAAGACGTACTCCTCCCCCGCGGCCTGCAGCGGCGTGGTGAACACCACGATCAGCGCGATCGCCGCAGACGTGGTGGTGAAGTGGTTGAGCTGGCCGCTCATGTCGGTCTCGACGTCACCGGGCAGGAACGACCCGACCACCACCTGGGCGACCAGCGCGACCACCGCGATCCCCAGGCAGGCGAAGAAGAACCGCCACCGGATCCGGGGCTTCACCGACATCAGCCAGCGCGGCCGCATCCGATGGATCACCCGCATCACGAACCAGGTGACCAGCACCATCGAGCCGAGCACCAGGTTCAGGTAGAGCAGCGCCGCCGGGTCGACGGCCTGCAGCGTCGCCGCCTTCTGGAAGTTGTCCCAGAACGGGCCGCCCTCGACGGCCACGCCGATCGCGAGCACCGGGAGCAGCACCAGCGGTGCCACGATCATCATCCCGACGACGACCACCACGATCCCGACCAGCGGCTTCCAGGGCGCGTAGTTCCAGGTGCGCAGCATCAGGTGGTAGGGCCGCGGTTCCGGGTGCGGGAAGTCCGGGAGCCTCGGCTCCGCCGGCGGGGGCGCCGCATAGCCCCAGGGCTGCGGCGGCGGCCACTGCCCGTACGGCGGGGCCGGCGGGCCCTGCTCGGGATGTTGCCCGGGCTGTCGTTCGGTCATGCCAGCACCCCTTTGTCGCTACCCAGTCATGCCTGTTGCGCGCTCGCGAGCCGGCCCAGCGCGCGGTCCCGCCCGAGCAGCTCCAGCGACTCGAACAGCGGCGGCGAGACCCGGCGTCCGGTGATCGCCACCCGGACCGGGCCGAAAGCGTTGCGCGGCTTGAGGCCGAGCCCCTCGACCAGCGCCTTGCGCAGCGCCTCCTCGATCGACGGCGTGGTCCAGTCCGGCAGCGCGGCAAGCGCGTCCTGCGCGGCCTTCACCACCGTGCGGCCGTCCTCGTTGAGGAGCTTCTCGACGTCGGCGGGGTCGCGGCTGAACGCCGCCTCGTCGACGAGCAGGAAGCCGAGCATGTCGACCGACTCCCCGAGCGTGGTCATCCGCTCGTGCACCAGCGGCGCGGCCCTGGACAGCAGCGCGAGCTGCTCCGCCGACGGCTCGTCGCCCAGCAGACGGGCGGCCTGCAGGAACGGCACCATCCGCTGCGTCAGGTCGTCGACGCCGAGCGCGCGCAGGTGGGTGGCGTTGATCGCCTCGCACTTCTTCAGGTCGAACCTGGCCGGGTTCGGGTTCACCCGCTCCAGCGTGAACGCGGCGACCATCTCCTCCATCGAGAAGATGTCCCGGTCCTCGGCGATCGCCCAGCCGAGCAGCGCCAGGTAGTTCAGCAGCCCCTCGGGCAGGAAGCCCCGCTCGCGGTAGGCCAGCAGGTTGGACTCCGGGTCGCGCTTGGACAGCTTCTTGTTGCCCTGCCCCATCACGTACGGCAGGTGGCCGAACTGCGGGGTCCTGCCGTTGCCCACGCCGATCGCGGCCAGCGCGTCGTAGAGCGCGACCTGCCGCGGCGTCGAGGACAGCAGGTCCTCGCCACGCAGCACGTGGGTGATCTCCATCAGCGCGTCGTCCACCGGGTTGACCAGGGTGTAGAGGGGGTGGCCGTTGCCACGCACCAGGACGTAGTCGGGCACGTTCTCCGGCTGGAAGGTGATCTCGCCGCGGACCAGGTCGGTGAACGTGATCGGGGCGTCCGGCATCCGGAAGCGCACCACGGGTCGGCGACCCTCGGCCCGGTAGGACGCCACCTGCTCCGCGGTGAGCTCCCGGCAGTGCCCGTCGTACCCGGGGGCGCGTCCCTCGGAGCGCGCCTTCTGGTTGCGCTCGTCGAGCTCCTCGGTGGAGCAGTAGCAGTGGTAGGCCCGGCCGGCCTCGAGCAGCTTGCCGGCCACGTTCGCGTAGATGTCGTAGCGCTCGGACTGCCGGTAGGGACCGTGGGGGCCGCCGACCTCGGGGCCCTCGTCCCAGTCGAAGCCGAGCCAGCGCATCACCTCGAGCAACGTGTCGTAGGACTCCTGGGAGTCCCGCGCGGCGTCGGTGTCCTCGATCCGGAACACGAACGTGCCGCCGTGGTGACGGGCGAACGCCCAGTTGAACAGCGCGGTCCGGGCCAGCCCGACGTGCGGGTTGCCGGTCGGGGACGGACAGAAACGCACACGCAGGGGCGACGCACCAGCGTCAGTCACGAGCTACCACCTTGTTCGTCAGGGAACCGATGCCGGCGACGGTCACCTCGACCTCGTCGCCGACGTTCATGGGGCCGACACCGTCGGGAGTGCCGGTGAGGATGACGTCGCCGGGCAGCAACGTCATCACCGAGGAGACGTGCGCGACCAGCGCCGGCACGTCGAAGACCATGTCCTTGGTGCGGCCGTCCTGCACCAGGTCACCGTTGAGGTGCGTCTGCACCCGCAGGTCGCCGGTGTCGAGCTCGGTCTCGATCCACGGCCCGAGCGGGCAGAACGAGTCGAAGCCCTTGGCCCGGGTGAACTGCACGTCGCTGCGCTGCAGGTCCCGGGCGGTCACGTCGTTGCCGACGGTGTAGCCGTAGACGACGTCCGGGACCCGCTCGGGGCTCACGTCACGGCAGATCCGCCCGATCACCACCGCGAGCTCGCCCTCGTAGTGCACGTTCGCGGACTGCTTCGGGTAGAACACCGGGTCACCCGGGCCGACCACCGAGGTGTTCGGCTTGAGGAACATCAGCGGCTCGGCCGGCACGTCGCCACCCATCTCCGCGGCGTGCGCGGCGTAGTTCTTGCCGATGCCCACCACCTTGCTGCGCGGGATCACCGGGGCGAGCAGGCGTACGTCGGACAGCGGGATCTCGCGGTCGGTCAGCTGCACGCCGACGTACAACGGGTCGCCGGCCAGCGCCACGACCACGGAGTCGTCCGAGGGGATCCCGAGCTCGTCGACCTCGCCGGTGACGACGCCGTACTGGGGGTCTTCTCCGGTGGTGAACCTTGCGATACGCACGCAGCGAGCCTACCGGCGGGGCGCGCGCCGGACGGCCACTACCCTCGAGGCTGTGGAAATGCTGGACCTGGTGCTCGACGAGGCGACCTGGGCGCGGCGCAGCGCGGCGCACCGGGCGCGTGTCGACCCGTGGGTGCAGCCGCACCTCGCCCGGCGCCGCGAGGGCGTGCCGCACCCGGTGCACGACTTCCTGTTCAGCTACTACTCGCAGCGCCCGGCCGCGCTGCGGCGCTGGCACCCCGGCTTCGGCACCGCCGTGCGGGGCGCGGACGCCGCGCGCGAGCACACCGGGCTCAAGGGGTACGCCGTCTCGACGGACCCCGCCGGCCGCACGGTGACCGCCGTCACCGGGGAGTTCGTCGCCGCGCAGCGCCCCCTGCTCACCGGGCTGCACACGCTGCTCACCGCGACCGCGTCCCGCCCGCCGCAGCTCGGCTGCTTCGGCCTGCACGAGTGGGCGATGGTCTACCGGCTCCGCCAGCACGACGTGCGCCACGCGGCCTGGCCGCTGCGGCTCGGCAGCGACGGCACCGACCGCGTCGTCGAGTCGCACCGGATCGCCTGCTCGCACTTCGACGCGTTCCGGTTCTTCACCGACGAGGCACGGCCCCGCAACACGTTGCGGCCCGGACGCGACGACCGGCCGCGCTTCGAGCAGCCGGGCTGCCTGCACGCCGGCATGGACCTCTACAAGCACGCGTTCCGGATGACCCCGATGGTCTGCTCGGACCTCGTCGCGGACTGCTTCGAGCTGGCCCGCGACATCCGGGTCCTCGACATGCGCGCGTCGCCGTACGACCTGTCCGCGCTGGGGTACGCACCGGTCCGCATCGAGACCGCCGAGGGCAAGCAGGAGTACGTCGCCGCGCAGCGGGGGTTCGCCGACCGCGGTCGACCGTTGCGCGCGCGGCTGGTCGAGGAGTGCGAGCGGCTGCTCGCGGCCTGAGGAGCCGAGGCTGCGCAACTGCGGGCTCGGCGCCGCCGCGCCGCTGCAGCGTCAGCCGGCCTGGTGGAGGAACCAGCGGTGGCCGAAGGGGTCCCGGAGCACCGCAACCCGGCCGACCGGGTTGTCCTCCGGCCCGCGATCCAGCAGCGCACCCCCGGCCACCGCGCGCCCGGTCAGCCCGTCCACGTCCGCGACGGTGAGGTGCAGCGTGACCGCGGCGCCCCGCCCCGGCGTCGGGGCCTCGACCTGGATCTCCGGGTGCTCGTCGGCCAGCATCCACCGGGCACCGTCCACGGCAAGCTCGCTGTGACCGATCCGTCCGTCGGGCATCACGATCGGCTCGTAGGTCACCTCGGCACCGAGGTGGTCGACGTACCAGGCGATCGCGGCGCGCGCGTCGCGCACCGCGAGGTACGGCGTCAGCACACTCATTCCGTCCCCCTTCTCGTGGCCCCACCGTACGGCGCCCCGGCCCCTCAGTCGTCGCCGCCGGACCCGACGGTGGTCTCGGTCGAGAACACCGGCACCCCCCGCGCGCACTCCCCCCTGACCTTGACCTCGGGACCGTTGCCCCGGAAGATCACCTCGACCTCCTGGGGACCCCGGCTCCCGACCTCCACGCGGTAGCCGTCGTTGGGGGTGGTCGACTGCAGGGTCGCGGCGCCGCCGGCGCACCGCACGAGCACCGATCCGGGTGCGCCCCGCCAGCTGCGCTGCTGGGTGGCGGGCGAGGAGGTGGGGCGCGGCGCGGGGGACGGCGCCGGCTGCGTGCCGGACTCGTCCCCCGGCGAGGCGCCGCCGCGGTCCGACGACAACGGGGACGCCTGGACCGCGACCTGGGGCACGCCGGACTCGGCCAGCACCCGCTGGCCCGCCGAGTCGATGACCAACCAGGTGAGGCCCGCGCCCAACCCGACCACGGCCACCCACGCGGTGACCGCGAGCAGGATGGTGCGCGGCTTCACGACCCCACTCTCCCACCGGATTCTGTGCCAACGCTCAGATTGCCGGCGTAGCGTTCGAGCATGACCAGCCTGCTGGTCGTCGAGGACGACGCGGCCATCCGGAACGCGCTGGTCCGCGGGCTCGGCGAGCGCGGGCACGCGGTCACCACGACGTCGGCGGGCCTGCCGGCACTGGAGCTGGCGCTCAAGAACCAGCCGGACGTGGTGCTGCTGGACCTCGGTCTGCCCGACGTGGACGGTCTCCAGGTGCTCGCCATGCTGCGTGGCGTCTCAGACGTACCGGTCATCGTGATCACCGCCCAGGACGACGACCAGACGATCGTGCGGGCGCTCGACGGCGGGGCCGACGACTACGTCGTCAAGCCGTTCGGGCTCGAGCACGTCGCGGCCCGGGTCCGTGCGGTGCTGCGCCGCGGCGCCGCCGGGGACAGCGGCGGCCCGGTCGTCGTGGGCGACCTCGTGGTGGACGCCGCCACCCGGACGGTCACCCTGCGCGGGGAACCGGTGCCGCTGTCGCGCAAGGAGTTCGACCTGCTGCTCGCGATCGCGTCGCGCGCCGGGGAGGTGGTCACCAAGCGGCAGCTGCTCGCCGAGGTCTGGCAGCAGGGGTACGGCGGCGGCGACCGCACCGTCGACGTGCACCTGTCGTGGCTGCGCCGCAAGCTCGGGGAGACGGCTGCCGAGCCGCGCTACCTGCACACCGTCCGCGGTGTCGGCGTGCGGCTGGTCGACCCCGGTGCGAGCACTGGATGAGGCGCCGGATCGCCTGGCTGGTGGCCGCGACGACATCAGCCGTCGTCCTCGCGTTCGTGATCCCGCTGGCGCTGCTGGTGCGGACGATCGCCGAGGACCGCGCGATGGCCAACGCCAACGAGGAGGCCCGCAACGTCGCGGTGCTGGTGTCCGGGCTGCGCGACGACCCGGAGCTCGGCGACCTGGTGTCGGCAGTGGACCAGCGGTACCCGGCACGGACCACCGTGGTGACCGCCGACGGCAAGCTGCTGGGCTCGGCGGACCCCGGGCTCGCCCAGGACCCCGAGGTGCGGCGCGCGCAGGCCGGAGAGGCGTTCACGGTGCGCGAGCCCGATGGCGCCGAGATCCTGATCCCGGTGATCAGCGCGGCCGGCACGGACGTCGTGCACACCACCGTGACCCCGGAGGAGCTGCACCGGGGCGTGGGCCGGGCGTGGCTGGCGATCGGCGGCCTGGGGGTGCTGCTCCTGCTCGTGTCGATCGTGATCGCCGACCGGCTGGGCCGCCGGGTGAGCGTCCCGGTCACGGACCTGGCCCGGGTCGCGCACCGGCTCCGGGAGGGCGAGCTCGACGCCCGCGCCGACCCGACCGGTCCCCCGGAGACGGTCGAGCTCGGGCAGGCCCTGAACCGGCTCGCCGAGCGGGTCGTCGAGCTCCTCGCCAGCGAGCGTGCGGCGGTCGGCGACCTCTCGCACCGGCTGCGCACGCCGGTGACCGCGCTGCGCCTCGACGCCGAGTCGGTCACCGATCGCGAGCTCGCCGAGCGGCTCCAGGAGCACATCCTGGTGCTGCAGCGCTCCATCGACGCGGTCGTCAAGGAGGCGCGGCGCCCGCTGCGCAGCGACATGTCGTCCGGCTGCGACGCCCGGGAGACGGTGCGCGAGCGGGTCCGCTTCTGGTCGGCGCTCGCCGAGGACCAGGGTCGTGCGCTGACCGTCGGCCTCCCCGACGGACCGGTGCCGGTGGCCGTGGCCGCCGCCGACCTGCGAGACGTGGTCGACATCCTCGTCGACAACGTGTTCGCCCACACCCCGGACGGGACGCCGTTCACCCTGGCGCTGGTCGGCGACGCGGAGCGCGTCACGCTCGTCGTCGAGGACGCGGGACCGGGCCTGAGCGCCCGCACGGGCGAGGAGCACCGTCCCGGGTTCACCGGCCTCGGGCTGCAGATCGTGCGCCGCAGCGTCGGCGCCGCGGGCGGCGACCTCGAGATCCGCAGCCGTCCCGGGACGGGCACCCGCGTCGAGGTGCGGCTCCCGGTCCTGCCGGCCCCGCCGGCACGAGGCCGCCACCATCAGTCGTCGCCCCGGTCCGGGGGTTCGGCCTCGTGACCCGGGTCCTCGTGCCGGTCCTCACCCCCGAGGGCCGCCCCGGCCCGCGCCGGCGCGACTGAGGCTCCGGTCGACGCGGCGGGCGCGGGGGCCGGGGGCAGGTCGTGCACCACCACGGTGCGCACCACGGTGGTGACGCACGCACCGTGCGCCGGCTTGGCCGGCGGCTTGCAGGGGGCCGTGGTGACCACCACCCGCGGAGGGGGCGCCGGCAGCGGCCGCCCCACGACCGCGGCGGCCCGGTGCTGCGCGGCAACCGGGTGGGCCGGGACCACCGACGTGGCGTGAAAGGCGGACACGGCCGCCGCGGTCCCCGCGACCAGCCCGACGAGAGCGGCGAGCACTCCGGACATCCGCATGGCGTTCTCCTCACCCCGCCGCATGTGCCCGGCGGTGGCCGACGACTCTTCCGGGCACCGAGTGTCGGCGGCGCTGCGATATCGGCGCCTCGTGCCAGCCTCAAGGTTGCGTCAAGCCCGCCGCGGACGGCTCCCGGCCGCGGACCTGACGAACCCTTAACGCCGCGATGAGGCCCGCTTTCGCCACTCCGCCCGAGACTCGGTTCACCCGAGAAGTCCTGGAGGGACGGATGCGACGGATGCGCTACACCTCGCGGTCTCGCGACCGGTACAAGACCCTGATGGCGGTGGTCACCGGGCTGGCCACCTTCGGATCGGTGGCGGCCACCGGTGCGGCCACCGGAATGGCGGCCAAGCAGACCACCCAACGCGACCAGGAACGCGCCGCCGCCCAGGCGCTCGCCGCCGCTCAGGCACGCGCCGCCGCGGCCCGGGCCGCCCAGTGGCAGCCCCGGTCCCGGACCGTCCGCGTGGTGCGGACCCGGCCGAACCGCACCGAGGTGGTGACCCGGGTGGTCCACCAGGTCAGCAGCCCCGGCGTCGCCGCCGTGGGCGGCGGGTCGGTCGGCTCGCCGTCGTACCCCGCCGGCGGGTCCTCGGGCAGCACGAGCACGTCCGGTGGCGGCACCACCACGCACAGCTATGCGCCGCCGCCACCCGCGCCCGCGCCAGCCCCGGCCCCGGCCCCGGCCCCGTCCAGCGGCTCCTGAGCCGGTGTCTCCCGTGACGCGTACCTCCGCCCGGTGGTCGGCGCTGGGCACCTACGTCTTCCTCGCCACCGACGACCCGGCGGCCCTCGACGACGCCGAGGCGATCGCGCGGTCCGTCCTCGCGGACGTGGACCGCACCTGCAGCAGGTTCCGCGGGGACTCCGACCTCACCCGGGCGAACGCGCGGGCAGGGCGCTGGGTCGAGGTCGACCCGCTGCTCGCCGCCGCCACCCGGGTCGCGCTCGAGGCCGCCGCGGAGACCGCCGGGCTGGTCGACCCGTGCCTCGGGCTGACCCTGGTCTCCCTCGGGTACGACGCCGACATGGAACAGGTGCGCAACCGGAGAACGCCGGCCCGCCTGCTGCCGGTGCGGCCGCGCGCCGACGCCTGGCGGGAGGTCGAGGTCGACCCCGCCGGCGCCCTCCGCGTCCCCGAGGGGGTGGCCCTCGACCTCGGCGCGACAGCCAAGGCGTGGGCGAGCGACTTGGTGGCCCGCACCGTGGCCGAGCTGCTGGACTGCCACCTCGTGGTCAGTCTGGGCGGCGACGTCCGCGTGGGCGGTCCCGGCAATGCCCTACCGGGATGGCCGGTGCGGGTCACCGAGCAGCCCGACGACGAGCGCGGCGAGACCGTCCTGCTCGTCGCCGGCGGGCTCGCGACCTCCAGCACCCGGGCGCGCCGGTGGCGGACCGGTGACCTGGTGCACCACCACCTCCTCGACCCCCGGACCGGGTGGCCCGTCCCGGAGACCTGGCGCACCGCCACCGCCGCCGGCGGCACCTGCGTGGCGGCCAACACGGCCGCGACCGCCGCCCTGGTGCTCGGCCCGCGCGCCCCCGCCTGGCTCGACTCCCACGGCGTGCCCTCCCGGCTGGTCGCCGCCGACGGGCACGTCGTACGCCTCGGGTCCTGGCCGGAGCCGGCCGGGACCACCGTCCCACCACCCCTCACCCCGCTTGGGAGACCTCGATGAACAGCCCCCTTCTGTGGTTTGCCAACCGCGGCACCGGTGTCGTGCTGCTGGTGCTGCTCACCCTCACCGTGCTGCTCGGTGTGCTCGCCACCCGCGGCGACGCCGGCCGGCGGGTGCCGCGGTTCCTCACCCAGGGCCTGCACCGCAACCTCAGCCTCGTCGCCACCCTGCTGCTGGCCGCCCACGTGGTCACCGCGGTCGCCGACCAGTACGTCGACATCCGCTGGTGGCAGTCCTGGTGGCCGGTCGGGGAGACCTACAAGCCGGTCTGGCTGGGCCTGGGGACGCTGGCCCTGGACCTGATCACGGTGGTGGTGCTGACCAGCCTGCTGCGGCACCGGCTGCCGCACCGGGCGTGGCGCGGGCTGCACCTGCTCACCTACCCGATCTGGGCCTTGGCGCTCGGCCACGGTCTCGGCATCGGCACCGACGCGCGCTCCGGACCCGGCTACTGGACGAGCCTCGGGTGCGCCGCGGTGGTCGCGCTGGCGGTCCTGGTCCGGGTGGCCGGGCTCGCGGTCCGGTCCCGCCGGGCCCGCGGCACGACCGTGCCCGCCCAGCCGGTTCCGGTGCGTGCGCTGTGAGGGGGCCGGAGCGCGTGCACCTGCGCGGTGCCCAGGGTGCGGTGGTCCAGGTGTCGCGGGGCCCGCGGCTGCTCTCCCACCTCGGGTTCGGTCCCGGCATCGAGGCGCACCGCGCCCTGCACGGCGACCTGCCCCGGCTCTCCTCGGCCGAGCTGACCGACCTGGTCGGCGCGGTCGCCATCCGCGGCCGCGGCGGCGCGGGGTTCCCGCTGGCCCGCAAGCTCGAGGCGGTCGCGGGTCGCGGCGGCCGACCCGTGGTGGTGGTCAACGCCAGCGAGGGCGAGCCGGCCAGCCACAAGGACATGGCGCTGGCGCTCACCTCACCGCACACGGTCCTCGACGGCGCCGCCCTGATCGCCGGGGCGCTGGGGGCCCGCGAGATCCACGTGGTGGCACCCGCCGAGCAGCCCCGGGTGGTCGAGGCCCTCCGCGGCGCGGTCGCCGAGCGGCGCGGCCGCGGCCCGCGGGTCCGCTGGCACCTGCACGAGGCCCACAGCCGGTTCGTGGCCGGCCAGGCGCGCGCGGTGATCGAGCTGATGTCCGGCCGGGAGAACCTGCCGGTCACGTCCTGGCAGCCCGAGGCGCACCGCGGCTACCACGGCCGGCCGACGCTGCTCTCGAACGCCGAGACCCACGCCCAGGTGGCGGTGCTCGCCCGGCTGGGTGCCGAGGAGTACGCCCGGCTCGGCACGGCCGAGGAGCCCGGCACCTGCCTGGTCACCCTCGACGGCGACACCCGGCACCCGCGGGTCCGCGAGGTGCCGCTCGGCACCCGCTGGTCCGACGTGCTGCCGCCCGGGACGCTGGCCGGACCGGTGCTGCTCGGCGGCTACCACGGCACCTGGGCGGCGCCCGGACAGCTCGCCGGGCTGACGGTGTCGCGCGACGAGCTGTCCGGGCAGGACCTGGCGCTGGGGGCCGGGGTGGTGCTGCCGCTGGCGAACGGTGACTGCCCGCTGCACCTCACCGCGGACATCGTGGGCTACCTCGCCGGGCAGTCCGCGCGCCGCTGCGGCCCGTGCCTGAACGGCCTGCCGGCGCTCGCCGAGGTGGTCCGCGAGGTCGACGACGGGATCGCCTCGGTCGGACGCACCGAGCAGCTGATCGACCTGGTCACCCGCCGGGGCGCCTGCGCGCACCCCGACGGCACCGCGCGCCTGGTCCGGTCGCTGCTCCGGTCGTACGGCGACGAGGTCGGCGCCCATGCCGAGGGCGAGTGCACGTTCCGCGGGGACGCGACGGTGGCGGGCGACGCGACGAGGTGGGCGGGATGAAGCACCGGATCCGGGTCGACTGGCCGGCCTGCCACGGCCGGGGACTGTGCTCCGAGGTGCTGCCGGAGCGGATCGAGCTCGACGAGTGGGGCTACCCGGTGGTCACCGGGGAGGTGGACGACGCGCTGCTCGCGCTGGCCCGGGAGGCGGTGCGCACCTGCCCGACGCTGGCGCTGCGGCTCGTGCGGACCAGGTGAGCCTCAGCCCCAGCACGGCGGGTGCCGGTCGGTCCAGGGCGCGGCCGCCTCGACCTGCGCGGCGAGCGCGAGCAGCCGGTGGTCCTCCCCCGGCCGGCCGGCCAGCATCACCCCGACCGGCAGCCCGTCGCCGGTCCAGTGCAGCGGCAGCGACACCGCCGGCATCCCGGTCAGGTTCCAGGCGGACGTGTAGGGCGTGAACGCCTTCTGGTTGGCGAAGTCCCGCGCCGGGTCCGCGTCGTCACGGATCTCCCCGATCCGCAGCGGCGGCCGGCCCAGCGTGGGGGTGAGCACCGCGTCGTAGGGCGCCAGCCGGGCCAGGGTGCGAGCCGCGATCCGGCGGGCCTCCCCCACCGCCAGCCCGAACTCGGGGCCGGTGACCGCGCGGCCGCGGTCCTGCAGCCAGCGGGTCAGCGGGCGCAGGTCCGCCTCGCGGCCCGGCGGCACCACGGTGAGCGCGGTGAGCACCGCCCAGCAGGTCTCGAAGGTCGCCACCGCCTCGTGCTCCAGGGGTACCTCGATCTGCTCCACCTCGTGCCCGAGCGAGCCGAGCAGGTCCGCCGCCTCGCGGGCCGCCGCGCGGCAGGACTCGTGCACCGTCACGTCCGCGATCATCGGGGCGTCGAAGTAGGCCACCCGCAGCCGGGACGGCTCCCGGTCGCACCACGCGAGGTAGCTCTCCCCGGCGGGCAGCGGCGGCGCCCAGTACGGGTCGCCCACCGCCGGGCCGGCCATCACGTCGAGCATCGCGGCCGCGTCCCGCACGGTCCGGGTCAGCGGCCCCGACGTGCCCAGGCCGACCGGGTCGCCGTACACGGGGGCTGCGCTGATCCGGCCGCGGCTCGGCTTGAGGCCGAACAGGCCGCAGCAGCTCGCCGGGATCCGGATGGACCCGCCGCCGTCGGAGCCCTGGGCGAGCGGCACCAGCCCGGCGGCGACGGCCGCAGCGGCCCCGCCGCTCGACCCGCCGGCCATCCGGTCCAGGTCGTACGGCGTCCGCGCCGGTGGTGCCACGTCGGGCTCGGTGTAGCACGGCGACCCGAACTCGGGGGTGTTCGTCTTGCCGAGGCTGACCATCCCGGCGGCCTCGATCCGCAGCACCACCTCGTCGGACACGTCCGGCACGTAGTCGGCCATCGTCGTGGAGCCGAAGGTGGTGCGCACGCCGGCGGTCATGGTCAGGTCCTTGAGCGCCGTCGGGACCCCGAACAGCGGCGACCGCCGGTCCTCGTCGGCGCGGGTCCCGGCCGCCGTGGCCTGCGCGCGGGCCGGCCCGGCGGTGACCGTGACGAAGGCACCCACGCTGTCCGAGAGCCGGTCGATCCGGGCGAGGTAGTGCTCGACCAGCTCGGCCGGGGAGACCTCGCGGCGCCGGACCGCGGCCCCCTGCTCGAGCGCGGACAGGTCGTGGAGGTCTGCCATGGCCACGAACCTACCCGGGGACCCGAGTTGTCAGGCGCTCCGAACGTGATGGCGCGCGGAGCGCCTGACAACTCGGCTAGGCGATGACCGGGAGCTTGGACAGCGCCTCGGTGACCGCGGCCTGCACGTCCGCGTCGCTCCACTCGTGGTCCACGATCCGCCCGGAGAGGTAGGCGTCGTAGGCCGGCAGGTCCAGGTGGCCGTGCCCGCACAGCGCGGTGAGGATCACCTTCTCCTCGCCGCTCTCCTTGCAGCGCACCGCCTCCTCGACCGCGGCGGCCAGCGCGTGCGTCGGCTCGGGCGCCGGGACGATGCCCTCGGTGCGGGCGAACAGCACGCCCGCCGAGAAGCACTCGGTCTGCGGCTTGGCGACCGCCTCGATCTCCTTGGTCTCGTAGAGGTGGCTGATCAGCGGGCTCATCCCGTGGTAGCGCAGCCCGCCGGCGTGGATCGGGTCCGGCACGAAGTCGTGGCCAAGCGTGTGCATCTTCATCAAGGGGGTCATCCCCGCGGTGTCCCCGAAGTCGTAGGCGTAGGTGCCCTGGGTCAGGCTCGGACAGGCGGCCGGCTCCACGGCCCGCACCGTCGGGCTCATCCGGCCGAGCCACTTCTCCCGCAGGAACGGGAACATCAGCCCGCCGAAGTTCGACCCGCCGCCGGTGCACCCGACCAGCAGGTCCGCCTGCTCGCCCACCTTGGCCAGCTGGAGCAGCGCCTCCTCGCCGATCACCGTCTGGTGCAGCAGCACGTGGTTGAGCACGCTGCCCAGCGCGTAGTTGGTGGTCGGGTCCTGCGCGGCCATCTCCACCGCCTCGCTGATCGCGATGCCGAGCGAGCCGGTGGAGTCCGGGTGGTCGGCGAGGATCGCGCGGCCCGCCTCGGTCAGGTCCGACGGGCTCGGGTGCACGGTGCTCCCGAACACCTCCATCATCATCTTGCGGTACGGCTTCTGGTCGTACGACGCGCGCACCTGCCACACCTCGCAGGCCAGGTCGAACTGCGCGCACGCGAACGCCAGCGCGCTGCCCCACTGCCCCGCCCCGGTCTCGGTGGTCAGCTTCTTGATGCCGGCCTTGGCGTTGTAGTAGGCCTGCGGCACCGACGTGTTCGGCTTGTGCGAGCCGGCCGGCGAGACGCCTTCGTACTTGTAGTAGATCCGCGCCGGCGTGCCCAGCGCCTTCTCCAGCCGGTGGGCGCGGTACAGCGGGCTGGGCCGCCACAGCCGGTAGACGTCGAGCACCTCGTCGGGGATGTCGAGATACTGCTCGGTGGCGACCTCCTGCAGGATCAGGTCCATCGGGAACAGCGGCGCGAGGTCGTCGGGCCCGACGGGCTGCCCGGTGCCCGGATGCAGCACCGGCGGCGGTGGGGTCGGCAGGTCGTGCAGGACGTTGTACCAGCGGGTCGGCATCTCGTCCTCGTCGAGCTGGATCTTGTGCTGCTTCACGTCCATTTGTGCACCCTTCGAACGAACCGTCAGGACCCCGTGCTCAGCACCCTAGACTCCGAGGCGTGCTGTGGCGATGGGTTCTCGGGGCGATGCTCGCCGGCGTGCTGGTGAGCGGCTGCGGCGGCACCGCGCCCCGGAGCGCGCCCGACCCACCGAGCCGGTCCGCGACCGCGCCGTCCGTCTCGGCCGCGCCGTCCCGCACGTCACCCACGTCCCCGGTCGCCTCCCCCAGCGGCACGCCGACGCCGACCGCGCACAGGCCCCGGACGCGCGAGGAGAAGGCCGACCCGCGCTGGCGGTTCTACACCCGGGACCGGACCCGGCACACCAGCCCGTGGTTCGCCGGCCGCCACCGGGTGATGATCGGGTACGGCTGCACGAGGGCGCCGTACTACAGCCACGACCCGCGGTGCCCGGGCCGGCAGGGCTTCCACCACGGCATCGACGTGGCGATGCCGTGCGGCACGCCGCTCACCGCCGGGCGCCGCGGTCGGGTCCTCGACCCCGGCTCCCCCGGCACCCCGGGACCGGCGTACGGGCCGTTCGCGTTCCGGATCCGCAGCGGGGACGTGGACATCCTGATCGGCCACGTGCGCAAGGTGTACGTCGGACCGGGCGACCCGGTGCGACCCGGGCAGCGGATCGCACGGGCCAGCGACGCCGGCGCACCGGACGGCTGCCACCTGCACTTCGAGGTGCGCCGGGCCGGCGGGGGGCTCGCCGAGGCGGTCGACCCGGCGCCGTACCTGGACCTGTCCTGACCCGCATCCCGCCCGTCACGGCCCGGCCAGCGCGGGGACGACCAGCTGGGCGACCCACGACAGCGGTCCCCCGACTCCCACCCGGCTGAACTTCCCGATCCGGGTGGTGAGCACCACCACCAGCCGTTCGTCCGGGACCACCTCGAGCAGCTGGCCGGAGGGGTCGGCCGCCGCGAACGCCGGGTGGCCGTTGGCGTCCAGCACCCACCAGCCGTAGCCGTACTCACCGGACGGCTCGACGAGCTGCTGGAACGTCACCTTGGCCTCGGTGGACGCCCGGGCCCAGACGCCGGACACCACCCGCCGGCCGTGCCACCGGCCGTGCGAGACCATCAGCTTGCCGATCTTGGCCAGGTCGGCGGGCCGCATCCGCAGCCCGCCGTAGGCCAGGTTCCTGCGCTGCGGGTCCCGGGCCCACGTCACGCGGGTGATGCCGAGCGGGCCGAACAACGTCTCGCGCGCCAGGGACAGCAGGGACCGACCGGTCGTCTGCTGCAGGACCGCCGAGAGCAGCTGGGTGCCGGCGTCGGTGCCGTGGAACCGACCCGGGCGGGACCGTTGCGAGCGCAGGGCCGCTGCTACCCAGTCGACGCGGTCCCCGGCCACCGCCGCCTGCCACTGCGGCGTGTCGTCCCGGAACCCCGCGGTCATGGTGAGCACCTGCCGCACGGTCACGGCGCGCACCGGCGCGGTCATCACCGACCGGTAGGCGGGGAGCAGCTCCCCCAGCGTGAGGTCGATGCCGCCGAAGGCCCCGCGTTCGACCGCGATGCCGACCAGGATGGAGACGACCGCCGTCGTCACCGCCCCGAGCTGCTGGGGCCGGCCCGGGCCGGTGTGCTGGTAGTGGTCGACCACCGGCTTCCGGTCGACGTGCACGAGCAGGGACCGGACGTCGTCGTTGTAGCCGGTCGGGTCGTGGAAGAACGCGGTCACCGCGTCGTTCACCGCCAGCCGGGAGGCGTGGTCGAGGCGCGGCCCGTGCCCTCCCGAGCCGTCGGTGCAGCCGGCCGGCAGCGCGAGGACCGCTGCCAGCAACACCGCGAGCGCCCGGTTCCGCGCGCCGTTCCCGCCCACCGGGGACCTCCTGGGACTCCCCCTACGACGACGGTCTCACGCCGTCGGCCCGACCGGTAGGCCCGTGCGGGCCGGTCACCCCGCGGGGGCCTACTGCGGCTTCTCCCCGTGCCGACGCAAGCCGAAGGTGACCGCGTCGACGAGCGCGTCCCAGGACGCCTCGATCACGTTCGGACCGACGCCGACGGTGACCCAGGCGCTCTCCCCGTCGGAGGTCTCGATCAGCACCCGGGTGATCGCGTCGGTGCCGTGCCCCTGGTCGAGGATCCGCACCTTGTAGTCGATGAGCTCGAACTTCGCGACCTCCGGGTAGGCCTGCCCGATCGCCTCGCGCAGCGCGTGGTCCAACGCGTTGACCGGACCGTTGCCCTCGCCGGTGGTGATGATCCGCGCACCACCGGCACGCAGCTTGATGGTCGCCTCGGACAGCGCCTCCCCGGCCGGCCGGGAGTCGGTGATCACCCGCCAGGACTCGACGTCGAAGTACGTCGGGCGGGTCCCCTCGACCTCCTCCACGAGCATCAGCTCGAACGACGCGTCGGCGGCCTCGAACGTGTAGCCGCGGGACTCCAGGGCCTTCACCCGGTTGGTGATCCGGGTGACCAGCTCCTTGTCCTCCGCGCTGTCGGTGAGGTCGAAGCCGAGCTCGCGGCTCTTCAGCTGGATGCTGGCCCGGCCGGCCATGTCGGAGACGAGCAGCCGCATGTCGTTGCCGACCAGCAGCGGGTCCATGTGCTGGTAGAGGTTGGGGTCCACCTTGATCGCGGAGGCGTGCAGCCCGGCCTTGTGTGCGAACGCCGAGACCCCGACGTACGGCTGCCGCGACGCGGGCGGGAAGTTGGTCACGTCGGCGACCGCGTGCGCGATCCGGGTGGCCTCGCGCAGCAGCCCGGGCGGAAGCACCTGGCGGTCCAGCTTCAGCTCCAGGTTCGCGACCACGGAGACCAGGTCGGCGTTGCCGGTGCGCTCCCCGTAGCCATTGAGGGTGCCCTGCACGTGGCTGGCGCCGGCCTCGACGGCCGCCAGGGTGTTCGCCACCGCACAGCCGGTGTCGTTGTGGCAGTGGATCCCGACCCGCACCCCGGTCGAGGAGAGCACGTCGTCGACCACGTCGGCGACCCACGGCGGCAGCATCCCGCCGTTGGTGTCGCACAGCGCGACCACCTCCGCTCCGGCCTCCGCGGCGGTGCGCAGCACCTCGAGGGCGTAGTCACGGTTGTCCCGGTAGCCGTCGAAGAAGTGCTCCGCGTCGAGGAAGACCTGCTGGCCCTCTGCGCGCAGGTGGGCGACGGTGTCGCGGACCATCGCGAGGTTCTCCTCGAGGGTGGTCCGCAACGCCAGCTCGACGTGCCGGTCGTGGGACTTGGCCACCAGCGTGACCACGCCGGCGCCGCTGTCGCGCAGCGCCGCCACCAGCGGGTCGTCGGCGGCCTTCACCCCGGCCCGCCGGGTCGCGCCGAACGCCGCGAGCCGCGCGTGCTTCAGGTCGAGCTCCTGCCGGGCCCGGGCGAAGAACTCGGTGTCCTTGGGGTTGGCCCCGGGCCAGCCGCCCTCGATGAACCCGACGCCGAGCCCGTCGAGCTGGCGGGCGATGGTCAGCTTGTCCGCGACGGAGAGGTTGAGCCCCTCCTGCTGCGCGCCGTCTCGCAGCGTCGTGTCGTAGACGTGGAACGCGTCGACTGCTGGCGTGGTCACTTCGCTACCTCGGGGTCGGGAACGGGTCGGGCAACAAAAAGACCTCCCGTGGGAACGAGAGGTCAGCGCATCCGGGGCTCGGATGCGCTAGCTGATAATGATCGGCTTGTGGTGCACCCTTCGAGTGTGCCACCGATGCCCGCCTGGTGGAACCGGGTCTCGGATTCCGGGCGGTCAGGTCTCCAGGTCGAGCGCCACGCAGGTCACGTCGTCGCGGCGTACGTCGACCGCGAACCGTCGCACCGCCTCGGTGCACTCGGCGACCACCTGCTCGGGCTTCGGCCGGCGCAGCCCGCGGACCACGTCGAGCACCCCCTGGACGCCGAACTCGGCGCCGGCGGCGTCGCGGGCGTCGAGCACCCCGTCGGTGCACACCACGAGGAGGTCGTCGGGCCCGAGCCGGTCCTCGGCGACCGACCAGCCGGCGCTGAGCGAGCTGATCAGCGGACCGGTCGGCGTGAGCTCGCGCAGCCCGGTCCCGCCCGGGCCCAGCAGCAGTCCGGGCGGGTGCCCGGCGTTGACCCACCGCAGCCGGTGCTGCTCGGGGTGGACGGCCACCAGCAGGCAGGACAGGAACCGCTCGTCGTCCCCGTCCCGGCCGCGGGCCGCGACGTCGAAGGCCTGCAGCAGGTCGAGGTCGGTGTCCAGCAGCGCGGTCAGCCGGTGCTTGAACCGCGCGGCCACCAGGCCGGCCTCGGCGCCGTGCCCCGACACGTCCGCCACTACCAGGGCGGTGCTGCCGTCGGGACGGAGCACGGTCTCCCACCAGTCCCCGGCCAGCACGCCCTCCGCGGACAGCAGCCGGCCGGCGACCCGCAGGCCGGGGGTCATCGAGCGGGACGGGGTGACCAGCTCACGCCGGAGCCCGGCCACCACCGGGCTGTGCTGGCTCAACGCCTCGGTCGCCGCCCGCGCCCGGTCGAGCTCGGCGACGATGCGGCGCCGCATGCTCTCGGCGTCCCGGCCGATCGCGGCGATCTCGGGGGGACCGGCCGCGGCCACGGGGTGCGCGAGGTCCCCGTCGGCGACGGTCCGCATGCTCGCCCGCAGTGCCAGCACCGGGGCCAGCGCCCACCGCTGCAGCAGCACCGCGGAGAACACGAAGAACAGCGCCAGCAGCGCGGCCCGGGTGAGCACCAGCCGGCGGAGCTCCGAGGCGTCCAGCACCGCCTGGCGCTGTGCCCGGTCGGCCCGGGCGTCGATGAGCGACTGCAGGTCGTCCACCCGGGCCCGCACCCGGTCGAAGGCCTGCTTGCCGACACCGGCGCGCACCAGCCGCCGGGCGGTGGCCGCGTCTCCGGCGCGTCGGGCGGCGATCTCCGGCCCGGCCCCCAGCCGGTGCCACCGCCGGGCCGCCGCCCGCACGCCCGCCAGGTCCCGGGTGAGCCGCGGGTCGCCGACGACCTCGCTGCGCAGCCGCCGGACGCTGGTCCCGAACTGGCGGCGCCCCGCCCGGTAGGGCTGCAGGAAGGCGTTGTCGCCGGTGATCACGTAGCCGCGCTGGCCGGTCTCCTGGTCCACCAGGGCGACGAGCATGGCGCGGCTCTGCACGCTGGCCGGCTGCAGGTGGCCGGTCACCAGGTCCTGGTTCGTCTCCACGGTGTGCAGCGCCGAGACCACCACCAGCGCGGTGCCGACGAGCAGCGCGAACAGCACCCCGAGCAGGCCGGCGAGGCGGAGGCGAAGCGACACGGCTTCACCGTATGCGCCCGGGGGCACGCTGTCCGCACTTCGGCGCTCGGGGCGCCGCGCGCCGGTTCACAGCCAGTGCAGCACGTCCCCGAGCAGCGTGCCGTGCCGCCACGGGGCCCCGGGGCTGGGGTCCCAGTGCACCCCCGAGCCGGCCAGCCCGTAGCCGCACAGCACCAGCGCCAGCGCGAGGGCCCCGGCCGCGAGCCAGCCGGTCCACGGCCGCCGGGTGAGCAGCACCGCGGCCCGGCGGACCGGCCGGCGCAGCCGCCGCGCGCCCGGGCCCCACCACAGCGCGAGGGCGAGCACCGCGCCCATCAGCAGCAGTCCCGGGACCAGCGGCGCGCGGAACAGCAGGTAGGCCACCGCGACCAGGAACGTCAGGACGGCCGACCAGAGCAGCAGCACCAGCGTCCCGCCGGTCGCCACGACCAGGTACCACGGCGCGGTGGCCACGGTCAGCGGCCCGTCGTACCAGCGTCGGCGGCCGCGCGCGTGCTGGCGCTCGCGGGCGGACTCCGTGGTCCAGGAGACGGTTCGCACCAGCAGGGCGGCCACGCCGACCAGACCGAGGGTGAGGTACGGCGCCAGCGCGAAGCCGCAGGCGACCAGCGCGAACAGGCCGAGCATCAGGCCACCCCGCTGGAGCCGGGCGACTGCGGCGGGCGGCCGGGCGACCGCCTCGCCCGGGGCCCAGGGCGGAACGGCGGCGGTCCCCGGCGGAGGGGGCACGGCGCGGGTGGGCGGGTCCGGTCGCAGCACGTCGGTGGGCGCGGCGGCCCCGAGCACCGCGGTGCGGTCGGCGTCGGCGGCCCCGGCGACCACCGCGAACGGCTGGGTCTGCTCGTCGGGCGTCGGCGGCGTCGCGCCGGACAGCGCACGCAGGCTGGAGAGCACCGCGGCCGCCTCCGGCCGGTCCCCGGGGTCGGGCGCCAGGCAGGCGCGCACCAGCGGCAGCAACCGGTCCGGGACCCCGGCCAGGTCGTGCTCGCCGCGCCGGACCCGGTCCATGACCGCCAGCGCCGGGCCGGTGCCGAACGGCGGCCTGCCGGTGGCCGCGAACACCACCGTGGCCGCCCACGAGTGCACGTCGGAGGCGGTGGTGGCGTCCTCGCCGTACAGGATCTCCGGGGCCAGGTAGCCGGGGGTGCCCAGGAGCCAGCCGGTGTGCGTCAGCCGCGGGTCCTCGGCGAGCCGGGCCAGCCCGAAGTCGATGAGCACCGGCGCACGGCCCTCGAGCAGCACGTTGGAGGGCTTGACGTCGCGGTGCAGCACCCCGACCCGGTGCACGGCGAGCACCGCCTCGACGAGCCCGGCGGCGAAGTACAGCAGGTCGCCACCGGTCACCGGCCCCTCCTCGCGGACGTGCTGGTGCAGCGACAGGCCCGGCACGTAGCGGGTGGCCACGTAGGGGGTCTCGCCCCAGGGGTCCGCGTCGATGATCTCGGCGACCCGCGGGCTGGTGACCCGGCGCAGCGAGGCCACCTCGCGGGCCAGCCGCTCGCGGCCCTCGTCGTCACCGATGATGTGCGGGCGCAGCACCTTCAGCGCCACCCGGGGTCCGTCCGGGCGCTGCGCGAGGTGCACCACCCCCATGCCGCCCTCGCCGATCTTCGCCAGCAGGCGGTAGCCGCCGACCTGCAGGCCGGCGGGGTGCGGGGTGGTGGCGGTCACCGGTCAACGGTAACCGAGGCGCGGCGCCGGCTCAGACGACGCGGTGCATCCAGCCGAACGTGTCCTCGGCCCGGCCGTACTGCAGGTCGACGAGCGCCTGCCGGATCCGCAGCGTCAGCGGGCCGGCCTCGTCGCCGCTGCCCACCTGGCCGCCGCGCCACTTGAGGGTGCCGACCGGGGTGACCACGGCGGCGGTGCCGCAGGCGAAGACCTCGGTGATCCGCCCGGACTCGACACCCTCGCGCCACTCGTCGACGGAGAACCTGCGCTCCTCGACCTGGTGGCCGAGCTTGCCGCACAGCTCCATGATCGACGAGCGGGTGATCCCCTCCAGGATGCTCCCGGACAGCTCGGGGGTGACCACGGTCCCGTCGTCGTGGACGAAGTAGAGGTTCATCCCGCCGAGCTCCTCGACCCACTTGCGCTCCACGGTGTCGAGGAACGCCACCTGGTCGCAGCCCTCGTCGATGGCCTCCTGCTGGGGCAGCAGCGAGCTCGCGTAGTTGCCGCCGGTCTTCGCCGCCCCGGTGCCGCCGACGCCGGCGCGGGAGTGCTCCTCGCTGAGCCAGATCGTCACCGGCTTGATGCCCCGGGCGAAGTAGGCGCCGGCCGGCGAGCAGATCACCATGTAGGTCACGTGCTTCGCGGGCCGCACCCCCAGGAACTTCTCCGAGGCGAACATGAACGGCCGGACATAGAGGCTCTTCTCCCCCGCCGGGTCGGGCACCCACCGCTGGTCGGCCCGGACGAGCGCGTCCACGGACGCGACGAAGTCCTCGGCCGGCAGCTCGGGCAGCGCCAGCCTCCGCGACGAGCGCACCATCCGCTCGGCGTTCGCCTCCGGGCGGAACGTCCACACCGACCCGTCCTCGTGCCGGTAGGCCTTGAGCCCCTCGAAGATCTCCTGTGCGTAGTGCAGCACCGCGGTGGCCGGGTCCAGCGAGATCGGGGCGTACGGCGTCACCCGCGCGTCGTGCCAGCCGCGCTCGGGGGTCCACTCGGCCACGAACATGTGGTCGGTGAAGTGCAGACCGAAACCGGGGCTCTCGAGGATCTCGGTGAGCCGCTCCTCGCTGACCGGAGAGCTTGAGGGCGTGACGGCGATCTCCAGCGAACTGTCCATGGGGTGCACGTTACCGAACCCGTCCGGGGTCAGGCCCACGACGCCGGCGACCGGGTCACGCGGTGAGGCGGGACGCGATCGCGTCGCCCACCTGGGCTGTGCGTCGGACGGTGCCGGCCTCGCGCGCCGCGAGGTCGTCCACCACGGCGGACTCGACCGCGCGAGCCGCCTCGTCGAGGCCGAGGTGCTCGAGCAGGAGCGCCGCGGACAGGATGGCCGCGGTGGGGTCGGCCTTCTGCTGGCCCGCGATATCGGGGGCGGACCCGTGCACCGGCTCGAACATGCTGGGGGTGGTGCGGTCCGGGTTCACGTTCCCGCTCGCCGCGAGCCCGATGCCCCCGGTCACGGCCGCGGCCAGGTCGGTGATGATGTCGCCGAACAGGTTGTCGGTGACGATCACGTCGAAGCGCGACGGGTCGGTGGTCATGAAGATGGTGGCGGCGTCGATGTGCAGGTAGTCCACCGTGACGTCGGGGAACTCCTGCCCCACCTCGGCGACGAGCCGCGACCAGACCGCACCGGCGTGCACGAGCACGTTGGTCTTGTGCACCAAGGTGAGCTTCTTGGCCGGGCGCTTGCGGGCCCGGGCGAACGCGTCGCGCACGACCCGCTCCACACCGAACGCGGTGTTGATGCTCACCTCGGTGGCGATCTCGTGCGGCGTGCCCACGCGCAGGGCACCCCCGTTGCCGACGTACGGCCCCTCGGTGCCCTCCCGCACCACCACGAAGTCCACCTCGCCGGACTGCGTCACTTCTGGGCGAAGCGGCGACGTCGCGCCCGGGTAGATTCGTGACGGACGCAGGTTCACGTAGTGGTCCAGCTCGAAGCGCAGCCGCAGCAGCAGACCCCGCTCCAGGATTCCCGGCGGCAGGTTCGGGTCCCCCGGCCTGCCACCGACCGCACCGAGGAGGATCGCGTCGTGCTGCTTGATCTCCTCGAGCACGGAGTCGGGCAGGACCTCGCCGGTGGCCAGGTACCGCTCGGCGCCGAGGTCGTAGCGGGTGGACTCGAACTTCACATCGGCCAGGTCACTGCCGGCCACCTGCTCGAGCACCTTCAGCGCCTCGGCGGTGACCTCCGGACCGATGCCGTCGCCGGGAATCACAGCGAGCGTGTGGGTCTGCGTCATGTGTGCGGACTCTAGTTGTCGTCGGGGCGCTGCCCGCCGTTGTCTCGCAGGTCGAGTCCGGCCTGGACCGACTGCAGTGCGCTGTCGGTGTCGTAGGAGTCGCGGTTCCGGGCCGGTCCCCACTCGGGGTACATGTCGTACATCTCAATGCTCCAAAGGATCGAATGTGTCTGGTTGGTTCGCTGCAACGGATCCGGCGGGGTCACCGCGACCGATCGTGGGTGTCCTCCCGTATCGGGAGGGCTGGAGCTCCGCTGCGTGCGAGAGAGACTCGATCCCCGGCCGCGGGTTGCGCGATACCTGAGGGTGATCTCGAAATGAGGCTGCGGTCTGCTGTGCTTCAGATGCTCACCGCGGAGATTCTTCGTAGGGCCGGAAACGCCAAACTCCGCGGCGAGGTGGCCTTACTTAAGAGGCCCCGCCACGGCGGCTGATAAGTACGAAGAAGCTCCGCATGATGCCGCCAGGCTAGCAACGCACGCCCGGAGCCGCAGGGGCTTTCCGCCAGGTTTCCATGATGTGAGACGGGGTCTCGGGGACTGGATGCTCCCGGCCGGTCTGACTGGGTGTGTCCCCCGCCGCAGCCGCGGTGCGGCCGACCGGGACCAAGGCGATGCGGTTCCCGAAGCTGGGCGAGCTCCGGGTGCGCGAGTCCACCCGGCGACTGCGTCGGATGCTCGAGTCAGGCCGGTTCCACGTCTACGCGGCCGCGTTCCGGTTCGAGCGCGGCCACTGGGTCGTCTCGGTCACCGGGGTCGCCGCGCCACTACACCCCGCCCGCCGCAGCGTCGCGCACCGCCATCAGGCCCGGATCGGGGTCGACCTGGGCGTGAAGACCCTCGCGGTCATCGCCGACGACACCGGTCGTGTGCTGGACACGGTCGAGGGGGTGAAGGCACTCCAGCACGCCCAGGCACGCCTACGCCTGGCCAACAAGGCACTCGCGAGAACCAAGCGAGACTCGGTTGGCCGGATCAAGGCAGCGCGACGCCTGGGCAGGATGCACGCCCGCGTCGCCGCGGTACGCAAGGCGCTGCTGCACCAGCTCACCGCCGACCTCGCCAAGCGGTACGTGTCCGTCGTGGTCGAGGACCTGAACGCGGCCGGCATGCTCGCCAACCGTCGCCTCGCGCGGGTGGTCTCCGACGCCGCGTTCAGGGAGCTGCGCCGGCAGCTCGAGTACAAGGCCGCCTGGTACGGCACCGAGCTCGTCGTCGCCGACCGGTGGTTCCCGTCCTCGAAGACCTGCTCCGGGTGCGGGACCGCCACACCCGGTGGCCGCCTGACGCCCGTACCGCGTCTGCACCCGGATGGACCGGGGAAGAGCCGACCGTCACCCTGCTGTCCGGGGCGCTGGGTCGGAACCGACGTAAGACCAGCCGCCAAGGTGAGGCAGGCGCTCGGACGGCAACCAAGCACCGCCGCCCCGAAAGGCGGTGGTCAAGGGAAGCCGGTGCAGTTCCGAATAGGGACACACCCAGTGAGAGACTCGGGTCATGAGCGCCCCACCCGAGCTCCCCGACGTCGTGTCGCGGGCCTTCGCCGAGTCCCGCAAGCGCGGCTACGTCTCGTTCTGCCGCAACGAGACCGGTCGCCTGCTGGCCGCCCTGGCCGCGACCAGGGGCGGCACGCTCGCGGAGTTCGGCACCGGCTGCGGTGTCGGTACGGCGTGGCTGCGCAGCGGCATCCGCACCGACAGCCGGATCCTCACCGCCGAGCTCGACCCGAAGCTCGCCGAGGCGGCCGCGGAGATCTTCGCGGACGACGACCGGGTCGAGGTGCTCGCCGCCGACTGGTCGACGATGCGGGACAAGGGCCCGTTCTCGCTGCTGTTCCTCGATGCCCGCGAGCCCAAGGACAGCGGCGCCGACACGATCATCGACCTGGTCGAGCCGGGCGGGGTGGTGGTGCTCGACGACTTCACCCCGTGCTCGTCCTGGCCCCCGGTCTACGAGGGCCGAGTCGACGTGCTGCGCGAGCAGTGGCTGACCGACCCGCGGTTCACCACCGTGGAGGTGATGGTCGCTCCCGACGCCTCGGTGCTGATCGCCACCAAACGCTGAGCCGCGCGAGGCCGCCGGTGGCGGTCAGCGCGCCGTCGGAGCCTCGGCCGTCAGCGCCACCACGGCGAGCGCGAGCTGCTCGAACTCGTTCACGGTCAGCATCTGCCGTCCGGCGTGCTGCGCGCGGACCCAGGCCACGTCCAGGCCGGCGGCCCCGGCGACCTCCGTGGCGGTCAGGCCGGACCTGTCCATCAGCTCCCCGACGAAGCCCAGCCCCGCCGGGGCGAGGTGCGCCTGGCCCAGCAGCCGCTGCAGCCCCCGGACGAAGGTCGCGAGCCCGCCGAGGTCGGCCACCCGGCCGTTGACCAGCACCCGCGGCTCGCCGCTCTGGTCCATCTGGACGAGCCGTGCGGTCAGCGGCTGGTCGTCCAGGCCGGCCACCACGTCGGCGCTCACGTGGTCGTGCTCGGTCGGTTCCCCGTCGTGCACGCACCACACCGGACACGTCGTCTCCGGGTCGGTCAGCAGCAGCTCGGTCATGGTCCCCCCATGCGCGTTGGTTCGGTCTACGTCTCAACCGGGGGACCTTGGGCAGGCCCCCCGAGCCTCCCATGACCGCCATCCTGTCGGCGGGCCGCGCGGCCGTCCCCGGTTTATCGGCACTCGGACCGATCGGCCGGTTCCATACCGTTCGTCCGGACTAGGACGCATCTAGCCCTCCTGAGCGGGTTCGCCCGCGCGCGCGGCCTTCGGAGGAACGGCGATGCGCTCCTGGCGGCGCCCTCAGGCGGTCAGGTCGACCGCACGCACCGAGACCGCCTGCATCGCCACCCTGATCTCCTCCAGCACCGGGGCCGGGATCGCGGTGTCGACCGACAGCGCCACCAGGGCGTGACCGCCCTTGGTGTCGCGCGCGACCTGCATGCCGGCGATGTTCACCTCCGCCTTGCCCAGGATGCCGCCGACCGTGCCCACCATGCCGGGGCGGTCCTCGTAGCGGAAGAACGCGAGGTGCTCGGACGGCTCGATGTCCACGTCGTAGCCGTCGACGTCGACGAGGCGCTCCTTCTGCGCGAGGCCCACCAGCGTCCCGGAGACCGAGACCTGGGAGCCGTCCGCGAGGGTGCCGCGCAGCGTGATCAGGTTGCGGTGGTCGGGGCTGTCGGGGTCGGTGACCAGGCGCACCGCGACGCCGCGCTCGGCGGCGAGCAGCGGGGCGTTCACGTACGACACCTGCTCCACGACCACGTCGGAGAACACGCCCTTGAGGGCGGCGAGCTCCAGCACCTTGACGTCGTACTGGGTGATCTCGCCACGCACCTCCACGTCGAGCTGCTGGGCGACCTCGCCCGCGAGCGCGGTGAAGATCCGACCGAGCTTCTCGGTCAGCGGGATCCCCGGCCGGACGTCCTCGGCGATCACGCCGCCCTGGACGTTCACGGCGTCCGGGACCAGCTCGCCGGAGAGCGCGAGCCGCACCGACTTGGCGACCGCGATGCCGGCCTTCTCCTGGGCCTCCTCGGTGGAGGCGCCCAGGTGGGGGGTGGCGACCACGCTCTCGAACTCGAAGAGCGGGCTGTCGGTGCACGGCTCGCTGGCGAACACGTCCAGGCCCGCCCCGGCGACGCGACCCTCCTTGAGGGCGAGGTAGAGCGCGTGCTCGTCGACGATGCCGCCGCGGGCGGCGTTGACGAGCACCAGGCTCGGCTTGACCCGGGCCAGCTCCTCCTCGCCGATCAGCCCGAGCGTCTCGGGGGTCTTGGGTAGGTGCACCGACATGAAGTCCGACTCCGCCAGCAGCTCCTCGAGGCTCACCAGCCGCACCCCCATCTGCGCGGCGCGGCCCGCCTGCACGAACGGGTCGTAGGCGATCACCTTCATCCCGAAGGCGCTCAGCCGCTGGGCGACCAGCACCCCGATCCGGCCCAGCCCGACGATCCCCACCGTCTTCTCGTAGAGCTCGATGCCGGTGTACTTGCTGCGCTTCCACTCGCCGTTCTTCAGGGCCGCGTTCGCCGGGGCCACGTGGCGGGCCGCGGCCAGCATCAGGGCCACCGCCAGCTCGGCCGCCGAGACGATGTTCGAGGTGGGGGCGTTGACCACCATCACGCCGTTCTGGGTGGCCGCCCTGACGTCGACGTTGTCCAGCCCGACCCCGGCGCGGGCGATCACCTTCAACCTCGTGGCCGCGGCCAGCGCCTCGCCGTCCACCTTGGTCGCGCTGCGCACCAATATCGCGTCGACGTCGGCGATGGCCGGCAGCAGCTCGGCGCGGTCGGCGCCGTTGCAGGTGCGGATCTCGAAGTCCGGGCCGAGCGCGTCGACCGTGGCGGGGCTGAGCTCTTCGGCGATGAGTACGACGGGCCGGTTGCTGGGCTGGGTCACTTCGACTACCTCGGATGTGTGTGTCGGTCGGCTTGCTGTGGCCCTGCACTCCGCGGTGGCGGAGGCGGCCGTGCACGACGCTGTGCCCACCCGGAACTCTACCCGATCGGACCCAGTGTTCTCGGGAGTATCCGGCCGTCGGGAGACCTCACCTGGCCAGCGTGACCACCCCGTCGAGCGACCTCAGTTTGGCCGGGTTGCGGACCAGGTAGAGACCGGTCACCAGCCCGTCCGCGATGCGTTGTGACACGCCCCCTGCCCCTCCGGGACGTCATACGTTCCGGTCGCTATGACAGCCACTTCGTATGACGTCCCGGTGGGTGGAAGGTTCCCGCGTCGCAATCCCGCCTCCGGCACACCTCGCTGCGCTCGGCGCACCTCCGACTCACTCCTCAGCGCGTCGCAGTCCCGTCTCCGCTCCGCGCCTGCGAGGCTCGCCTCCGGCACACCTCGCTGCGCTCGGCGCACCTCCGACTCACTCCTCAGCGCGTCGCAGTGCCCTCGACGTAGTCGGCATCGTGCGACTTCACCCAGCTCATCAGCTTGCGCAGCTCCCGGCCTGTCTTCTCGATCGGGTGCTGCTCGGCCTTGGCCCGCAGCGCCTTGAACTCCGGCGCCCCGGCGTCCTGGTCGTCGATGAAGCGCTTCGCGAACGCGCCGTTCTTGATGTCGGCGAGGACATCCTGCATCCGCTGCTTGACCGAGTCGTCGATGATGCGCGGGCCGGACACGTAGTCGCCGTACTCTGCAGTGTCGGAGACCGACCAGCGCTGCTTGGCGATGCCGCCCTCGTACATCAGGTCGACGATCAGCTTCAGCTCGTGCAGGCACTCGAAGTAGGCCACCTCCGGCTGGTAGCCGGCCTCGGTGAGCACCTCGAAGCCCTTCATCACCAGCTCGGACATCCCGCCGCAGAGCACCGCCTGCTCGCCGAACAGGTCGGTCTCGGTCTCCTCGGTGAACGTGGTCTTGATCCCGCCCGCGCGCAGACCGCCGATCGCCTTGGCGTAGGACAGCGCGAGGTCCCAGGCCTTGCCGGTCGCGTCCTTCTCGACCGCGACCAGGACCGGGACGCCGCGGCCCTCGGTGTACTCGCGGCGCACCAGGTGGCCGGGGCCCTTCGGCGCGACCATGGCCACGTCGACGCCCTCCGGCGGCGTGATGAAGCCGAAGCGGATGTTGAAGCCGTGGCCGAAGAACAGCGCGTCACCCTCGACCAGGTTCGGCTCGACGGACTCTGCGTAGACCTTCCGCTGCACCGGGTCCGGCGCGAGGATCATGATCAGGTCGGCCTCCTCGCAGGCCTCCGCCGGGGTGAGCACCCGCAGCCCCTCGGCCTCCGCCTTGGCCCGGCTCTTCGAGCCCTCGGGAAGGCCGACGCGCACGTCCACCCCGGAGTCGCGCAGCGACAGCGCGTGCGCGTGCCCCTGGCTGCCGTACCCGAGGACCGCCACGTTGCGGCCCTGGATCACGGACAGGTCGGCGTCATCGTCGTAGAACATCTCAGCCACGATCGGGCTCTCCTTCTATCGGTTTCTTCTCGGGTACGGCGGTCAGCTGGCTGCCGGAGGCGCGGGAACGGGGACCGGCCGCAGGGTCCGCTCGGTGATCGACCTGCCGCCCCGGCCGATCGCGACGATGCCGGACTGCACCAGCTCGCGGACGCCGAACGGCTCGACGATCCGCAGGAAGTCCTCCAGCTTGTCCTGGTTGCCTGTCACCTGGATGGTGATCGCGTCAGTGGCGACGTCGACCACCTTGGCCTTGAACAGCTGCACGATCTCGAGGACCTGACCGCGGGTGGCCGCGTCGGCCTTCACCTTGACCAGCAGCAGCTCCCGGCTGATCGAGGCCGAGCCGTCCAGCTCGACGATCTTGATCACCTCGACCAGCTTGTTCAGCTGCTTGGTCACCTGCTCGAGCGGCGACTCCTCCACGTTGACCACGATCGTCATCCGCGAGACCTCGGGATGCTCGGTCGGGCCGACGGCCAGGGAGTCGATGTTGAACCCGCGGCGGCTGAACAGGCCGGCGATCCGGGCCAGGACCCCCGGCTTGTTCTCGACGAGAACGGACAGCGTGTGCTTGCTCATCAGGAACCCTCGCTCACAGGTCGTTGTCGTCGAACTCGGGCGCCATGTCCCGGGCGAACTTGATGTCGTCGTTGCTGGTCCCGGCGGCGACCATCGGCCACACCATCGCGTCGCGGTGCACCCGGAAGTCGACCACGACGGGGACGTCGTCGATCTCCATGGCCTTGTTGATCGTCGTGTCGACGTCGGCCGGCGAGTCGCAGGACAGGCCGACACAGCCGTACGCGTCGGCGAGCTTCACGAAGTCCGGGATCCTGATGGTCTCGGGCTCCGCGCCGGCACTGCGAGCACCGGTCCGCTGCAGGTCGGTGTTCGAGTAGCGCTCGTTGTAGAACAGCGTCTGCCACTGCCGGACCATCCCGAGCGACTCGTTGTTGATGATCGCGACCTTGATCGGGATGCCCTCGATCGCGCAGGTGGCCAGCTCCTGGTTGGTCATCTGGAAGCAGCCGTCGCCGTCGATGGACCACACCGTGGCATCCGGCCTGCCCACCTTGGCCCCCATCGCGGCGGGCACCGAGAAGCCCATCGTGCCCAGGCCACCGGAGTTGATCCAGGTGTTCGGGTGCTCGTACTGCACGAAGTGCGTCGCCCACATCTGGTGCTGACCGACCCCGGCGACGTAGATCGCCTCGGGGCCGGCGATCCGACCGAGCCGCTCGATGACGTACTGCGGCGCCAGCGTGCCGTCGGCGGGCTGGTCGTAGCCGAGCGGGTACTTGGTCTTCACCCCGGCCAGGAACTCCACCCAGGCCTCGTAGTCCCCCTGGTTCCCCGCGTCGGACTCGGTCTGCAGGGCCAGGATGAGGTCGGCGATCACCTCGCGGCAGTCCCCCACGATCGGCACGTCGGCATGCCGGTTCTTGCCGATCTCTGCCGGGTCGATGTCGGCGTGGATCACCTTCGCGTGCGGGGCGAACGAGTCGAGGTTGCCGGTCACCCGGTCGTCGAACCTGGCGCCCAGGCTGATGATCAGGTCGCTGCGCTGCAGCCCGGCCACCGCGGCCACCGTGCCGTGCATCCCGGGCATCCCCAGGTGCTGCGGGTGGCTGTCGGGGAAGGCGCCGCGCGCCATCAGGGTGGTCACCACCGGGATGCCGGTGCTCTCCGCGAGCATCCTCAGCTCCTGGGCCGCCCGCGCGCGGATCACCCCGCCCCCGACGTACAGCACCGGCCGGCGCGCCTCGAGCATCAGCCTGGCGGCCTCGCGCACCTGCTTGGCGTGCGGCCGCGTGACCGGCCGGTACCCCGGCAGGTTCAGCTCGGTTGGCCACGCGAACCGGGTCTGGGCCTGCATCGCGTCCTTGGACACGTCGACCAGCACCGGGCCGGGCCGTCCCGTGGAGGCGATGTGGAAGGCCTCAGCGATCGTGCGGGGGATCTCGGCGGGGTCGGTGACCAGGAAGTTGTGCTTGGTGATCGGCATGGTGATGCCGCGGATGTCCGCCTCCTGGAAGGCGTCGGTACCGATCGCCGAGCTGGCCACCTGGCCGGTGACGGCCACCAGCGGCACCGAGTCCATGTGAGCGTCCGCCAGCGGGGTCACCAGGTTCGTCGCGCCGGGGCCGCTGGTGGCCATGCAGACTCCCACCTTGCCGGTGGCCGCGGCGTACCCCTGGGCCGCGTGCCCGGCGCCCTGCTCGTGGCGGACCAGGACGTGCCGGATCCGCGTGGAGTCGAAGAGCGGGTCGTAGGCCGGGAGGATGGCGCCGCCGGGGATGCCGAACACGTTCTCGGCTCCCGCGCACTCGAGGGCCCGGATGAGGCTCTGGGCTCCAGTCACGGGGGCACCGGTGGCCTGCTCGCTCATGATCGCCTTCCTAGTTCCCGTCCCCGAGGGGGCGTCGCTTCCAACAAAAAACCCCTCGGCCCGATGGGCAAGCGAGGGGTGACGCGTGTGCTGCTTCGGCAGCCAATGGGGCTGCCAGCTCAGCTGACGCGTCGCGTGCGTACGAGAATGTCCAAACGCATGGCACCACCGTTGTCGGTGGCGCCCCTCGCGTCAAGCAAGCATCTCACCCGTCCCACTATCTGGAACCCTAGTCCCACATGGTGGTGGGCGAGACATCGGGTCCGCCTTCGGCGGGAGCCGACCCCGGGCCCCCTGCCCGCGGTCGGCCGGGAGCCTGACAGCCGAGAGTCTCGGCGGCGCCCGGCCAGACGAGGCGCGCAGCGGTGCGCTACGGCTTCCGCCAAACGGAGACATGACTCTCGCTGTCGGAGGTGAAGGAACGGCCGTCCCAGTCTGCGAACCGCTCCTCCAGCTCCATCCCGGCGAGCCGGGCCATGAGGTCACACTCGGCAGGCCAGATGTAGCGGAAGTTGCAGACGCCGTGGCGAGTCGTCCCGTCGTCCGCGGGCCAGTAGTGGTGGGACGTGCCGCGCTGGGTCGTGAGGTCGTAGGTGTCGAAGCCCAGGTGCCCGTCAGTCACGTGGAATGGCGCCGCGAGCTGGCCCGGTGGCAGCCGGCGCAGTGGAGGCACCCACAGCTCGATGACGAACCGCCCACCGGGGATGAGGTGTCGAGCGGCGTTGCGGAAGCACTCGACCTGCTCCCCCTGCGACCGTAGGTTGGCGATGGTGTTCCAGACCAGGTACACGAGGGAGAACTCTCCCGGGGCCCTGGTGGTGGCCATGTCGCCGACGACCACCGGGAGGGCATCCGAGTCAACCTTGTGGCGGAGCTGGGCCACCATCGGCTCGGACAGCTCGATGCCGGTCACCGCCACGCCGCGGGCAGCAAGCGGGATGGCAACCCGACCGGTCCCGATGGCAAGCTCAAGCGCCGGCCCCCGACCAGCCAGACGCGCCAGGAAGTCGACGGTGGGGTCGAGCACCTCCGGCGCGAACATGTCTGCTGAGGTGTCGTCGTAGCGCTCTGCCGTTGCCTCGTCCCACACGTCACTGCTGGTCATGCCCGAAGCCTGTCGGACCGCATCGGCGGTGTCGAAGCATTTGTCGTCCTCCGGTCGCGCACTCCGCCGACCACGGCCTGCATGCACCGGGTACCGGGCGGACGCCTGTTGGCGGCCTGCGCTCATCCAGCCAACGCTGGCTGCCGAAGTCAGCGGGCGACGAGCCGGGCGAAGGCGGCCTCGAGGGGTGACCGGGTTGCCTGGGTGAGGGTGCGTACGGCGTCGAGGCGGGCGGCGCGGTCGCGGCCGTCGGGCGTGCTAGGCAGTGCCGCCGGCCGTACTACCGGCGGTGCTGCCGGTCGGCTTGGCGGTCGGGTTGTCGGGGCGGTCCGGGTGCTTGCCGAGGCGGTGGGTGCCGGTGTGGTCGACGCGGAACCAGTGCCCGTGCCGGGTGCGCCACTCGTAGACCCCGGGTGCGGGCTGGCGCAGCACCCAGCCGCGGGCGTGGGTCTTGACCCGGTGCTCGTAGCGGCCCAGCGGGCCGAGGTTCTCCATCCGGGTCTGCCCGGGCGGCCCCCCGGCTGCGCGGGGCCGGTAGGGGGTGGTGTGGTCCAGGTCCAGGCGCCGGCCGGTGTGCCCGGAGTACGGGAACACGCTGGCCGGGCGGGCCAGCCGGACCGCCTCCCGCAGCCGGGCCGGCGCCTCGTACCCGTCGACCGGTGCCTGGCCGGCCAGGTCGATCACCGGGGTGATCGTGACCCGGCGGTGCCCGAGCAGCGCCACCGCCGCCTCGATGGTGGTCGGGCCGATGCCGTCCTCGAACCGGGCCACCCCCGCCGCGTCGCGGGTGAACGACTCCTGGGACAGGTGCACGTACACCGTGGCCGCGGGCAGCAGCCGCTCCGGGTCCACACCCCGCCACCGGTCCCCGCCGGGTACGCTCGGGTCCCGGTTGCCAGTCCGGCTGGAGGCAGAGTCCTCCCCAGCAGCCCCGGGCACACCTCTCCCCGGCCACAGGTCGGACAGGAGTCGTTGCGGTCCCCGGGTGGGTCGTCGGAGTCGTCGGCCGCTGGGTGCAGGTCGCCGGGCCGCAGCCGTGCCGGCGGAGGTACGCCCTCCGGCTCCGGCTCCGTCATGACCCCGCCGGACACACCGGCCGGAGCTGACGGAGCTACCGGAGCTGCGGGAGCAGTCGGAGCAGTCGGAGCCGACAGAGCTGACGAAGCTGTCGGGGTCGCGGCGCGTCCGCGCAACGCCGCCACCACCGATGTCTGTGCCCCACCCGTGGCCGGGCTCGCTCCCGGCGGGGCCAGGTCGGCCGTGGGTTCGCGTGCGTCGATGCGACGGTCGCCGAACAGGTCCAGCACCCCCTGCCCCGGCGCACCGGCGGCCGGGTCGGCGTCGCTCTCGGCCGCCGGTACGCCGGCGCCCGCGGCATCCTCAGCGCCGTCCTCCGCGCGGCCAGCAGGGCCGCAGGCACCCTCCGCCGCCTCGGCCTCCCGGCCCCCGGCCTGTCCGCCGAACCCCTCGGCTGCCTCGCTGGCCGAGCCGCCAGCCTGGTCACCGGGCTGCTGGCCGCCGGGCTGCTGGTCGGGGGTGGCGGGGGTGGCGTGTTTCTCCAGCAGCCGCACACACGCGTACGGGTTCGCCACGATCTCGACCGCCTTGGCCCGGCGCACCGCCACCGGGTCGGTGTCGCCCTGCACCGCCAGGATCCGCGCGACCCGGTCCAGCAACGCCACCAGACAGATCACGTCCCCGGCGTTGGCCTGCACGATCAACGTCTTCAACCCGTGCTCGTTGGTCTGCCCGGTGGCCACGAACCGCCGCATCGCCGCGGCCCGCTCCCGCGCCGCCGCCGCGGCCGGGTCGGCCTCGATGATCTTCGCCGCCACCAGCGCCTCGAACCGCCCCCACGGCAACGACGCCGCGTACCGGGTCGTCGCCGCGTCCACCCACCGCGCCTGCCCCCGGTCCAACCCCGCCGCGTGGCACAGCCCCGCGACCCGGCGGGCCTGCCACACCCGCACCCCGGCCACCGACCCGTCCGCCACCGCCGCCGGCTCCGCGTGCGCCACCGCGGTGATCTGCGCCCACCACAACGGGTGCCGCTCGCGCACATCGAGCGCATCGCGCAGCAGATGCACCGCCGACCCGTGCCCCACCCCCAACAACACCGCCAGCTCCGCGACCGCGAACTCCGCCACCCGCGGCGTCCCGTCCCCGCCACAGGCCCGCGCCCGCTCGGTGCCCGGCAACACCCGCCCCGCCCCGTCGCGGGCCACCAGCGAGTCCTCGTCATGCACATCCGCCCACGCCGCCGCCAGCACCAGCTCCCGCGCCTCGCGGACCAGCAGCTCGCACCGGGTCGCGACCAGCGCATCGGCCACCGCCGACCCACCGGCCCCCACACCCCACGACGACTGCTCCTCCATACCGACCAACCTAGACCCGCCCACCGACACTTCCCGCACACCCGACCAGCACCCGACAAGTACCCGACACGGACCCCTTTCCCGTTGTGCACAACGGGAAAGTCGGCCGCGACGGCACCGCCGTCGGCGGCAGCCCCCCGAGCCGACGGCCCCGGCCGGTCGTGCTGCACGACGCCGATCCGCCGCTGGATCAGACGCGGCCCGATCCGGGACATCCCGGGGGCCCGCTCCACCCGACGGCGCTGCCACAGCACCGGCTGCGCCTCCGGGGTCCGCGACACACCCACGGGGCAGCAGCGCGGCTCAGCCCGCCGGCAGGGTCAGCCGCAGATGGCTCCGTGCGCCGCGGACTGCACGACCTTGGCGTACTTGCCAAGCACACCTCGGGTGTACTTCGGCTGGTTCGGCGTCCAGCCCTCCTTGCGGGCGGCGAGCTCGTCCGCGTCGATCTCCACGTCGAGGACCCGGTTGGCCATGTCCAGTCGAATCGGGTCGCCGTCCCGCACGAACGCGATCGGTCCCGCGTCGACGGCCTCGGGCGCCACGTGGCCCACGCACAGACCCGTCGTACCCCCGGAGAACCGGCCGTCGGTGAGCAGCAGCACGTCCTTGCCGAGCCCGGCACCCTTGATCGCACTGGTGATCGCGAGCATCTCGCGCATCCCCGGCCCGCCCTTCGGGCCCTCGTAGCGAATCACCACGGCGTCACCGGCGGTGATCTGCCCGGCCTCCAGCGCATCCATCGCGGCCCGCTCGCCGTCGAACACGCGCGCAGTGCCCTCGAACACTGACTCGTCGAAGCCGGCCGACTTCACGACCGCGCCCTCGGGGGCCAGTGAGCCCTTGAGGATGGTCAGGCCGCCGGTCTGGTGGATCGGCTTGGACAGCTGCCGGATCACCTCACCGTCGACCGCTGCGGGAGCCAGCGACTCCAGGTTCTCGGCCATCGTCCTTCCGGTGACGGTCAGGCAGTCGCCGTGCAGCAGCCCGGCGTCGAGCAGCGCCTTCATCACCACCGGGATCCCGCCGACCTTGTCGACGTCGTTCATGACGAACCGGCCGAACGGCTTCAGGTCCCCGAGGTGCGGCACCCGCTCCCCGACCCGATTGAAGTCGTCGAGTGTCAGGTCCACGTCCGCCTCGCGCGCGATCGCCAGCAGGTGGAGTACGGCGTTGGTGGAGCCGCCGAGCGCCATGACGACGGCAATGGCGTTCTCGAAGGCCTCCTTCGTCATGATCTGGCGCGCCGTGATGCCACGCTCGATCATCCGCACCACGGCCTCACCGGAGCGGTGGGCGAAGCCGTCGCGCCGGCGGTCCACCGCGGGCGGGGCGGCCGACCCGGGCAGGGACATCCCGATCGCCTCGGCCACCGACGCCATGGTGTTCGCGGTGTACATCCCGCCACAGGCACCCTCGCCGGGGCAGATCGCCCGCTCGATCCGGTCCACCTGGTCGCGGCCGATCCGGCCGGCCATGCACGCGCCGACCGCCTCGAAGGCGTCGATGATCGTCACGTCCTGGCCGTCGACCTGGCCCGGCATCGTCGAGCCCGCGTAGAGGAACACCGCGGCGAGGTCGAGGCGGGCGGCCGCCATCAGCATGCCGGGCAGCGACTTGTCGCAGCCGGCCAGCAGCACCGAGCCGTCGAGCCGCTCGGCCATCATCACCGTCTCGACGCTGTCCGCGATCACCTCCCGGGACACCAGCGAGAAGTGCATCCCCTCGTGACCCATCGAGATGCCGTCGGACACCGAGATCGTGCCGAACTCCAACGGGTAGCCGCCACCCGCGTGCACCCCGTTCTTCACCGCTTTGGCGAGCCGGTCCAGCGAGAGGTTGCACGGGGTGATCTCGTTCCACGAGGAGGCGACCCCGATTTGCGGCTTGGCGAAATCCTCGTCACCCATGCCGACGGCGCGCAGCATGCCGCGGGCGGCGGCACGCTCCAGGCCGTCGGTGACCTCGCGGCTGCGGGGCTTCATGTCGGGGCGGTCCTGAGGGGTGCTGGCAGATGATTCAGGCATGGCTCGGATGCTACGCCCGACCCGCGCCCCGGCCCGTCCGCGACCACCCCACGAGAACACCGGGTGACACGACCTCCGGGCCGCTCAGAGGGTGGCGGCGCGCACGCAGAGCACGTCGGGCAGGTGCTCGGCGACCGTCTGCCAGGACTCTCCCTCGTCGCTGCTGGCGAACACCGTGCCGTCCCGGCTGCCGAAGTAGAGGCCGACCGGGCTCGCGTCGTCGACGCACATCGCGTCGCGCATCACCGCGGCGTAGAAGCCGTCCTCGGGCAGCCCCTTGCGCAGCTCCTCCCACGTGGCCCCCGCGTCCCGGGACCGCCACACCCCGCACCGGCCCTCGACCGGGAACCGACCGGCGGCACCCTCGAGCGGGAACACGTAGAGCGTGTTCGGGTCCTGCGGGTGCGCCACCACCGGGAAGCCGAAGTCGCTGGGCAGACCGTCGGCGATCGAGGTCCAGGTGTCGGCGCCGTCGTCGCTGCGGTACACACCGCCGTGGTTCTGGGCGTACAGCCGCTGCGGGTCGCCACAGTCGCGGGCGACCTTGTGCACGCACTGCCCGAACTCGGGGTACTGCACGTCGCCGGGCATGAACTCGGCCTTGATCCCCTGGTTCGCCGGCGCCCACGACGCGCCGCCGTCGGAGGTCCGGTAGACACCGCCGGTCGACATCGCCACCGTGACCTGCTGCGGGTCGGTCGGGTGCGGGAGCAAGGTGTGGATCGCCTGGCCCCCGAAGCCGGCCCCCCACTGCTCGCGGTGCGGGTGGTCCCACAGCGCGCGGACCATCTCGAACGACTCGCCGCGGTCGGTGGAGCGGAACAGCGCGGACGGCTCGGTGCCGGCCCAGACCACGTCCGGCTCGGTCGGCGACGGTGCGAGCGACCAGACCGACTCCAGCGAGCGACCGGTGTCCTCGGGGAACCGGACGGCGCCGTCGGGGCTGCGGTCCCAGGTCTGTCCCCCGTCGTCCGAGCGCATCACCTGCGGGCCCCAGTGCCAGCTCCGGCTGGCCATGAACAGCCGGGGCTGCGTGCTGCGCTTGTCGATGGCGACCGAGTGCACCTCGCCGCGGATCTCGTCGGGACCGCGCAGGCTCCAAGTCTGCCGGTCGTCCTCGCTCGTGGCGAGCCACAGCCCCTTGCGGGTGCCGATCATCAGCACGGTCCGTGCCATAGCCGTCCCTCCAGCCTCGGATCGTCCGACGCTTCCGGGTGCGGTCGCCGTCGACGAGATTGTTCCAGTTAGGAAGGAACACTACTCTGGAGGGACCATGAGTCAAGGACTGCCGACCACGTCGTACGCGCTGCTCGGGCTGCTCACGCTGGGCGACGACCTGACCGGCTACGAGCTCAAGCAGCGCGCCGACCGGACGCTGCGCTTCTACTGGGTCTCGCCCGCGATGAGCCAGGTCTACACCGAGCTCGCCCGGCTCACGGACCGCGGCCTGGTGAGCGCCCGCGACGCCGGCCCGAGCAAGCGGTCGTCGAAGTACCGGATCACCGCCAAGGGGCGGCGCGAGCTCACCAGCTGGCTCGAGACTGCGCCCGTCGAGTTCCCGACCCTGAAGCACCCGGTGGCGCTGCGGCTGCTGGTCGGCCACCTGGTCGACCCGGACACCACCGTCGGGCTGCTGCGCGACTACCTGGACGCCCTGGCCGAGCGCCGCGCCGAGCTGGCCGGCGTGCGCGAGTCCCTCCGGGGCCGCGACGGGGTGGACCAGCCGTTCCGGCACCCGTCGCTGGTCGCGGACTGGGGGCTGGAGTACTTCGACAGCGAACGGGAGATCGTCGAGAAGCTGCTCAGCCGCCTCGAGGAGGAGCAGTGAGGACAACGACACGTGGCCGGCGGCATCGCTGCCACCGGCCACGCATCGGCTGTCAGCACGAGGTCAGCCGAGGAAGGCCTTCCACATCGTCCGGACGCCCTCTTCGGTGTTCTTCGCGTTGCGCAGCTTGGCCATGTGCCAGTTGCTCTCGATGGTGCGCAGCAGCGAGTAGTGGTTGTACTTCGTGTGGTCGACGTACCCACGCTGGCCCTGCGGGGAGATGATGATCGCGGGGATCAGGCCGCCGCCGTAGGTGCCACCCGGCCAGGTGCTGGTGGTCTCGTCGAACTTCTTGATCCGCGGGTCCCCCGCAGCGACGTACGGCGAGGCGCAGCAGCCCTCGGTGCTCTCCCAGCCGCCGTTGCCGGTGGCGCCGGTGTAGTCGTTCTCGTCGGTGAGGATGACGATCGCGGAGTGCTTGGTCCACGCCGACGAGCTGCGGATCGTGTGCACCGCGTGCCGCACGAAGCGGTCCGCCTTCCGCTTGAGCGAGGCGTCGTTGGCGTCGTCCTTGGTGCTCCCGTAGCCACAGGGTGTCTCCGGGTGCCCGTCCACCGCGGGCACGCCCCCGTGCATGTCATGGCACTGGTTGGGGGTGATCCACACGAACTTGGGCGCGTACTTGCGCTCCAGATCGTGCGCGAGCTTCGAGTAGTCCTTCACGTGGCGCATCCGGGCCGGGTCGTTCTTCACGTCGTCGAAGAGCACGAACGGGTTGTGCTTCTTCGCGTACAGCTGGAACGGCGCGGAGGGGTCGGCCGGGTTCTCGGGCCCGAAGCGGGCCAGCTTGTCCTTCGGCAGGTCCTCCATGTAGGCGTCCCACTTGACGTGGTGGGCCTCGAGCTGGTCGACGAGGTTCTTCCGGTCGAGGTTCACGACGTTCTGGTCGTTGTCGTCCTGGATGCCGAAGTTGTCGCCGGCGATGGTCGCGATGTAGTTCGGCATCGACGGGTGCGTGACGCCGTAGTAGTGGTCGGCCATCTGGTAGTGGTCGGCCATCTTGTTCATGAACGGCGCGTTGGCGTTGCCGATCACGCTGGACTTGGAGTGGTTCTCCAGCATGATCACGAACACGTGGTCGAGCCGTGGCGTGTGCGCCCGTGCCTGGACCTGGGTCTCCCCCGCGGCGAACGCGTGCGCCCCCAGGGACGAGCCGACCAGGGCCGCCGCCCCGATCGCGGCGGATGCGAGCTTCGTTGCCTTTCGCATGCAGAACTCCCTCGTAGTGGCGTCCCAGACGGGACGACTTGCGTCGGTTGTCGACGCCCGGGCAGAGTCAACACCCCGACAGGCGCCGCGTAAAGGCATTGATGCCCCAAACCCGGCGCGTGTCGCGCGGGGTCGATCAGTAGTGCCCCACCATTACGTTCGCCAACGGCACACCGGCGGCGAACCGCTCGAGCTGCGCGCGCACCAGTCGGTAGGCCCGCGGCCACATCGCCGGGGTCAGCCCCCCGGTGTGCGGGCTGACCAGCACCCCCGGGGCGGTCCACAACGGGTGTCCGGCGGGCAGCGGTTCGGGATCGGTCACGTCCAGGGCCGCGCGCACCTGGCCCGCGCGCAGCGCGTCGAGCAGGTCCCCGGTGGCCACCACCGGCCCGCGGGCGACGTTGACGAGCAACGCCCGGTGCTTCATCTGCGCCAGGAAGGCGGCATCGACCAGGCCGCGGGTCTCCGGCGTGCCCGGCACCACCAGGATCACCACGTCGGCGCGCGGCAGCAGGTCCGGCAGGTCGGCCACCGCGTGCACGCCCTCCCGGGCGGTCCGGGCGACCCGCAACACGTCGACCTCGAACGGCACCAGCCGCTGCTCGATGTCGGCACCGATGTCGCCGTACCCGACGATCAGCACCGTCTTGTCCGCCAGGGACTCCTGCCACCCCGAGGCCCAGCGGCCCTCGCGCTGCGCCTCGACGAACCCCGGGATCCCGCGCAGCGAGGCGAGTGTCAGGGTCAGCGCCAGCTCGGCGGTCGAGGCGTTGTGGATGCCGCGGCCGTTGCACAGGGTCACTCCCCCGGGCACGTAGTCACGGATGTGGTCGACGCCCGCGGTCAGCGTCTGCACCACCTCCAGCGCCGGCATCCGGGCGAGCAGCGGCCCCGGCTCCACCGCGAACGTGTACGACGGGACGTAGAACCGCACCTCGTCGAGCCAGGGCGGCGGCTCGGGGTCGACGGCGAGGTCGTGCACCCCGTACCGGAGCGTGTCGGGAGCCGCCTCGAGGTGCTCGGGGTCGAAGGGCAGCCACACCAGGGGTCGCGGGTCGGTCACCCGCCCGACCCTAGTGGGCCCGGGCCCGGCGTCCCGGCGAGGGTCCGTCGCACGTTTACACAGATTTCATCGAAGCCTCAGGCTCTCGTAGCACCCGCGGCCTAGCGTCGTACCCACGCCCAGCACCGAAGAGCACCGGGAGACCAGATGAGTTCGTACCGGATGGCAATGCGCAAGATCCGCGACGCCGCGTCCTGGCACGTGTCCAGCGTGCACGTGGCCCGGCGCAACGCGCTCGCGGCCAGCACCGCCCTGGCCCAGCGCCGCCGGGAGCTCCGGGAGACCGAGCACTTCCTGCTCGAGCACCGGGCCCGCTGGGACGCCCGGCGGTTCGCCCCGTCGCGCACCGCCTGATGGCCCGGCCGGTTGCCGCCGGGTGACCTCCGGCACCAAACCGACATAACCGGCGTCCGGTGGGGCACACTCTCGGCATGCCCCGCACCCAGCGCACCGCCGCGGCGCCCCTGGACGAGGACGACCTCGCGCTCCGCTTCTACGACGTCACCAGCGCCGACGGGACCCGGCTGCGGGCCTGGACCAACGACGCCGAGGGGCCGACGCTGCTGCTCTGCAACGGGCTGGGCACCAACCCCTACGCCTGGCCCGCGCTGCTCCGCAAGGACTGCGGGGTCCGGGTGCTGTCCTGGAACCACCGCGGCGTCGGCGGCTCCGACCGGCCCGCGGACCGCGCCCGGGTCGGGGTCGACGCCTTCGTCGAGGACGCCCTGGCGGTGCTCGACCACGCCGGGATCGACGCCTGCGTGGTCGCCGGCTGGTCGATCGGCGTGAACACCGCCTTCGAGCTGGCCGCGCTGCACGCCCACCGGGTGCGCGGCCTGTTCGCCGTCGCCGGTGTCCCCGGCGGGACCTTCTCGTCCATGGGCGCCCCGCTGATGATCCCGCGGCCGGCCCGCAAGCCGATCGCCCTGGGGGTGACGTCCGCCCTGCGCGCGGCCGGGAGGCTGATCACGCCGGTGACCTCCCGGCTGCCGGTCGGCGCCCGGCTCACGACGCTGCTCACGCACAGCGGCTTCATGCTCCCCGGCCCGCACCCCCAGGACGTCGGGCGGGCCGTGACCGAGTTCCTGCAGACCCCCGTCGACTGGTACATGCACCTGGCCCGCGCCGCGGCCGAGCACCCGCGGGTCTCACTGCGGTCGATCACGGTGCCGACCACCTTCGTCGCCGGCCGGTTCGACATCCTCGCCTCGGCGCACGACATGGCCACGGCCGCGCTCCGGCTCGCGGACGCGGACTACGTGCTGCTGCCCGGCTCGCACTTCCTCCAGCTCGAGCACCCGCACGAGGTGCACCGGCACCTGCTGGCCCTGCTCGAGCGGGCCCGGCACTCCGGGGCTCGCTAGCCTGGACCGGGTGAAGCGCGCGCTCGCCGTCATCGCCCTGATGCTGCTCACGGCCGCCTGCTCGAGCACCGGCGGCACCCCCCAGGGCCTGGGCAGCACGGTCCCGTCGCCGCAGCCGAGCACCCGCACCGGCCGCCCGGCCGGCACCGCGCCGACACCCTCGCTCACCGCAAGCCCGTCCGGCGCCCCGCACGTCGTCGGCACCGTCGCCGCCGGGCTGCAGACCCCGTGGGGCGTCACCTTCCTCCCCGACGGCACCGCGCTGGTCGGCGAGCGGGACACCACCCGGGTCGTCGCGGTGGCCGGCGGCCGGGTGCGCACCGTCGGTCACGTCGCCGGCGTCGCCCCGCGCGGCGAGGCCGGGCTGCTCGGCCTGGCCGCCTCCCCGTCGTACCGCACCGACCACCTGGTCTTCGCCTACCTGTCCACCGCCCGGGACAACCGGGTGGTGACGATGACGTACGACGGGCAGCGGCTCGGCCCACCGCGGCCGGTGCTCACCGGGATCCCGAACGGGTTCGTCCACGACGGGGGCCGGCTGCTGTTCGCACCCGACGGGAACCTGTTCGTGTCCACCGGGGAGACCGGGGACGACCAGCTCGCGCAGGATCCGGGCTCGCTGGCCGGCAAGATCCTGCGGGTCACCCCGGACGGCGACCCCGCACCCGGCAACCCGGTGGCCAGCTCGCCGGTGTGGACGATGGGGCACCGCAACGTGCAGGGGCTCGCGTTCGACGGCCGAGGACGGCTGTGGGCCACCGAGCTCGGCGCGAACACCTGGGACGAGCTGAACCTGATCGAGCGGGCCCGCAACTACGGCTGGCCGGTCGTGGAGGGCCGGGGCGACCGGCCGGAGTACCGCGACCCCTACGTCCAGTGGCGCACCGACGAGGCGTCGCCGTCCGGGCTGGCCTACCTGGACGGCAGCCTGTGGGCGGGATCGCTGCGTGGCCGGCGGCTGTGGCGGGTGCCGGTCACCGCCGCCGGGACCGGGCCGCCGCAGGACTACTTCGTCGGGGACCACGGGCGGCTGCGCACGGTGGTGGTCGCACCGGACGGCAACCTGTGGGTCACCACGTCCAACCGAGACGGCCGCGGCGACCCGGCGCCCGGGGACGACCGGATCCTCGAGGTTGCGCCCCGATGAGGCTCAGGCCGCGACCGGACCGCCGCGCCAGGTCGGGAGCGGCCGGTGGCCGACCGCGACCTCGAAGGCCGCGCGCGCCAGCAGCCGGGTGGAGTCCAGCGTGGGCAGCGGGGACACCTCGGGAGTGACCAGGAGCGGGATCTCGGTGCACACCAGGGCCACCGCGTCGCAGCCGCGCCCCGCCAGGTCCTCGATGACCCGCACGTACTCAGCGCGGGAGCGGTCGGTGAGCCGGCCGTTGACCAGCTCCTCGAAGATGACCCGGTTGACCACCCGCCGGTCGTCCGGCCCGGGCACCTCGCAGCCGATTCCTCGACCGGCCAGCACGCGCGGGTAGACCGACCCGTCCATCAGGTACTTCGTGCCGAGCAAGCCGACACGGACGCGGCGGTCCCGTGCGGCGCGGTCGGCCACCACCTCAGCGATGTGCAGACCCGGGAGCGCCAGCTCCTCGCCCGGCAGCTCCAGCGCCAGGTGCGCGGTGTTGTCCGGGCAGACGAAGAAGTCCGCGCCCGCGCCCGCCAGCCGGCGCGCGCTCGCCGCGAGGATCTTGCGGACCGACCGGTGCTCCCCGGTCTCCCAGGCGGGCATGCTCCGCGCCAGGGGGATGCAGTCCAGGGTCACGTCCGGATGCTGGTGCGGCCCGAGCTCGGCGAACCCTTCCTGGCAGAACGCCCGGAAGCACAGCGCCGCGCCCTCCGCGCTGTGCCCGAGGATCCCCAGGTGCTTCACGACTGCGCTCAGCCGAGCTTCTCGAGGATCAGCTCCCGCACCCGGCCCGCGTCGGCCTGGCCGCGCATCTGTTTCATCACCGCGCCGATGAGCGCCCCCGCCGCGGCCACCTTGCCGTCGCGGATCTTCGCGGCGACGTCCGGGTTCGCCTCGATGGCGGCGTCCACCGCCGCCGACAGCGCAGCGTCGTCGGAGACGACCTCGAGCCCGCGGGCCGCGACGACCTCGTCGGGGGTGCCCTCACCGGCGAGCACGCCGTCGAACACCTGCCGGGCCAGCTTGTCGTTGATCGTGCCCGCCTCGACCAGCGCCTGCACGCGCGCCACGTCGGCCGGGGCCACCCCCAGCTCGGTGAGCTCGACGCCCCGCTCGTTGGCCCGTCGGGCCATCTCCGACAGCCACCACTTGCGCGCCGCCTGCGGCGGGGCGCCCGCCGCGATGGTCTCCTCGACCAGCTCCAGGGCGCCGGCACCCGCGGTGTCGCGCATCTCCAGGTCGGAGAAGCCCCACGCCTGCTGCAGGCGCGCCCGGCGCTCGTGCGGCGGTTCCGGCAGCTCGGTGCGCAGCCGCTCGACCCACTCGCGGGACGGCGCGACCGGGACCAGGTCCGGCTCGGGGAAGTAGCGGTAGTCCTCCGCGTCGGACTTCTCGCGACCGGAGGTGGTGATCCCGGTGTCCTCGTGCCAGTGCCGGGTCTCCTGGACGACCGAGCCGCCGGCGGTGAGCACCGCGGCCTGGCGGCCGATCTCGTAGCGGACCGCCCGCTCCACGGACCGGAACGAGTTCACGTTCTTGGTCTCGGTGCGGGTGCCCAGCGGGGCAGCCGGCGACGGGCGCAGCGACAGGTTCACGTCGCAGCGCAGCGAGCCCTGCTCCATGCGCACGTCGGAGACGCCCAGCCCGAGCAGCAGCTGGCGCAGGTGTGCCACGTAGGCCCGCGCGACCAGGGGCGCCTTGTCGCCGGTGCCGGTGATCGGCTTGGTGACGATCTCGATCAGCGGGATCCCCGCACGGTTGTAGTCCACGAGCGAGTGGTCGGCGCCGTGGATGCGGCCGGTGGCGCCGCCCACGTGCAGCGACTTGCCGGTGTCCTCCTCCATGTGCGCCCGCTCGATCTCGACCCGATAGGTCTGCGGACCCTCGTCGGTGTCCACGAGCACCTCGGTCCACCCGTCGAACGCGATCGGCTCGTCGTACTGCGAGGTCTGGAAGTTCTTCGGCATGTCCGGGTAGAAGTAGTTCTTCCGCGCGAACCGGCACCAGTCGGCGATCGTGCAGTTCAGCGCCAGCCCGATCCGGATCGCGGACTCGACGGCCTTGGCGTTCACCACCGGCATCGCGCCGGGCAGCCCGAGGCAGACCGGGCAGACCTGGGTGTTCGGGTCGGCCCCGAACACGGTGGAGCAGCCGCAGAACATCTTCGAGGCGGTGTTCAGCTCCACGTGCACCTCGAGGCCGAGCACCGGGTCGAACTTGGCCAGCGCCTCCTCGAACGAGAGCACCTCCACCTTGGCCTTCGTGGCGGCGGTCATGCCGAGACTCCCTTCAGCTCCGGGGCCTGGGCCAGCAGCGGCCCGCCCCACCTGTCCTCGAGCAGCGTCTCCAGCGCGGCACCGACCCGGTAGACTCGGTCGTCGGCCAGCGCCGGCGCGAGCACCTGGAACCCGGTCGGCAGCCCGTCCTCCTCGGCGAGGCCGCTCGGCACCGAGATGCCGGGCACCCCGGCCAGGTTGGCCGGGATCGTGGCGAGGTCGTTGAGGTACATCGCGATCGGGTCGTCGAGCTTCTCCCCCAGCTTGAACGCCGTGGTGGGCGCCGTCGGGGAGACCAGCACGTCGGCCTTCTCGAACGCGGCGGCGAAGTCGCGGGTGATCAGCGTGCGGACCTTCTGGGCCTGGCCGTAGTAGGCGTCGTAGTAGCCGCTGGACAGGGCGTAGGTGCCCAGGATGATCCGCCGCTTCACCTCGTCGCCGAACCCGCGGTCGCGGGTGGCGCGCATGACCTCCTCGGCGCTCGGCGCGTCCACGCCCTCGGGGAGCACCCGCAGCCCGTAACGCATCGCGTCGAACTTGGCGAGGTTCGAGGAGGCCTCCGCCGGCAGGATCAGGTAGTAGGTCGCCAGCGCGTGCACGAACGTCGGGCAGGACACCTCGACGACCTCGGCACCGGCCTCGACGAGCAGCCGGACCGCGTCGTCGAAACGTGCCTGCACACCGGGCTGGTAGCCCTCGCCGGTCAGCTCCTTGACCACGCCGACGCGGACCCCGCTCATGTCCCCGGCCGCACCCTGCCGGGCGGCCTCGACGAGCTTGGGCAGCGGCTGGTCGATCGAGGTGGAGTCCCGCGGGTCGTGACCGCCGATCACCTCGTGCAGCAGCGCGGAGTCGAGCACGCTCCTGGTGACGGGGCCAGCCTGGTCCAGGGAGTTGGCCAGCGCCACCAGCCCGTAGCGCGACACCCCGCCGTAGGTCGGCTTCATGCCGACCGTGCCGGTGACGGCGCCGGGCTGCCGGATCGACCCGCCGGTGTCGGTGCCGACCGCGAGGGGTGCCTCGAAGGCGGCCACCGCGGCGGCTGAGCCACCGCCCGACCCGCCGGGGATCCGGTCCAGGTCCCAGGGGTTGTGCGTGGGGCCGTACGCGGAGTGCTCGGTCGAGGAGCCCATCGCGAACTCGTCCATGTTGGTCTTGCCGAGGATCGGCAGGCCGGCGGCCCGCAGCTGCTCGACCACCGTGGCGTCGTACGGCGGCACCCAACCCTCGAGGATCCTCGACCCGCAGGTCGTGGGCAGGCCCTTGGTGGTGAGCACGTCCTTGACCGCGATCGGCACCCCGTCGAGGGCGGAGGCGGCCCGGCCCGACGCGCGTCGGGCGTCGGCGTCGCGGGCGGCGGCCAGGGCGCCTTCCGCGTCGACCTGCAGGAAGGCGTGCACCGGGCCGTCGACCTCGGCGATGCGGTCGAGGTGGGCCTGGGTGATCTCGACCGAGGAGGCCTCCCCCGCGGCCAGCGCGTCGGCCAGCCCGGCCGCCGTGCTTCGGGTCAGGTCGCTCATGCTCACGCGGTACCTCCTCGTTCGCTCAGTCGCTCGCTCGTGCCTCGCTCGTCCCCCGCGCTCACAACTCCCCCAGGATCCGCGGCACGCTGAACCGCTGCTCGTCGACGTCGGGGGCGCCGGCGAGCGCCTCCTCGGCGGTCAGCCCCGGACGCACGACGTCCTCCCGGAACACGTTGGTCAGCGGCAGCGGGTGCGAGGTCGGGGGTACGTCGTCGGCGGCCACGTCGCTGATCGACTTGACCGACTCCAGGATCACGTCGAGCTGCGGGGCGAGATGGTCGAGCTCGGCATCGGACAGGTCGATCCGCGCCAGGTCGGCGAGGTGCGCCACCTCGTCACGGGTGATGTCAGGCATGGACTGTTCGCTCCTAGCGACGGATGCTTCGGCGGAAGACCTCATCCTATGAGGCCCGGGGAGGGCGGCTCGACCCGGACCGGCGCCGCGAACGCCCGGTTCCTCCCGCGTGGCGGATGCTTCCCGCGAGTAACCACCCCGACGCGCCATTGCTCCCCCCTGCGACGCAGGCGTCTAGTCGGTGGCAGGGGGACGACCGAGACCGCGGGACGACCTCGCGGTCGTGAGCGAGCCGGGAGGCTTGGCATGACCGACACCACCATCGCGCACGGCCCGGAGCTCAGCGCCGCCTTCCGAGGCGAGATCATCCGCCCGGAGGACCCGGACTACGACGCCGCCCGCGCCGTCTACAACGCGAGCATCGACCGCCGGCCGGCCATGGTGCTGCGCCCGCACGGCGCCGCCGATGTGATCGACGTCGTGAACTTCGCCCGGGACGCTGGGCTGACGCTCACGGTGCGCTGCGGCGGGCATGCCGTCGCCGGCACGTCGGCCAACGAGGGTGGCGTGCTGCTCGACCTGGCCGACCTCAAGGGCGTGCACGTCGATCCGGAGCGAGGGACCGCGATCGCCCAGGGCGGCGAGCTGTGGGGCGACTTCGACCGGGAGGCCCTGCTGTACGGACGGGCCACCCCCGGCGGCCGGGTCACCACCACCGGGGTGGGCGGGTTCACCCTCGGCGGCGGCTACGGGTGGCTGTCATCGATGTACGGCCTGACCTGCGACAACCTGGTCGGCGCGGACGTGGTCACCGCCGACGGCCGGCTGGTGCACGCCAGCGAGGACGAGAACGCCGACCTGCTGTGGGGGCTGCGCGGCGCCGGCGCCAACTACGGCGTGGTCACCGCCTACGAGCTGCGGGTGCACCCGATCCCGCCGCTGATGCTGGCAGGCATGGTCGTGGTGCCGAACGACGACGCGGCCGGCGACCGGGCCCGCGCCTACCGCGACTTCGTGGAGCAGGCGCCCGACACGGTAGCGACCGGGCTCGCCACCGTGCTGGCGCCCCCGGAGCCGTTCGTCCCGCCCGAGCTGGTCGGCAAGCCGGTGCTCGGGCTGTTGACCTGCTTCGTCGGCGACCCGGTCGAGGGGGAGTCGGCGCTCGCCCCGCTGCGTGAGATCTTCGGCGGCGGCGTCGACCTGGTGCAGCCGATGCCCTACACGGCGTTCCAGGCGATGATCGACGGCTTCAACCCGCGCGGCTGGCTGAACTACCACCGCGGCATCCACCTGTCGGCGCTTCCCGACACGGTGCTCGACGACTACCTCGCCGTGGGCCGCACCATCGGGTCCCCGATGACGCAGGGGGTCATCTTCCGCAACGGCGGCGCGATCTCCCGGGTCCCGGAGGACGCCACCGCGACCGGCAACCGGTCCGCGCCCTACATGGGACACCCGATCGCCTGCTGGGCCAGGCCGGAGGAGACCGACCGGGAGATGGACTGGGTGCGCCGGTTCTCCGCGGCGTTCGCGCCGGCCGCCACCGGGGGGACCTATCTCAACTTCGAGCCGGGCACCAGCAGGGCGGACCTCGAGGCCGGGTTCGGGACGGAGAAGCTGGCGCGGCTGGTCGCGCTGAAGGACGTTTGGGACCCGGACAACCTGTTCCGCTCCAACCACAACATCGCGCCGACCGGCTGGGCGCAGCCCACCGTGCCCCGGCAGACCAGGAGCTGAACGGCGTCGCCGGTCACGGCTTCGCGCTCGACCCGTGCGAGGGCCGGTCCGTCGGCTTGCCGACCGCCTTCGTCGGAGACGCGGCCTGGGTCGGCTTCCCGGTGGGCTTTCCCGGCGCCGGCGCCGGCGACGTCGGGGAGGCTGCCTGCGTCGGGGTGGCCGCTCGGGTCGGCCGCGCCGTCGGCGACGAAGTCCGCGTCGGCGCCGGCGCGGTAGCCGCCGGGCCGGGAGCCTGCGTCGCCGGCACCCGGGTCGCCGTCGTCGGCGGCGCCGGCGCCGGCGCCGGCGGCAGCGTCGACGTGGGTGCCGGGGCGCGGGAGTGCGCCGGACGGCCCGAGGTGACCGGCGCCTGGTGGCTCCCGCCGGCGTGGTCGCCGCGCGCCAGGCCGGGCAGCCGGCCGGGCAGCGGGGTGCCCACCGGCGCCGCGAGCACCACGAACGCCAGCCCCAGCACCGCCAGCCCGACGACCGGGGTGAGCACCAGCCGCCGGGGCGTGCTGCCCAGCCGGGTCCAGGACAGCAGGGACTGGCGGCGCCGCCGGCGCAGCTCGGCCGGCAGCTCGGCACGGATCGCCGCAAGGCTGTTCAGCGGCGCAGCCGCGAAGCCCAGCCCCTGCCCGAGCAGCAGCAGGCCGACGACCGCGGCCGCGGGGGTGCCCTGCGCCACCGTGACCGCGGCGACGCCGGCGCAGACCAGGGCGGCCAGAGACTCGATCCGGTTGCCGCGCAGGGCGTCGCGCCAACCGAGCTCACCACGGACCTTCGGCGTACGCAGGAAGGCGCCCTCCTTCGCGACCAGCCCGCGGGCCGAGGCGCGGGCCACCGACCACCCGAGCGCCAGCCACAACCCGAAGGCTCCCAGCGCCTCGGACCACGACGCCCCGCCGGCGCGTCGCACCAGGGCCACCGAACGCACCGCACCGAGCATTACGAGCCCCACCACGCAGACCAGCACGAAGCCCGACACCCGGCGGATCACCGTGCCGTCCCCCAGCACCAGGTCGAGGGCGCCGGCGAGCAGGAAGCCGGTGAACAGCAGGCCGGCGAGGTCGCCGAACCACTGCAGCCCGCCGACGAGGTAGGCCCAGCGCTGGGACAGGCTGAGCCGGTTGTCGGGCGGACCTCCCCAGGGCAGCAGCGACCGCCAGTGCATCCGCAGGATCTGCACGCCGCCGAAGCACCAGCGGAAGCGCTGGCGCTTCAGCGCCTCGAACGTCAGCGGCATGATCCCGCGGCCGAAGGACCGCTCGATGTGGTGGCCGACCCACCCGGCTCGCAGCAGCCGCAGCGAGAGCTCGGCGTCCTCGGTGATGCACCACTCGTCCCAGCCGCCCACCTCGGCGAGGGCGCTGCGTCGGATCAGCCCCATGGTGCCGCCGAAGATCGCGCCGTTGCGCTCGTTGCGGGAGCGCTGGGACACCTCGAAGAAGTAGTTGTAGGAGTGGTACAGCCGCCGGAAGTACGCCGACTGCTCCCAGTCCCGGTAGTCCTGCGGCGTCTGCACGAAACCGACCCGGTCGTCGTCGAACAGCGCGGCGCACCGGGCGAGGAAGTCGGGCTCGACCAGGTAGTCGGCGTCCACGATGCCGACCACCTCCGCCCGCGGGTCGGTCACCGACAGCGCGTAGTTCAGCGCCCCCGACTTGTAGCCGGGCCAGTTCTCCAGGTGGACGAACCGGATCCGGTCGTGCCCCGCGCAGAACTCCTGGACCGGACGCCACAGGCTCTCGTCGACGGTGTTGTTGTCCACCATCAGGATCTCGAACTCGTCGTACTCCAGCGCCAGCAGCCGCCGCAGCGTTGCGATCACCATGTCCGGGGGCTCGTTGTGGGCGGGCACGTGGAGGCTCACGAACCGGCCGGAGCGCGACGGCCGCGTCACGGTCTCGCGGGCCCGCGGCCACGACCGCCGCCCCAGCGCGTCCACGAACTCCCACACGTAGCCGAGCGCGAGCACGAAGACGAACACCTCGAGCACCCACAGCACGCCGCTGGCCAGCAGGCTCGCCCAGGACAGGTGGGCCGTCACCGTCCAGTGCAGCACGTAGCCGAGGTAGAGCAGGCCCGCGTCCACGCTGAGCGCCCAGACCAGCAGACCCCGGACCGCCCACGGGCGCGCCACCGGCGCCCAGGCCAGCACGGAGCCGGCCAGCAGCAGACCCACCAGCACGCCGGTCAACGGGCGGCTCCCCACCAGCCACGCCCCGGCGGGGATCGCTGCCGCCACGGCGCCGGCGCTGGCCAGTACTCGCGACGGGGGGCTGGTGCTGCGCGTCGGCCGCACCGTGAACACCGCCACGGTGGCGGGCACCAGCAGGGCGACCGCCGCGACGAGGGCAGCCGCCAGCAGCTCTTCGACGGGAGGCATGTCTCGTTTGTACCCCCGCGCGCCCGCACCGACACCGCCTCTCCGGCACGGATGTGGTTACAGTGCAGTGTCGCGAAAGGATGAGGTGTGAGTGAGCTGACCCGCCGTGGCGACACCTGCCTGCTGGCCGCGCCGGGCGGCGCGACGACCGGCCGCGGGCCATGGGACGCGGCCCGCCGAGCCGCCTTCCTGGCCGACGTGAGCCGTCGGCTCTCCGGGGCCCTCCAGCCCGACCGCGCGGTGGACCTGCTGCTCGAGATGCTCGTCGACGAGATCGCCGACTGGGCCCAGGTGACGCTGCGTGCCCGGCGCGGCCACTCCTGCCGGTCCCGGCTGGCCGCCGGCACGACCCGGTCGGCCCTGCTGCCCGCGGCCGCGGTCTCCCCCACCGGTGTGCTCGGGCGTGTGCTGTCCCGGGGGGCCCGGGAGCTGGTCCCGGTCGACGAGGACGCCGGGGCCGCCGGCCCGACGCTCGAGTCCGCGGTGCCGGCCCCGGACGCACGCGCGCAGCTCGCCGCGATCCATCCGGTCGACGTGCTCACGGTGCCGCTCAGCGCGCGCGGGTCGACGTACGGCGCGCTGACCCTGGCCCGGCGCGCGGGCGAGGGGTTCGACGAGCAGGCGGTCTGTTTCATCACCGAGCTCGCCGAGCGCGCCTCCCTCGGGCTCGACACCATCCGGGCGCTCGCCGAGGCCCGCCGGGTCGCGGGCGTGCTCTCGCGCGACCTGAACCCGCCCAGCCTGCCGAGGCTGCCCGGGGTCGCCTTCGGCACCTACTACCGGGTGGCGTTCGAGCAGGAGGCCCTCGGCGGCGACTTCTACGACGTGCACGGCGACCCGGACGCGTGGACCGCGGTGGTCGGCGACGTGTGCGGCAAGGGTGCCGACGCCGCGGTCCTCACCGGCCGGGTGCGGCAGTCCGTGCGCACGGCCGCACTCGTGGACCGGTCGCCGGCCCGGATCCTCGACCTGGTCAACCGGGTGCTCGTGGCCGAGGAAGCCGAGACCTTCGTGACCGCGATCTGCGCCCGCGGGCGCCGGGACCGGGACCGGCTGCTCCTCGACCTCTCCGCCGCCGGCCATCCGGCGCCGTGGCTGGTGCGGCGCGACGGCTCGGTCGAGCAGGTGCCGACCTCCGGCGTGGTGCTCGGCCTGGTCGAGGACGCCGGCTACGCCGATGTGACCGTGGCGCTGGCGCCGGGCGACACGCTGGTCCTGTACACCGACGGGGTGCTCGAGGCCCCCGGGCGACGCGAGCGCTTCGGGGACGACCGGCTGCGGGACGTGCTGCGGCGGGCCGGCGCCCCCGAGGTGTCCGCCCTGGTGGAGAGCGTCGCCGTCGCGCTGGCCGGTCACCTCGGGGACCGCGCCCACGACGACATCGCCATCCTCGCGATCCAGTCCGGTGCGCCGGGATGAGCCAACCGGGGGGACCGGTGCTCGACGGTTATCTGAGCGCACTGCGGCGCGGGAACCGCGCCGCCGCACTCGACCTCGTGCGCGGGCTGCGCGCCGAGGGACACGACGTGCTCGCCATCATCAAGGCCGTGCTGGCGCCCGCCCAGCACCGCGTCGGCGAGCTGTGGGTGCAGGACGCGTGGAGCGTGGCGCAGGAGCACGCCGCCACCGCGATCAGCGAGGCGGCGCTGACGATGCTCGCGGTCGAACGCGAGGCCGGGGCCAGCGCACCCGAGGGGGCGCCCCTCGTGGTGGTCGGCTGCGTGGAGCAGGAGTGGCACGCGCTGCCCGCGCTGATGGTGGCCGAGCACCTGCGAGCCGCCGGGCTGGCGGTCAGCTACCTGGGCGCCAACTCCTCCGCACAGCACCTGGTCCGGCACATCCACGAGGTCGCACCGCGCGCGGTCCTGCTCAGCTGCTCGCTGAGCGCGTTCCTGCCGCTGGCCCGGCGCCAGATCGAGGCGGTGCGGGAGACCGGCACCCCGGTCATGGTCGGTGGCTCGGCGTTCGACGCCGAGGGAAGACGCGCCCGCGTGCTGGGCGCGACCGCGTTCGCGGCCTCCGGTCCGGAGGCCGTCTCGCTGGTGCCCACGTTGCCGCCGGCGGTCACCGTCGCCGAGCCGCTCAGCCACCCGGGCTCGGACGAGGCCTACGTGGTGTTCGGGGACCGGGAGGCCCTCGCCGACGAGGTGGAACGGCTGCTGTTCCACACGCTCGGCAACGGCGAGACCGCCCCGGTGAGCGTGACCGACGAGTCCTGGTTGCGGGTCCTCGACGACCAGATGCCGCACCTGGTCGGGGCGGTGGCCGGCGCCCTGGTCACCGGGGACAACCGGATCCTCGCCGAGGCACTCGACTGGGCCGAGGTGGTGCTGGAGCACCGCCGGGCCCCGGCCGCGGTCGGACCCGCGCTGCGCCAGGCGCTGTACGCCGCGATGCACGACGTCCCGGTGGCGGCCAGCATGCTGGCGGGGCTGCAGCGCCGCTGACCCGGCGGCCTCACTCCCCGACCTGGGCGACCCCGCGGGCCGCGTCGGGCCCCTCGGCGAGCAACGTTCGGAAGCCGCCCTCGTCGAGCACCGGCACCCCGAGCTGCACCGCCTTGTCGTGCTTGGAGCCCGGCGAGTCGCCGACCACCACGAAGTCGGTCTTCTTCGAGACCGAGGAGGCGGCCTTCCCGCCCCGGGCGATGATCGCCTCCTTGGCCTGGTCGCGGCTGAACTCGGTGAGCGAGCCGGTCACCACGATGCTCATCCCCTCGAGCGTGCGGGGGGTGGCCTCGTCGACCTCGTCCTGCATGGTCACACCGGCCTCGCGCCACTTGCGCACGATCTCCCGGTGCCACTCGGAGCTCTCGTCGTCGAACCACGCCTTGACCGCCTCGGCGATCGTCAGGCCGACCCCCTCGGTGTCGGCCAGCTCCTCCAGGGACGCCCCGGCCACCTTGTCCAGCGAGCCGAACGCGGTGGCCAGCGCCCGCGCCGCGGTGGGGCCGACGTGCCGGATCGAGAGCCCGACCAGGACCCGCCACAACGGCCGGCTCTTGGCGTCCTCGAGGTTGGCGAGCAGCCGGGCGCCGTTGGCGGACAGCACCGGCGCGTCGCCCTCGCCCTTCTTCGGCGCACGGGTGAACAGCGGCACCCGCAGCAGGTCGGCCTCGGTGAGCCGGAACACGTCGCCCTCGTCCTCGATCACCCCGGCGTCGAGCAGCGCTGTCGCGGCCTCGTAGCCGAGCCCCTCGATGTCGAACGCGCCCCGGCCGGCGACGTGGAAGACCCGCTCCCGCAGCTGGGCCGGACAGGCCCGCTGGTTGGGGCACCGGATGTCGGCGTCGCCCTCCTTCTCCGGGCGCAGCTCGGTGCCGCACTCGGGGCAGTGCGTGGGCATCACGAAGTCGCGCTCCGAGCCGTCGCGCAGGTCGACCACCGGCCCGACGATCTCCGGGATCACGTCGCCGGCCTTGCGCAGCACCACCGTGTCCCCGATCAGCACGCCCTTGCGCTTGACCTCCGAGGCGTTGTGCAGGGTGGCCATCTCGACGGTGGACCCCGAGACCTTGACGGGCCGCATGACGCCGTACGGCGTGACCCGGCCGGTGCGGCCCACGTTGACCCGGATGTCGAGCAGCCGGGTGTTGACCTCCTCGGGCGGGTACTTGAACGCGATCGCCCACCGCGGCGCCCGGGACGTCGAGCCCAGCCTGCGTTGCAGGGCCACCTGGTCCACCTTGACCACGACCCCGTCGATCTCGTGCTCGACGTCGTGGCGGTGCTCGCCGTAGTAGTCGATGTAGTCCTGCACGCCGGCCAGGTCGGGCACCACCCGGACCCGGTCGCTGATCGGCAGCCCCCAGCCGGCGAGCACCGCGTAGGACTCCGACTGCCGGGTGGGCTCGAACCCCTCGCGGGCGCCGATCCCGTGGCAGACCATCGCCAGCGGCCGGCCGGCGGTGACCCGTGGGTCCTTCTGCCGCAGCGACCCGGCGGCGGCGTTGCGCGGGTTCGCGAACGGGGGCTTGCCCTGCTCGACCATCGACGCGTTGAGCCGCTCGAACGCCTCGACCGGCAAGAACACCTCGCCACGCACCTCGACCCGGGCGGGGACCGGGTGCTCGTCGCTGCCGGTGAGCCGCGTCGGGATGTTCTCGATGCTGCGCACGTTGGGGGTGACGTCCTCGCCGGTCCGCCCGTCCCCGCGGGTCGCGGCGCGGGTCAGCCGGCCGTGCTCGTAGAGCAGGTTGACCGCGAGCCCGTCCACCTTCAGCTCGCACAGGAACTCGGCGTCGTTGACCTCCTCCCGCACGATCCGGGCGGCCCAGGCCTCGAGCTCCTCGTGGGAGAACGCGTTGTCGAGGCTCATCATCCGCTCGAGGTGGTCCACCGGGGTGAACTCGGTGGACACCGCGCCGCCGACCTTCTGGGTGGGCGAGTCGGGCGTGCGCAGGTCCGGCCACCGGCCCTCGAGCTCCTCGAGCCGGGCCATCAGGGCGTCGAACTCGGCGTCGGAGAGCGTGGGGGCGTCCTTCACGTAGTAGCGCCAGCGGGCGTCCTCGACCTGCTCGGACTTCTCGCGGTGCTCCTCGCGGGCCGCGGGCGGCGCGGCCTCCACCTGGCCACCGGTGGACTCCGGGATCTCCTCGCTCATGCGCCCTATCTTGCCGTGCCCCACCGACGGCACCGTGCCACCCATCCGCCCGGGGCCGGTTGCCGAACAGCGGAGGGACACCCGCCCACCTGAGAGGATCGACGCATGCCGGCACCGTCGTTGACCCGCCAGGAGGTGGCGGGCACGCCGAACAGCCTGGTGCTGATGCTGCACGGCGGCTCGGCCGACGGGCTCGGCCCGGTGACCGACCGCAGCGCCTCCTGGCGCCGGTCCCGGTGGATGATGGGCCACATCTCCGGCCGGCTGAACCGGGCCGGTGCGGCGGTCTGGCTGCTCCGCTACGCGGTGCGTGGGTGGAACGCCCGGGTGGCCTCGCCGCCGTCGCCGGTGCCCGACGTCCGGTGGGCCCTGGACCGGGTGCGTCGCGAGCTCGGCGACCTGCCCGTCGTACTGCTCGGCCACTCGATGGGCGGGCGCGCCGCCGTGGCCGTCGCCGACGACCCGAGCGTGGCCGGCGTGGTGGCGCTCGCGCCGTGGCTGCCCGCCGACGAACCGGTCGCCGCGCTGGCCGGCAAACCGGTCGTCGCGGCCCACGGCCGCACCGACAAGATCACGTCCGCCCGGGCCACCCGGGCGTTCCTGCGCCGCGCCGAGGAGGTCGCCGCGTCCGCGGAGTTCCACGACATGGGCCGGGTCGGGCACTACATGTTGCGCGACGTCCGGGCCTGGAACGGCTTCGCGGTCACCCGGTCCCTGGGGGTGCTGGCCGACGCCGTCGAGCGTCGCCCGCCGGCATCCTGAGATTTTCCGGGCCGGCCGGAATATCGGTTTGCCGCCCCGGCGTTCGAGTCCCTAGGATCGCGCGATGAAACGAAACGGTTTCGTTTCATCCAGCCGCGCCGGGAAGGAGGGTCGTGGTGATTCGCAAAGCCGCCGAGGCCGTCCGCCCCCGGATCGCCGGCGACCGGGAGGCCGAGATCCTGGACGCCACCTTGAGCCTGCTGGTCGAGGCCGGCTACGACCGGCTGACCATGGACGCGGTGGCGCACCGGTCCCGGGCGAGCAAGGCCACCCTCTATCGCCGGTGGGCCGCCAAGTCGGCCCTGGTGGTGGACGCCCTGCTGCGGTCCAAGCACTCCCCCGACGTCCACGACGTCGACACCGGCACCCTGCGCGGTGACCTGCTGGCCACCTTCTGCGGCCCCGGCGGCATGACCGACGAGGCGAACTCCAGGATCCTCGCCGCGGTGGTGACCGCCCTGCACACCGACGACGAGTTCGCGGCGGAGTTCCGCGAACGGTTCCTGCCCCCCAAGCTCGAGGTCTCCCGGCGGATCTATGCCCGCGCGCACGAGCGCGGCGAGCTCGCCGACGGCGTCGACCTGAACCTGATCGGCCCGGCGCTGTCCGGGATCCTGCTGCACCGGACCATCCTCCTCGGGGACCGGGTCGACGCGGCCCTGGTCGAGAAGGTCGTCGACCAGATCATCCTTCCGGCCGCCACCGGCCGGCCCTACTCACCAGACCAAGGAACGCCATGACGACTACCGCCACCTCGGCCGCGACGCCCAGCACCGGGCACGGCCACCGCCACCTGGGCTGGGCGCTCGTGCTCATCTCGGTGGCCCAGCTGATGGTGGTGCTGGACAGCACCATCGCGAACATCGCCCTGCCCTACATCGGCCGGGACCTGTCCATCTCCCCGGCCAACCTGTCCTGGGTCGTGACCGGCTACGCGCTGGCGTTCGGCGGCCTGCTGCTGCTCGGCGGCCGGCTCGGCGACCTGTACGGCCGCCGGCGGCTGTTCATGACCGGCGTCACGATCTTCGCGGTCGCCTCCGCGATCGGCGGCCTGGCCCAGAACGAGCTGATGCTGCTCGGCTCCCGGGGTCTGCAGGGGCTCGGCGCCGCGATCGCCTCCCCCACCGCGCTGGCGCTGATCACCACCACCTTCCCGGCCGGCCCGCAGCGCAACCGCGCGTTCTCCGTCTACGCCGCGATGTCCGGTGCCGGCGCGGCGGTCGGCCTGATCCTCGGCGGCTGGCTCACCGGGCTCGAGCCGCACCTGTTCGGCCACGCCTTCGGCGGCTGGCGGCTGACCTTCCTGATCAACGTCCCGATCGGCCTCGGGGCGGCGTTCTTCGCGCGCCGGGTGCTCGCCGAGAGCGAGCAGCACCCCGGCGAGCTGGACCTGCCCGGTGCGCTCACCGGCACCCTCGGGCTGGTGGCCATCGTGTTCGGCCTGACCCACGCCGGCGACCAGCGCTACGGCTGGGGCGACCCGTCGACCTTCGTCTCGCTCGCCGTGGGCGTCGCGCTGCTCGCGCTCTTCGTCCTGCTCGAGCGCCGGGTGGCGCACCCGCTGATGCCGTTCCGGATCCTGGCCAACCGCACCCGCGCAACCGCGTTCGCGGTGATGATGCTGGTGCCGGCGGCGATGTTCGCGATGTTCTTCTTCCTGAGCCTGTTCGTGCAGAACGTGATGGGCTACTCGCCGCTGAAGACCGGGTTCGCGTTCCTGCCGTTCAGCTTCGGCATCGTAATCGCGGCCACCGCCTCCTCACGGCTGCTCTCGCGCGTCGACCCGCGCTGGCTGGCCGGCATCGGCACGCTGATGTCCGGCTCCGCGCTGTTCGGGTTCTCCCGGATCCCGTACGACGCCACGGTCGGCAACCTCGGCGTGCACGCGGACTACCTCACGAACATCCTGCCGTTCGTCGTACTGATGAGCCTCGGGATGGGGCTGACGTTCGTGCCGATGACGCTCACCGCGGTGCACGGCGTCGGCCAGCGCGACTCCGGGATCGGCTCGGGCGTACTGAACACGATGCAGCAGGTCGGCGGCGCGCTCGGCCTGGCGACGCTGAGCACCGTCTCGGTGCACTTCGCCGGCACCAAGGCCAAGGAGCTCGCCGCGGCACTCGCCGCCGCCGGCCCGCAGGGCGGGACGCCCGACGCGGACCAGGCGCACGCCACCAAGGTGCTGGTCCAGCAGGTGGCGTTCACCGAGGGGGCCACGCACGCGTTCCTCACCGGCGCGGCGATGATCTGGGTGGGCACCCTGATCGTCCTCACGTTCCTCAACGTCAAGCACGAGGAGGTCGCGACCGACGGGCACGAGCCGGTCGTCGCCGCCTGACCCCTCCGACAGTTTCCCAAGGTATGCAGGGAATCTGTCCTGGCACGGCAGGAGATCTGTCACTTCCCTGGGCAAGATCACCGCGGGACGTGACAGTTCCCCTGCATACCCTGGTAATCACTAGCCCCCCTCAGAGGGCGGCGGCGGTACGGCGCGCCAGGGCCAGCGCCTCACGCGCCCAGGCGGGGTCCGCCCCGGCCAGGCCGCAGGCGGGGGTCACCACCAGGGACTCCCCCGCGCTGTCCGGGTCGAACCCGAGCATGTCGAGGAACCGCAGCACCCGGTCCGACAGCGCGCGCTCGCCGGTCTGCTCGCGCGAGGTCGGGACCACGCCGAGGTACACCGGCCCACGCTTCTCCAGCACCGTCGCCACCCCGTCGTACGCCGCGGGCGCGAGCGCGGCGAGGTCCACGGACACCCCCGCGGCACCGGCGCCGGTGAGCAGGTCGACGGGGACGTCGGACGCGCAGCAGTGCGCCACCGGGGTCGCGCCGGACTCGGCCACCGCCGCGAACACCCACTCCAGCGCCGCGGAGGCGGCGGGCGGCGCGACGGAACGGTGCCGGTGCAGCCCGGAGGCCGTCGGCACCCGCGCGGCGAGCACGGCGGGCAGCGCGGGCTCGTCGACCTGGACCACCAGGTCGGCCCCGGGCACCCGGCGGCGGACGTCGGCGACGTGGCCGCGCAGCCCCTCGGCGAGCGCCTGGGCCAGCTCGCGGCGGGCGCCGTGGTCGGAGAGCACCCGGTCGCCGCGCGGCTTCTCCACGGTCGCCGCCAGGGTCCACGGCCCGGCCACCTGGACCTTGAACGTGCCGGTGAAGCCCTGCAGCTCCTCCTCCGCCACGTCCAGGTCCTGCGCCAGCAGCGACCGGGCCCGCCGGTGGTCCATCCCGGGGGCGTCGGTGAGCCGCCAGCCCGCCGGCTGCAGGTCCGCGCCGAGCTCGGCGAGCACCGCCAGCGCCCGCCCGGTCAGGTCGGCATGCGCGCCCCGCGCGGGCAGCTCGGGCAGGAACGGCAGGTCCGGGGTCTCCCCCAGCACCAGCTTCACGGACTCGCGGTAGTCCGTGCCGGGCATCGACCCGACACCGCTGGCGCGGGTCATCGGGCGGAGCCCGCGGGGGTACGACGGGCGGCGGAGATGGTGCACGACCCGACCACCCGCGAGCCGTCGTAGAGGACCGCCGCCTGGCCGGGCGCGATGCCCTGCGCGGGCTCGAGCAGCTCGATGGCGACCCGGTCGCCGGCGACCGTGACCACGGCCCGGTGCTCGTCGCCGTGGGCGCGCAGCTGCACGGTGCCGTGCAGCGGCCCGGCGGGCACGGTGCCGCACCAGCGCGGATGGACACCGTCGATCCGGTCCACGGTCAGCTCCTCGCGGGGGCCGACGGTGACCGTGCCGGAGACCGGCTCGATGTCCAGCACGTAGCGGGGCTTGCCGTCGGCCGCGGGCCTGCCGATCCGCAGCCCCTTGCGCTGGCCGATGGTGAACCCGAACGCGCCCTCGTGGCTGCCGAGCACCTCGCCGCTGGCATGGTCGACGATCTCCCCGGACCCGGCGCCCAGCTTGTCGCGCAGCCAGCCGGAGGTGTCGCCGTCGGCGATGAAGCAGATGTCGTGGCTGTCCGGCTTCTGCGCCACGGACAGGCCACGGCGGGACGCCTCCTCGCGGACCTGCGCCTTGGGCGAGTCGCCGAGCGGGAACAGCGAGTGCGCGAGCTGCTCCTGGGTGAGCACGCCGAGCACGTAGGACTGGTCCTTGCCCGAGTCCACCGCGCGGTGCATCTCGATCAGTCCGTCCCCGCCGGTCACGAGGCGCGCGTAGTGGCCGGTGGCGACCGCGTCGAAGCCGAGCGCCAGCCCGCGCTCGAGGACGGCGGCGAACTTGATCTTCTCGTTGCAGCGCAGGCACGGGTTCGGGGTGCGCCCGGAGGCGTACTCGGCCATGAAGTCCTCGACCACGTCCTCGTGGAACCGCTCGCTCAGGTCCCAGACGTAGAACGGGATCCCGATCACGTCGGCGGCCCGGCGCGCGTCGTTCGAGTCCTCGATCGTGCAGCAGCCGCGGGCACCGGTGCGGTAGGACTTCGGGTTGCGCGACAGCGCGAGGTGCACCCCGGTGACGTCGTGCCCGGCCTCCGCGGCACGCGCGGCGGCGACCGCGGAGTCGACGCCGCCGGACATGGCGGCAAGAACCCGCACCGCGATCAGCCCACGAGCTTCTTCGACGACCCGAACCCGGAGGCGATGCCGGCGGCCCGGGCGCGCTGCACCACCGGCGCGATGGCGCCGGCGAGCGCGTCCACGTCCGCGGCGGCGCTGGTGTGGCCGAGGCTGAACCGCAGCGACGAGCGCGCCTGCTCCTCGGCACAGCCCATCGCGAGCAGCACGTGCGAGGGCTGCGGCACCCCCGCGGAGCACGCGGAGCCGGTCGAGCAGGCGATCCCGCGCGCGTCCAGCAGCATCAGCAGCGAGTCGCCCTCGCAGCCGGGGAAGGTCAGGTGGGCGTTGCCGGGGAGCCGGGCCACCGGGTCGCCGTTGAGCACCGCGTCCGGGACCTGCTCGGTGACCCGGCGCACCAGCTCGTCGCGCAGGTCGGCAAGCCGTTCAGCGGCCTCGGGCTGGTGCTTGACGGCCAGCTCGACGGCCTTGGCGAAGCCCGCGATCGCCGGCACGTCGATGGTCCCGGAGCGGACGTCGCGCTCCTGGCCACCGCCGTGCAGCAGCGGGGTGATCTCCAGCTCGCGGCTGGCGACCAGCGCGCCGACGCCGTACGGTCCGCCGACCTTGTGCGCGGTCAGGGTCAGCGCGTCCACGCCGCTGGCCGCGAAGTCCACGGGCACCTGGCCGACCGCCTGCACCGCGTCGGTGTGCACCGGCACGTCGTGGGCGTGGGCGATCTCGGCCACCTCGCGGATCGGCTGCAGGGTGCCGACCTCGTTGTTGGCCCACATCACCGTGACCAGCGCGACCGAGCCGGGGTCGCGCGCCAGCGCGTCGCGCAGCGCCCCCAGGTCGAGCCGGCCCAGCCGGTCCACGGGCAGCAGCTCGACCTCGGCGCCCTCGTGCTCGCCGAGCCAGTGCAGCGCGTCGAGCACGGCGTGGTGCTCCGCGGCCGTGGACAGGATCCGGGTGCGGCGCGGGTCCGCGTCGCGGCGGGACCAGTAGACCCCCTTGACCGCGAGGTTGTCCGACTCGGTGCCGCCGGAGGTGAACACGATCTCGCTGGGCCGGGCGTTCAGCGCCCGGCCGATCGTCTCGCGGGACTCCTCGACCACCCGGCGGGCGGCGCGGCCCGGCGCGTGCAGCGAGGAGGCGTTCCCCACCTGCGTGAGCTGCTCGGTCATCGCGGCCACCGCCTCGGCGCGCATCGGCGTGGACGCGGCGTGGTCGAGGTAGACGGCGTCGGCGGTGGTGGGGGCGTTCATTGCATCAACCAGGGTACGGCGTGCCTGGCGCGCGCCCCAACCGCGCTCAACCGTGCCGGTCCGGGCCCGCGCGGCGGGGCTCGCACCGGATCACCACCCGCCGGTCGCGCTCCATGTTCGCCCGGTAGTCGTCCCAGTCGTCGTGCTCGCCGGCGATCGACCGGTAGTAGTCCACCAGCGGCTGCATCGCGTCCGGCAGCGAGACCACCTCCGCCCGCCCCTCGACCACGACCCAGTCGCCGAAGAACGAGTCCTGCAGCACGCACAGCTGCACCCACGGGTCCCGGCGCACGTTCCTGGTCTTGAAGGCGGTCTCCCGGCTGCTGACCACCAGCCGGCCGTCGTCGTCCACCGCGACGAGCACCGGGCTCTGCTGGACGCCGCCGCCCGGGGTGCGGGTGGCCAGCACGGCGCGGTGGTGCCGTCGTACGAACGCTCGGGCCCGATCGATGTCCATGCCCCCAGTGTCCATGCCCCCGGTGCGCCGACCGGCGCCCGACCCGCTCAGGTCTGCGCGAGCAGGTCGTTCCAGGCGTGGTCGGGATACTTCGCGCGCACGGCGTCGCGCAGCCAGGTGCGCTGCGCGGTGGACAGCAGCGGCCACGCGTTGCCGAGGTCGATCTCGTCCTTGGCCCGGGCCTGGGCGGCCTTGAAGAACAGGGTGATCTCGGGGTTCAGGTAGCGGATCCCGTCCTCGTGCACCCAGGTGACCTCCTCGAGGTCCGCGACGTGCGAGGCGTCCCGCTTGGACTGCCACCGCCCGCCCGAGGACGGGTTCAGCGGGCAGTCGATCCGCCACGGGGACCGGGCGTTCTCCCGCATCCAGATCTGGCTGAGCGGGTGCAGCGGCTCGGGGTGGGCGTCGTCGATGATCCGGAAGGTGCCGCCGTGGTTGCTCCACAGGTGGAACCGGTCGCCGAGCTGGGCCCGCAGCTGCGGCACGTGGTCGGTGAACACCACCAGGTCGATGTCCTCGTGCAACCGGGCCACCCCGGTGAACGCCTCGATCGCGTGCCCGCCGACCAGCCACCACGGCTGCGCGAAGCCCGCCATCAGGGTCCGCATCTCCGCGGGGGTCACCGGGTCCCAGTCGCCGTAGACGTCCAGGAAGGCCCGGTCCTCCTCGTCGGGCTCCCAGACCTGAGGACTGCCGGCTGCGTTCACCCGGCCAGTATGGCGACCAGCGCGCGGTGGTCGGTGCCCGGAACGGTGATCGACTCGGTCCGCACCGCGTGCAGGGCGCGGTTGAGCAGCACGTGGTCGATCGGCAGCAGCGGCGGGACGCGGGACCCCGAGCACCGACACCTCGCCCGCGGACGGCCAGGTCGGCTGCCAGCGGGACCTCGCCTCGGCGGCCGCGTCGTCGAAACCGCGGCCCTTCAGGTCGCGCATCGGGAGGTGGTCGAGGGTGGCGTTGAAGTCGCCGACGATCATCAGCGGACCGCCCTCGTCGACCGCGGCGCCCCGCACCGCGTTCAGGTCCGCCGCCCAGTCCTGCGCGTCGCCCAGCGGCGGGCGGGTGTGCACGGCGACCAGCCCGACGTCCTTGCCGGCCGCCCGCACCCGCATCGTGTAGCCGCCGAAGCCGGTGCCGAGCCTGCGCACGTGGCTGATCCGGTGCCGGGCGAACACCATCGTCCCGGCGGGGCCGTCCGCGGGCCGTCCCCGCGTGGTGCGGGAAGGCCAGCCCCAGCCCGGCGGCCCGCATCCGGGCGAGGGACCGCCCGGTGACCTCCTGCAGGACGAGCACGTCGACCCGGTGGTGGACCGCGGTCGCGACGAGCCGCGACGGGTTCGCCCCGCCGAGCTCGAGGTTCGCGGTCATCACCCGGAACCTGGCGCCGCCGTCGGCCGCGGCGGTGGCGGGTCCGACGTACGCGCCGGCGGCCCACACCAGGTGCAGCGCCAGGCCGAGCACGCCCACCGCGACGGCCGGCTTCGCGGCGGCGCGCCAGCGGCCCTCCGAGCGCCACCAGGCGAGCAGCAGGACCAGCACGCGAGCCCGTACAGCGGGACCGCGAACGGGGTGAACGCGACCAGCCGCACCCACAGCCCGCCGCGCGGGTCCAGCAGGCGTGCGTAGGTGAGCAGCAACGCGGGCAGCATCAGCACCGCGAGCAGCACGAGCACGACACGACGCAGGTTCACGGGCGTCACGTTAACCGGCGCCGGCGGCCCCGGCGGGGAGGCACGCAAGCGGGACCGTCGGCGCGCGCCGGCCGTCGGCAAGATCACAGCACCGCGGGGCACGTCCGGTTCGCGCTCGGGCGTCCGAACTGCGTATGCTGACCACATCGGCCCCATCCGTTCTGCCTCGGGCCGGATTCTTCAGCGTCATCCACCAAGCGCCGCGACCACCCGAGTCGCGCCGGGCAGGACGACCCTTCTAGCTTCGAGAGTTTCCCTTACCCCATGGCGAATCGCCGTTCCACGACCACGCCCGCGACCGGGCCCACCACCTTCGCCGCCCTCGGCCTGCCCGACGTCCTCGTCGAGACGCTTGCCGACGCCGGCATCACCGAACCGTTCCCGATCCAGGCCGCGACCCTGCCCGACTCGCTCGCCGGCCGCGACCTGCTCGGCCGCGGCCGCACCGGCTCCGGGAAGACCTACGCGTTCTCGCTGCCGCTCGTCGCGCGGCTGGCCGCGCGGCCGCGGAGCGGCCCGTGCGGGCCGCCCGCGGGCCCTGGTGCTGGCCCCCACCCGGGAGCTGGCCACCCAGATCGAGGCCACCCTGGCGCCGCTCGCCGAGGCCTGCGGGCTGAGCACGATGACCATCTTCGGCGGGGTCAAGCCCGGGCCGCAGATCAACCGGCTGCGCCGCGGCGTCGACATCGTGATCGCCTGCCCCGGCCGGCTCGAGGACCACCTGCAGTCCGGCCACGTCGACCTCGGCGCGGTGGAGATCACCGTGCTGGACGAGGCCGACCACATGGCCGACCTGGGCTTTCTGCCGGGCGTCCGACGGCTGCTGGACCGGACGCCCGCCGATGGCCAGCGGCTGCTGTTCTCGGCCACCCTGGACGCCGGCGTGGACGTGCTGGTCCGCCGGTTCCTGCACGACCCGGTGACGCACAGCGTCGACTCGGCGCAGTCCCCGGTGGTGAAGATGACCCACCACGTGCTGCACCTGCCGGCGAAGGAGTCGCGGCTGTCGGTGCTGGTGGACCTCGCCGCGGCACCGGGGCGCACGCTGGTGTTCACCCGCACCAAGCACGGCGCGAAGGCGCTGGCCCGGCAGCTGAACGCGAAGGGGGTGCCCGCCGTGGAGCTGCACGGGAACCTGTCACAGAACGCGCGCACCCGGAACCTGACCGCCTTCTCGGAGGGCGCGGCCACCACGCTGGTGGCCACCGACATCGCGGCCCGCGGGATCCACGTCGACGACGTCGGCCTGGTCGTGCACGCCGACCCGCCGGTCGAGCACAAGGCCTACCTGCACCGCTCCGGGCGCACCGCGCGCGCCGGCGCCGAGGGCACGGTTGTCACCCTGATGCTGGACGCCCAGGTGTCCGACGTACGCGACCTGACCCGCAAGGCCGGCATCAAGCCGACCATCACCCGGATCACGCTCGACCACCCGCTGCTGCGCGAGATCGCCCCCGGCGAGCGCAGCTTCGTGGAGCCGTCCGCGACGCCCGCCGTGGCCCAGCGCAGCGAGGGCGGCCGATCCGGCGGCGGACGCAACCGGTCCCGCCGCGGCGGCCGCTCGAACGGCCAGAAGTCCTCGGGGAACCGGTCCTCGGGCGGTACGGCGGACCCCGGCGGCTCCTCCCGGCGCAGCCCCAACCGGTCCAAGAGCCGGAGCTCCGCGGGGACGTCCGCGTCCCGCCCGCACAGCGCGGCGGCGTTCTCGTCCTCGCGCCGGGGTCGCTGAACCGACTCACGTCTGGGCCGAGGGCACCGGGGGCTTGCTGCCCGGCCCTCGCGGTTCCCCGCAAACCGGTTGCGGGCGGTGCCGTGTGGCGACACTGGGACGAGAACAGCAGTGCCACGCCCGCCGCGAGCAGCCCGGCGTCGGTCAGCAGCAGCCTGATGCCGATCTCGGCGCCGGTGAACGGGAGCGGAACACCCCGGCCACCACCGATGACGGGACCCGTGTCCGACGTACCGGCCGCGAACGCCTCGGTCCCGAGCACCTCCGCGGACGATGGCGGACGCACTCCCGCGACGTCGGCGGAGGCAGACCAGCGCAGCCCGAACCCGACCCGGTCCGTCTGGGTCTGGTTCGGGGCGGCGTATGGGAGCTCCAGGGTCAGCCGCAGTGGCCAGGTGGCTCCGGCCTTGATCTCGTCGGGGAGGTCCACCCCAACCGCGAGCGCGCTCAGACTGCCGTGCCACAGCGCCTGTGTGGACCCATTCGAGCTCCGGCTCACTGTGGCCTCGAGCCAGTCGCTGAGCTCGCCGCCGCCCTGGCCGCAGGTGGTGTCACCGTCGCGGGTCTCAGGGCGGTTGCAGCCGTTGTCGTCGTCGCGGACCCGGACGGTCTGCAACCGAACGTGCGCCGGGGTGGATGAGTCATTCTTCAGCACGAGCGCCCCGGTCGTGGAGTAACCCGGCGCCAACCGCGACGTCTGGATCACCGGCTTCGAGGTGTGGCTGACGAAGCCCTCCCCGTCACCTGGCACGTCGAGCAGAAGCCGCCCTCCGTCGTCAGCAGTTGCCGACGCCGGTGCGCCGAACAGCGCGACGGCGGCCAGCAGCGCCACTGCAGCACGCGCGGCACGACGCGGGACGGTCACAGGCACCTCGCACGGTCGGAAGACTTTCGGACGCAAGAATGCTGCGCTGCCCCGAATGCCCGCATCGTCAAGATTGACGAAATTGGATGGCGGCCGGCCCGGGGCTGATGCACAATCGTGTCGCCATGAAGAACTGACCCAGCCTCTGCTCGCGCCCGCGGCCCGGCCCGGCGAGCTCACCCCTCACCGAGATCGGTGCCGCTGATGTCTACCTTCCTGCTCTCCCCCGCCGCCCCGCTCGTTGCCCGCGACGTGTCCAAGGCGTACGGCGACCGCGTCGTGCTCGACGGCGTGGACCTGGTGGCCAACCCGGCCCAGCCCCTGGGGCTGGTCGGCGAGAACGGCGTCGGCAAGTCGACGCTGCTGCGCCTGCTCGCCGGGGTCGAGCCCGCCGACGCCGGCTCGGTGTCCCGGCCCGCCGAGCTTGCGTACCTGGGCCAGGAGCCCGACTTCGGGTCCGCGGCCACCATCGGCGAGGTGCTGCGGGACGCGCTGGCGTTGCTGCACGACGCGGTGGCCCGGCTGGAGACCCTGGCCGCGCGCCTGGACGAGCCCGAGGCGGCGGACGAGTACGCCGCGCTGCTCGAGTGGGCGCAGTTCCACGACGCCTGGGACGCCGACCGGCGCGCCGAGGCGGCCGCCGCCCGGCTCGGGCTGGCGCACCTGGGCCGGGACCGACCGGTGTCCGCACTGTCCGGCGGGCAGCGCAGCCGGCTCGCGCTCGCGGCGCTGATCACCCGGCGGCCCGAGTGCCTGCTGCTCGACGAGCCGACCAACCACCTCGACGACGACGCGGTGGCCTTCCTCGAGGAGTTCCTGGTCTCGCTGCCCGGCATCGTGGTCACGGCCAGCCACGACCGGGCGTTCCTGGAGAACGTGTGCGCGGCCGTGGTGGACCTGGACCCGAGCCACTTCGGCGTCGACGGCGAGGGCGGCAACCGGTTCACCGGCGGGTATCGCGCCTACCTGGCCGCAAAGCGGGACGCCCGGGCACGGTGGGAGCGCGCCTTCGCGGACCAGCAGGGGGAGCTGAACGATCTGCGGGCCGCGTCCCGGACGACCGCCCGTCAGGTCGCGCACAACCGGCCGGCCCGCGACAACGACAAGTTCATCTACCACAGCAAGGGCCAGAACGTGGCCCGCACGGTGAGCCGGCGCGTGCGCGACACGGAACGGCGAATCGAGGCCCTGGAGCGCGACCGCGTCCCGAAGCCGCCGAAGGCGATGTCGTTCCGCGGCTCGGTGGCGCCTGGCCGCCCCGGCAGCGGGACGGTAGTCTTCGTCCGCGACCTGGTGGTGGCGGGTCGGGTGCACGTGCCCCGGCTGGACCTGAGCGGTGGGGACCGGTTGCTGGTGACCGGGGCGAACGGCTCCGGGAAGTCGACGCTGCTCAAGGTCGTCGCCGGCGACCTGGCACCGGCCTCGGGCTCCGTGCAGGTCTCGGCGCGCAGGGTGGGTCACCTGCCGCAGGACATCACGTTCACCCGGGCGGACCGCACACCCCACGAGGTCTACGAGGCTGCCACCGGGGCGCCGACGCCCCTGGGCGACCTGGGGCTGCTGCACCCGCGGGAGCTCGCCCGCCCGGTCGGCGTGCTCAGCGTGGGCCAGCAGCGCCGGCTCGCGCTGGCGGTCCTGGTGGCCCGGCAGCCGGACCTGCTGCTGCTCGACGAGCCGACCAACCACATCTCGCTGGCGTTGGCCGAGGAGCTCGAGGAGTCGCTGCAGCGCTCCGCGGGAACCGTCGTCGTCGCCAGCCACGACCGGTGGCTGCGGCAACGCTGGGAGGGCGAGACGCTCGCGCTGTAGCGCCGGTGCGATGGAGACTCGTCAGTCATTTCCCCAATTTTGAGGATGTAGCGCCCTGCACCCTCGGCGCACAGTTCTTGCTGTCGTCGATGAAGCCCAAGGGGGGCGGGGACGGCAGCCAAGAACAACGAGCGGCATCGCCGCTTTGGAGGGGAATCCATGAACAAGAAGCTTGTCCGCGGCAGCCTGGCTGGCGTCGCCGCGATCGCGCTCGCCGCCGGCGGCACCACCTTCGCCGCCTGGTCCGATTTCGCGAACGTGACCGGGAATACGGCGGGTGCCGGAGAACTCGTCCTGAAGATCGGCGGTCCCAACGGGACCGAGGCGGTCCAACACGCCTCGTTCGGCAACTTCGCACCCGGAGAAGGACAGGACGTGACCCGATACCTCGCAAGCCAGCAGGGTGATGCGGTCCCGACAGCCGGACTCTTCGTCACCATGAAGAATCTGGCAAACGCCGACAACGGGTGCTCCAGCAACTCCGAGGCGGCTGAGGACACGTGTGAGAGCGAGACCTCCACGGGGGGTGAGTTCGGCCAGGCAGCCAACATCAAGATCCAGGTGACCGGGCCAACCACTGCCGGCAACTGCGGCGCCAACGGTTCGGCGAGCTTGCCGTGGAGCACGGTGTACGACGGCACCATCAACGCTCTTGCGGGACACCAACAGAGCTTGGGAACCCTGTCGGATGGCCAGGGAGTGTGCGTACGGTCGACAGTCACGCTGCCGCACGACGCGACGAACAACACCCAGGGCGACTCGTCGGCTTGGGACTGGCGATTCGACCTCGTCCAGCCCTGACCCAGGCAGATTCGAGCACCTGACCAAGGAAGACGCGGCAGAAGACACCGAATTCCTGCTCAGGGCTCAACAAGCCCGAATCACGACCGAAAGCGAGCAGGACATGAGCAGGACCCCACGAGCGGCAGATCTACCAGGACTGCTGCTGCGGTGGACGGCCCGGCTTGTCCTGCTCGCTTTCGCGTTGGCAGTGGCAGCCACTCTGGTGGTGCTGGTTGCCATCCCCCGGGCCACCCACGGGTCGGCACTGACCGTGCTCACCGGCAGCATGACGCCCGAGATCCCCGTTGGGTCCGTGGTCGTGGTACGCCCGGTGGACCCGGGGACGCTGCACGTCGGTGACATCGCGACGTACCAGGTGGCCCCCGACAAGCAGGAGTTCATCACTCACCGCATCGTCAAGATCGACAGCTCGGCATCGCCGACGTCGTTCACGTTCAAGGGCGACGCCAACCGCGGCGCGGACATCAAGCCGGTGCCGTCGGGCGCGATCCACGGCAAGGTCTGGTTCCACGTGCCCTACATCGGGGCGATCCGCGACGCGTTGCACGGCAAAGGCGGCCTCACGCTGGTCGCGATGCTCGCGCTCGCCGGCTACGCGCTGTCCCAGCTCTCAGGCGCCTTCGAGGACCGTAAGAAGGCGCATACCCCGCGCACCTCAGGCGGGGACTGTGACGCCGTCGCCGAGCCAGTGCACCTGGGCAGGCCAGTGCTTCTTGCTGTTCTCGAGGTGCAAGCCCTCGCGCAGACCGCGGATCTGACTCCTGCCGAGGCCGCGCGTCAGTGGGGCGGCCTCCTGGTGGCCGACGGCGACGGCGAGTGCACACTCCTGATCGCACCTCCACCCGACGGGGTCGTCGCGGCCGAACAGCTGCTGGCCACCTACACGCCCGTCTCTATCCGTCGCTTCGCCAGCCCATCGTTGACCGACGCGTCCGTCGCGTCCCCGACGGAGGCGAACGCGGAGCACCCACCCCAGGAAGAGGCTCACCTTGCGAGCAGCTAGCCGGTCCACCGTCGTCGCCCTGGGGGCGGCCTGCGCCCTGTCGCTCGGCGTTGCCGCGACGGGCGGTTCGACGTACGCCGCGTTCTCCGACTTCGCCATCGTCAAGGCATCGGCCAGTGCGGGGGTGTGGGCGCCGGATCCGCCGGCCGAGTGCGGGGACCTGTCGAAGTACGACTCGGTCATCTACGGCACGCCGGGCGACGACAACCTCGTGGCGCCGAACGGTGGCAACAAGGGCCAGATCCTCATGGGGTACGGCGGGAACGACACGCTCACCGGCGGCAATGGCAAGGACTGCCTCGTCGGCGGGGATGGGGAAGACAAGCTCCTTGGCGGCAACGGCAAGGACATCCTGCTTGGCGGCGAAGGTGACGACCTCCTCGACGGTGGCAACGGCAAGGACCACGGCAACGCGAACGGCGGCGACGACGTGTGTGATGGCGGTCGCGGCGAGAACACCATTGTGAACTGCATAGCAACCGACACCGCCCTGGCCAAGACGCTGACCGCGACGGTCGACGGGCAGCTGGCAGCGTCAGCTGGGTCGACGCCGCCCGATGGTGCTGCTGACGACACGTCTGAGGATCAGGACGCCACCGGCGCGGAGTCGGATCCGTCGGCGCTCCAGACGGCAGGCACAAAGGACAAGCCAGCCTCGAACAGCACGAACCAGCCGGCGCCGGAGAAGTCGAGCTCCGGCGGGACCTCGAGCACCGACCCGGAGCAGCCCGCCGGCTCGAGCTCAGACCAGTCGGCCACGGAGACGTCAGCGGGCGACGGGGTGAGCGTAAGCCCGACAGCCGCCCCGACGAGCCCGGACACCGCCGCACCGCCCTCAGGCGACTTCACGACGGCAGGGGTGTCACCGGGATTCTGACGGCATCCCGACAGTTGTGATCCCAGTGACGCTGTGCGCCAGGTAGGACAAACCACTGCTAAGAACCACATCCGGGCGAGACGGTCACCTACTAGTCACATAGGACTAAGCCGAAGAACCCGTTCAGACGTGGCGTGTAGCTGGCACCCGCAGCAGACTCGGTCCCGAGGTTCGGGGGGGCCGAGAATGAATGCAGCAGGGGTGCGACGCGACGACGTCTTGGGACGAGTCGGGTACGCGTCGACGAGGGAGATACTCGCAGTGCTCACCGCGGTGGCGGTGATGTGTGGCGTCGGACTCGCGGGCGCCGTCGCGCCGGCCGTGCCGGGTTTCGCGTCGGTTGCGATGGACGTGACGCAGGCGTGTCGGGCGCTCGCGGCAGCGATGTTCACCGGCGCGGGCGTGCTCGCGCTGACGCGAAGCCACGTCGGCTCGGACTCACAAGCGGCGATGCGCGGCCTGGCGCTGCTCGTGCTCGGTATGGTGATGTGGCCACTGGTCGGGGTCGTCCGCACCCTGACGCATCAGCAGCCGGACTCGCTGCTTCCGGCGCTCGTGCGCGGGGCGGTGACCATCGTCGTCCTGATGCTGATGGCGTCTGCGCTGCGCTGCGCCACGCACGGATCCGGATCGGTCGTGGATCTTCCGCGGATGGCTACCCGGACCGGGGCCGTGACGGCGGGCGTCGGCGCGGCAGCGCTCGTCTGCGCAGGAGGCATGCAGGTGTCCGTCCCGGCCGGCCGTGCCTTCCACGTCCTGGTCTCCGCCGCCGTGGCTGTCGGGTGGCTCGGCGTCGCGCTCTGGGCGCGCCGCGCCGGCGATCGAGTGGCGTGGGCATCCTCGGTCTGGCCCCTGTTGCTCGCGATGGGAATCGCCGAGCTGCTGCGCGGCCTAGCCGCGGGTGACTCCGGCAGATGGATGCTGGCTGCCACGTCGGTCAGCGCCGCAGTGGGCACCGTCACCGCGTGGTGCGCGTTGATTGACCTGGGCAGCGTGACACAGCAGCAGCGCACCGAGCTCCAGGTGGTGAGCCAGGACCTCGTACGGGCGCGGCACGAGGCGTCAGCGTCAGTAGCCTGGCGCCAGGAACTGTGCCACGACGCGCGCAACTCCCTGACCGGGCTGCGGGGTGCACTGCTGACGCTGCGGACGTACGACGGGCAGCTGGACGCAGGCCTGGCCGATCGGCTGCGCGACGCGGCTCTCGACGAGCTCAGCAACCTGCAGCACATGATCGAGCGGCCGGAGACCCACGCCAGCATGGAGTTCGAGGTCTCCGAGGTGGTGCGCTCGGTCGTCGAGGGCCGACGGGCGGCCGGGCTCGCCCTGGACTCCGACGTACCGCCGTTCCGGGCCGCCGGACACCCGGGCGATCTGGCCGCGGCGCTGCACAACGTCCTCGTCAATGCTCAGCAGCACGCGGGCGGCGTCGGCGTGGAGGTCCGGGTGCGTCCCATCGGCCAGTACGTCGAGATCGCGGTCCGCGACCACGGGCCGGGCGTGGCCGCCGCGGACAGGCCGCACCTGTTCGAGCGCGGGGCGCGCGGGGCGCACAGCACCGGATCGGGGCTCGGCCTGCACAACGCCCGCTCGCTGATGCGCTGCCACGGGGGCGACCTTCGCCTCGACGAGGGGGGCCCCGGCGCCACGTTTGTCATCGTGCTTCCGTCCGCCGAACAGCCGGAGCTCTGCGGCGACCCGGAGTGGCAGCCGGATCTGGACCGCCTCCTCGACCACGGCGTCGAGCAGACCTCGAGCCTGCGATAGCGGTGGTGTCGACGGCGGAGCCCACGGTGCTCATCGTGGACGACCACCAGCTCCTGGCGCAGACGCTGGCGCTGGCCCTGCGTTCCGACGGTGTCGACGCAGCCGTGGCCGACCTCGATGGGCGCGAGGCCTTGGTCGCTCGTGTGCAGGCGGACACGCCGGCGCTCGTGCTCCTCGATCTCGAGCTGGGCGGCGCCATCGGCGACGGGTCGACGCTGGTCCGTCCCTTCGTCTCAGCCGGGTCGCGTGTCCTCGTCGTCACCGGCACGGACGACCCGGTCAAGCGAGGTTCGGTCCTCGAGCATGGTGCGGTCGGCCTCCTGCACAAGGCGGAGTCCTTCGAGCGGCTGCGCGACCAGACGCTGCGGGCGGCCAGAGGCGAGAGGGTGATGAACGAGATGCAGCGAGCCGCGGTGCTGGAGGCCGCGCACCGCGCCCGCAAGGAGCGCGACGATGTCCGTCGGCCGTTCACCCGGTTGACGCCTCGGGAGCAGCAGGTGCTTCACGCCCTCGGCCGGGGCAAGCCCGTGGGCCACATCGCGCGTGAGTGGGTCATCAGCGAGGCCACAGTCCGTTCGCAGGTTCGCTCCATCCTGAGCAAGCTCGGGGTCGGCTCCCAGCTGGAGGCAGTCGCGCTGGCGATGCGTGCCGGCTGGTTCGACGCCGACTGAGCTGAGGCGGACCCTGGCGACGTGGAACGGCCCCGGCTCCTCACGAGGAGCCGGGGCCGGAACGGTGGACGCCGGGACCTCAGCCCTTGCGCTGGTTGACCGCCTCGGTGGCGGCCGGCAGCACCGCGTGCAGGTCGCCGACCACACCGAAGTCGACGAGCTCGAAGATCGGCGCCTCGTCGTCCTTGTTCACCGCGACGATCGTCTTCGACGTCTGCATCCCGGCCCGGTGCTGGATCGCGCCGGAGATGCCGTTCGCGACGTACAGCTGCGGGGAGACCGTCTTGCCGGTCTGGCCGATCTGGAACGAGTGCGGCATCCAACCGGAGTCCACCACCGCGCGCGAGGCACCGACCGCGGCGCCGAGCGCGTCGGCGAGCCCCTCGACCGGCTCGAAGTTGCCGCCGGTCCCGCGACCGCCGGCCACCACGATCGCGGCCTCGGTCAGCTCGGGACGGCCGGTCGACTTGCGCGGCTCCGAGGCCGTGATCTTCGCGGTCTTCGCCGCGTCGGAGACCGTCGCCGCGAACTCCTCGAGGGCACCGGCGCCGTCGGCCTGCTCCGGGGTCGCCGCGTTGGGCTTCACCGTGATGATCGGCGTGCCCTTGGTGACCTTGGCCTGCACCGTGTAGCTGCCCGCGAACACGGACTGGGTGGTCACCGGGGCGCCGTCGCCGGCCTGTACGTCGACCGCGTCGGTGATCAGGCCCGAGTCGGTCTTGACCGCCAGCCGGGCCGCGATCTCCTTGCCCTCCGCGGAGGAGCTGATCAGCACCGCGCCGGGCTGGGTCTTCTCCACCAGCTGCGCCAGCACTTCGGCCTTCGGCGCCACCAGGTAGTCGGTGAAGTCACCGTCGCCGGCCGAGGACACGGCGTACACCTTCTCCGCGCCGTAGCCCTTCAGCGCGTCGACCGCGCCCGAAGCATCGGCGCCGATGAACACCGCCGAGGGCTCACCCAGGCGGCGGGCGATCGTCAGAAGCTCGTTGGTGGTCTTGCGTACCGCACCGTCGACGTGGTCGACGAGAACCAGGATCTCACTCATGTCAGGTTGCCTCTCTTCGCAATCGACCGGGCTCAGATGAACTTCTTCGACGCGAGGAACTCGACCAGCGCCGTGGCACCGGAGCCGTCCTCGTCGGTGACGACCTCGCCCTTGGTCCGCGGTGGCCGGGCCTCGGTGGCCTCCACCGCGGTCCACGCGGCGGACAGCCCGACCTGCTCGGCGTCGACACCGAGGTCGGCCAGCGACCAGGTGTCCACGGGCTTCTTCTTCGCGGCCATGATGCCCTTGAAGGACGGGTAGCGCGCCTCGCCGGACTGGTCGGTGACCGAGAGCACCAGCGGCAGGCTGCCCTCGACCGTCTCGGTGGCGGTGTCACCGTCGCGCCGGATCCGCACCGTGCTCCCGTCGAGCTCGACCTCCGAGCCCAGGGTCACCTGCGGCACCCCGAGGCGCTCGGACAGCATCGCGGGCACGACACCCATCGCGGCGTCGGTCGACCCCATCCCGCACACGACGAGGTCGTGCTCGACCTTCTTGATCGCCTCGGCCAGCACCAGCGAGGTGGCCAGGGCGTCCGACCCGGCGATCGCGTCGTCCACCACGTGCACGCCCTTGTCGGCACCCATCTGCAGCGCCTTGCGCACCGCGTCGGAGGCGTCCTCGGGCCCGACGGTCAGCACGGTCACGGTGCTGTCGTCGTCGAGCTTCTCCTTCATCTGCAGCGCCTGCTCGACGGCGTACTCGTCCAGCTCGGACAGCAGCCCGTCCACACCGACGCGGTCCACGGTGTTGTCGGCCTCGAACTGCCGGTCGGCAGTGGCGTCCGGTACGTACTTCACACACACGACAATGTTCATGGCGATATCGGCCCGGTTAGGGGCCCCTCCTGTGCACTCGGGTGTTGGACCTGAGGTTACCCGCGCGTAGCAAGCAACGAAACCGGCCCAGCGGTGGATTGGGTCACACGGTGTCGGACCCGCATCGACGGGTCCAGCGGGCCCTCCCGTGGGCCCTCACGGACGGATCACGCGGTCCAGGATCTTGCCGATCACCAGGTAGATCACCGCGGCGATCCCCCAGTTCGTCAGCGCCGCCTTGACCTCGGCGTTCTTGCCGGTGAACTGCTTGAACTCGCCGAAGTCGAGCTTGTGGGCACCCTCGAGGACGAAGTTGACGATGGCGTTGTCCTGGTTCATCTTCAGCGCCACCATCAGGGCACCCACGGCCAGGAACAGCGCACACACGACGGCCGCCAGCCACAGCACCGACGCAACCCTCGTCCGCACCGCGTTGGCGCCGGCCTTGATGTTCCCCCCGGCCGACCGACGGCGTTTCTTCTCCGCCACCGGTCCCTCCGACGCTTTCGAGGCGCCCGCGTCGTCCGCGGGCTCCACCGTGTCGGTCACTTGCTTCTCCTTGTCCGCGGTTGAACGCACCCTATCCGACCCCCGTCGTGGTCTAGCGACCCTGGAACCGGGCCTTGCCCGGCCCGTGCTCCACGAACGAGCCCATCCCGATGCTCCGGTCCTCGGTCGCGAACAGCGCCGCGAACTGCACCCGCTCGATCTCCAGCCCGGTCTCGAGGTCGACCTCGAGACCGCGGTCGACGGCCTCCTTGGCCGCGCGCAGCGCGTAGGCGGCGGCCCCGGTGAACTGCCGGGCCCAGGCGAGCGCCTCGTCGTACACCGACCCGGCGGGCACCACCTTGTCGACCAGGCCGATGGCGAGCGCCTCCTCGGCCTTCACGAACCGGCCGGTGAAGATGATGTCCTTCGCCTTCGCCGGGCCGACCAGCCGGGACAGCCGCTGGGTGCCGCCGGCGCCGGGGATGATGCCGAGCAGGATCTCCGGCTGGCCGAGGGTCGCGTCGTCCGCGGCGACCCGGACGTCCGCGCACAGCGCGAGCTCGCAGCCGCCGCCCAGCGCGTAGCCCGTCACGGCCGCCACCACCGGCTTGGGGATCCTCGCGACGGCGGTGAAGGCCGACTGCAGCCCCCCGGAGCGGCGCACCATGTCCGTGTAGGACATCTCGGCCATCTCCTTGACGTCGGCGCCGGCAGCGAACACCCGCTCGCCGCCGTAGACGACGACTGCCCGCACGTCCTCGCGCTCGGTCGCCTCCGCGGCGGCGGCGCGCAGCTCCTCCTGCACCTGCTCGTTGAGCGCGTTCATCTTCGGGCGGTCGATCCGGATCGTTCCGACCCCGTCCTCGACCTCGAGCCGCACGAACTCGCCCACGTCTGCACTCCTCTGCTCACCTGCGGATACCCGTCCGTAGGGACTTTATCCCCCCGATTCGGCGCGCTGGACTCCCCCCGATCCGCCGGCCCGCGGTGACGAAGCGGAAGAGTCCGTCACAATGGACGGATGAGGCAGCACCAGCCCGCGACCGTGTGGCCGGGGAGCCGCGAGCCCCTGGGGGCGACGTGGAGCGAGGAGTCCACAAACTTCGCCGTCTACGCACCCGAGGCCACCGCCGTCCACGTCTGCCTGTTCGACGACACCCCCGACGGCGGCGAACGGGAGACCCGGCACCGGCTCACCGAGCGGACCCTGGGCATCTGGCACGGCGCCGTGCCCGGCCTGCGGCCCGGGCAGCGCTACGGCTTCCGCGCGGACGGCCCCTGGGACCCCGCGCAGGGCCGCCGGTTCAACCCGGCGAAGCTGCTCCTGGACCCGTACGCCCGCGCCGTCAGCGGGCACGTCCGGCCGGACGACGCAATCTACGGCTACGTGCGCCCGCGCAAGCGCGACGACGCGGCCACCGCCCGGCGCAAGCAGCACACCCGCGACGGTCGTGACTCCGCGCCGCACGTGGCCAGGTCCGTGGTCGTGCACGACGACTTCGACTGGGGGGACGACGCGCCGCCGCGCACCCGGTGGACCGACACCGTCATCTACGAGCTGCACGTGAAGGGCTTCACCGCGCTCCACGACCGGGTCCCGGAGGAGCTGCGCGGCACCTACGCCGGGCTGACCACCCCGGCCGCCGTCGACTACCTCAAGGACCTCGGGGTCACCACCGTCGAGCTGCTCCCGGTCCACCAGTTCGTGCCCGAGCCGGCGCTGGCGGGCCACGGGCTGACCAACTACTGGGGCTACAACTCGATCGGCTTCTTCGCCCCGCACAACGGCTACGGCTCCCGTGGCGACCGCGGCGAGCAGGTCACCGAGTTCAAGGCGATGGTCAAGGCGCTGCACGCGGCCGGCCTCGAGGTGGTGCTCGACGTGGTCTACAACCACACCGCCGAGGGCGGCCCGACCGGACCGACGCTGGCCTTCCGCGGCCTCGACGACCCGGGCTACTACATGCACGCCGACGACCCCGCCGCGTACTTCGACATCACCGGCTGCGGCAACACCGTGCACGCGTCGTACCCGGCGGCGCTGCGGCTGATCCTCGACTCGCTGCGCTACTGGGTGACCGAGATGCACGTCGACGGGTTCCGCTTCGACCTGACCTCCGCGCTGGCCCGGACCGGCCGGCACGTCGACATGCACAGCGCCTTCATGACCACGGTCAGCCAGGACCCGGTGCTGCGCAACGTGAAGCTGATCGCCGAGCCGTGGGACGCCAGCATGGACGGCTACCGGGTCGGCGGGTTCCCCCCGCCCTGGGTGGAGTGGAACGACCGGTACCGCGACACCGTCCGGGACTTCTGGCGGGCCCGTTCCGGCGGCATCCGCGACGTCGCCTCGCGGCTGTCCGGGTCCAGCGACCTGTATGCCGACGACGGCCGCTCGCCGTACGCCTCGGTGAACTTCGTGACCGCCCACGACGGGTTCACACTGCGCGACCTGGTCTCCTACAACGAGAAGCACAACGAGGCCAACCGGGAGGGGAACCGGGACGGCAGCAACCACAACCGGTCCTGGAACTGCGGGGTCGAAGGAGAGACGGCCGACCCGGCCGTCGTCGCGCTGCGCCGCAAGCAGGCGGCCAACCTGATGGCCACGCTGTGCCTGTCCACCGGCGTCCCGATGCTGACCGCCGGCGACGAGCGGGGGCGCACCCAGCGCGGCAACAACAACGCCTACGGCCAGGACAACGAGATCTCCTGGCTCGACTGGCGGCCCGACGACGCCTGGCTGGACCTGTACGAGGTCACCAAGACCGCCCTGCGGCTGCGCCGGGAGCATCCGGCGCTCCGCCAGCGGCACTACCTCGCGGGCAGCCCGACCGTGCAGGGCGGACCGAAGGACCTCGCCTGGATCCACCCGGAAGGCCGCGAGATGACCGAGGCGGACTGGTTCGACGAGGGCCTGCACACCTTCGGGATGTTCGTGTCGGGGGCCCCGCTGCGCGCCCCGGGCCCGCGCGGCGAGGAGCTGCGCGACTCCTCGTTCCTGATGTGGTTCCACGCGCACGCCGACCCGGGCAAGGCCGTGCTGCCGGCGAACGACTGGGTGGACGCGGGCGAGGTGGTGCTGAGCACCGACGAGGCTCACCCGGTCGGCGAGCGGGTGCACGCCGGCGACATCCTCGCCCTCGGCCCCCGGACCCTGGTGGTCCTCCGCGCCTTCTGACCACCCCGCCGAGTCGGCGCAAGTCGCACGCCCCACCCCGCCGAGTCGGCGGAAGTCGCACGTCTCAGCCCGCCGAGTCGGCGGAAGTCGCACGTCTCAGCCCGCCGAGTCGGCAGAAAGCGCTCGGTCGGCCCGGCCGCGGCGCGACCTCGGCGGACCCGGCGGCGTCGATGCGGGCCCGGCGGCGCGCGGACCGCCGCGTCCCCCGGGTGCTCCGGGTGCTCCGGGTGCTCCGATCGAGTCCACCATGCCGGTGACCCCGATCAGCCACCGCGGCGCCTGCCGGTTGTGGCCGCGGAGCTGGAAGACGAAGTCGGGGGTGGCGATGCCAGCGACTTCTACGAGACGACGAAAGCCGGGCCGGCAGGAGTGCAGGCGCACTCCTGCCGACTCGACCGGGCCAGACGTACAGCTTCTGCCGACTCGGCGCCGCTCAGCGTGCGACTTGCGCCGACTCGGCGCCGCTCAGCGTGCGACTTGCGCCGACTCGGCGCTGAGGACGGTCAGACCTGCGGGAGGGCGACGCAGCCGAGCTCGGCCACCGAGGCCAGGTGCTCGTTGCGCGGCAGCACCCGCACCGTGTAACCGAACGGCCCGGTCGCGGACAGCGCCAGCCGCCCGTCGAAGCGGTACCGGCCGGCCTCGTAGGTCTCCGCCAGGCTCAGCGACTCGGCCGTGGTGTCGACGAGGTCGTCCTCGTGGACGATCCGGCCGTGCACCACCTGGACGTCGACGTCCTGCGGCGACAGGTCGCCGAGCGAGACGAAGGCGTGCACGTCCAGCGCCGCGCCCAGCTCCGGCGCGTCCGGCACCCCGCTGGACTCGACGTGGTCGACCGACACCTGCGACCAGCCGGCCCGGACCCGGCGCTTCCAGGTCGCGAGCTCGGCCGCGCCGGCGTAGTCCCCGTTCAGGGTGCGCGAGCTGTGCGCGGCCGGGGTGTAGAGCGTGCCCACGTAGTCGCGCAGCATCCGGTCCGCGAGGACCTTCGGGCCGAGCGACTTCAGCGTGTGCCGGACCATCTCGATCCAGCGCACCGGCACGCCCTCGGCGTCGTTGTCGTAGAACCGCGGGGCGACCTCGTTCTCGATCAGGTCGTAGAGCGCGTGCGCCTCGATGTCGTCACGACGGTCGGGGTCGTCGATCCCGTCCGCGGACGGGATCGCCCAGCCGTTGTTGCCGTCGTACCACTCGTCCCACCAGCCGTCGAGGATGGACAGGTTGAGCCCCCCGTTGAGCGCTGCCTTCATCCCGGACGTGCCGCAGGCCTCGTAGGGGCGGAGCGGGTTGTTCAGCCAGACGTCGCAGCCGGGGTAGAGCGGCTGTGCCATGGCGATGTCGTAGTTCGGGAGGAACACGATCCGGTGCCGGACCTCGGGGTCGTCGGCGAACCGGACGATCTCCTGGATCAGCTTCTTGCCGCCCTCGTCAGCGGGGTGCGCCTTCCCGGCGATCACCAGCTGCACCGGCCGCTCGGGGTGCAGCAGGAGCCGCTTGAGCCGCTCGGGGTCGCGCAGCATCAGCGTGAGCCGCTTGTACGACGGGACGCGGCGTGCGAAGCCGATGGTGAGCACGTCGGGGTCCAGCGCGGAGCCGATCCAGGTGGTCTCGGCGGGAGCGGCGCCGCGTTCCTGCCAGGACCTCGCCAGCCGCTTGCGCGCGTCCTCGACGAGGTGCTGGCGCAGCACCCGCTTGGTGGCCCAGATGTCGCGCGGGGAGATCTTGTCGGCCACGTCGAACACCTGGACCGGGTGGTCCGCGTCCGGGTCCGGTCCGGGCCGGACGCCGTGGCTGCGCGCCAGGTCGAAGATCTCCCGGGCCACCCAGGTCGGGGCGTGCACGCCGTTGGTGATGGAGGCGATCGGGCGCTCGGCCGCGTCGAACTGCGGCCACAGCCCGCCGAACATGCCGCGGCTGACCTGGCCGTGCAGCTTGGAGACGCCGTTCGCGCGCTGCGCGAGCCGGAACCCCATCACCGCCATGTTGAACACCGAGGGGTCACCCCCGGGGTAGTCCTCGGACCCGAGGTCCAGGATCCGGTCCACCGGCACGCCCGGGCAGGCGTTCTCACCGCCGAAGTACTGCTCGATCAGGTCGCGGGGGAACCGGTCGATGCCGGCGGGGACCGGGGTGTGCGTGGTGAACACCGTGCCCGCACGGGACACCTCCAGCGCCACGTCGAAGCCCAGGTTGTCCTGGGCGAGGTCCGTGGTGAGCTCGCGGATCCGCTCCAGGCCGAGGAAGCCCGCGTGGCCCTCGTTCGTGTGGAAGACCTCCGGGTCCGGCGCGCCGGTGATCCGGGAGTAGGTGCGGAGCGCGCGGACGCCGCCGATGCCGAGCAGCATCTCCTGGCGCAGCCGGTGCTCGGTGTTGCCGCCGTAGAGACGGTCGGTGACGTCGCGGATCAGCTCGCTGTTCTCCTCGACGTCGGAGTCGAGGAGCAGCAGCGGCACCCGGCCGACCTGCGCGACCCAGATGCGCGCGGTCAGCGTCTCCTTGCCGGGCAGGCCGATGGTGACCTTGGCGACCGACCCGTCCTCGTCGCGCAGCAGCGACAGCGGCAGCCCGTCGGGGTCGAGGACCGGGTAGCGCTCCTGCTGCCAGCCGTCGCGCGAGAGCGACTGCCGGAAGTAGCCGTGCCGGTACAGCAGCCCGACGCCGACGATCGGCACGCCGAGGTCGCTGGCGGTCTTGAGGTGATCGCCGGCCAGGATGCCCAGGCCGCCGGAGTACTGCGGCAGCACGCCGGTGATGCCGAACTCCGGGGAGAAGTAGGCGACGGCGCGGGGCGCGTCCTCCAGCGACTGGTACCACCGGTCGCCGGTCATGTAGCGCTGCAGGTCCGCACGCAGCTCGCCGAGCCGCCACAGGAACGGGTCGTCCGTGGCGAGCTCCTCGAGGCGGCGGACGCTGACGGCGCCGAGCAGCCGCACCGGGTCGTGCCCGGAGGCCTCCCAGGCGTCGGGGTCGACGTAGGCGAAGAGGTCCTGGGTCTCGGGGTGCCAGGACCAGCGGAGGTTGCCCGCCAGCTCGCCGAGCGGCTGGAGCGGCTCGGGGAGGACCGGACGGACGGTGAATCGACGGATAGCTCTCACGGGAGCACGGTAACGCAGGTCGACTTGAACGATCCAATGAACCGGCGTGGCGCGGCCCGGCCCTACCCGCACGTAACCAAGGCGGGGGGTGCGGCGTTGAGGCCGTAGCGCCGCGAACCACGCGTCCGACCCACCGCCGGAGGTCCCCGATGCCCGCACCCGATGGGCTGATTCGCGTCCCTCGACCCGCCGGTCGCCGCCCGCGGGCCCGGGCCGGCACGATCCGGCGGACCGCAGCCGCCGTGCTCGCGGTGACCCTGACAGCTGGTCTGGCCCAGCTGCCGACGCCGGGCTTCGCCGCCTCCCGGACCGCGCCGCACCCCCGGGTGGTCACGCCCGGCGACCCGGTGCCCGGGCTCGGCGAGCTCGACACCCGCGGCACGGCACTGCCGACCGCACGCCAGCGGCGGGCCGCCGCGCGACTGGCCGCGGACGTCCGGTGGAACGACTTCGGGACGCCGGCCTCCATCTACGCCCCCCACGGCAGCCTCGGCCGCGCCACCTCGACGAACCCGGTCCGCGCGGCCCGGTCGTGGCTCGCGCGGCACCGGGCGGTCCTCGGTCTCGACGCCGCGCAGGTCGGCGACCTCGAGCTGGTCAACAGCCAGCGGTTCGCGGGCAGCCGCGCCCGCGCGGTGCTGTTCCGCCAGCGCTTCGGCCGGCTCTCCCCCGCGATCGGGAGCATGGTCACCGTCGGCGTCGCCCACGGGCAGGTCGTCTACGTCTCCTCCTCGCTGACCCGCACCACCGGGAGCCCCGCCGCCGCGGTGCTGACTCCGCAGCAGGGCTGGCTGCGCGCGGCCGCCAGCGTCGGCCGCACCGTGGCCCCGGACGCGCTCGGCCACGCCGCCGCCTCCGCCGGCTGGACCCGGTTCGCGGCCCCCGGGTTCGCGCAGCAGCAGCTCGCCAGGACCCGGGCCCTCGCCCTTGCCGACGGCCGCGTGGTGCCGGTGATCGAGGCCGACGTGGTGGACGCCGAGGGTGGCTCCGCGTTGGCCTACACGGTCCTCGTCGACGCGGTCAGCGGGAAGGTGCTGTTCCGGCACAACCAGGTCGACAACTCCAGCGACGCCTTCCAGTTCTCGGGCGCGACCGGGGCCGGCGGCTGCGGCCCGCAGCACCCGTTCGAGACGACCGACGGCAACACCCGGCAGATCACGGTGACCGCCTCGACGCTGCCGAACGTCGACATCGTGCTGAAGCTCTACGACGCCGACGACCAGGTGCTCAGCTCCTCGGACACCGCGACCAGCCCCGAGGTGCTCGACTACAGCCCCGGGACCACCATCCCCAAGGGCGTCTACCACGTGCGGGTCTGCCTGTTCGACGACCCGACCGTGCCGACGGTGGGCCCCACGAACTACGTCGGCACGATCGCGACCAGCGACTCGGGGGCCGGCACCCCGAGCACCCCGTTCCCGCCGATGTGGCAGTACTTCCTCGCCAACCCCACCCTGGACTACTCCACCAAGCACACCCCGGCGAACCGTCGAACCGGCTGCTGGGTGACCGCCGACGGCGGCAACCGGGTCAAGGGCTGCGACACACCACCAGGCGCCCTGGAGAACCTCGCCGCGCCCGGTCCGTGGGACACCGACGCACGGACCCACCAGCCGACGTTCACCACCCTCGGCAACGCCGCGAGCACGCACGAGGCGTGGGGCAGCCCGCTGACGCCGGGTGGCGCCGCCCAGGCGCCGTACGCCCCGGACCGGAAGTACACCCCGGACTTCCAGGACGTCTGGCAGAACAGCAAGTGCGACAGCACCAACCTGGTGCCCGGGGGCAACGACATCGACGCGTCGGTGACGAACCTGTTCGTGGCCCACAACCGGATGCACGACTACGCCTACTACCTCGGGTTCACTGAGCGGAACTACAACCTGCAGCAGAGCAACCTCGGCCGGAACCCGGACCCGAGCCGGGAGAACGACCCGGAGGTCGGGAACGTGCAGGCCGGGGCGCTGACCGGTGGCCAGCCGAGCTACCTCGGCCGCGACAACGCCAACCAGATCGCCCTCCAGGACGGCGTTCCCGGCATCACCAACCAGTACCTGTTCCAGCCGATCGCCGGCGCTTTCTACTCCCCCTGCGCCGACGGCAGCCTGGACATGACCGTCACCGGGCACGAGTACACCCACGCGATCAGCAACCGGATGATCGGCGGTCCCGACGAGAGCATCACCTCCCAGCAGGGCGGCGCGATGGGCGAGTCCTGGAGCGACCTGAACGCCATGGAGTACCTGTTCGAGCACGGCTACCGCACCGGCGCCGGCCCGTGGGTCGTCGGCCCCTACGCCACCGGGAACAGGCGGGTCGGCATCCGCGACTACGCGATCAACCACAACCCGTTGAACTACACCGACATCGGCTTCGACAGCACGGGCGTCGAGGTGCACGCCGACGGCGAGATCTGGAACGGCACCCAGTACGCCGTCCGCCGGGCCCTGGTCCGCAAGTGGAACCACAAGTACCGCTACTCGAACGCGGTGCTGCAGCGGCGCTGCGCGGACGGCACGGCCACCGGGTCCCCGCTGCCGAGCACCCGGTGCCCCGGCAACCGGCGCTGGATCCAGCTGATCTTCGACTCCTTCCTGCTGCAGCAGGGCGCGACGAGCATGCTGGACGCGCGTGACGCGATGCTCGCCGCCGACCAGATGCGCTACCACGGCGCCAACCAGAAGGTGTTGTGGCTCGCGTTCTCCCGGCGCGGCATGGGTATCGACGCCCGCACGCCGAACGCCGACTCGGGCAACCCGCGGGGCGGTTTCCGGTCGCCGCGCACCAAGCCGGCCCTGGTGTCCTTCCGCGCCCGCCGCGGCGGTCACGCGGTCCCCGGCAAGGTCTACATCGGCCGCTGGGAGGCGCGCGCCACCCCGGTGGCGGACACCCTGCCGAACACCAAGCGGGACGCCACGGTCGCGCTGTCGCCCGGCACCTACGCCGTGCTGTTCGCCGGCCGGGGCACCGGGCTGACCCGTTCACGGATCACCGTGCGCTCCGGCGAGAAGGTCACCCGGACGCTGCGGGTGTCCCGGAACCTGGCGTCCTCCGCCAGCGGCGCGAAGGTGGTCGGTGCCAGTGCGGGCAGCCTCAACGCCGGGAGCCTGATCGACGACACCGAGGCGACGAGCTGGGCCGGGGTGAACACCGACCGGAGCGTGGACGAGGCGCACCCCTACGTGGTGATCGACCTGCCCGGCGGCAGGCACGTGCTCCGCACGGCGCGGGTCAGCGCGATGCTCCACCCGGCACCGGCGTCCTCCTCGACCGACCTGCCGTTGGCGGCCGACCCGGACTCGGGTGCCCGGTTCACCGCGCTGCGCCGGTTCGCCCTCGAGACGTGCCTGCACCGGTGCACCTCGGCCGACGCCCGGTGGAAGCGCATCTACACCAGCCCGGCGAACGCCTTCCCGGCCGAGCGGCCGCGGCCGGTGGCGCCGAACCTCGCGCTCCGCACCTTCGACATCCCCGACACGGCGGCGACGCACGTCCGGTTCGTGGCGCTGGAGAACCAGTGCACGGGCTTCGCGGGCTACGCCGGGGAGCAGGACAACGACCCGACGAACGACACCGACTGCAAGGCCGCCTCCGACCAGGACCTCTCGGTCCGGGCCGCCGAGCTGGAGCTGTTCGACTGATCCGAGCCGTGCGACAACGCGACCGTCCCGTCGGTCGCGACGCCCGGCGGACGGCCGGGTTTAGCATGTCCCGTTCGCGGTATGTTCGAGCACATGGTCGGACGAATCCCCGTCATGGACGTCGCACCGGTCGTCAGCTGCGGTCGCCACCCCGCGAAGGCGACCGTCGGTGAGCCCTTCCCGGTGAGCGCGGTGGTGTTCCGCGATGGCCACGACGCCCTCAACGCCGACGTGGTGCTGACCGGGCCGGACGGCCGGAAGCGGCCGCGGATCCGGATGCACAAGCAGCCCGAGGGGGTCGACGTCTGGGCGGCCGAGGTGGTCCCGGACGCACCGGGACCGTGGACCTTCGAGATCGAGGCGTGGGGCGACCCGGTCGCGACCTGGCGGCACAACGCCGAGATCAAGATCCCGGCCGGCATCGACGTGGAGCTGATGTTCACCGAGGCCGCGCTGCTGCTCGACCGCGCGGCGGCCGGGCTGCCCCGCAAGCACCCAGGACGCACGGTGCTGGCCGACGCCGTCAAGGCGGTGCGGGACCGCACCCGGCCGGACCCCGTCCGGTTCTCGGCGGCCGTCTCCCCCGCGGTCGAGGACGTGCTCGCCGAGCACCCGCTGCGCGACATGGTCACCCCCGACGGCCCCTATCCCTTCTTCGTCGACCGCGAGCGCGCGCTGTTCGGCTCGTGGTACGAGTTCTTCCCGCGCTCGGAGGGGGCGCGCCTCGACACGAAGACCGGCAAGGTCGTCACCGGCAGCTTCCGGACCGCGGCGAAACGGCTCGACGCGGTGGCCGCGATGGGGTTCGACATCATCTACCTGCCGCCGATCCACCCGATCGGCAAGGTGAACCGCAAGGGCCCCAACAACACCCTCGACGCCGGCCCCGACGACGTCGGCTCCCCCTGGGCGATCGGCTCCGACGACGGCGGCCACGACGCCGTGCACCCCGACCTGGGGACGCTGAAGGACTTCGACGCCTTCGTCGAGCGGGCCCGGGCCGTCGGCCTGGAGGTGGCCCTGGACCTGGCGCTGCAGGCCGCCCCCGACCACCCCTGGGTGAAGACCAACCCCGAGTGGTTCACCACCCGGGCCGACGGCACCATCGCCTACGCCGAGAACCCACCGAAGAAGTACCAGGACATCTACCCGGTCAACTTCGACAACGACCCCGAGGGCATCTACGCCGAGGTGCTCCGGATCGTCCGGCACTGGATGGCTCACGGCGTCCGGGTGTTCCGTGTCGACAACCCGCACACCAAGCCGGTGCAGTTCTGGGAGTGGCTGCTCGGCGAGGTGCGCAAGACCGATCCGGACGTGATCTTCCTCGCCGAGGCGTTCACCAAACCGCCGATGATGCGCACCCTCGCCACCGTCGGGTTCCACCAGTCCTACACCTACTTCACCTGGCGCAACGCGAAGTGGGAGCTGGAGGAGTACCTCACCGAGCTGTCGCACGAGACCAGCGCGGTGATGCGGCCCAACCTGTTCGTGAACACCCCCGACATCCTGCACGAGTTCCTGCAGTACGGCGGCCCCGCAGCGTTCAAGATCCGGGCGGCGATCGCCGCGACCGGCTCGCCCACCTGGGGCGTCTACGCCGGCTTCGAGCTGTTCGAGCACGTCGCGGTCCGGCCCGGCAGCGAGGAGTACCTCGACTCCGAGAAGTACCAGATCCGGGTCCGCGACTGGGCGGCCGCCGAGGCCGAGGGCCGGTCGCTGGCGCCCTACCTCACCCGGCTGAACGAGATCCGCCGCCAGCACCCGGCCCTGCAGCGGCTGCGGAACCTCACCGTGCACGACAGCGACGACGAGTCGATCCTGGTCTTCTCCAAGTCGGCCGGCGGGCCGTCCGCCGAGTCCGCCGGGGCTGAGCCCGCGGACGTGGTGATCGTCGTGGTCAACGTCGACCCGCACGCCGTGCGCGAGACCACCGTGCACCTGAACATGCCGGCACTCGGCTATGACTGGCACGACCAGTTCGTCGTCCACGACGAGCTCACCGGCCAGAGCTGGACCTGGGGGGAACGCAACTACGTCCGGCTCGACCCGTTCGTCGAACCCGCCCACATCCTCACCGTCCGGAGGCCCACCCACTCATGACGCAGCCACCCGAGACCGACTCCAACTCGCCTTCGACCGAGCGGCACCAGGAGAACGACCCGGGCGGCGTGGTGGGGCTCACCCCCCAACCGGACCAGGAAGCGCGGGGGGCAGTTGGGGGGCTTGCCCCCCAACCGGACCAGGAAGCGCGGGGGGCAGTTGGGGGGCTTGCCCCCCAACCGGACTGGTTCAAGACGGCCGTCTTCTACGAGGTGCTGGTCCGGTCCTTCAAGGACAGCAACGGGGACGGCGTCGGTGACTTCAAGGGCCTGACGGAGAAGCTCGACTACCTCCAGTGGCTCGGCGTGGACTGCCTCTGGGTGCCGCCGTTCTTCACCTCGCCGTTGCGCGACGGTGGCTATGACGTGGCCGACTACACCAACATCCTGCCCGAGTGCGGCAGCGTGGAGGAGTTCCACACCTTCCTGGACGAGGCCCACCTGCGCGGCATCCGGGTAATCATCGACTTCGTGATGAACCACACCTCGGACCAGCACCCGTGGTTCCAGTCCAGCCGCACCGACCCGGACGGTCCCCACGGCGACTTCTACGTCTGGTCCGACACCGACGAGCTCTACGAGGACGCCCGGATCATCTTCGTCGACACCGAGCCGTCCAACTGGACCTGGGACCCGGTGCGCCAGCAGTACTTCTGGCACCGGTTCTACAGCCACCAGCCGGACCTGAACTTCGACAACCCCAAGGTCCACGACGCGATGTTCGAGGCGCTGAGCTTCTGGCTCGACATGGGCATCGACGGCTTCCGGCTGGACGCGGTCCCGTACCTCTACGAGCGCCCCGGCAGCAACGGGGAGAACCTCAAGGAGACCCACGACTTCCTCAGGCGGGTCCGCAGCTACGTCGACGAGCACTACCCCGACCGGATCCTGCTCGCCGAGGCGAACCAGTGGCCGTCCGACGTCGTCGACTACTTCGGCGGCACGTCGCGTCCCGACTCCGGCGACTGGGTCGGCGACGAGTGCCACATGTGCTTCCACTTCCCGGTGATGCCACGAATCTTCATGGCGGTCCGCCGGGAGTCGCGGTTCCCGATCTCGGAGATCCTCGAGCAGACCCCGGAGATCCCGGACAACTGCCAGTGGGGAATCTTCCTGCGCAACCACGACGAGCTGACCCTGGAGATGGTCGCCGACGAGGACCGCGACTACATGTGGGGCGAGTACGCCAAGGACCCGCGGATGAAGGCGAACATCGGCATCCGCCGCCGGCTCGCGCCGCTGCTGGACAACGACTACAACCAGATGGAGCTGTTCACCGCGCTGCTGCTCTCGCTGCCTGGCTCGCCGGTGCTGTACTACGGCGACGAGATCGGGATGGGCGACAACATCTGGCTGGGTGACCGCGACGGGGTGCGCACGCCGATGCAGTGGACCCCCGACCGCAACGCGGGCTTCTCGGTGGCCACGCCCGGCCGGTTGCACCTCCCGGTGATCCAGGACCCGGTCTTCGGCTACCAGCGGGTCAACGTGGAGACCGAGCTCGAGAACGCCTCCTCGCTGCTGCACTGGACCCGGCGGATGGTGCACGCCCGCAAGAAGCACCACGCGTTCGGCCTGGGCACCTTCACCGACCTGGGGGGCTCCAACCCCAGCGTGCTCAGCTACGTGCGCGAGTACGTCGCCCCCGACGGGAGCGCGGACATCGTGCTCTGCGTGCACAACCTCTCCCGGTTCCCGCAGCCGGTGGAGCTGGACCTGCGGCGCTGGGAGGGTGTCTCCCCGATCGAGCTGCTCGGCGGGGTGCGTTTCCCGGAGATCGGCGAGCTCCCCTACCTGCTGACCCTCGGCGCCTACGGCTTCTACTGGTTCCGGATCCCGCGCCCGGAGCCCGAGGCCCTCGAGGAGGGGTCCGCCTCGTGATCACCGCCCTCGAACAGTTCATCGGCTCGGCCCGCTGGTTCGGCGGGAAGGGCCGCGGGTTCACCGTGACCGACGTGCGCCGGCTCGGCACGCTCGGCGCCCCGTCCGGTGGGACCGGCCCGGTGGTGGGCATCGATCTGGTCACGCTCACGTACGACGACGGGCAGACCGAGGTCTACCAGGTGCCGCTGGCGTTCTACGCCAAGGCACAGGAGCGCCTGGAGCACGCGATGGTCGGCACCTGGGACGACGAGGAGCTCGGGGGTGTGTTCGCCTACGACGCGCTGCACGACCGCGAGGCCACCGTGCTGTGGCTGCAGTCCTTCGACGAGGCGCGGACCGAGGGCGCGCTGCGGTTCCGCCGGGTGCCCGGCCACGACCTCGACCTGACCACCCACTCCACGCTGTTCTCCGGGGAGCAGAGCAACTCCTCGGTGGCCTTCGGGGACGACAGCCTGATGAAGGTGTTCCGCAAGGTCACCCCGGGCTACAACCCGGACATCGTGATCCACGAGGCACTCACCCGAGCGGAGAACGACAACGTCGCCGCCCTCTACGGCTGGCTCGAGGTGCCGGCGGCCGACGATGAGCCGCCGCTGCACCTGGCGATGCTGCAGCAGTTCCTGCGCACGGCCAGCGACGGGTGGGACCTGGCGCTGGCCAGCGTGCGCGACCTGTTCGCCGAGGCGGACCTGCGTGCGGACGAGGTCGGCGGCGACTTCGCCTCCGAGTCCTACCGGCTGGGTCAGGCCACCGCCCGGGTGCACGAGGCGCTCGCCGAGCAGTTCGACACGCTGACCTGGGGCGCGGACGACCTCGCCACGCTCGGTGAGTCGATGGGCCGGCGGTTCGACGAGGCGACCACCGTGGTGCCCGGTCTCGACGAGCACGCGCCGGGACTGCGCGCGACCTTCGCCGCCCTGACCAGGATCACCGAGCCCGTCGTCGTACAACGGGTGCACGGGGACTTCCACCTCGGCCAGACGCTGCGCACGTCGCGGGGCTGGAAGATCGTGGACTTCGAGGGCGAGCCTGCCAAGCCGCTCGCCGAGCGGGTCCGCCCCGACTCCCGCTGGCGCGACGTCGCCGGCATGCTGCGCTCCTTCGACTACGCGGCGCACGCCGTGGAGTCGGACGTCCAGGCCGACGAGGAGGCCCAGCGGCAGATCGCGTTCCGAGCCGCCGAGTGGGCCGAGCGCAACCAGCACGCCTTCCTGGACGGCTACCTGGTGGGCCTGGACCGGGGCGAGGACGGTGCCCTGACCGAGCCCGAACGGCTGCTGCTGCGCGCGTACCAGGCGGACAAGGCGGTCTACGAGACCGTCTACGAAGCCCGCAACCGGCCGACCTGGCTGGCCATCCCGATGGGCGCGCTCGCGCGCCTGACCGAGGAGGAGAAACCCTGATGAGCAAGATCCTCCCGCTTGACAAGCAGATCCTCGACCAGCTCGCCGACGGGCGGCACGGGGACCCGCACGCGGTCCTCGGTGCCCACCCGCACGCCGGCGCGGTGACCGTGCGGGTGTTCCGCCCGCTCGCCGAGTCCGTGGTCGTGGTGCACGACGGCACCCGGGTGACGCTCGAGCACGAGCACCAGGGCGTCTGGGCCGGCGTGCTCGACGTCGCCGACGTGCCCGACTACCGCCTCGAGGTGACCTACGCCGGCGGCGCCCCCCAGCGCGTCGACGACGCGTACCGCTACCTGCCCACGCTCGGCGAGGTCGACCTGCACCTGATCAACGAGGGCCGCCACGAGCAGCTCTGGCAGGTGCTCGGCGCGCACGTACGCCGGTACGCCTCCCCCACCGGCGACGTCACCGGCACCTCCTTCGCCGTCTGGGCTCCGCACGCGAAGGGTGTCCGGCTCAAGGGCGACTTCAACAACTGGGACGGGCGCGAGCACCCGATGCGCCAGATGGGCGTCTCCGGGGTCTGGGAGCTCTTCGTCCCGGACGTCGGCTCCGGCACCCGCTACAAGTACGTCGTCCTCGGCGCCGACGACGAGTGGCGCGACAAGGCCGACCCGATGGCCTACGCCACCGAGGTGCCCCCGCAGACCTCCTCGGTGGTGTTCGAGTCCGGCTACGCGTGGGGCGACGACACCTGGATGCGCGACCGGGCCCAGGGCGGCGGCGCGCACGAGAAGCCGATGGCGGTCTACGAGCTGCACCTCGGGTCCTGGCGGCGCGGCCGCTCCTACGCCGAGCTCGCCGACGAGCTGGTGCCCTACGTGACCGACCTGGGCTTCACGCACGTGGAGTTCCTGCCGGTGATGGAGCACCCCTTCGGCGGCTCCTGGGGCTACCAGGTCACGTCGTACTACGCGCCCACGGCCCGGTTCGGCGACCCGGACGGGCTCCGCTACCTGATCGACCGGCTGCACCAGGCCGGGATCGGCGTGATCGTGGACTGGGTGCCCGCCCACTTCCCCAAGGATGAGTTCGCGCTTGCGCGGTTCGACGGCACCCCGCTCTACGAGGACCCGAACCCGTCCCGAGGCGAGCACCCGGACTGGGGCACCTACGTGTTCAACTTCGGCCGCAAGGAGGTCCGCAACTTCCTGGTCTCCAACGCGGTGTACTGGCTCGAGGAGTTCCACGTCGACGGGCTGCGCGTGGACGCCGTCGCCTCGATGCTCTACCTCGACTACTCGCGCGAGGACGGCCAGTGGAGCCCGAACGTGTACGGCGGCCGGGAGAACCTCGAGGCGGTCTCGTTCCTGCAGGAGATGAACGCCACCGCCTACAAGCGGGCGCCCGGGGCGATCACGATCGCCGAGGAGTCCACATCCTGGCCGGGGGTGACCCGGGCGACCCACCTGGGCGGTCTCGGGTTCGGTTTCAAGTGGAACATGGGCTGGATGCACGACAGCCTGGCCTACGTGCAGAACGACCCGGTGCACCGCCAGTACCACCACGGGCAGATGACGTTCTCGATGGTCTACGCCTACTCGGAGAACTACATCCTGCCGATCAGCCACGACGAGGTCGTGCACGGCAAGGGCTCGCTGCTGCGCAAGATGCCCGGTGACCGGTGGCGGCAGCTGGCCAACCTGCGCACCTTCCTCGCCTACATGTGGGCGCACCCCGGCAAGCAGCTGATCTTCATGGGTTCGGAGTTCGCCCAGGAGTCGGAGTGGGCGGAGAGCCGCGAGCTGGACTGGTGGCTGCTGGACAACGCCGACCACCGCGGCGTGCACTCGCTGGTGCGGGACATGAACCGGACCTACCGGGAGACCTCGGCGCTGTGGTCGCTGGACTGCGAGGGCGCGGGCTTCGAGTGGATCGACGCCAACGACTCCAGCAACAACGTGTTCAGCTTCCTGCGTCGCGGCTCCGACGGCTCCGTGCTGGCCTGCGTGGCGAACTTCGCCGCCGTCCCGCACGAGCGCTACCGGCTCGGGCTGCCCGCCGCTGGCACCTGGGCGGAGGTGCTGAACACCGACGCGGAGGCCTACTCCGGGTCGGGGGTCGGCAACTTCGGCTCGGTCGAGTCGACCCTCGACCCGTGGCACGGACAGCCCGCCTCGACGACCCTCACCGTCCCTCCCCTGGGAGCGGTCTGGCTCCGTCTCCAGCAGTGAGCGGGGCGTGGTTAGGGTGGACTCGTGAGCCACCCCTCCAGCGCCGACGCGCCGCAGCCTGAGCTGACCGACGGGGTCGTCGTGCTGCGTCCGTGGCGCGACGAGGACATCGAGCCGGCCATCGCCGGGCACGACGAGGAGATCGCCCGATGGTTCGGCTTCCCCGCCGTGACGCCGTCCTACGAGCAGCACCGGCGGGCGGTCGAGAACTGGCGCAAGTGGTACGACGAGGGCCGCACCCGGGTGAACTTCGTCGTCGAGCACGACGGTGACGTGGTCGGCAGCGTCGAGGTGCGCAACGTCGGCAACGGCACCGGGTCGCTGTCCTGGACGCTGTACGCCGGCCACCGCGGTCAGGGCTACGCGACCCGCGCGGTCCGGCTGCTGGTCGACTACGCGATCGACGCGCTCGGCCTGCAGCGGGTGGAGGCCGAGGTCGACGCGGACAACGAGGCGTCGCTGCGGGTGGCCACCCGCAGCGGGCTGCGTCGCGAGGGGGTCAAGCGGATCCTCCCCGGGATGGCCGACCGACCCGAGGCGACCGCGACCGTGGTCCTCGCCAGGCTGCGCACCGACCCACCGGTGACGGACCCCGCCGGCTTCCGCGGGTTGCTCAACTCCTTCCTGCCGCGCAAGCGGGCGATCGCCCAGATGCTGGTCCGCGACGGCGACGGCCGGGTGCTGCTGTGCCGGCTGACCTACAAGAACGACTGGGATCTGCCCGGCGGCGTGGTCGAGGTGAGCGAGTCGCCCCAGCTCGCGGTGGCGCGCGAGGTGGAGGAGGAGCTCGGGCTGGCCCTCGAGACCGGACCGCTGCTGCTCACCGACTGGCTCCCCCCGTGGGGTGGCTGGGACGACGCGATCTGCCTGGTGTTCGACGGCGGGGTGCACGACGCCTCCGTGGTGGAGAAGGCCGAGCTGCAGGTCCGGGAGATCCGCTCGGTGCAGTTCTGCACCCTCGACGAGGTGCGGACACGTTGCGCGGACTTCACCGCCCGCCGGATCGAGGCGGCGCTCGCCAACGTCGGCGCCGCTCCCGGTGCGCCCGGCGAGGGCGGGACGCCGTACACCGAGTCCGGCCACCCGCACTGAGCGACCCGGCCGGCGGCTGCCGGTGTGCCCGCCACCGCGGGCCGTTGGGCACTGGCCTGGCAGCCGGCTCCGTCCGAGGCTGGAGCCGAGCCGACCGGCGGAGGTGTCCATGACCGTGCCCACCCCTGCGGGCACGTCCCCGCCGCGGCCGCCGCCGGGCCGGACCCGGCGGGGGCCCGGCGCCTGGCGGGGTGCCGCGCTGTTCCTGGCCGGGGTGGTGCTGCTCGGCGTCGGCGCCGGGCTCGGCCTGCCTCACCTGGTGAAGCAGGGCGTGTCGGTTCTGACCGTGCTGGGTCTCGCCGCGCTGCTCACGGGCCTGGCCGCCGTGCTGCTCGGCGGTCGCCGGTTGCTGGGTGGGGTCCGGAGGCGGTGGTGGCCGCTGCTGGTGCCGGCCCTGCTGCTGGCGCTGTGGGCCGGGCTCGGGGCCGTGGGTCCCGCGGTGCTGGCCACCCACGTCCCGGCGACGCCGCTCGACGGGCGCGACCCGGGCACGTACGGCCTGCGGTACCGGACGGTGCGCCTCCCGGCCGCCGACGGCACCCCGTTGGCTGCCTGGTACGTCCCGTCCCGCAACGGCGCGGCAGTCGCGATAGCGCACGGTTCCGGCTCGAACCGGACGGCGGCGCTGCGCCCGGCGGCGGTGCTCGCACGGCACGGGTACGGCGTCCTGCTGCTCGACGCGCGGGGCCACGGGACCAGTGCGGGAACGGCGATGGACTTCGGCTGGGCCGGGGAGTCCGACCTGGCCGGCGCGGTGGACTTCCTGGCGCGCCGGCCGGACGTCGAGCCCGGTCGGATCGGGCTGGTCGGGCTCTCGATGGGTGGCGAGGAGGCGATCGGAGCGGCGGGGGCGGACCCGCGGGTCCGGGCCGTGGTCGCCGAGGGCGCGATGAACCGGGTCCTCGCGGACCGGGGCTGGCTCGCGCACTACGGCCTGCGCGGGCGGTTGCAGCAGGGCCTCGACTGGTTGACCTACCGGCTCGCCGGGCTGATGTCCGAGGTCCCGGCCCCGGTCTCGCTGCGCGCGTCCGTCCGCGCCGCGGCCCCGCACCCGCTGCTGCTGGTCACCGCGGGCACCCGGCCCGACGAGCTGCTGGCGGCGCGGCTGGTCCGGGCGGCCTCCCCGGCCAACGTGGTGATCTGGACGGTGCCCGGCGCCGGGCACACCGGCGGGCTCGCCGCGCACCCGGCGGCCTGGGAGCGTCGGGTCGTGGGTTTCCTCGACCGCCAGATCGGCGCCGGCCGGTGAACCGGCGCGCAACCGGCCTCAGAACAGCGCGGAGGCCAGACCCTGCCTGCCCTTCAGCACCCGGGGGTCCTCGTTGCCGACGGCCGCGAACAGGCCGAGCAGGTGGGTGCGGGCCGCGTCCCGCTCCTCCCCGGAGGCGCGGCGGACCAGGTCGATGAGCCTGCCGAAGGCGTCGTCGACATGCCCGCCGAGCAGGTCGAGGTCCGCGGCCAGCGTCTGCGCGTCGACGTCGTCGGGGCGCTCGGCGGCTGCCGTGCGGACCGCCTGCGGGTCCGCGTCCACGGTCCGCTGCATCAGCTTCGCCATGGCCAGGCCGCCGGCGGCCTCGGCGTCCGCGGGGTTGGCGTCGACGAGCTTCTGGTACTCCGCGACGGCCGCGTCCACGTCCCCGGCGGCCAGCGCGTCCTGGGCAGGCACGTAGCGCGGGTCGACGTACTCCTCCTGCTCCCCCTCGGGGGCGGTCGCCTGCTGGGTGAGCGGCTGGTGCCGCCCGGTCACGCCCTGGGTGGCCATCTGCTGCAGCACCTGGGTGACCAGGCTCCGCAGCTCGTCGATCGCGGGTGCGTCCTGCAGCAGCGGCATCATCCGGCCCTGCATGACCAGGGCCACCAGCGGGATCGACGGGATCTGGAGCGCCTGCGCCAGCTGCGGGCTGGTGTCCACGTCCACCTTGCCGAGCAGGAACCGGCCCTCGAACTCGTCGGAGAGGGTCTCCAGGTCGCTGGCCAGCCGGGCGCTCTCCGGTGCCTGGCTCGGCGAGTACACGACCAGCACCACCGGCGCGTTCATCGACGCCTCGAGGTGGCCCTGGATGTTCTGCTCGTCGAGGGCGACGGCGTAGGCACCGGTGGCGGCACCGGCACCGGGTGCGGCACCGGGCCCACCGGCGGGCCCGCCCGCCGGGGCGGCGGGGCGCTTGAGGGCTGAGAGGTCGACGGCTCCGGGGCGCGAGAACGGCTGCTGGGTCATGACACCTATCTTGGCCGATCCGGGCAAGAGAACGCGAAAGCGGGTCCGGTCCGACCGGGGAGGCGTCTTTTCAATCCAGCGCGGTTGCCCGTTTCCCCAAGGAGCAACACTTCGGTCGAGTCGGAACCGGACCCGTTGTCCACTCGACGCTAGACCCGGTGCGGGCCGGCGCCAAGAGCCGAAAGGGCTGGTCCAGACGGATCAGAAGCGGGCCGGCTCGCGGTACTCGCCCCACTCGGCGCGCAGCGCGTCGCAGATCTCCCCGAGGGTCGCCTCGGCACGGCACGCGTCGAGCATCGCCGGGACCATGTTTTCCTCGGTGCGGGCCACCTCGAGCAGGCGCGCCAGCGCCGCGTCGACCTGACCGGCGTCGCGGCCTTCCTTGCGCTCGGTGAGCGCGCGCACCTGCTCGACCTCGACCTCGTGCGAGACCCGCAGGATCTCCAGGTCATGGGTGACCGACTCCTCGTGACAGTTCACCCCGACGATCTTCTTGTCGCCCTTCTCCAGGGCGGTCTGGTACTGGAAGGCTGCCTCGGCGATCTCCGACATGAACCAGCCCTCCTCGATGCCGCGCAGGATGCCGCGGGTCATCGGCCAGGTGCCGTGCTGCCCCTCGGCGGTGCTGCGGGCGACGAGCGCGGCCAGCCCCCCGGTGTCCCGGGCGGACAGCTCCGAGCCGCCCAGCGAGAGGATCCGGTCGAAGATCTCGTAGGCCTCGATCTCGATCTTGTCGGTCAGCGCCTCGACGTACCAGGAGCCGCCGAGCGGGTCCGCCACGTTGACGACGCCGGTCTCCTCCATGAGCACCTGCTGGGTGCGCAGCGCGATCTCGGCGGCCTGCTCGCTGGGCAGCGCGAGAGTCTCGTCGAGGGCGTTGGTGTGCAACGAGTTGGTGCCGCCGAGCACCGCGGCCAGTGCCTCGATGCCGGTGCGGACCACGTTGTTGTAGGGCTGCTGGGCGGTCAGCGACACACCGGCGGTCTGGGTGTGGAAACGCAGCCACTGCGCCTTCTCGCTCTTCGCGCCGTAGACGTCGCGCAACCAGCGCGCCCAGATCCGGCGGGCGGCGCGGAACTTCGCGATCTCCTCGAAGAAGTCCACGTGGCTGTCGAAGAAGAAGCTCAGCCCGGGGGCGAACCGGTCCACGTCCAGCCCGCGCGACAGTCCCAGCTCCACGTAGCCGAAGCCGTCGGCGAGCGTGAACGCCAGCTCCTGCGCCGCCGTCGACCCGGCCTCGCGGATGTGGTAGCCGGAGACCGAGAGCGGCTTGTAGTCGGGAATCTGCTCGGCGCAGTACTCCATCAGGTCGCCGATCAGCCGCAGGTGCGGCTCCGGGGCGAACAGCCACTCCTTCTGGGCGATGTACTCCTTGAAGATGTCGGTCTGCAGGGTGCCGTTGAGCGTGCCGGTGTCGATGCCCTGGCGCTCGGCGGAGACCAGCATCATGCAGAACACCGGGACGGCCGGGCCGGAGATGGTCATCGAGGTGGTGACGTCACCGAGGGGGATGTCACCGAACAGCACGTCCATGTCGGCGGCGGTGTCGATCGCGACGCCGCAGTGACCCACCTCGCCCAGGCTCTTCGGGTCGTCGGAGTCGCGGCCCATCAGCGTCGGCATGTCGAAGGCCACCGACAGCCCGCCGCCGCCGCGGCCGAGGATCATCTTGTAGCGCTCGTTGGTCTGCTGCGCGTTGCCGAACCCGGCGAACTGCCGGATCGTCCAGGTCCGGCCGCGGTAGCCGGTCGGGTACAGCCCGCGCGTGTAGGGGAACTCCCCCGGCCAGCCGATGTTCTCGAACCCCGGGTGGGCCGCCTCGTCCGAGGGTCCGTAGGCCGGCTCGACCTGCATCCCCGACAGCGTGCTGAAGTCGGCGTCGCGCACCCGCGACTTGGCGTAGCGCTGCTCCCAGCGCTCGCGCGCGGACGGCTCGGTCATGGGTGCCTCCAGGGGACGTGATGCATCCGACAGGAAAATAGTAGGACGTCCAACTATCTCTGTCGAGCCGGCACCGCACCACCGGCCCCTGTCCCGGACGGCCGCGGTTCCCTAGGCTGGCCCGGGAGCCTCGATGCTGACCGTCACGCTGCTGGGAGAGCAGGCCGTCGTCGACGCCGCGACCGGCGAGGTCCGGACGCGCGCGTCCCGGACGATCGCGCTGCTGGCCTACCTGGTCGCCCACGCCGGCTCGCCCCAGTCCCGGACCCGGATCGCGGGCACGTTCTGGCCCGCGTCCGGGGACGCCCAGGCCCTGACCAACCTGCGGCGGGAGCTGCACCAGCTGCGGCAGGTCCTCGGCGAGGCCGCGGACTCGCTGGACGTGAGCTCGACGCACCTGTGCTGGGGCCCGGTCCCCGGCTGCCGCGTCGACCTCGCCGACTTCGTGCACGAGGCGGGGCTGGCCACGTCGCCCGCGGCCACCGACGAGGACGCGATCGCACACGGCCTGCGGGCGCTGGAGCGGTACGGCGGGGAGCTGCTGCCGGGGATGGACGACGAATGGGTGCTGGACCTGCGGGCCGAGCTCACCCGCTCCTGCGCGGCGACCTGTGACGCGGTCTGCGCGGCCGCGGTGCGGACCGGGCAGCCCGCGCTGGCGATCCCGACCGCGCGGCGGCGGATCACGCTGGTGCCCCTGGAGGAACGCGGCTACCGCACGCTGATGGAGCTCCAGGCGCTGGCCGGCGACCGGGCCGACGCGATCACCACCTACCACCGGTGCGCCTCGGTGCTCGAGCACGAGCTGGGGGTGGACCCCGACCCGGCCACCACCCGGGTGCTGGACCGGATCCTGGGGCGCACCCCCCGCGCCGTGACACCGCGGGACGTGGAGGCGCGCCGGCGGCCCCGGCAGCCGGCCCTGGTCGGCCGGCACGGGGAGCTGACCGCGCTGACGGGCGCCTGGCACGCGGCGGAGCGCGGCCGGAGCAGGGTCGTGCTGCTGCAGGGGTCGGCCGGGGTCGGGAAGTCCCGGCTGGTCTCGGAGCTGGCCGCCCGGGCGGCCGCCGACGGTGCGGTCGTGGCCCTCGGCGGCTGCTTCGAGGCCTCCGGCCGGCTGTCCCTCGCCCCGGTGGCCCAGTGGGTGCGCAGCCCGGCGCTCGCCGCCGCGCGACCCACCCTGGACCCGGTGTGGCGCGCCGAGGTCGACCGGCTGGTGCCCTCGAGCGGGTCCGACACGGCCGCTCACGTCAGCAGCGACCGGGTGGACGTCTGGCAGCGCCACCGGTTCTTCGAGGGCCTGGCCCGCTGCGTCCTGGCGGCCTCCCGGTCGACCCTGCTGGTGCTGGACAACCTGCAGTGGTGCGACGAGGACACCCTGACCTTCTGCTCGATGCTGATGGACGTCGCCGCCCACGCTCCGGTGCTGCTGGTGGTGACCATGCGTGTCGACGACACCCCGGAGTCGACCGCCGCGACCCGGTGGCTCTCCCAGGTCCGCGACGCGGGGCTGCTGTCGACCGTCCGGGTCGAGCCGCTGGCGCCCGACGAGACCGCCACCCTGGCCGGGGTCCTCACCGGCGAGGGGCTCACCCCCGAGGCGGCCGCCCTGCTGCACGCCGCCACCGGCGGGTTCCCGCTGTACGTCGTCGAGGCCTGCCGCTCCACCGCGGACCTGGCGTCCGCCCTGAGGCAGCAGGACGCCGCGTTCTCCGAGATCCTCCGCAAGCGCCTGGAGCGGGTCTCCCCCGCGGCCCGGGCCGTCGCGGGCCTGGCCGCCGCCGTGGGGCAGGACTTCGGGCTGCTGCTGCTCACCGAGGCCAGCGACCTCGACCCCGACACCGTGGTGCTCGCGGTCGACGAGCTGTGGCACCAGCGGATCATCCGGGAGCGACAGGGCGGCTACGCGTTCACGCACGACCGGCTCCTGGAGACGGCGTACGCGCTGGTCAGTCCGGCCCGCCGCTGGCTGCTGCACCGCAGGGTCGCCCAGGCCCTCGAGCTGCTGCACGCGGGGCACACCGACGAGGTCGCGGCGCAGGTCGCCGCGCAGTACCGCGCCGCGGGAAACCGTGGCCGGGCCATGGTCTTCTACCGGCAGGCGGCGCACGTGGCGGCGGGGGTGTTCGCCCACGCCGAGGCGGTCGGCGCACCACCGGGCGGCCCTGGCGCTGCTGCAGGAGGCCCCGCCGACTCGGGACCGCGACCAGCAGGAGCTGGAGTGCCTGGAGGCGATGATCCCACCGCTCAACGCGCTGCACGGCTACGCCTCCCCCGAGCTGGAGCAGGCCTGCGGGCGCACCGTCGAGCTCGCCGAGCGGCTGGCGCAGCGAGAAGCGCGGCTCACCGCGATGGTCGGGCTGTGGGCGTGCCGGTTCGTGCAGGGCCAGATGCCCACGGCGTACGCGCTGGCGGAGCAGATCCTGGCGCTGGTGGGGGACCGCGGCGCCCGGGTCGGCCAGGCCCAGTTCTCCCTCGGCGGCGCCGCGCTGCACCTCGGGCTGCCCGCGGCGGCCCGGCAGCACTTCGCGACCGCCCTGGCGTCGATGTCCGAGGAGTCGCTGAGCGTGGGCACCCGGGCCCGGGTGCACACCGCCGCGTGGGCGGCGCACGCGGAGTGGACGTGCGGGCGTCCCGAGGCGGCCGCCGACCTGATGGTCGGCGCGGTCGCCGAGGCCCGGGCCACCGGCCACCAGTACTCCCTGGCGGTGGCCCTCGCCTTCGCCGCCATCACCGACCAGCTGCTCGGCGACCGTGCCGCGGTCGGGCGCGACGCCGCCGAGCTGCGTCGGCTGTGCGACCGGTGCGCGTTCGCGTACTACGGCGACTGGGGCCGGATCCTCGAGGGCTGGTGCAGGGGCGGCCCGGCCGGCCGGGAGCTGGCCCGCCAGGGCATCGCCAACCTGCACGAGCAGGGTGCCCACGCCCGGCGGCCGTACTGGCTGTCCCTGCTCGCCGACGTCGAGACCGACCCGGTCGCGCGCTGCCGGGTCCTCGACGAGGCGCTCGCGGCGGCCGCGCAGCAGCACGAGCACTGGTGGCTCGCCGAGGTGCTGCGACAGCGTGCCCGCTACGACCCCGACGGCGGGACGACCCGGCTGCGCGCGGCGGCCGGGCTCGCCCGCCGGCAGGGCAGCGCGGCGCTCCTGGAGCGGTGCGAGAGCACGCTCGCCGACCTGGCCGGAGCGGTCGGCGAACGCTGAGCGAACGGGCCGGCTCCTAGCGTCCTGGCATCGAGGTCGTCAGAGAGGACGACCCGCCACCCGAGGAGTACAGATGTCCGTCACCAGCCCGCCACGAGGCACCGGCACCGCCCCGTACGACGACCTCGCCGCGCGCCTGCGGGGTCCCCTGATCACCCCCGAGCACCCCGACTACGACACCGCCCGACGGGTCTACAACGCGATGATCGACCGGCGTCCCGGTGCCGTGGCCCGGGTCCGCGATGCGATCGACGTACGCACCTGTGTGCTGTTCGCGCGCGAGCACGACATCGAGCTCGCGATCCGCGGGGGCGGGCACAACGCCGCCGGCCTCGGCACCTGGGACGGTGCCCTGGTCATCGACCTGTCCCTGATGCGCAGCACCACGGTGTCCCCGGAGGAGCGCACCGTCCGGGTGGACGCCGGGTGCACCTGGGCCGACGTGGACCACGCGACCGTCGGTTTCGGGATGGCCACCCCGTCCGGGTTCCTCGGCAGCACCGGCGTAGCGGGGCTGTCGCTCGGCGGCGGGATGGGCTACCTGACCCGTCGCTTCGGCCTCACCGTCGACAACCTGCTGGCAGCGGACGTGATCCTCGCCGACGGCAGCTTCGTCACCGCCGACGCCACCAGCCACCCGGACCTGTTCTGGGCGCTGCGCGGTGGCGGCGGGAACTTCGGCGTGGTCACCTCGTTCACGTTCCGATGCCACCCGATCGGGGAGAACGGCAACGTGTTGGCGGGACCGGTGCTCTACGACATCGCCGACACCGCGGACGTGATGCGCTGGTACCGCGAGCTGCTCCCCACCCTCCCCGAGGAGCTGAGCGGCTGGATCGGCCTGATCACCATCCCGCCCGCCCCGCCATTCCCCGAAGAGCTGTGGGGACGCAAGGCCTGCGCCATCGTCTGGTGCTACACCGGGCCGCACGACCGGGCGGAGCAGGTGCTCGCGCCGGTCAAGGAGTACGGCTCCCCGCTGCTGATGGGCGTCCACGAGCTCCCGTTCACGGCGTTGCAGACGGCCTTCGACGCCCTCTACCCGCCCGGGCTGCAGTGGTACTGGCGGGCCGACTTCTTCCGCGAGATCACCGACGAGGCGATCGACGTGCACGTCAGGTACGGCGCCACGCTCCCGACCGGGCACTCCACGATGCACCTCTACCCGATGGACGGGGCGGCCGCGCGGGTTCCCGTCGAGGACACCGCGTTCGCCTACCGCGAGGGTGGCTGGTCCGGCGTCATCGTGGGCGTGGACCCCGAACCGGCGAACGCCGAGGCGATCAGCACCTGGGCCAAGGAGTACTGGACCGCCCTGCACCCGACCTCGGCGGGTCGCGCCTACCTGAACTTCCTCATGCAGGAGGGCGACGACCGGGTGCGTGCGTCGTTCGGGGAGAACTACCCGCGGCTCGAGGAGGTCAAGCGCCGCTACGACCCGGACAACGTCTTCCACGTGAACCAGAACATCCGGCCCTCGGGGGCGGCCCGCTAGAAGTCGCCGGCGGCCTCCCGGACCGGTTTCAGCAACGCGGACAGCGACCGCAGGTCCTCGGGGGACAGCTCCGCCAGCGCGAAGCGGGCGGTGACGAGGTCGGCGGTCGCTTCGTCCACCACGGCGCGGCCCGCGTCGGTGATCTCGGCGAGCACCGCGCGGCCGTCGTCGGGGTGCCGCCGGCGTACGACGTGCCCGGCGGCCTCGAGCCGGTCCACGATCGAGGTGACCGACGTGGGGTGCACCTGCAGCCGCTCCCCCATCTTGCCCAGGGGCAGCGAGCCGTTGCGGGAGAAGGTCAGCAGCACCAGGGCCTCGTAGCGGGCGAAGGTCAGCCCGTGCGGGCGCAGCAGCTCGTCGAGCTGTCCGAGCACGAGCTGCTGCACCCGCATCAGGGAGGTCACCGCGTGCATCTGGTCCACCGCGCCCCAGCGCAGCCCCCACTGGCGCGCGGCCTCGTCGATCGGGTCGAAGGGCAGCTTGGTCCTACCCGATGAACGGCCGTCCTTGCTCACCATGGCCCAGAACCTTACTGAACGGCACCGGCGGCTCCGCGCCCACGACCCGCCCGCTGCGGCCGTGGGCGCGGGTCAGCCCGCCTCGGCCCAGCGCAGTGTGGCCGGACGGCCCATCCGGGTGATCCGCCGCGAGACCACCAGCGCGATCAGCGCCGCCAGCGCGAACAGCACCACGCCGGTCACGCCCAGCACCGACCAGTGCACCGGGTAGACCGGCGCCGGCTCGTACGGGTCCGCGGTGCCCAGGCTCATCGAGGGCAGCACCAGCTTCAGCGAGAGGTACGCCGAGACCAGGCCCAGCAGCACCGCACAGCCCAGCATCACGACGTACTCCAGCACCGAGCCGCGGACGAGGCTGCGCTGGGGCACCCCCACCACCCGCAGCGAGGCCACCTCGTAGGCCCGCCACCGTGACTGCAGCACCGCCGAGGCGAACACCCCGAAGATCGCCAGCAGCAGGGTGGCCAGCCCGACGATCAGGAACAGCCGCAGCCCGAGGCTGAACGCGTCGCCGCGCAGCGCGTGCAGGGTGCTGTCCACCCGGCCGAGCGGGTTCAGGTCGATGCCGGCGGCCCGGACCCGGGCGAGCATCGCCGGGGGCACGTCCGCCGCCGTCCACAGCTCGACCACGACCACCGCGCCGGTGGGGGGCTCGAACTCCACCAGCGAGGTCTCCAGGTCGGCGAGCTCGCCCTCGTCGCCCAGCACCGGCAGCGCGCGGACCCGGCCCACCACCCGCATCGGCGCCTGCTCGCCGTTGAGCCCGGTGCCCACCACCACGTCCGGCCCGTACTCGATCGCGGTGCCGCTGCCGGGACGGGCCGCGGGCGGCGTCGCGGTGCCCGTGGTCACCACCACCGGGGCGACGTCGGGCGTGGACCCGGGGGTGATCCGCGCGTAGCCGGCCAGCATGGTCGGGTTGGTCACCTTCCCCGGCGGCAGCTGGCCGAGGAACACCTTCAGGTGCAGGCCGCCCGGACCCGGGTCGAGCACCACGGGCGGGTCGACCAGGGACACGGGGAACGGCCGCGCGGCCCGCCAGCCGCCGTCCCGGCCCAGCCCCCAGTGGACGGTCCTCCCGTCCACGGCGACCCCGGCGAGCGTCAGCGACCCGTTCACGTCCGAGACCGAATGCGAGTCCCCCGAGACGTAGAGCTGCTCCACCAGGCAGGTCCGGTCGCAGCCGGGGGTCGCACCGGTGAGCGTGCCGCTGCCGTCGCGCAGCCGGCCGAGCCGCACGTCCTGCTGGTCGCCGGCCTGGTCGACGTACTGCAGCCAGAGCTCCGCGTGCCCGCCGCTGCTCGAGTGCAGCCGGACGCCGCGCACCCGCGCCGAGACGCGTCCCCCGCTGAAGGACAGCCGCTTGCCGGCGCCCCGGGTGAGCCGGTCCTGCAGCGTCGACACCGGTACGTCGGACCAGCTCGGGTCCCACGCGGCCACCGAGGCCAGCCGACGCGTGTCCACGAAGAGCCGCCGTTGCGTGCCGTCGCCGCTGTTGTCGACGAGCGCGGCGGCGAGGTACCTGCCCGAGGGGTCGATCCGCCGGGTCAGCTGCAGCAGCCGGCCCGGCGTGGTGTCGGCCTGGTAGGTAGCCGCGGCGCCCACGTCGGCGCGGGCCCGGCTCACCCGCCAGTCGTCGGAGACCGCCGACGCCGACGCCGCGAAGGTGATCACCGAGACCGCCAGCAGCAGCGGGATCATCAGGTTCGCGAGGTCCGGGCGGCGGGCCAGCCGCCGCGAGGCGAGGAAGGCCGGCGCCGCGCCGGCCACCGCGGTGCGCCCCACCCACCAGCGGCTGACCGACCGGAGGAGCAGCGCGCCGCCCACGGAGACCGCGAGGGCGATGAACATCGGCGCCAGCAGCGCCAGCAGCTGGCTGGACTGGTCCCGCGAGGTGAGCAGCTGGGCGACCGACGCCACCGCCACGGCGACCACCGCGCTGCGCAGCACCAGGGCGAACCGGGAGGCTGGCCGCGCCCGCACGGAGGACTTCAGGGCCGAGGAGAGCGGCTCCCGGATCACCGTGAACGCGGCCATCGCGGCCGCCACCAACGCCGAGCCGACCACCAGGGCCAACGCGACCCAGGTGGCGGTGTCGACCGCGACCGGGATGCCCGGCCGCAGCCACAGCCGGGCGACCAGGTGCGCACCGGCGACCGCGATCGCCGCACCGATCGGGGTGGCGATCGCCACCACCCAGAAGGGCTCGGCCACCGCGAACCGGAGCACCTGCGCGCGGGAGTGTCCGCGCAGCTTGGCGAGCGCGACGTAGGGACGTCGGACCTGCGCCGCCGCCGACACCAGCGCGTGGAGCAGCAGCAGCGCCAGCACGATCAGCGGCGCCAGCGCCGCCACCATCACGCGCGACAGCAGGCTGTGCTCCGCCCGGACCCCGTCGAACAGCGACTTCAGGTCGAGCTGGCCGACCTGCTCCACGGAGGCGTCGCTCAGCGCGCGGCCCTTGAACCCGTCCGCGGCGCGCTGGGTCGCGTCGAGCGTGGCTACGTTGACCGCGGAGACGTCGATCGGCCGGTCCACGCCGCCCACGAAGGTCTGCGAGTCCATCGAGGCCGGCGCCACCAGCAGGGCCGGCGCCGTCGGGGTCGCGGACGAGCCGGGAGCGCCGGGGGCCGGGTGCAGGTCGTCGATCCCCGAGAACCGCGAGAGGTCGAACCAGCGCGGCGCGGCCGGGTCGGTGATCCGGTAGGTGCCGACGACGGTGAAGGTCCGGTTCCGGGTGCGCTGCGCCTCCACGTGCGTGGTCTCGCCGTGGTGGCGCCGGGGGCGCAGGAAGTGGTCGGTGTAGCGCAGCGTCAGCGCGTCGCCGGGGCCGACGCCGAGGGCGCGCGCCATCGTCTGCTGGACGAGCGCCTCGCCGGCCGCGGCGGGACAGCGGCCGCGCACCTGCGCCATCCGGCACATCCCCTGGCGCCAGTACAGCGGTGCCTGGAAGGGATGGGCGTCGTAGGTGAGCATCCCACCGGGGTCGCGCAGCCAGCGCACCGGCGGGTGCCAGAACCGTGCCACGCCGGGGCCCCGCTCGGTCCGCTCCGCCCGGTCGATCAGCGCGGCCGGGTCCGGGGCGCGGTAGCTCGCGGGGCTGCCCGTGGGCAGCTCCCCCTCCGGCATCGCCGGCAGCGAGTAGGCGAGCCCGGTGGTGTACGGCGCGCGCTGGTCGATCCGGGTGTCCACGAGGTGCTCGGCGGAGGCCCGGCCGTACATCGGTCCGAGCACCGCGGCGGTGACCGCGAGGACGGTGATCAGGAGGCTGGCCGCGTTCAGCCCCCGCCGGGCCCACAGGCCCGCGAACAGCACCTTCACCGTCGCTCCCCCCGGTCCTGCTCCTCGACCGCGCGCAGCACGATCCCCTCGGTGGTCTCCTCGAACTGCACCAGCGTCCCGGCCGGGAACTGCTCGGCCAGGTCGTCCGGGATGTGCACCGCGCCGTCCTCGTCCACGACCGCGAAGTCGAAGCCGTGCCGTCCCTCGGCACCGATCCGGCCGTTGCGGATGGTGATGCTGCGCGGCATCGAGGACGCCACCTCCGGGTCGTGGGTCACCAGCACGACCGTCGTACCGAACTCGGCGCTGACCAGGTGGATCAGCGCGAGCATCGCGTCCCGGTCGTCGTGGCTGAGCTGCGAGGTCGGCTCGTCCGCGAGCAGCAGCCCGGCTCCCGAGGAGACGGCGGACGCGAACGCGACCCGCTGGCGCTCCCCTCCCGACAGCCGCGCCAGCGGCGCCCCCGCCAGGTCCGCCATCCCGAGCCGGTCCAGCAGCTCGGCCGGCGAGGGCAGCCGCCGGCGGGCCGCGCTGGCCAGCGGCCGGCGGGCGAACACGATGTTGTCCTCGGCGGTGGCGTAGGGCAGCAGGTTGCGGCTCGCGCCCTGCAGCAGGGAGGCGACCTTCCCCGAGCGCAGCCGGCCCAGCTCGCTCTCCCCGACCCGGGAGATGTCGTGGCCGTCGATCAGCACCTTGCCCGCCGAGGGGCGCAGCACCCCGCCGAACAGGCTCAGCAGCGTCGACTTCCCTGATCCGGACGGGCCCAGCAGCGCGACCTGCTCCCCCGGCCGGATGTCCAGGTTCACCCCGCGCAGCGCGACCACGTCGTGGCCGCCGGCGGTGGTGTAGATCTGCACCACATTCACGCACCGCACGGCCACCCCGGTACGGCGGTCCACGGCCGTGCTCACTGCGGCCTCCGGAACATGTCGTGCTCGTGCCCGGGCCCGTCCACGACCGTCGCGACGGTCCGCACCGGCTGCCCGGCGACCGCCCCGTCCACGAGGTGCAGCTCGGCGTCGCAGGCGTCGGCCACGTCGGGGTCGTGGGTGGCGAGCACCACCAGCGCGCCCCGGTCGGCCTCCGCGCGGATCTCGGCGACCACCAGGTCCCGGTTGAGCTCGTCGAGCTCGCTGGTGGGCTCGTCGGCCAGCAGCACGTCCGGCTCGGCCGCCAGCGCACGGGCGACCGCGACCCGCTGCAGCTGCCCACCGGACAGCTCCTGGACCATCCGCTCCGCGAGGTCGCCGACGCCGACCCGGTCCAGGGCGGCCAGCGAGCGCCGCGACGCCTCCGCGGGGGCCACCCTGTGCGCCCGCAGGGCGATCGCGACGTTCTCCTCGGCGGTCAGGCTCGGCACCAGCCCGTAGGTCTGCAGCACGAGGGCGGTGCCCGGTCGCGGCTCGCCGGTGCGCGTGCCGACCGGCTGCCCGTCGTACCTCACGCTGCCCCGGCTGGGGGCGATCAGCCCGCCGAGCACGCTGAGCAGGGTGGTCTTGCCGGACCCGCTGGAGCCGGTGACGGCGAGCATCCGGCCCGCGGACGCCGCGAGCGAGACGTCGTCGAGGAGCGGCCTGCCGGGCCCGTCCACGCCGAGGCCCTCCGCCACCATCGCCTTGTCGTCCACCCGTCCCCCTTCCGGCCGTTGACCCGGAGCGAAGCCTGCAGCCACGGGCCGAACGGGAGCAAGTGCATTTGCGCGCCGTGGCGAAACCGTGACCTTGCCGCGCCGGAACGGGTCAGTTGATCACCCGGGGGCCACGCAGACCCGCGCGCTGCACCACGCGCTGGATCACCAGGTCGCGGTCGTAGGGCCGGCCCACGAACCGGATGTCGCGCAGCCCCTGCTCCTGGGCGGCGGACTCGAACACGAAGTGCCCGTAGTTCAGCAGCCGGCCGAGAAACGGCTTTTCCACGCTGATGTCCAGGATCCGGCCGAGCGGCATGGTGGCCAGCCGTTGGCCGAACACCCCGCGGACGCGGAACACGCGCATGTTGGTGATCACGAACCGGTCCATGTGGTCCACCAGCGCCTTCCACGCGGCGTACCCGAGGACCGCCCCCCCGACCAGCAGCGGGAGCCAGGCGACCTGGACCGGCGAGAGCAGGAACAGGTAGAGGATCCCCAGCCCGACGAGCGCCTGGAGCAGCGGCACCACGTAGACCACCCAGTGGTGCAGGACCTCGTCGACGATGACCTCGCCCTCGTCGCGGAGCAGGTGCTTGCCGATCTTCGGGTCGAGGGTGCTGTGCAGCCAGCCGGCCATCGCGTCGGCCGCCGCTACCGGTGGTGGAACAACGCGGTGATGAACTCGATGACGCTGTTGAAGGCGACGACCACGGCCGACGCGGCGCCGCGGACCGCCTCGGCGGCCCCCTGCGGCTGCGTGAAGAGGTAGAACAACGCGAACGCGACAACGAGGCCGACCAACAGCTTGCGCATGGTTTCTCCGTCCCGAGTCGGTTGTCCTGCGCGGGGGCGCGCGGCGCCCCATCTGCAAGGCACATGTCTAGCAAAGTCCGCCACTCCTGTGGGAGAGGCGCGCGGCGACGCTACCGTGCCAGCAGGAGCGGGTGCCGAACGGCCCCGCCAGGCATGCCGCAGGAGGCAGCGATGAGCGACGACAGCCGGCCCGGCCCCGGGCACCACGCGCCTGCCACCGTCGACGAGCGCCTCCTCGACGCGAGCGACGTCGACGAGCGCACCGTCGAGGCCGTCGGCCGGCTGACCGAGGCCCTGGAGACGGTCGAGCGGGCCCGCGGCCACCTGTACACGTTCCACCAGCTCACCGGCTCGGCGGACGTCCAGCTCGGGGACGCGGTGGACCGGCTGCGCGACTGCGGCCACGCGACGCTCGCCGACCGGCTCGAACGCGAGCTCCTCGGCCGCAACGTGCTCGACGGCCGGTGGACGTTCCAGATCGTCGAGGAGTACGACGCCACCTACTGGTCGGTCTTCCGCGAGTTCGAGTGCGAGGTGCGCGAGGCGCTGACGCTCGGGCGGCGGCACCTGCACGAGGCGGCGATGAAGGAGGAGCGGCGCACCCACGGGCACCCCGACCACAAGGCGCGGCCGTGAGGGTTCAGCCCCACTGGTCGGTGTAGGTCTCCAGCAGCGAGTCTGCGGCGGCGTAGGGGTCGGAGGCGCCGGCCGCGACCTTCTCGGCGAGCTCGTCGAGCTCGGTGCGCTCATGCACGTCGCCCCACCGGGCCCGCAGCGCGGTCACCGCGATCGCCTCGATCTCGTCGCGGGCCCGTCGTACCCGGCGCCGCTCGAGCTCGCCGGAGCCCTCCATCCAGGCGCGGTGCTTCTCGATCGCCGCCACCACCTCATCCACGCCCTGCCCGCTCTGCGCGACGGTCTGCACGATCGGGGGCTTCCAGGCCTCCTCGTCGCGATCCGCGAGCGCCAGCATGTTCCGCAGGTCGCGGCGCACCTGGTCCGCACCGTCGCGGTCGGCCTTGTTCACCACGTAGACGTCGCCGATCTCCAGGATGCCGGCCTTCGCCGCCTGGATCCCGTCGCCCATCCCGGGTGCGAGCAGCACCAGCGTGGTGTCCGCGAGCCCGGCGATCTCCACCTCGCTCTGCCCGACCCCGACCGTTTCGACCAGCACCACGTCGCAGCCGGCCGCGTCGAGGACCCGCAGCGCCTGCGGTGTCGACCAGGACAGCCCGCCCAGGTGTCCCCGCGAGGCCATCGAACGGATGTAGACGTGCTTGTCGGTGGCGTGGTCCTGCATCCGCACCCGGTCGCCGAGCAGGGCCCCACCGGAGAACGGGGAGGACGGGTCGACGGCCAGCACCCCGACCCGCTTGTCGACCGCGCGCAGCGCCTTGACCAGCGCCGAGGTCGTCGTGGACTTCCCGACGCCCGGTGACCCGGTGACGCCCACGATCTGCGCGTTGCCGGTGTGCGGCGCCAGCCCGGCCATCACCTCGCGCAGCATCGGCGAGGCGTCCTCCACGAACGAGATCAGCCGCGCGACCGCGCGCGGGTCGCCCGCCCTGGCCCGGTCGACCAGGTCGGGGACCGAGACCTTGGCCCGCCGTCCGACGGGGTCGCTCACGCGGGGACGCGCAGGATCAGGGCGTCGCCCTGGCCGCCGCCGCCGCACAGCGCCGCCGCGCCGACGCCGCCGCCGCGGCGCTTGAGCTCGAGCGCGAGGTGCAGGGCAATCCGGGCGCCGGACATGCCCACCGGGTGACCCATGGCGATCGCGCCGCCGTTGACGTTGACCTTCTCGTCGGAGATCCCGAGCTCGCGGGCCGAGACGATGCCGACCGCCGCGAACGCCTCGTTGATCTCGACCAGGTCGAGGTCGGACACCGCGATGCCCTCCTTGCCGACCGCCTGCCGGATCGCGTTCGCGGGCTGGGTCTGCAGCGTCGAGTCCGGGCCGGCGACCTGCCCCGAGGCGCCGATCTCGGCGAGCCACTCCAGGCCGAGCTCCTCGGCCTTGGCCTTGCTCATCACCAGGACGGCGCACGCACCATCGGAGATCTGCGAGGAGGAGCCGGCGGTGATCGTGCCCTCCTTGGAGAACGCCGGGCGCAGCTTGCTCAGCGACTCGGCAGTGGTGTCGCCGCGGATGCCCTCGTCCTGGGAGACCACGACCGGCTCGCCGCGCCGCTGCGGGATCTCGACGGGGACGACCTCGTCGTCGAAGACACCGTTCTTCCAGGCGGCCGCCGCCCGCTGGTGCGAGCGCGCCGAGAACTCGTCCTGCTCCTCGCGGGTCAGCTGCGCGGCCACGGCGTTGCAGGACTCGGTGAGCCCACCCATCGGCTGGTCGGTGAACTGGTCGTACAGGGCGTCGTAGGCCATCGAGTCGACGAGTGCGGTGTCGCCGTACTTGAAGCCCTCGCGGGACTTGGGCAGCAGGTGCGGCGCCTGGGTCATCGACTCCATGCCGCCCGCGACGATGATGTCGTGCTCGCCGGCCCGGATCAGCTGGTCGGCCATCGCGATCGCGTTGATCCCGGACAGGCAGACCTTGTTGATCGTGATCGACGGCACGCTCATCGGGATGCCGGCCTTCACCGCGGCCTGGCGGGCGGTGATCTGGCCGGCTCCGGCCTGGATGACCTGGCCCATGATCACGTACTCGACCTGCTCACCGGCGACGCCGGCCTTCGCCAGCGCGCCCTTGATCGCAACCCCGCCGAGGTCGGCGGCCGACTGGTCCTTGAGTCCCCCCAACAGGCGGCCGATCGGTGTGCGAGCACCGGCAACGATTACGGATCCGGACATGACGCCTCCTGCGGGAAGTTGCTCTGACCGGCGGGAGGTACCCCGCACTGAGGCCGACGATACCCAGGGCACCGGCCCAGAGGGAGGGGGCGGTCGGTGTCGAGAAAGTCACAGTCCCTCGCGGCCCGGACCGCGCCGTACCACCATGTCCTCATGAGCCTGGAGATCCCCGAGCACCTGTTCGTCTGCATCGACCATGTCGGCATCGCGGTCCCGGACCTCGACGAGGCGATCGCGTTCTACGCCGACGCGTTCGGGATGCGGCTGCAGCACCAGGAGACCAACGAGGAGCAGGGCGTGCGGGAGGCAATGGTCGCGGTCGGCGAGTCCGGTTCGTGCATCCAGCTGCTCGCCCCGCTGACCCCCGAGTCCACGATCGCGAAGTTCCTGGAGCGCTCCGGGCCCGGCCTGCAGCAGCTGGCCTACCGGGTCACCGACGTCGAGCAGGTCTCCGCGATCCTCCGTGAGCGCGGCCTCCGGCTGCTGTACGACGCGCCCCGGCGGGGCACCGCCGGCAGCAGGATCAACTTCGTGCACCCCAAGGACGCCGGAGGCGTGCTCGTCGAGCTGGTCGAGCCCGCCCCGGCGAGCCGGGAAGCTCCGGCCGCCGCGCACTGACCCGGGTCATGGCTGCTGGAAGGAGCTGTCCCGCGCGTCGGTGACCAGCATGTGCCCGGGCGCGTGCCCGATCGCCAGGGCCGGTCGCGACTCCATCACCGCCGCCTGCGGGGTCACCCCGCACGCCCAGAACACCGGGACCTCCCCCGCACGCACCGCGACCGGGTCACCGAAGTCGGGTGCCCCGAGGTCCGCGATCCCGAGCGCCCCCGGGTCGCCCACGTGTACCGGGGCGCCGTGCACCGCGGGGTAGCGGGAGGTCACCCGCACCGCGTCAGCGACCCGGGCCGCGGGCACCGGGCGCATCGAGACGACCAGCGGGCCGGAGAGCGCGCCGGCGGGCCGGCACCTCCGGGAGGTGCGGTACATCGGGACGTTCACGCCGAGCTCGAGGTGCCGCACCGGCACCCCGGCGTCGAGCAACGCCCCCTCGAAGGTGAAGCTGCAGCCGATCAGGAACGACACCAGGTCCGGGCGCCACCACGGACGCACGTCCGCGACCTCCGCCGCGAGCTCCCCGTTCTCGTAGACCCGGTAGGACGGCAGGTCGGTGCGGACGTCTCCGTCGAGCAGGGGTCCCGAGGTCGCACCGGCGTCCAGCACGTCGAGCACCGGGCACGGCTTGGGGTTGCGCTGCGCGAACAGCAGGAAGTCGTAGGCGAGGTCGCGCGGCAGGGTGACCAGGTTCGCCTGCGTCCAGCCGCGCGCCCAGCCGGCGGTCGGGGTGACCAGGCCGTCGCGGAACCTCGCGCGGGCCTCCGCGGGGGTCGTCGCGGCGGGGTCTCGGCCGGGGGCGTTCACGGCGTCACCCACCGGAACCGGACGCGCTGGCCGGGGCGGACCTGGGCGGCCCGGTCGACGTCGGCGTCGACGACCACGGCGACGACGGGGTAGCCGCCCGTCACCGGGTGGTCGGCGAGGAACACGACCGGCTCACCGCTGGGCGGCACCTGGACACCGCCGCGGTAGACCCCCTCGCTGGGCAGCTGCCGGCCGGCGGCGACCGGCTCGATGACGCCACCCCCGAGCCGCATGCCCACCCGGTTGCTCCGCTCGGACGCCGTCCAGTCGGTGTCCACCAGGGCGTCGACGTCGCGCACCCAGCCGTCGCGCGGCCCCCGGACCGCCGCGAGCACCACCTCCTCGGCGTACGACGGCGCCGGGAGGTGGTCGACGCCGGGGAACTCCTCGCGGGCGGGGCCTACCGGCAGCCGGTCCCCGGGGCTCAGCGGCGCCGGCCCGAGACCGGCGAGCACGTCGTGGCTGCGGGACCCCAGGATCTCGGGCACCTCGATCCCGCCCCGCACCGCGACATAGGAACGGAGACCGGCGGCCGGCACGCCGAGCCGGATCAGCGCTCCCTCGGCCGCGGCGACCACCGCGTAGGGGCCCACGTCGCGGCCACCGACACTGACCGGGGCGGGGGCACCGGTGACGCACAGCCAGACCGGCCCGCCCACGACCTCCGCCTCGAGCCCGCCCAGGGTCACCTCCAGCGCGGCGGCGTCCTCGCCGTTCCCCACGGCACGGTTGGCCAGCCGGAGCGCGGCCCGGTCCGCGGCGCCGGAGCGCCCGACCCCGATGCCCGCGGCCCCGGGCCGGCCGAGGTCCTCGACCAGGGCCAGCGGACCGGTGCGGCGAACCACGAGAGAGACGCTCACCGACCCTCCTCGACCACGAACCGGACCCGCGCCCCGGGCCGCAGCAGCGCCGGCGGGTCACGCTCGAGGTCCCACATCGCCACGCTGGTGGTGCCGATCAGCTGCCACCCGCCGGGCGACTCCCGGGGGTAGACGCCGGTGTAGCTGCCGGCGAGGCCGACCGCGCCGGCGGGGACGGCGGTGCGCGCGCTGTCCCGACGGGGCACCTCGAGCCGCCGGTCGTCACCGACCAGGTAGCCGAACCCGGGGGCGAACCCGCCGAACGCCACCCGCCAGGTGGCCGCGCAGTGGGCGGTCACCACCTCCGCCTCGGCGAGGCCGGTGAGCCGGGCCACCTCGCCCAGGTCGGGGCCGTCGTAGCGCACCGGGATCTCGACGAGCCCGGCCGCGCCCTCCGCCGCGTCGGAGGCGGTGGCCCCGACGGCCTCGATGCCGTGGAGGGCGGTGCGCAGGGCGCCCAGGTCGGCACCCTGCTCGGCGACCACCAGCACGGTCTCGGCCGCCGGGACCAGGTCCGCCACCCCCGCGGGGGCGCGGTGGCGCAGGGCGTCCACCCAGGCGACCACGTGCTCGGTGTCGCCCAGCTCGACGAGCAGCGCCCGGTCGCCGTACGCGTGCACCGTCGTCGGCCCGCTCACAGGAAGGACCCCACCTCGACGCCGGCGGCCAGCAGCTCGTCGCGGATGCGCTCCGCCATCGCGACCGCGCCGGGCGAGTCCCCGTGCACGCACACCGACTCCGCCTCGACGGCCACCATCCCGCCCTCGACCGAGGCGACCCGGCCCTCGGTGACGATCTGCACCACGCGGTGCGCGACCTCCGCGGGGTCGTCGAGGACCGCGCCGGGGCTCCGACGCGAGACCAGCGTCGCGTCCGGTGTGTAGGCGCGGTCCGCGAACGCCTCCCGCACGGTGCGCAGCCCGGCCCGCTCGGCCGCGGCGAGCAGCTCGGACCCGGGCAGCCCGAGCACCGGCAGGTCCGGGTCGAACGCGCGGACCGCCTCGACCACCGCCCGCGCCTGCTCGGCGTGGTGCACCGCGGCGTTGTACAGCGCGCCGTGCGGCTTGACGTAGCGCACCCGGGTGCCCGCCGCCCTGGCCAGCGCCTCGAGCGCACCGATCTGGTAGAGCACGTCGTCGGTGAGCTCCACCGGGTCCATGTCGATGAACCGCCGGCCGAACCCGGCCAGGTCCCGGTAGGCGACCTGCGCCCCGACCACGACGCCGTGCCGCGCGGCGACGGCGCAGGTCTCCCGCAGCGTGCTCGCGTCGCCGGCGTGGAACCCGCACGCGACGTTGGCGCTGGTCACCAGGGCCAGCACGGCCTCGTCGTCACCGAGCTGCCAGCGGCCGAACGACTCGCCGACGTCGCTGTTCAGGTCGACGCTGGTCACAGCGTCCCCAGAGCCAGCACGGCGTGGTAGCCGAGGTACAGGGTCAGCAACCAGGCCAGCACGCCGATCGAGAGCAGCCACGCCGGGTAGCGGTAGCCGCCCAGCAGGTCCCGGCGGCGCCAGGCCACCCAGAGCAGCACCCCGAAGCCGAGCGGCAGGATCAGCCCGTTGAACGTGCCCGCGAACACCAGCAGGGTGACCGGTGCCTCCTGGATGACCACGAACACCCCGCCGGTCAGCACGATGAAGCCGACGGTCAGCAGGTTGCGGGTCCGCTCCGAGGTCCGCGACGTGGTCAGGAAGGAGACCGAGGTGTAGGACGCCCCGATCACCGAGGAGAGCGCCGCTGCCCACAGGATCACGCCGAACACGCGCAGGCCCGCCTGGCCGGCCGCCGCCTCGAAGGCGCTTCCGGCGGGGTTGTCCTGGGCGAGCGTGGCGCCGCCGACGACCACACCGAGGATCGCCAGGAAGAGCACGATCCGCATCACGCCGGTGAGCAGGATGCTCACCACCGAGCTGCGGCTCACCTCACGCACGTGCGCCGGGCCGGTACGCCCGGAGTCGAGGAGCCGGTGCGCACCGGCGTAGGTGATGTAGCCGCCGACCGTGCCGCCGATGATCGTGGTCACCGCCAGGAAGCTGAACTTCTCGGGTGCCACCACGTTGACCAGGGCCCGGCCGACCGGCGGGCTGGAGGTGATCGCGATGACGGTGGTGGCGAGGATCATCAGCAGCCCGAGCCCGATCACCACCCGGTCCAGCGCCAGGCCGGCCCGCCGGCTCAGGAAGATGCCGATCGCCAGCAGCGCGGAGAGCCCGCCGCCGATCCGCGGGTCGAGCCCGAACATCGCGTCGGTGCCCAGGCCGCTGCCGGCCACGTTGCCGATGTTGAACACCAGCCCGCCGATCAGCACCAGACCCGCGAGCACGTAGCCGACTCCCGGGAACACCTCGTTGCCCAGCTCGTGGGCCCGGCGCCCGGACACCCCGATCACCCGCCACACGTTGAGCTGGACCGCGACGTCGACGAGCACCGAGAGCACGATCGCGCAGGCGAACGCCACCCCGAGCTTGATCGTGTAGGTGGCCGTCTGGGTGATGAAGCCCGGTCCGATCGCGCTGGTGGCCATCAAGAAGACGGCGCCGAGCAGCGCGGACCGTCCGCCGCGGCCCGCGGCCGGTTGCTGGCCGGTCCGCGGCCCGGCCGGCTCTCCCTGCCGGGCCGCGGCCTCCTGGTCCTGGCCGGGTGTCGACGGCTGCTGGGCGCTCATCTGTTCTCCCCTCGGGATCGGCAGGCCCGGGCGGCGTGGCCCGAGTCACACGTTCCCTCCGACCGTAGACATTGTTGAACAATTCTGCAATACCTCGATCCAACGACCCCTGACTAGACTGCGGTCATGTCCTCCGATGCCGCGCTCGCCGTCGTGATCGACACCCTGTCCGAGCAGCGCCGCCACGCCCGCACGGTGATGAGCACCTCGGCGGACCGCGCCGCCCGCGCGCTGCGCGAGCAGGTGGCCGAGGGCCGGCTCCGCTCGGGCACCCGGCTGCCCGAGGAGCGGCTGGCGCAGGCGATCGGCGTCTCCCGCAACACCCTGCGCGAGGCGCTCAGCCAGCTGGTCGCCGAGCGGATCCTGGTCCGTGAGCCGCACCGCGGCGTGCTGGTCGCCACCCCGGACGCCGCGGACGTGACCGACGTCTACCGGGCGCGGCGACTGCTCGAGCCCGCCGCCCTGCTGCACGGCGAGGAGCACAGCGCCGAGCGGGTCGCCACGGTCGAGGCCGCCGTCCGGGAGGGACGGCAGGCCGGCGCCCGCCGCGACTGGGAGGGCGTCGCCAGCGCCAACCAGCACTTCCACCGGGCGGTGGTCTCCCTGGCCGGCAGCCAGCGGCTCGACGACCAGATGGCCCTGCTGCTCGCCGAGATGCGGCTGTTCTTCCACCAGATGGGCGGGCCGGAGGCCTTCCACCGGCCCTACCTCGAGGAGAACGCCGGCATCGCCGAGCTGCTGCGCGCCGGACGGCGTGACGCGGCGGCCGACCGGCTCGCGGACTACCTGGCCCGCGCCCAGCGGCAGCTCGTCGAGGCGTTCGAGGCGAGCTCGCGCTGAGGTTTCGAGCAAGATAGGTCACACGGGGCTGACACCGACGATTACTCGTCGGTAGATTCGGGTGCGTCCTCGACCCGCCGGGCCGACGGTGCCCCGTCCTCAGCCGACCCGACCCAGGAGCTGAAGTGAAGCAGATCCTCGACGCCATCAACGCCAGAGAAGCCGGCCACCCAGTCTCGTCCGAGGAGTTCGCCGCCCTCCCGCTGCCGGACTCCTACCGGGCGGTGACCGTGCACAAGGACGAGACCGACATGTTCGCCGGTCTCGAGTCCCGCGACAAGGACCCGCGCAAGTCCCTGCACGTCGAGGACGTGCCGCTGCCCGAGCTCGGCCCCGGGGAGGCCTACGTGGCGGTGATGGCCAGCGCGATCAACTACAACACCGTGTGGACCTCGATCTTCGAGCCGGTCTCGACCTTCGGCTTCCTGGAGCGCTACGGCCGGGTCTCCCCGCTCGGCGCCCGGCACGACCTGCCCTACCACGTGGTCGGGTCCGACCTGGCCGGGGTGGTGCTCAAGACCGGCGCCGGGGTGCATGCCTGGCGTCCCGGGGACGAGGTGGTGGCGCACTGCCTCTCGGTCGAGCTGGAGAGCCCGGACGGCCACAACGACACGATGCTCGACCCGGAGCAGCGCATCTGGGGGTTCGAGACGAACTTCGGCGGGCTGGCGCACATCGCGATGGTGAAGTCGAACCAGCTGATGCCGAAGCCGGACCACCTCACCTGGGAGGAGGCCGCCAGCCCGGGGCTGGTGAACTCCACCGCCTACCGGCAGCTGGTCAGCCGCAACGGGGCCGGGATGAAGCAGGGCGACAACGTGCTGATCTGGGGCGCCAGCGGCGGCCTCGGCGGCTACGCCACCCAGTTCGCCCTCAACGGCGGCGCCACCCCGGTCTGCGTGGTCTCCTCCGAGGAGAAGGCGAAGATCTGCCGGAAGATGGGCGCGGAGCTGATCATCAACCGCAACCAGGAGGGCTACCAGTTCTGGAAGGACGACCACACCCAGGACCCGCGGGAGTGGCGCCGGTTCGGCGCGAAGGTCCGTGAGCTCACCGGTGGCGAGGACGTCGACATCGTCTTCGAGCACCCGGGCCGGGAGACCTTCGGGGCCTCCGTGTACGCCGCCCGCAAGGGCGGCACGATCGTCACCTGCGCCTCCACCAGCGGCTACATGCACGAGTACGACAACCGCTACCTGTGGATGAACCTCAAGCGGATCGTCGGCTCCCACTTCGCCAACTACCGGGAGGCGTGGGAGGCCAACCGGCTGATCGCCAAGGGCCTGATCCACCCGACCCTGTCCAACACCTACACCATGGACCAGGTCGGCCAGGCGGCGTACGACGTGCACAAGAACCTGCACCAGGGCAAGGTCGGGGTGCTGTGCCTGGCCCCCGAGGAGGGCCTGGGCGTCCGGGACCAGGAGATGCGCGCCAAGCACCTCGACGCGATCAACCGGTTCCGCGGCATCTGATCCGCGACCGCTGGGCGACTCACCCGGTCGACGGCAGCGCGCCGGTCGTGCGGTCTGGACCGAGAGTGAGGCACCCCGCCCGGGGTGCCTCACTTGTTTCCCCGGTTTCATCGACAAGACTTAGGCTCGACGCCAGCGACGAAACGAGGAACAGCGATGAGCGACCGACCAGGCCTGTCCATCTTCGACGACGACCCGGCTGAGAACTCCGCCGCCTCGGGCGCCGATGACGCGACGCAGGTCATCCCTGCTGCCCGTCAGAGCGGTCCGGCACCGGCGGCGCGCCCGTCCACGGCGGGACAGCCCGCGACCGGCGGGTCCCGGCCCGGGTTCCCGGTGGTGCGCCGCGGCGGCTACGACCCCGCGGCCGTGGACCGACAGATGCACGCCCTCGCGGGCGAGAAGGCCGGGCTCGAGGCGGGCCTGAACGACGCGAAGGCGAAGATCGCGGCGCTCGAGAAGCAGGTCGCCGCGCTGAAGACCGAGGTGGCGGAGAACAAGAACCCCACCTACGCCGGTCTCGGCGGGCGCGCCAGCGAGATGCTCCGGCTGGCCGAGGAGCAGGCCGACGAGGTGCTCGCCCACGCCCGGGGCCAGGCCGACGAGCTGCTGCGGCGCGCCCGCAAGGACGGCGAGGCGCTCAAGGCGCAGGCCGCACGGGACGCCGAGGACATGCGGATGGTCCAGCTCAAGGAGCTCGACGAGAAGCGCTCGAAGTCGATGAACGACGTCGAGCAGGAGCGGGCGCTCGCGAAGTCCGAGGCCGAGGACGTGCTTGCGTCGGCCCGGCGCGAGGCCGAGCAGCTCCGGCTCGCCGCCGAGCAGGAGACCAACGCGCTGCGCACCTCCGCCAAGCGCGAGGCCGAGCAGGCCCGGGCGGCCGCGGACCGCGAGGTCCAGGAGGCCCGCCGGACGCTGGCGGTGGAGAAGGAGCGGCTGACCCGCGAGGCCGCCGAGCACCACAGCACCGCCACGGCCGAGACCGACAAGCTGGTCAAGGAGGCCGAGGAGCGCGCCAACGCGGCGGAGCGGCGCGCCCGCGACGCGATGGCCCAGGCGAACTCCCAGCGCCAGCAGGCGCAGGAGGAGGCCGAGCGGCTGCTCAGCCACGCCCGCCGCGAGGCCGAGCAGGTGGTGTCCTCCGCCCAGACCCAGGCGCAGAGCTTCACCGCCGCCGGCGAGGCCGAGGCGGAGCGCGAGCTGGCCGCCCTGCACGCCGAGGTCGACCGCTACGCCCGCCGCCGGGACGCCATCGTCGCCCAGCTCGGGGCGCTGCGCGACGTGGTGGCCGGCTTCGCCGACGACCCGGCCCCCGCCGAGGCCGAGATCCGCCGACGAGGCGCCCGCCGCCGAGAAGTGAGCGCACCCGACCTGCGCGCCGGCCGGGTGACCCGCGACGGGAGGCCCGGCCGCGCCGCCGAGGTGACCACACCCCTGCACCATCGCTCGCCGTTCGCGGTCGGCTTCCTCGGTGCGCTGGGCGCGTTGCTCGCGTTCTGGCTCGGCGGGCTGCTGCTCTCGATCGGGTCGACCCTGGTCCTGGTCGTGGTCGCGCTGTTCCTCGCCGTGGGCCTCAACCCGCTCGTCGAGTACTTCGAGAGCCGGGGGCTGAGCCGCAACTGGTCGGTGCTCACCGTGATCCTGATCGTGGTCGCGGCGCTGGCGCTCTTCCTGGTGGCCCTGGTGCCGGTCATCGCCGACCAGGTCTCCTCGATCGTCGCCAACGCTCCCGACTGGTTCCACCGCCTGCAGCACAACCACACCGTGCAGCGTCTCGACAGCCGGTTCGACATCATCGACCGCGCCCAGACGTTCGTCACCGGCGCCAACTTCGGCAAGAGCGTCTTCGGGGGCGTGGTGGGCGTGGGCGTCGCGGTGCTGACCACGCTCGCGAACACGTTCGTGGTGATCGTGCTGACCCTCTACTTCCTGGCCTCGCTGCCGACCGTCAAGCGGTCGCTCTACCGGCTCGCACCCGCCAGCAAGCGGGGTCGGGTCGGCGAGCTCAGCGACCAGATCCTGTCCAACGTCGGGTCGTACGTCTCCGGCGCGTTCGTCGTCGCGATGTGCGCCGGCGTCGCGTCGCTGGTCTTCCTGCTCGTCGTGGGGCTCGGGCAGTACGCCGTCGCGCTGGCCGCGGTGGTGGCGCTGCTCGACGTGATCCCGATGATCGGGGCCACCCTCGGCGCGGTGATCGTGACCGCCATCGGCTTCGCCACCGACCCGAAGATCGGCCTGGCCTGCCTGGTCTTCTACGTCGTCTACCAGCAGTTCGAGAACTACGTGATCTACCCGAAGGTGATGGCCCGCTCGGTGGACATCCCCGGCTCGGTGATCGTGATCGCCGCGCTCGCCGGCGCCGGCCTGCTCGGCGTGGTCGGCGCGCTGCTGGCGATCCCCACCGCGGCGGCGATCCTGCTCCTGGTGCGGGAGGTGGTCCTGCCCCGCCAGCAGGCCCGCTGACTACCGCGGCTTCGGGACGTCCTTGAAGGCGGCGGTGGTGCGGTCCGCGTAGCCGCTGGTGTCGGCGGTCTCCATCGGCCCGGCCCACTCGGTCGGCAGCGGCACCTCCACCCCGGGGGCCACCCGCTCGACGATCATGTCGAGCACCTTCTCGGCATCACCGACCCACAGGTGCTTGGCGCCCTCGACGCCGACCACCTCGGCCTGCGGAACGTCGGCGAACCGCTCGCGCGCCTCGGGCGGCTGCAGGTAGTCGTCGTGCTCGGGCACCAGCGCGACCAGGGGCTTGCCCGCCTCGGCCCACGCCTCGAGGTGGTCCGGCTCGCTGAACCGCAGCGGCGGGGAGAGCAGGATCGCGCCGCGCACGGCGGGGTCGTTGCCGTGCATCAGCGTCAGGTCGGTCCCGAACGACCAGCCCAGCAGCCAGATGTTCGGCAGGTCGTGGAACTCGGCGTACTCGATGGCCGCGGCCACGTCGTACCGCTCCCCCACCCCCGCGTCGAAGCTGCCCTCGCTGGTGCCTTGCAGGCTGGCCGTGCCCCGGGTGTTGAACCGCAGCACCGCGACGCCCGCCAGCGCCGGCAGCCGGAAGGCCGCCTTCCGGAACACGTGGCTGTCCATCATCCCGCCGTGGGTCGGCAGCGGGTGCAGGCAGACCAGCGTGGCCACCGGGTCACGGTCGGGGGGCAGCGCAAGCTCGCCGACCAGCGCGAGCCCGTCCGCGGTCTGCAGGGTGATCTCCTCGCGTCGGGCCGGCAGGACGGAGTTCGCACGGATGGCAGCCATGCCGCCATCCTCCCAAACGGCCGCGGGCCGGGGTCCGGCGCTCCCGGCCGCCTCGTCGCCGGCGGCGAGGTGAAGTCGGTCCGCCCGCGCTACCGCCGCCGGTCGCGCGCGCGCCAGCAGTGCGTGTGCCAGTGCCGGCGCTCCGACAGTCCGTCGGCGTCGCGGGCGAACGAGGTCGGCAGCACCGGCCAGGCCACCGTGTGCGGGGTGGCCGGCTGGATGGTCTGCCGGCAGCCGGGGCACCGGTACGGCTTGGTGGCCGCCGACCCGGTGACCGCGCGGACGACGTACTCCTCGCCGCCCCAGGTCTCGACGCGCTCGTTCATCCGGCCCGCGCCTCGAGGTGGCGCTCGACCCGGCGGTCCGGCACCAGCCACATCACCGCGACCGCGGTGAACACCGCCAGTCCCAGCCACGGGCTCGCCAACGCCAGCAGGATCCCCACCACGTAGAGCACCGGCGAGAGCTTGCCCTTCAGGTCGCGGCCGAGCGCGGTCCGCAGCTCCTCGCCGCCCGGGCTGCGGAAGATCGCCTGCTGGAGGACGTAGTAGCCGACCGCCGCGAGCAGCAGGTTGAGTCCGTAGACCACCATCGGGGTGCGGGCGAACCGGGTCTCGTCGATCCACGCGGTCGTGAACGGGAAGAGCGACAGCCAGAACAGCAGGTGCAGGTTCGGCCACAGCACCCCGCCGCGCACGCGCTCGACGACCTGGAACATGTGGTGGTGGTTGTTCCAGTAGATGCCCACGTACACGAAGCTCAGCGCGTACGTGAGGAAGCCCGTCGCCGAGTGCGCGAGGGCGGCCAAGGTGGGTTCGTGGGGCACGCGCAGCTCGAGGACCATGATCGTGATGATGATCGCCAGCACGCCGTCGCTGAACGCCTCGAGCCTGCTGGTCCGCATCGATTCACCCGCTCCGGCCGTCGCTCGCCTGCCCCGCGCCATTGTCCCCCATCCGCGAAGCCGCCAGCATCCGGGCGCCGAGCTCGGCCATCACCTCGCGCAGCTCGGGCGGCTCGAGGATCTCCAGGTCGTGCCCCAGCCAGGCCAGGTGGACGGCGAGCCCGTACAGGCTGTCACCCCCCGCGACCAGCAGGCACGTCGAGGCGCCGAGCGGCTCCACCGACGCGGACCGCGGGGTCACCCGGGCCGTCACCGTGCCGGCGTCGGCGTGCACCCGCACCCGCGCGGTGAAGCGGTACGGCGAGGAGACCACGGCGCGCTGCACGAACGCGACCGGGTCCGGGTGCTCGCGCCGACGGAACCGCCAGGTGCTCGGGGCGAGCTCACGCATCCGGTCCAGCCGGAAGGTCCGCCAGTCGTCGCGGTCGAGGTCGTAGGCCATCAGGTACCACCGCCGGCCGGTGACCACCAGCCGGTAGGGCTCGACGGTGCGGCGGCTCGACGCCCCGTCGTGGGCTTCGTACCCGAATCCGCAGCGCACCCCGTCGCGGGTGGCGCGGGCCAGCGCGAGCAGCAGGTCGCCGTCGACCACGGCCTGGCCGGTGTCCAGGGTGTCGACAGCCCCCTGGATCGCGCCGCACCTCCGAGCGGAGCCGGGCCGGCAGCACCTGGTCGAGCTTGGCCAGCGTCCGGACCGCCGCCTCGCTGGCGCCCGCGACGGTGCCGCCGGCGGCCAGCCGCAGCGAGACCGCGACCGCGATCGCCTCCTCGTCGTCGAGCAGCAGCGGTGGCAGGGCCCGTCCCGCGCCGAGCTGGTAGCCGCCGCCCACTCCCTGGGTGGCACGCACCGGGTAGCCGAGGTCGCGCAGCCGCTCGACGTCGCGGCGGATGCTGCGCGTGGTCACGCCCAGGCGCTCGGCGAGCTCGCCGCCGGTCCACACCGGCCGCGCCTGCAGCAGCGCGAGCAGCCGGAGCACTCGCTGGGTGGTCGTGCTCATGGCACGAAGTCTGCCACCGATAGCGGACCGGAACTGTCCTGTATCCGGGGCAGGCTGTGGGCATGACGACAGCACCCGACTACCCCGCCCTGCTGCTCGACCAGCTCGACTGGCACTGGCGGCACCAGCTGCGGCCCCGGCTCGACGGGCTCACCGACGAGGAGTACTTCTGGGAGCCCGTGCCGGGCTGGAACGTCCGCCCGCGGGGCTGCGGGGACGCGCCGGTCCGCGCGGGGGCCGGCGACTTCACCATCGACTGGGCGTGGCCCCAGCCGGACCCGGCGCCGGTGACCACGATCGCCTGGCGGCTCGGCCACATCGTGGTCGGCGTGCTCGCCATGCGCAACGCGGCCCACTTCGGCGGCGCGCCCGTGGACTACGCCGGCTGGGAGTACGCCGGCACCGCCGCCGGTGCGCTGGCCCAGCTCGACGCGGAGTACGCGCGCTGGGTCTCCGGGGTGCGGTCGCTCGGCGCGGCCGGGCTGGCCCGGCCGTGCGGCCCGGCGGAGGGGCCGTACGCCGAGGCGACGCTGGCCGCGCTGGTGCTGCACATCAACCGTGAGATGATCCACCACGGCGCCGAGATCGCGCTGCTCCGCGACCTGTTCGCCCACCGCTGACCGCCGAGTCGGCGCCAATGCGAGGCTCGGACCCGCCGAGTCGGCGCCAACGCGAGGCTCTGGACCCGCCGAGTCGGCGCCAAGCGCGCGGCTCGCCCATCGAAAGGAACCCGTCCAATGCCCGGAGTACCCAACCCCGTCGCCGACGAGCGCGACGGGCTGCGCGCGTTCGTCGCCCAGCAGCACCAGGTGCTGCGGATCGCCGCCCACGGCCTGACCGACGAGCAGGCTCGCGACGCGGTCTCGGTCAGCTCGCTGACCATCGGCGGACTGCTCAAGCACGTCACCTCGATGGAGACCACGTGGATGCACCGGGCCGCCGCGGCCCCCGAGCCGTGGGAGTTCGACCTGCGGCCGATCGAGGAGCGGCGCGCCGCCTTCGTGGACGACTTCACGATGCGCGAGGACGAGACGCTGGCGTCGATCCTGGAGAGGTACGACGGGGGCTGCCGTCGTACCGAGGAGTCGATCGCCACCCTCGACCTCGACGAGGAGGTGCCCGTGCCCGAGGCGCCGTGGTTCCCCGAAGGCTCACCGCCGTGGTCGGTGCGCTGGGTGCTGCTGCACCTGGTCGAGGAGATCGCCCGGCACGCCGGGCACGCCGACATCGTCCGGGAGAGCCTCGACGGGGCCACCGCCTTCCCGCTGATGGCCGCCGTCGAGGGCTGGCCGGAGTCGCCCTGGATCAAGCCCTGGCAGCCGGCCGCCCCCGTGGTCGACGGGCCGAGCCGCTAGGCGCTCGCACGCCCGCGCCCCCACCGGACGTCATACGAAAACGGTCGCAGTCACAGCCACCTCGTATGACGCAAGGGGTGGTCAGCGGTGGGCGGTGTAGTCGCGGAAACCGCGCTGGGTCTTGCGCCCGAGGTAGCCGGCGGTCACCAGGTGCTCCAGCAGCGGCGCCGGCGCGAACCCGGGCTCGCGGAACTCCAGGTAGAGCTCGCGCTGGATCGCCAGCGACACGTCGTTGCCGACCACGTCGAGCAGCTCGAACGGGCCCATCGGCAGGGCGCAGCCGTACTTCATCGCGGTGTCGATGTCGTCGGCCGACGCGTAGTGCGCCTCGAGCATCTTGACCGCGTCGTTGAGGTAGGGGAACAGCAACGCGTTGACGATGAAGCCGGCGCGGTCGCCGCACGACACGGCGACCTTGCCCACCGTGCCGCACAGCGCGCGCACCGTCTCGGCCACGTCGTCCGCGGTCGCCACGGTGCTGACCACCTCGACCAGCTTCATGATCGGCGCCGGGTTGAAGAAGTGCATCCCGATGACGTCCTGCGGGCGCTTGGTGACCCTCGCCAGCTCGATCACCGGCAGCGAGGACGTCGTGGTCGCGAGGATCGCCCCGGGCTTGCAGATCTCGTCCAGGTTCTCGAACAGGACGGACTTGATCTTCAGGTCCTCGGCGATCGCCTCCACGACGATGTCCGCTGACGCCAGGTCGTCCAGCGAGGTGGTGCCGGCCAGCCTGGAGAGCACCTCGTCGCGGGCCGACTCCTCGAGCTTGCCGCGCTGGATCGCCTTGTCCAGCGACTTCTCGATGGTGGCGGCCACCTTGGCCACCTTGTCGTCGCTCCGGCCGACGTAGGTCACGTCGTAGCCGGCCTTCGCGAACACCTCGACGATGCCGGTGGCCATCGTGCCGGTGCCGACCACGCCGACCACCTTGACGTCGTGGCGCAGCTGCGGCAGGTCGTCCTTGGAGGGGGTCAGCGCGTCGTCCACGACGACCGGGCTGTCCGGGGCCTCGTAGGTGTAGAAGCCCCGCCCGGTCTTCCGCCCGAGCAGGCCCGCGGTCATCATCTGCTTGAGGATCGGCGCGGGCGCGTGCAGCCGGTCGCGGCCCTGCTTGTACATCGTGTCGAGGATCTCGTAGGCGGTGTCCAGACCGATCAGGTCCAGCAGCGCGAGCGGCCCCATCGGGTAGCCGCAGCCGAACCGCATCGCCGCGTCGATGTCCTCGCGGGAGGCGTACTTGCCCTCGTACATCGCGACGGCGTGGTTCAGGTAGCCGAACAGCAGCGCGTTCGCTATAAACCCCGCCTTGTCGCCGCAGACCACCGGTGTCTTCTCCAGCGAGCGGGCGAGGCTCTCGGCGTCCTCGAGCACGTCGGGCTCGGTGACCACGGTACGCACGATCTCGACGAGGTGCTGCACCGGCGCCGGGTTGAAGAAGTGCACGCCGATCACCCGGCCCGGGTGGGAGGTCGCGGTGGAGATCTCGGTGACCGACAGCGAGGAGGTGTTCGTGGCCAGGATGGCGTCCGCGGGGACGATCCCGTCGAGGGTGCGGAACAGCTCCTGCTTGAGCTCCAGCTGCTCCACGATCGCCTCCACCACGAGGTCGCACTCCTTGACCTCGGCGATGTCGGTGGTGAACGTGATCCGGCCGAGCAGCGCGCCCTGGTCGTCCTGGGTGAGCTTCCCGCGCTTCACCGCCCGGTCGGTGGAGTGCTGCACGTGCTGGCGTCCGCGGTCGAGGGACTCGTCGCTCAGCTCCACGCCCACCACCTGGAAGCCGTTGCGGGCGAAGACCTCGGCGATGCCGGCACCCATGGTGCCGAGACCGATCACGCCAATGCTGCGGAAATCACGTCCAGTGCTCGTCATGTGGCGAATCATGGCACGGCCGTCCCGAGCCGCGCCGTGAGGTACTTCACTGGCGCGTGAGCTTGTCTGGTCCGGCCCCGGCGCGCCGTCACCCCGCCCCGTCGTACGGCGCCAGCGGCCGGGGTAGATTGCGGCCCTGCCCGCCCTGCCCCGCCCTGACCGCCGCACCCGAGGTGAACCCGCGTGAGACTCGTCGTTGCCCGCTGCCAGGTCGACTACGCCGGCCGGCTCACCGCGCACCTGCCGATGGCCACCCGGCTGATCATGGTGAAGAACGACGGCTCGGTGCTGGTGCACTCCGACGGCGGCTCCTACAAGCCGCTGAACTGGATGTCGCCGCCCTGCAAGGTGGTGGAGAACGCCGGCGAGGACGGGGTGGTCGAGTGGCTGGTCACCGGGCGGGACGGGGTGGCCGGCGACTCGCTGCGGATTCTCATCGAGGAGATCCACCACGACTCCGACCACGACCTCGGGGTCGACCCGGGCCTGCGGAAGGACGGCGTCGAGAAGCACCTGCAGGAGCTGCTGGCCGACCATCCGGCGACGCTGGCCGAGGGGCTGACGCTGGTCCGGCGCGAGTACCCGACCGCGATCGGGCCGGTGGACCTGATGTGCCGGGACGCCGAGGGCGCCTCCGTCGCGGTGGAGATCAAGCGGCGCGGCGAGATCGACGGGGTCGAGCAGCTCACCCGGTACCTCGAGCTGCTCAACCGCGACCCGAAGCTGCGCCCGGTGCGCGGCATCTTCGCCGCCCAGGAGATCAAGCCGCAGGCCCGGGTGCTCGCCACCGACCGCGGGATCTCCTGCGCCGTCGTGGACTACGACGCGCTCCGGGGCATGGACGACCCCTCCGAGCGGTTGTTCTGACCTGATCGCGCCCTTCCGTACGGCGGCGACCCGGCCTTAGCCTCGAGGGATCGAGCCACGGGGGTCACCGCGGGAGGGATCCCATGACGCAGGCCCACACGCCCCAGGCCCACACGGTGCCGTCCCAGGCAGCGGCCCCCGGAACGGAGGCGGTCGTCGACCCGGTCGAGGCGACCTCCGAGCGGGTGTTCACCGCTGTGGTCGAGGGGATGGACGTCCTGGTGGCCGCCATCGGCGACCGGCTGGGCTACTACGCCGCGCTCGACGGACGTCAGCTGACCCCCGACGAGCTGGCCGAGGCGACCCACACCAGCGCGCGGTACGCGCGCGAGTGGCTCGAGCACCAGGCGGTGGCGGGCTACACCGAGCTCACCCCCGGCCCCGGCGAGCACGGGCACGTGTACCGGCTCGCGCCGGGGGTCGCGGAGGTGCTCGCCCGACCCGGGACTCTCACCTCACTGGCGCCGCTGGCCCGGCAGCTGGCGAGCGCCGCCGGGCAGTGGACCCGGATCGCCGAGGGGGCCCGCACCGGCAGCGGTCTGGGCTGGGCGGCGTACGGCCCGGACATGCGGGAGTCGCAGGCGGACATGAACGCGCCGCAGCTGCGCGAGCTGCTGGCCGCGACCTGGCTGCCCGCGGCGCTCCCGGAGCTGCACCGGCGGATGACCGAGGGCGAGCAGGTCCGTGTCGCCGACGTCGGGTGCGGCGGCGGATGGGCCGCGATCGCCCTGGCCAGCGCGTTTCCCTCGGTCACGGTGGACGCGTACGACGTCGACCCGCCCACGGTGGCCCTGGCCCGCGCCAACGTGGCCGCCGCCGGCCACGGGGACCGGGTCCGGGTCGTGGAGGGCGACGTCGCCCGGGCGGCGGCCGGTGCGGAGTACGACCTGGTGATGGCCTTCGAGTGCATCCACGACCTGCCCGCGCCGGTCGAGGTGCTGACCGCGGTGCGCCGGATGCTCAGGCCCGGTGCCCGGGCGCTGATCGCGGACATGGCCGGGGCCGAGGAGCTGCGTGCCGACGCGGACCCGGTCCAGCGGGCGCTCTACGGGTTCAGTCTGCTGGTCTGCCTGCCGGACGCGATGTCGGGAGGCGCGGACCAAGACGCGACCGGCACCGTGATGCGCCCGTCCAAGATGACCCGTTACGCCCGGTCCGCGGGGTTCTCCGAGATCGAGGTGCTGCCCATCGCGCACGATTTCTGGCGCTTCTACCTGTTCACCCCCTGACCAGCGCCGCGACGTCGTCGGCACAGCCCCAGGACAGCGTCACGCCCGCGCCCGCCGTGGCCGTAGCAGTGCACGATGCGGGGGCCCGGGTGCCCCGCGGCTCCTCAGCTCCAGGCGCACCGTCGGGCGCGCCGGCCGCAGCCCGACCCGGTGCGCCCGCACCGCGGCGCGGGCCAGCTCGGGCACCAGCTCGGTGGCGCGCTCCAGGATCAGCTTCGCGGTGTCGGGGTCCGGGGTGCGGCTCCACTCCCCCTCGTCGTCGGTGCCGCCCACGACGATGTCCGTCGAACGCGGCACCACGTAGACCGGCCCGGAGCCGTCGAGCGCCCACCGGTCGAGGCCGACCTGGTCGACGTACACGACCTGGCCGCGCACCGGCTGCACCGACGCGTCCTCGGCCAGCAGCCGGGCGCCGAGGCCGCTGGCGTTGACGACCACCTCGGCATGGCTGGGGCAGCCCGCTCAGCGCCATCCGGGTGATGGTGCCGCCCGAGCGCCTGGACCCGGGCGGCCAGCCAGCGCAGGTAGACCGGCATCTCGACGACCGGCGCGACGAAGGTCCAGCCGTCGACGTACGGCGGCGCGAGTGCGCTGACCCGGGTGAGCGTCGGCACCGCCTCGCGCCACCAGGGGTCCGGGGCGGTGGCGCGGTGGTACTCCGTGCCCGGACAGCAGCCGGACCCGGTGTCGCTCGACTCGGCGAGCAGCGCTCAGCTCGTGGTAGCTGCGCGCCGACCAGCGGTCACCCGCTCGAACGGGTAGGCGCGGTAGGGGTACCACAGCGCGGCGGCCACCGCGGAGGTGCTCTCCAGCGGCAGGTCCCGCGCCGAGTACGTCGACCCGGTGGCCGTCCTCGAGCAGCCGCACCGCGCACGACAGACCGACGACACCTGCACCGACGACGAGCACCCTGGCCATGCCACGAGTCTGCCCGAACCCGCCCCGGGGACGCACGGCGAAGCGGCTCAGTGGTCGCGGATGGACACCTAGCCGGAGCGGTCGCGGACGGTGGCCACGACGTACTTGCGGGGCCCGTGCTCGGAGACCGCGCAGACGATGCGCAGCCCGGGCCGGGCCGGGTAGGCGGGCCGCTCCCCGCAGTCGACCGAGGCATAGCCGTGCCCGCGGAGCTCGCCGACGAGGGTGCGCGTGGCGACCACCCCGGGGCCGATCTCGGCGTCGAAGCCGACCGACCCGGCGGGCAGCGAGCGCAGCCGCACCAGCACGGTGGCCCGGACCCCGTCGAACCAACCGGTGCAGGCGAGCCGGTGCGGCATCCGGCCGTCCCAGGACGGGCAGGCGAGGTAGTCCAGCCGCAGCCCGTCGGCGCGCGCCTGGCGGGCGAGCCGCCGGGCGATCGGCGCTCGAGACGGTCCCATCGGCTGCGAGGGGACCGCGGCGGAGCGGGCGGGGCCCGCCGGCCGCGGCGGATGGGCCGGTGTCGGCGTCGGCGCGGGGTCGGCGGCGCCGGCCGGGCTGCTCGTGCAGCCGGCCAGGGTCAGGGTCATCGGTCCGGCGGCGAGGAGCGCGACGCGCCGACGCCCGACCACCCTCCTCCTCCGCGACGCAGGATGCGGCGCTTCCTTCCGACGATAGCGCGCCCCACAGCGGCGGCCGGCCGCGGACGGGTGTCGTCCGGCAGCTAACGGTCGGCAGGCGCCAGCGTCGCGGCCCCGCGACCACGCGCCCGGACCGCCACCACCGGCGGCGCCGCGGTGACCGCCAGGCCCGCCGCGGCGCACAGGCCGGCGACCGACGGGGCCGACGGCTGCCCAGGAGCAACGTCGCGACCGCGGTCGCGCCCGTGCGGCGGCGGCGAGCGCCGGAGCAAGGCCGGCCGCGAGGCGACGCCGCGCCGGGCCCGACACTCGGGGTCGTGCACGCCGAGCAGTCGTGGGGCGCGGGGACGATCGCGCCGGCGATCGCGACGTACTGCCACTGCTGGTCGGCGTGACCGGTCCGGTGCACCACCGCAGCGGCGAGCAGCACCAGGGCGGCCCCGGCCACCTGGCGCAACGCGTGCGTCCACAGCGTGCGGGCACGTCGGCCGGGACCCGCTCGGACCCTGGCGTCCAGATCGACCGACCTCGGCCATCGACGCACCACGAGGGCTGGAGCGTCGTCGTCGTCGGGGCACGCGATGATCGGTCGACGACTCGGCCGAGCTCGCGCAGGATCCGCCGTGCGTACTGGGACCCGCACGCCCTGGGCCAGGAGGTCACCGCACGCTCTCGTCCGGCTGCACGACTACGCGAGCATCTCCGGTCGCCGGACCTCGTCACCGAGTCATCCGGGCGCCCGCCCGCGCAGGCCGCCACCTCCCCGAGCCGTCGCCCGGGACCGCTCGGCGCGGCCGGGGTCCCGCGGCGGGCGGCCCCGGCGGCGTGTGCCAGGCCCGGTCGGCCGCATCCGGCGACCGCCGTGCGGCCGTCGCCGACAGGCTGGACCCGCACGGTCAGCTCGACGGGCACCTCCGTGCCGTCGCGGCGCCGGGCGGGCACGGTCACCGTGCGGTCGATCAGCGGACGCCGGCCGACCAGCAGGAACAGCGTGAACCCCGCGAGTGGGCCTGCCGGTAGCGCTCGGGGACGATCGCCACGATCCGCCTCCCCACCAGCTCCGCCGGGTCGTCGTAGCCCGAGCAGTCCAGCGCCGGCGGGCTCGCCGCGAGGATCCGGTTCGCCTCGTCGGCCGCGATCGTCCGACCGTCGCGCGTGCGTGACCGCCGTGGGTCCCACTCCAGCGTCGATCGCGGGCGGGCGGGGCCGTCACGGTCCATCGACCACGGCCGCGGGTCGCCGCGCCCCGAGCCTGGTCCGAGACCTCGCCGCACATCCAGTGCCGGAACGTCTGGACCTCCGGCTGCGTCGGCGGGGTCAGCAGCCACCCCCTCGCGGGCCAGCTCGAGCGCCTCCTCGATCGCGCGTCGAGGATCGCGAAGTGCGGGACGGACGCCAGCGGGACCGGGACCCGGACCGCGCGGCGGACACCCGGGCTCGGTGGCGTCCCGCATCAGCTGCTCGGGCTCGATGGCGACGTCCGCACGCGGGGACGTGCTCCTCGAGGACGGCGATGGCGTCGGTACGGCTCGGCATGCACCTGGATCGTGTCCGTCGCCCGACGCTCGTCGAGGTTGGCCAGGAGGTACTCGCGCAGCAGCGCCTCGGCGTGCTCCTGCCAGGCGGCGTGCAGCAGCAGCGGCACGTTGCGCAGCTCGACCTCGTGGTCGTTCGGACGGCTCGTCGTGGCGCCCGCCCGTCGACGGTGCGCAGCGGCCACCGGGTCGACGGTCCCGTCCGCCGCGCTCGGAGAGCCGGAACCAGACCGTCTTGCCCGCGTCGTGGCGGAGACGCCCCAGTCGTCGACCAGCTGCTCGAGCATGATCAGCCCGCGGCCGGTGCCGGCGGTCGGCGGCGTAGCGCGCGGCGGACCGGAAGGTGCTGCTGCCGTCGCCCGACCTCGACCTGCAGCCCGTGGGGCTCGTAGGTCAGCCGAGACCTCGATCGGGGTGCCGGCGTGCAGCAGCGCGTTGGTGACGACCTCGCTGACCAGGAGCACCGCGGTCTCCACCAGGTCGTCCCGCTGGCGTCGGCCAGCAGCTCCCGGACCATCCGGCGCGCCGCGGCCACGCTCGAGGGCTGCGGCGGCAGCCGCAGGCCCGAGGCCTCCTGCTCGCCCCGTCACGCTGTTGCCCGCACGGTCGCCGGCCCCCACCTCATCGCGCCGGCAGACGGCCCCGAGAAGCTTCCCCCGCGCTGTCTGCCACGCCGTCCTCACGCGGCCAGGACGCACCACCCAGCCGTCGGCGTCCAGGCTCCGCGACCCGGCCGAGCGGGCGCCCGAGCGCGTCGTCCGGGGGCAGACGGCCGGCCAGCGGTGGGAGCGCGAACGCGATCAGGCTCGCCGTGGCAGACCACCAGCACGGTCTCGCCGCGGTGCTGGTCGGCGACGCCTGCAGCTCGCGGGCATCCGGGCCAGCACGCTCCGTCGGCTCTCCCCGCCGGGCACCTGCGCGTCCGGTCGCCCCGCAGCCAGCCGTGAAGGTCTGGTCGAGCATGCCCGCGACGTGCGGCCGCCGGCGTACCACCCACCGTCCACTCCGCGGAGCGCCTCGCGGACCTGGACGTGCACGCCGAGCGCGGCCGCGACGACCTCAGCGGTCTGCACGGCACGGCCAGCGTCGGCTGGTGTGGACCATCGCCACGCGGGCGCGGCGAGCGACCGGGCGAGGCCGCGCGCCTGGGCCCGGCCGCGGACGGTCAGGCTGCCGCGGCGACGGACGGCGGCGCGCTGGGGTACTCGGCCCCGCGTGGCGGGCGAGCAGGAGGGTGGCGGCGCAGTGGAGGTCGGACACGAGGCCAGGCTAGAGCGCGGCCACCGCGATAGTCAGTCCAGGCCGTGGCGCCGCGCGGATCTCCCGGACGATGCCGGCCATGATCTCGGTCAGGCCGAAGTCCTTCGGGGTGAAGACCGCGGCGACGCCCAGCTCGATCAGCCGCGCGCGTCGGCGAGGGGATGATCCCGCCGACGACCACGGGCACGTCGTCGAGGCCGTGCGCCCGCATCCGGTCGAGCACCTCGGGCACCAGCTCCATGTGCGAGCCGGACAGGATCGACAGCCCGACGCAGTGCACGTCCTCGGCCACCGCGGCGGCGACGATCTGCTCGGGCGTCAGCCGGATGCCCTGGTAGACCACCTCGAAGCCCGCGTCGCGGGCCCGCACGGCCACCTGCTCGGCACCGTTGGAGTGCCCGTCCAGGCCCGGCTTGCCGACCAGCAGCCGCAGCCGGCCGCGCCGAGCTCCTCGCCGGTGGCCGCGCACCTGCTCGCGGACCGCGGCGAGCTCGGCCCCGGCCTCGGCGACGCCCGACGGCACCGGAGACGCCGGTGGGGGCGCGGAACTCGCCGAACACCTCGCGCAGCGTGCCGGCCCACTCGCCGGTGGTCGCCCCGGCCCGGGCGGCGGCGAGGGTGGCGGTCATCAGGTTCGCGCCGGTCTTGGCGTCCTCGGCGAGCGCGCGCCAGCGCCTCCGCGACCTCGGCCTCGTCGCGCTCGGCCCTCCACGCCTCCAGCGAGGCGAGCGCCTGGCGCTCGGCCTCCGGGTCGGCGGTCTGGATGGCGGCGTCGAGGTCGGCGGTCAGCGGCGAGGGCTCGGTGGTCTCGAACTAGTTGACCCCGACGACGATCGTCCTCGCCGCTCTCGATCCGCGCCCGGCGGGCGGCGTGCGAGGACGACCAGCGCCTGCTTCATGTAGCCGGACTCGACCGCGGCGATCGCACCCGCCCATCGCCTGGACCCGGTCCATCTCGGCGCGGGCGCCCGTCGACCAGCTGCGTCGACCTTGGCCTCGATGACGTGCGAGCCCTCGAAGATGTCGTCGTACTCCAGCAGGTCGGACTCGAAGGCGAGCACCTGCTGCAGCCGCAGCGACCACTGCTGGTCCCACGGGCGGGGCAGGCCGAGCGCCTCGTTCCACGCCGGCAGCTGCACGGCGCGGGCGCGGGCGTCCTTCGACAGCGTCACGCCGAGCATCTCCAGCACGATCCGCTGCACGTTGTTCTCCGGCTGCGCCTCGGTGAGGCCCGAGCGAGTTGACCTGGACGCCGTACCGGAACCGGCGCATCTTCGGGTCCTGCACGCCGTAGCGCTCGCGCGGTGATCTCGTCCCACAGCCGGACGAAGGCGCGCATCTTGCAGGTCTCCTCGACGAACCGCACGCCGGCGTTGACGAAGAAGGAGATCCGGCCGACGACCTTCTCGAAGTCCTCGGCGGACGACCTGGCCGGAGTCGCGGACCGCGTCGAGCACGGCGATCGCCGTGCACAGCGCGTAGGCGAGCTCCTGGGTGGGCGTCGCGCCGGCCTCCTGCAGGTGGTAGCTGCAGATGTTGATCGGGTTCCACTTCGGGATGTTGTTGACCGTGTAGGCGATCGTGTCGGCGGTCAGCCGCAGCGAGTGCTCGGGCGGGAACACGTAGGTGCCGCGGGAGAGGTACTCCTTGATGATGTCGTTCTGGGTGGTGCCGGCGAGCTTGGCGTGCACCTCTCGAAGTCGGCGTCCGGGTCGCCGCGAGCGCCTGCTCCTCGGCGACCACCTGGTAGAGCGCGAGCAGCCACATCGCGGTCGCGTTGATCGTCATCGAGGTGTTCATCTCGGTCAGCGGGATGTCCTCGAACAGCCGGCGCATCTCGCCCAGGTGCGGGATCGGCACGCCCGACCTTGCCGACCTCGCCGCGGGCGAGCGGCGAGTCGGGGTCGTAGCCGGTCTGGGTGGGCAGGTCGAAGGCGACCGAGAGGCCGGTCTGGCCCTTGGCGAGGTTCGTCCGGTACAGCTTGTTGGACTCCGCGGCCGAGCTGTGGCCGGCGTAGGTCCGCATCACCCAGGGGCGGTCCTTCGGCCGCGGCTGTCGGTCGCGACGGAGGCGTGGTCTCGCTCATGGGCGGAGGGTACGGCCGGGCGAACCGACCGGTAACCGGCATGTGGACTGTCTCACGCTGCCGACTCGGTCACAGCGCGCGCCGATCGGCTCAGGCCGGCGAATCGCCGCCGCGGGCCGTCGCACGGTGCATCAGCCTGCGCAGCCGGGTGAACAGGATGCTGCCGGCGCAGCGCCGGGCGGTGCAGCCGCGGCACGCGTCAGCGCCGGCGCCTGGCGCGGTCCGAGTCAGCAGCTGGCGGCCGCCGAGCATCCGCAGGGCGGTGAGCGTCGACGGCCTCGCACGCCGGCCAGGTCGACGACCGACGTCGCCGGTGCCGGCCTCGATCTGGTCGTAGAGCACGTCGCGGACCTCGGCTGGTGCAGCGGCCGTCGAACCTGCCGCACCAGGCACGATGCGTGCCGTCCGTCGGCCGCTGACGTCCATCGCGCACTCCCCTGCTCGGCGGGCGGTCCCCCGTACCGAGTACCGGCTCCTTACCCAGTATGACGCACGCCACACCGGCAGGTTGCGCCGGACGGTCACGGAGTGTCTCGCGGACACGCCGTCGCAGTCGCCGGGTCGGGCAGCCGACGCGGACGACGTCGGCGCCCGAGGCCGGCGCAGCACCTCCGCGAAGCGCGGGTAGCCGCGGTCGATGTGCTGGGACTCCGCGACCGTGGTGGTGCCCTGGGCGGCCAGGCCGGCGAGCACCAGCGCCGCCCCGGCCCGGATGTCGTGGGCGACGACCGGGCGCGCCGGAGAGCACCGGCACCGCCGCGGACCACGGCGTGGTGGCCGTCGGTGTGCAGGTCCGCCCCGAGCCGGGCCAGCTCCTGGGCGAACATGAACCGCGCCTCGAAGACGTTCTCGGTGATCATCGCCGTGCCCTCGCTGACCGCCGCCAGCGCCATCGCGAACGGCTGCAGGTCGGTCGGGAAGCCCGGGAACGGCAGCGTCACCACGTCGAAGGAGCGCAGCCGGCCGGTCGACCGCACACCGTGAAGCCGCCGTCTGGTCGGCCTCGACGCTCGGCCCCGCCGTCGGCGAGCTTGTCCAGCACGAGGTCGAGGTGGCGGGCACGCCGCCCTCGCACGGTCACGTCGCCGCCGGCGATCGCCGCGGCGAACGCCCAGGTGCCGGCGACGATCCGGTCCGGACCGTCGCGTGCTCGACCGGGGCGAGCCGGTCGACGCCCGTCGACGGTCAGCGTCGAGGGGACGATGCCCTCGATCCGGGCGCCCATCGCCACCAGCATCTCGGCACAGGTCGACGATCTCCGGCTCCCGCGCGGCGTTGTCGATGCACGCGTCGTCCCTCGGCGAGCACCGCGGCCATCAGCAGGTTCTCGGTCGCGCCGACCGAGGGGAAGTCCAGCCACAGCGTCGCCCCGCGAGCCGGCCGGGCGACCTCGGCCACGACCTGGCCGTGCTCGACGCGCACCGTCGGCGCCGAGCTCGCGCAGGCCCGGCCATGTGCATGTCGAGGCCCGCGCGAGCCGATCGCGTCGCCGCCGGGCAGCGCGACGCTGGCCCGGTGGCACCGGGCGACCAGCGGGCCCGAGCACGGCGATCGAGGCCCGCAGCCGGCGGACCAGGCTCGTACGGCGCCTCGTGGCCGGGCTCCTCCGGCACGTCGATGGTGACCCGCCCGCTGCCGTCGCACGCCCGGTCGGGTCGGCCTCGACGGGTGCTCGATCGCGCACCGTGCAGCCGAGCTGCTCGAGCAGCTGGCCCATCACCTGGACGTCGAGGATGTCCGGGACGTTGGTGATCACGGTGCGGCCCGGAGCGAGCAGCGCGCGCGGCCATCAGCTTCAGCGCGGAGTTCTTCGCCCCGCCGACGTGCACGGTGCCCGTGCGAGCGGGTGCGAGCCGCGGCCCGGCGGACGTGATCTGGAAGGACTCCACGACGCAGGTCACCCTAGCCGGCGCCGGTCGAGCTCGACCCGCGGACGCCGGCCGACCCTGCCCGGGGCGCACCTCTACGCTGAGGCCATGGTCAACCTCACCCGCATCTACACCCGCACCGGCGACGCGGGCGAGACCCGCCTCGGCGACATGAGCATGACCACCAAGACCGACCTGCGGCTGCAGGCGTACGCCGACGTGGACGAGGCCAACGCCCACCTCGGGGTCGCGCTGGCGACCGGCGGGCTCGAGGAGGACGTGGTCGCGGTGCTGGCGCACGTCCAGAACGACCTGTTCGACGTCGGCGCGGACTTCTGCACGCCGGTGGTCGCCGACCCCGAGTACCCGCCGCTGCGGATCGAGCAGGACTACGTCGACCGGCTCGAGGCGTGGTGCGACCAGTACAACGAGGACCTGCCGAACGCTGCGCTCGTTCATCCTCAACGGCGGCACACCGGGCGCGGCGCCACCTGCACGTGGCGCGCACGGTGACGCCGCGCGGGCCGAGCGGGCCGCGTGGGCGGCCTGCGAGGAGCACGCGCGAGACGATGAACAAGCTCGCGATCACCTACCTCAACCGGCTCTCGGACCTGCTGTTCATCCTGGCCAGGCACGCGAACCGGGAGCAGGGCGACGTGCTGTGGAAGCCCGGCGGGGAACGCTGAGGCTGCGAGCGGAGCGAGCAGGCGAAGCGCGAGCCGCCCATCCCAGACGGCGGGGAACGCTGAGAGCGAGCGCAGCGAGCGGGTCAGCGTGACCCGCCCACCTCGTGACCGGCACCTAGTTGCGGCCCGCGACCACCTGGTATCCCTCGGCATCGGGGTTGAACGTGGTGGTCTCGACCTCGAGCCCGACGCTCTCCAAGTCCGCCACGAGTTCCTCGTACCGGTAGGGCCAGATGGACAACCGCTCCGAGCAGGTATGGACCGACCCATCCGGCTCGACTTGGGCAACCGCAATCTCCAGGTTGTGCTCTTGCTCCCAGCGTTGCTCGATCTGCCAGTAGTAGGTGACGACCGCATCGCGGCCGTTGCGGCGGACGAGTCGATCGTGGGTGTCCAACCGCGAGCCGCGGGCGCGCACCAGCTCCCACGTGCGTGACGTGAGCACGAGGCGTCCGCCCGGATTCAGTAGCCGCGACATCGCGGCCAGTGCAGCTGACCGCCCCGACGCGCCTTCAGCATGACCTAGCGAGTTGCCCACGCAGAACACCAGATCGAACGTCGCGGCATCGAGGTGGTCGGACAGCTCGTCCCAGCTGGCATGCATGGTTCGCAGCGAGACACCCAGTTCGTCAGCGAGTTCTTGTGTCCGGCGAACCATCCCCTCGCTGGCGTCTGCCGCGACCACGTCCAGGCCATGACCGGCGAGGCCGACCGCGAGCTGTCCGGTCCCACACGCACAGTCGAGGACGCGCGTGTGGGGCGGCAGGGACTTCACGAGGTCACCGAATGCCGCGACTGAGCCGGCGGGCGTCAACTTGGCGTCCGGGATCAGCCACTCATACACATCGGGGAGCGCCCCATAGCCGGCCACCGTGATCACCTCCGTCAACGCGACAACACCCGGGTGGACGACCACACCTTGCCGTGCCTGCCCTGCTCCTTCACACTGCGCCGCACCGTGTCAGCGACGCATTGAGCAGCAAACCACTTCCGGTCGCTCCGGCTCCACCAGATTTCCCGCTTCCGCTCGACCAGTCGGATGTCCGCTACATTCACGGTCCCGACTCGACTGTCCAGAAGGGCGCGCCCGCGGGCACGGTCACGGAGTTCTCGTGGAACGACAGCACCGTCCACCGGGGCACCTCCCCCAAGTGCTGGGTCCGACTCACCTACACCTACGGGTCGAACAACCAGCCCAGCGACACCACGTCCTGGGAGGCGAGCCTGGAGGGAGACCCGGTCCGCCTCGTGGAGTGAGACGAGCGGCGCGCGCCGGCGCGGTGCGCCGCTCAACCGGGGCGGCGGGCCTCAGCGGCTGCGCAGCCGCTGGCCCGGCGGTGCCGCTTCGAGCCAGGCCAGGAACCCGGTCAGGGCGTCCGGGCTCATCGCCACCTCGAGGTCGCCGCCGGGCGTGCGGCAGGACACCACGATGTGCCCGGAGTAGAGGGAGTAGGCCTCCACTCCCCCGGCGTCACGCCTGCCGACGTACTCCAGCTCCGAGCGGCGGAACCTCCGCTTGGGGCGGACCGCCAGGGAGAAGATCCGGAACCACTCGAGCACGTCGCCCGAGTAGCGTCCCACCCCCAGAATCCAGCCGCGCCCGGCCCTGCCGGACCGGACGCGGACGCTGAACTCGAACGTACCGCCATGGCGGGAGATCCATCGGCGGCGGATGACCAGGGCGAGGCCGTAGACCAGCACCAGGAGCAGCACGAACCCGGCCGAGTCGACCAGCCACTCCCAGACAGGCATCTATCCCCTCGTCTCTCTCCTCGTCACCATCATCGGGTCGTGCAGGTCAGGATGCCTTCTCCGCGGCACGGATGCGAGCCTCGGCCCACGCCCGCGCGACGCGTTCCGCCGGCTCGCTGATCAGCTCGCCGGCGGTCTGCGCCCGCTCGAGGTCCGCCCGCGCCTTCTCGAGGTCGATGTCGTGCGACATCTCGGCGTGCTCGGCCAGGATCGAGATCCGGTTGTTGGCCACGGACAGGAAACCTGCGTCCACGGCGGCGATCCAGGTCTCGTTGTCGGCAGTCCTGACGTCGACGACCCCGTCGACCATCAGGGACAGCACCGGCGCGTGGTTCGGCAGGATGCCGACGTCGCCCTCGGTGGTGCGGGCGATCACCATCGTCGCCTCGCCGGACCAGACCAGACGGTCGGCGGCGACCAGCTCAACCTGCATCAGGTCGTCACTCACGGGTCTTCCTCTCAGTGTCCCGGCCCGTCTGCGGCCCTGCCGCGGGGCTACCCGCGCGACCGCAGACGAACCGGGAACGGGTCACAGGCTCTTCTGGATCTCGTCCCACTTCTTCTCGACGTCGTCGAGACCGCCGCACATGAAGAACGCCTGCTCGGCGACGTGGTCGAAGTCGCCGTCCGCGATCTTGGTGAACGCCTCGATGGTGTCCGAGATCGGGACCGTCGAACCCTCGATACCGGTGAACTGCTTGGCGACGTAGGTGTTCTGCGACAGGAACCGCTGGATGCGACGGGCCCGGGACACGATGATCTTGTCCTCTTCGGAGAGCTCGTCGACGCCGAGGATCGCGATGATGTCCTGCAGCTCCTTGTTGCGCTGCAGGATCTGCTTGATCCGGACCGCGGTCTTGTAGTGGTCGTCGCCGATGTAGCGCGGGTCGAGGATCCGCGACGTCGAGGTCAGCGGGTCCACGGCGGGGTAGATGCCGAGCGAGGCGATCTCGCGCGACAGCTCGGTGGTGGCGTCCAGGTGCGCGAACGTGGTGGCCGGCGCGGGGTCGGTGTAGTCGTCGGCCGGCACGTAGATCGCCTGCATCGAGGTGATCGAGTGGCCACGCGTGGAGGTGATCCGCTCCTGGAGGACGCCCATCTCGTCGGCGAGGTTGGGCTGGTAGCCCACCGCAGACGGCATCCGGCCCAGCAGTGTGGACACCTCGGACCCGGCCTGGGTGAACCGGAAGATGTTGTCGATGAACAGCAGCACGTCCTGGTTCTGCACGTCGCGGAAGTACTCCGCCATCGTGAGCGCCGACAGCGCGACGCGCAGCCGGGTGCCCGGCGGCTCGTCCATCTGACCGAACACCAGCGCGGTCTGGCCGATGACCCCGGCCTCGGTCATCTCCGCGATCAGGTCGTTGCCCTCACGCGTGCGCTCCCCGACGCCGGCGAACACCGAGACACCGCCGTGATCCTTCGCGACCCGGGCGATCATCTCCTGGATCAGCACCGTCTTGCCCACCCCGGCGCCACCGAACAGGCCGATCTTGCCGCCCTGGACGTACGGTGTGAGCAGGTCGATGACCTTGATGCCGGTCTCGAACATCTGGGTCTTCGACTCGAGCTTGTCGAACGCGGGCGCCTTGCGGTGGATGCCCCAGCGCTCGTTGACCTCCAGGCGCTCGCCCTCCTCGAGGTTCAGGCAGTCGCCGAGCGCGTTGAACACGTGGCCCTTGGTCACGTCGCCCACCGGGACCGAGATCGGGCCCCCGGTGTCCTGCACCTGGGAGCCGCGCACCAGGCCGTCGGTCGGCTGCAGCGAGATGGCCCGCACCATGCCGTCACCGATGTGCTGGGCGACCTCGAGCGAGAGCGTCCGCGTCTCACCACCGAGCTCGAGCTGTACGGTGAGCTTGTTGTACATCTCCGGCATCGCGTCCGCGGGGAACTCGACGTCGACCACGGGACCGATCACCCGTGCGATGCGACCTACCCCACCAGCGGAGCCGCCGGCTCCCTGGGTCTCTTCAATCGTGGCAGTCATTGTCTCTCACTCACTCCCGGCGTTCGCATCGGCAAGCGCGTTCACGCCACCGACGATCTCGCTGATTTCCTGGGTAATACCGGCCTGGCGGGCCTGGTTGGCGATACGGGTGTACTTCTTGATGAGCTCTTCGGCGTTGTCCGTCGCCGCCTTCATCGCCTTCTGCCGGGCCGCCAGCTCGGAGGCCGCGGCCTGCAGCAGCGCGAAGTAGATCCGGCTCTGGACGTAGCGCGGCAGCAGCCCGTCGAGCACCTCGGCCGGGGACGGCTCGAACTCGTAGAGCGGCAGCACGTCGTCGGAACCGGGCCGCGCGTCGGTCTCGACCACCTCCAGCGGCAGCAGCCGGATCGCGGTGGGCTCCTGCACCAGCATCGACCTGAACCGCGTGTAGACCACGTGGACCTCGTCGCACGGCTTGGCGGTGCCCTCGAGCTCGATGCTGTCGTCACTGGCGGCGAGGAACGCCGAGATGAGCGTGCCGCCGATCTCGGCCGCGACGTCGTAGGTGGGCTGGTCGGAGAAGCCGCTCCACTCCTTGACGACCGGGCGGCGACGGAACTTGAAGTACGCCACGCCCTTGCGACCGCTGATGTAGGTCTCCACCTCCTTGCCCTCGCCCCGGAGCTTCTCCGCGAGCCGCTCGGCCTCCTTGATCACGCTCGAGGAGTACGCGCCGGCCAGGCCGCGGTCGCTGGTGACGACCAGAATCGCGGCCCGCTTGGGGTTCTCCGGCTCGGTGGTCAGCGGGTGCTCGACGTTGGAGTACGTCGCGACCGCCGACACCGCTCGGGTGAGCTCACGGGCGTACGGCGCGGCCGCCTGGGCCCGCTGCTGCGCCTTGATGATGCGGGACGCAGCGATGAGCTCCATCGCCCGGGTGATCTTCTGGGTCGACTTGACCGACTTGATCCGGGCTCGATACTCACGCAGCGATACGGCCATGGTCAGCCCCGCTTCTGCTTGACGATCTGCTCCTGCTCGACATCCTCGTCCTCGAGGGCCTCGTGCTTCTCCGTGCCGGCCTTGATCGAGCCGCCCTCGGACGTCTCGAACTGGTCCAGGAAAGAGTCGTAGGCGCTCTCGAGGGCCTGCGCGGTGTCGTCGGAGAAGTCCCGAGACTCACGGATCGCGTCCATCACGCCCGAGTGCTCGCGGTGCAGATAGTCGAGGAACTCGGTCTCGAACCGCGCCACGTCGTCGGTGGGCACCTTGTCGAGCCGGCCCGTCGTGCCCGCCCACAGCGACGCGGTCATCGCGTCGAGCGGGTAGGGAGAGTACTGCGGCTGCTTGAGCAGGGCCATCAGCCGCTGTCCGCGGTCGAGCTGCTGGCGCGACGCCGCGTCGAGGTCGGAGGCGAACATCGCGAACGCCTCCATCGCGCGGAACTGCGCGAGGTCGACCTTGAGCGAGCCGGTGACCTTCTTCAGCGCCTTGGTCATCGCCGCGCTGCCGACCCGGGACACCGAGATGCCGACGTCGATCGCCGGCCGCTGGTTGGCCGCGAACAGGTCGGACTGCAAGAAGATCTGACCGTCGGTGATGGAGATGACATTGGTCGGGATGTAGGCCGAGACGTCGTTGGCCTTCGTCTCGATGATCGGCAGGCCGGTCATCGAGCCCGCACCCATGTCATCGGACAGCTTGGCGCAGCGCTCCAGCAGCCGGCTGTGCAGGTAGAAGACGTCACCGGGGTAGGCCTCGCGGCCCGGCGGGCGGCGCAGCAGCAGCGACACGGCCCGGTAGGCCTCGGCCTGCTTGGTCAGGTCGTCGAAGACGATCAGCACGTGCTTGCCGTCGTACATCCAGTGCTGGCCGATCGCGGACCCGGTGTAGGGGGCGAGGTACTTGAACCCGGCCGAGTCCGACGCCGGGGAGGCCACGATCGTGGTGTACTCCAGCGCGCCGGCCTCCTCCAGGGCGCCGCGCACGGAGGCGATGGTCGAGCCCTTCTGGCCGACCGCGACGTAGATGCAGCGCACCTGCTGGGACGGGTCGCCGGTGTCCCAGTACTGCTTCTGGTTGATGATGGTGTCGATCGCGATGGCGGTCTTGCCGGTCGCGCGGTCACCGATGATCAGCTGGCGCTGGCCGCGACCGATCGGCGTCATCGCGTCGATCGCCTTGATGCCGGTGGCAAGGGGCTCGTGCACGGACTTGCGCTGCACCACCGACGGCGCCTGCAGCTCGAGAGCACGGCGACCCTGGGTCTCGATCTCGCCGAGACCGTCGATCGGCTGGCCGAGCGGGTCGACCACGCGGCCCATGTAGCCGTCGCCGACCGGGACCGAGAGGATCTCCCCGGTGCGCCGGACCGCCTGGCCCTCCTCGATCTTGTCGAAGTCACCGAGGACGACGACGCCGATCTCGCGGGTGTCGAGGTTCAGCGCGATGCCGAGCGTCCCGTCCTCGAACTCGAGGAGCTCGTTGGCCATCGCCGAAGGCAGACCCGTGACCCGAGCGATGCCGTCAGCGGTCTCGGCAACGGTGCCGACCTCTTCACGGCTGGTCGTCTCGGGCTTGTAGTCCGACACGAAGCGCTGCAGCGCGTCCCGGATCTCCTCCGGACGGATCGAAAGCTCCGTCATCTTCTTCCCTGCTCTCTAAAGGTTTCGTTCGACAGTTCTGGGGGATCAGCCGGCAAGTCGGCGCCGGGCATCGTCGAGGCGGCTCGCCACGGTGCCGTCGATGACGTCGTCACCGATCTCCACCTTGACGCCACCCATCACATCAGGGTCGACCAACAGGTTGAGCTGCACGGGCCGACCGTACTGGCGTGCCAGCACGCCCTGGAGCCGCTGCACGTCCTGCTGGCTGAGGTCGCGCGCGACACTCACCGTCGCGGTCAGCCGGTGCCGGTGCTCGGCCGCGATCCTCTGGTACTCCTCGATCGCCAGCGAGACGGTCCGGTGCGTGCCGGACACCGCGAGCTCCGCCAGCCTGATGGTCGCCGGTGTGGCCTTGCCGTCCAGCAGCCCGTGCAGCAGCTCCCGCTTGTCCGCGAGTGAGCGCGCCGGGTTCGAGAGCGCGTCCCGCAGGTCCGGGTTCTGGGCGACGAGCCGCCCGAAGCCGAACAGCTGGTCCTCCAGCGCGTCGGCCTGACCGGCTCGGTCGGCGCTGCGGACCACCGCGATGACCCCGAGGTGCTCGAGCGCGTCCGCGAGGTCCCGGGTCGCCGCCCACCGGCGCCGTGCGGCCGCGCCCACCAGGTCGAGGGAGGCGTCGTCGAGCTGCTCGCCGAAGATCTGTCGGACCAGGCCCGCCTTGGCGTCCGCCGCCAGCGCGACGTCCGTGGCGGTGCGGCGCAGGCTGGGCTCGCGACGCAGCACGTCGGCGACCCCGAACAGGTCGTCGCCCACCCGTGCCGGGTCCGCACCAGCGTCGACGGCCCGGCCGAGGGCCTCGGTCAGGTCCGCCAGCGAGTCAGCCGAAGCGCCACGCATCACTGCGCCCCGCTCGGCTGGGCCCCGTTCGGTGAGCCCTGCGACTCCAGGTCGCTCAGGAACCGCTCGACGACCCGGCTCTGCCGGGCATCGTCGTCGAGTGACTCGCCGACGATCCGGCCGGCCAGCGAGGTCGCCAGGGAGCCGACCTCTGCACGCAACGAGGTGATCGCCTGCTGGCGTTCCGCCTCGATCTGCGTGTGGGCGTGCTCGAGGATACGCGCGGACTCGGCCTGCGCCTGCTGGCGCATCTCGGCGACGATTGCGGCGCCCTGCTCCCGCGCATCCTCCCGGATACGGGCAGCCTCGTGGCGGGCGTCGCCGAGCTGCTTCTCGAGCTCGGCCAGCTTGGCATCGGCCTCGGCCTGCTTGGTCTCAGCCGCCTGCAGGCCGCCCTCGATGGCGGCCGTGCGGTCGGCGAAGGTCTTCTCGAAGTTGGGGACGACCCACTTCTTGACCGCGACGTAGAGCAGTCCGAAGACGACCAGCGCCAAGATGACCTCAACCCAGGCGACAGCGAGCGGGCTCTCCGCGGCGGGAGCGCCCTTCTCGGCTGCGAGGATCCAGTTCATGGTGTTGGTCCTTCGTCAGGGGGTTGGATCAGAGGACGAACGCGAGGGCGATACCGATGATCGCGAGTGCCTCGGCGAGCGCGAAGCCCAGGATGGCGATCGACTGCAGACGGCTCTGAGCCTCGGGCTGCCGGGCGACACCGTTGATGTACGCGGCGAAGATCAGGCCGATGCCGATACCAGGGCCGACGGCTGCGAGTCCGTAGCCGATCATGTTTGCGGAGCCGGTCACGATGATTCCTTTCGGTTATTTCTCTTTGATCCCTCAGTGCTCTTCAGCAAGCGCACCGGAGATGTACATGGCGTTCAGCAAGGTGAAGACATAGGCCTGCAGGAACTGGACCAGCAGCTCCAGGAAGGCGACCGCGATCGCCAGCACCCAGGCGAGCAAGCCCACCGGCTTGGCGGCCGCGGAGGCGTGCAACAGCAGGTACTCGCCACCGGTCGCGAACAGCAGCATCAGGATGTGGCCGGCGAACATGTTCGCGAACAGTCGCAGGGAGAGCGTGATCGGGCGGATCACCAGGTTGGACATGAACTCCAGCGGGACCAGCAGCCCCAGGATCGGTCCGCGCACGCCGGCCGGCACCGTCTGCAGCTTGAGGTAGCCGACGAAACCGTGCCTGCGGATGCCGACCGAGTTGTAGATGACCCACGACAACCCGGCGAGGGCGTAGGCCATGCTCACCCGACCGAACGTCGGGAACTGGATGAACGGGAACGACCCGAACCAGTTGCTCACCAGGATGAAGAAGAACAGCGTCACGAGGTACGGCACGAAGGGCATGAAGTCCTTGCTGCCGAGGATGTCGCGACCGAGGCCGTTGCGCACCGCGGAGTACATGGTCTCCCCCGCGTACTGCAGCTTGCCGGGCACCATCTGCCGCTGACGCGAGGCCGCGTAGAAGAAGCCGAAGACCACGATGGCCGCGAGGAGCAGCAGCAGCATCGGCTTGGTCACCCCGACGCCGCCCACGGTGAAGACCGGGGGCAGGTCCAGGCTCCCCGGCCCGGGGGCCTGAAAGCCGCCCTCGCTGCCGCTGAGGCTTACGAAACTTCCTGCGAAGCTCACCTGGCTACCCCTACTTCTCTTCTTTCTGCCGTCGTGGCAGAGCGTCGAACCGAGCAATGGTCATGTAGATGCCGAGAACTGCTCCGAGCAGGATCCCCACCACGACCAGGAACGAGGTACCCAGCCACCGGTCCACGAGCCATCCCAGACCGCCGTAGATGAGCACGCCCGAGGTGAGGTATCCGAAGGCGTGCCAGGGGTCCCCGCCCCGCGGCGTCGAGGGCTGCGGATGCTGCTGAGTCATCGCGCACCGGACAATAGCAGTCGGAGGCGGTCATCGTGCACCCTCCTGCGTGCCGTTGGGAGGAAGGTCATAGAGGGGCTGACGGGCGTGCGCGTGCGCATAGATCTGAGCTCCCAACCAAAGCAGCGTGCCCCCGATGACGGTGCCCGCGAGCCACCCGGCGTCGACGGTCGTGCCGAGCGCCCCGGACCGGGCCAGCACCACGAAGACCATCCCCATCAGCACGACCTGGAGCGTGTAGGTGAGCAGCGCCACCAGCAGCGAGGCGGCCGGGGTGACCGCGGCGACCACGCCGAGCACGACGGCGCCGAACCCGAAGAACACGCACACCATGGCGGTGCCCACACCGGTGCCGGCGGCCGCGGGGCCGCCCCCCACCAACGCAGCGACGACCACCAGGACCACGCCCGCCCCGAGGGTGACCAGGAAGGCCGGGCCAGCCCCGGTCCCGACCCGGGCAGGCCGGTCTCCGGACCTGGTGGGTGGCTGTGCGGTCGTCATGTCGGCGGCCGATCTGTGGTTCTTGCGGGGGCGGTGTCCAGGCCACGGAAGCGGGGTTCCTGAGGAATTCCTGAACGCTTGTGAAAACTAGCACAAAGTCCTACTGGCGAGGAAATCACCGTCTCACGCGGCCGCCGTCCGGGTCACACGTGGGTGCTCGGTCGCTGCAGTCGCGGGACCACGAAGGTGAGTACGACGGTCAGCACCACCCACACCGCCAGCACCAGCCAGGTGACACCACCGGCGTACAGGCTGGCCAGCACTCCCCCGAACGCGATCAGGCTCGCCCACAGCCACATGATCAGCACCGCACGCCGGTGCGAGTGGCCGATCTCCAGCAACCGGTGGTGCAGGTGCTCCTTGTCGGGAGCGAACGGCGAGCGGCCGGCGCGGGTGCGCCTGATCACCGCCAGCACGAGGTCCGCGAACGGCACGATCAGGATCGAGATCGGCAGCATGATCGGCAACAGGGTGGGCAGCAGGCTGGCCTGCGAACCGCCGGCACCCCGGCTCATGTCCACGCTGGCGAACTGGCCGGTCAGGGTGAGCGCGGAGCCCGAGAGCACCAGGCCGATCAGCATCGACCCGGAGTCGCCCATGAAGATCCGGGCCGGGAAGAAGTTGTGCGGCAGGAAGCCCACGCACGCACCGCCGAGGGCGGCACAGAGCACCGCGGCAGTGATCGCGAGGGTCTCGTTGTTCGCGTCCGCCAGCTTGTAGGAGAAGGCGAAGAACGCCACCGCCCCGATGCCGACCACCCCCGCCGCGAGGCCGTCGAGCCCATCGACGAAGTTCACCGCGTTCACCGTGGCGACCACGACCACCACGCTCACGATGGCGGCCTGCGTCGGGTCTGGGATGAACTGCCCCCGTCCCGGCAGCTGGAAGGAGAAGTACTGCACCTGGTTCAGCACCAGGATGCCCGCCGCCAGCACCTGGCCGCCGAGCTTCGTCAGCGCGTCCAGCTCGAAGAGGTCGTCGAGCACCCCGAGCAGGCAGATCAGCGCCCCGGCCACCAGCACCACCGTCGCGTCGTGGACGATCTGGTCGTTCGACAGCGAGAGGAACGGCAACCGACGCGCCACCAGGAAGGCCGCGAACAGCCCGCCGAGCATCGCCACTCCCCCGAAGTACGGGATCGGGACCGCGTGCACGTCGCGGTCCCGCACCTTGGCCACCGCGCCGGTGCGCAGCGCGATCTCGCGGGCCACCACGCCGAGCAGGTAGGTCACGGCCGCGGCGACCAGGAAGACGGTCAGGTACTCCCGCACGGGCGCCGGCTACCCCTCGTCCACGATCTCGGCGCCGAGCGGCCCCACGATCTCGTTGAGCCTCTCGAGCGACACGGCGCCGCGCCGCAGCAGCCGCCCGGTCTGGCCGGTCACGTCGACGATCGTCGAGGGCACCGGGCCGCCGGTCGGCCCGTCGTCGAGCAGCACCTCGACCGAGTCACCCAGCATCCGCTCCGCGTCCTCGGCGTTCGTCGCCGCGGGCTCCCCGCTGCGGTTGGCGCTGCTCACCGCCAGCGGGCCGGTGCGGGACAGCAGCTCGAGGGCGACGTCGTGGTCGGGCATCCGCACCGCCACGGTCCCCCGGGTGTCCCCCAGGTCCCACTGCAGCGACGGCTGCTGCCGGCACACGAGGGTGAGCGGTCCGGGCCACAGCTGCTCCATCAGCGCCCGGGCGTACGACGGCACCCCGACCGCGAGCGCGTCGAGGGTGGACGCGGCCGAGACCAGCACCGGCGGCGGCATCTCACGACCCCGGCCCTTGGCCGCCAGCAGTCCGCGCACCGCGGCCGGGTCGAAGGCGTCCGCGCCGACGCCGTACACGGTGTCGGTGGGGAGCACGACGAGCTGTCCGCGCTGGACCGCCAGTGCCGCCGCCGCGACACCCGCCTCGCGCTCGGTGTCGTCGGCTGTCTCGAAGCGCTGGCTCATTCGGGGTCCCCGGGGAAACGCGAGCGGAGCGAGTGGTTTCGTGGGGTGGAGTTCACGGGAGTCATCGTGCCAGCACCGCGGTGAGGTAGCGGGAGCGACCTGCCAGGTCCCGGTGGTCGCGGACGTCGACCCACCGGTCCGAGGCACGGAACACCGCGGGAGCGGACTCCCCCTGGACGTCGGCGTGCTCCGCACCGACCGCGCCACCCGGTCGCAGCAGCCGTGCGGCGACACCCTCGAGCACCCGGATCGCCACCAGTCCGTCGTCGCCGGACCACAGCGCCAGCGAGGGGTCGTGGTCGCGGGCCTCGGGCGCCACCGACTCGTAGGCCTCGAGGGGGATGTACGGCGGGTTGCACAGCACCACGTCGACAGTGCCGTCGAGGTCATGGAACGCGTCGGCCATGTCACCCTGGCGAAGGTCGACTCCCGACCCGTCGAGGTTGCGGACGGCCCACCCGAACGCGTCCTCGCTGAGCTCGACCGCGTGCACCCGCGCCCGCGGCACCTCGGTGGCCACGGCCAGCGCGATCGCCCCCGAGCCGGTGCACAGGTCCACGACCACCGGTGCCCGGTCGGCCGCCGGCACCGCCCGTGCCGTCTCGACGCCCCAGCCGGCCAGGACCTCCGTCTCGGGGCGCGGTACGAAGACGCCGGGGCCCACCGCCAGCTCGACGTAGCGGAACGCGGCGGTCCCGGTGAGGTGCTGCAGCGGCTCGCGGCTCGCACGTCGCCGGACCAGGCCGGCGAACGCCTCGGCCTGCGCGGGCGTCAACGGCCCGGCGACGGGCAGCGCGGCCCGGGTGCTGCCGAGGACGTGCGCCAGCAGCTCGGCCGCGTCGAACTCGGGGCTCGGGACACCCGCCGCGGCGAGCAGCGCCGTGGCCTCGCGGACGACCCCTGCGGTGGTCGAGGGACCCTGCTGCCCGGTCACGACGCGTCCGGGGACTCGAGCGCCTCCAGCCGGGCGGCGAGGTCGGCGTCCACGCAGGAGCCGATCACGGCCCCGAGGTCGCCGTCCAGCACCTGGTCGAGGTTGTAGGCCTTGTAGCCCGTCCGGTGGTCGGAGATCCGGTTCTCCGGGAAGTTGTAGGTGCGGATCCGCTCCGACCGGTCCACGGTTCGCACCTGGGACTTGCGAGCATCGGATGCCTCGGCGTCGGCCGCGTCCTGGGCGGCCTGGAGCAGGCGGGCGCGCAGGATGCGCATCGCCTGCTCGCGGTTCTGCAGCTGGCTCTTCTCGTTCTGGCAGCTGACCACGATGCCGGTCGGAAGGTGGGTGATCCGCACCGCGGAGTCGGTAGTGTTCACGGACTGTCCGCCGGGCCCCGAGCTGCGGAACACGTCGACGCGCAGGTCCTTCTCCTCGAGGTGCACGTCGACCTGCTCGGCCTCCGGCATCACCAGCACCCCGGCTGCCGAGGTGTGCACCCGACCCTGGCTCTCGGTGACCGGCACCCGCTGCACCCGGTGCACGCCGCCCTCGAACTTCAGCAGGCCGTAGGGCGCCTCCCCCGGGCCGGCGTGGGGTGCCTTCGACGTCGCCTTGACCGCGACCGTCACCGACTTGTAGCCGCCGAGGTCGGACTCCGTGGCGTCGAGCTGCTCGGTCTTCCACCCGCGCCGCTCGGCGTAGCGGGTGTACATCCGGAGCAGGTCTGCGGCGAAGAGCGCGGACTCCTCACCGCCCTCCCCGGACTTGATCTCGAGCAGCGCGTCCTTGGAGTCGGCCGGGTCCCGCGGCACCAGCAGGTGCCGCAGCCGCTCCTCCGCGGTCACCCGGCGCTCCGTGAGCACCTCGGCCTCGTCCGCGAACCCGCCGTCGTCGGGGTCCTCCGCCGCAAGCTCCCGGGCGGCCTCGATGTCGTCACCGAGCCGGCGCCACTCGTCGTACGCGCGCACGATCGCGGTCAGCTCCGCGTAGCGCTGGTTCAGCCGTTTGGCCAGGCCCTGGTCCGCGTGGATGCCGGGCTCGGCGAGCCGCTGCTCGAGCTCGCGGTGCTCGGCGACCAGGCCGTCGACTGCCTCGAACATCGCACTCCTTCTCCTCGCACCGGGACGTCGTCACAAGCAAAGCGCCGGTCCCCGCATCGACTGCGGGAACCGGCGCTCGGGCGAAGCTACTTCTTGGCGGCGGCCTTCTTCGCGTAGCGCTTCTCGAAGCGGGCCACGCGGCCACCGGTGTCCAGGATCTTCTGCTTGCCGGTGTAGAACGGGTGGCACTGCGAGCAGACGTCCGCGTGGATCGTGCCGCTGGTGGCAGTGCTGCGGGTGGTGAACGTGTTGCCGCAGGTGCAGGTGACCTCGGTGTCCACGTACTCGGGGTGGATGTCCTTCTTCATGGTGTCCTCTCGAGGGGTTCAGTCGCCGGGTCGTCCGGGGCTCCAGGCGCTCTTGCGCACCTGCGGACGTGAACCGGAACCAGCCATCTAGTCTGCCAGGCAACAGGACCCGGGCGCCAATCCGGGAGCCTGGCACGTCGATGCAACACCCGGCGGGCGGGCTTTCTTCCCGCCCGCCCGGGTGCCGGGGCGGCCTGATCGGGCGGGCCGTCCCCGAGCGGGGTCCGGCTCAGTCGTCGCGCCCGTTGGCCGTCGGCGTGGTCTTCTGCACCTGGGTCAGGAACTCGATGTTGCTGTGTGTCTTCTTCAGCCGTTCGAGGAGCAGCTCGAGCGCCTGCTGTCCGTCTAGGCCGGAGAGCACCCGGCGGAGCTTCCAGACGATGGAGAGCTCCTCCTTGCTCATCAGGAGCTCCTCGCGACGGGTGCCGGACTGGACCGCGTCGATGGCCGGGAACAGTCGCTTGTCCGCGAAGTCCCGGCGCAGCCGGATCTCCATGTTGCCGGTGCCCTTGAACTCCTCGAAGATCACCTCGTCCATCTTCGAGCCGCTCTCGATGAGCGCCGTGGCGAGAATGGTCAGCGAGCCGCCGTCCTCGATGTTGCGCGCGGCCCCGAAGAAGCGCTTGGGCGGGTAGAGCGCCGAGGAGTCCACGCCACCGGACAGGATCCGGCCGCTGGCCGGTGCCGCCAGGTTGTAGGCGCGCCCCAGACGGGTGATGCCGTCGAGCAGCACCACCACGTCGTGCCCGAGCTCCACGAGCCGTTTGGCGCGCTCGATGGCGAGCTCGGCGACCGCGGTGTGGTCGCTGGCCGGGCGGTCGAAGGTCGAGGAGATGACCTCGCCCTTCACCGACCGCTCGAAGTCGGTGACCTCCTCGGGACGCTCGTCGACGAGGACGACCATCAGGTGGCACTCGGGGTTGTTGGTGGTGATCGAGTTGGCGATCGACTGCATGATCATCGTCTTGCCGGCCTTCGACGGCGAGACGATCAGTCCGCGCTGCCCCTTGCCGATCGGCGCGGCGATGTCGATGACCCGCCCGATCAGGTTGTGGGACTCGGTCTCGAGGCGCAGCCGCTCGGACGGGTACAGCGGGGTCAGCTTCTGGAAGTCCACCCTGCTCTTCGCGGCCTCGGAGTCGGCGCCGTTGATGGCTTCGAGGCGCACGAGCGGGTTGAACTTCTCCTTGCGCTCGCCCTCGCGCGGCGCGCGGACCTGGCCGATGACGGCGTCGCCGCGACGCAGCCCGTACTTGCGGACCATCGACAGCGACACGTAGACGTCGTCGGGGCCGGGCAGGTAGCCGCTGGTCCGGACGAAGGCGTAGTTGTCGAGCACGTCAAGGATGCCCGCCACCGGCACGAGCACGTCGTCCTCGAGGATCTGGGTGTCCGGCTCGCTACGCTCGCGGCGGTTGCCACGGTCCCGGTCCCGGCCCCGACGTCGACGGTTGCGGCCCCCGCGTCCATCGTCGTCGCGGCTGCCGCCGCCCCGGTTGTCGCCGCCCCTGTTGTCGCGGCCCTGGTTGTCGCGGCCCTGGTTGTCGCGGCCCTGGTTGTCGCGGCCCTGGTTGTCGCGGCCCTGGTTGTCGCGGCCCTGGTTGTCGCGGCCCTGGGTGCGGTCCCGGTTGTTGTCGCGTCCACCCTGGGTGCGGTCCCGGTTGTCGCGGTTGTCGTCTGGTCCACCCTGGTTGTCCCGGCCGCCGCCCTGGTTGCGGTCCCGGTTGCGGTCCGCGTTCTCGTCGCGGTTGTCGCTCCCCCGGTTGTCCTGGCGGTTGTCCGGCCGAGGGTCCTGGGTGCCACCCTGGCCGCGTTCGCGGTTGTCCTCGCGGTTGCGCGAGCGGTCGGCCTGCCCGCGGTTCTCGTCCCCGCGGTCCTGCCGGGCGTCCCCGTCACCGGACCCGCGCCCGTCGCCGGACGTGTCGGTTCGGCCCGCCGTGGGGCTCTGCGCCTCGCGCGGCGCCTCAGCCGGCCCACCACTCTGGGCGCCGCCCTGGCCGCCGCCCTGGCCACCACTTTGGGCAGCCTTGATGGCCTCCACCAGCTGGCCCTTGCGCATGCCGCCGGCGCCCTTGATGCCCAGACCACCCGCCATCTGCTTGAGCTCGGACAGCAGCATGCCGTTGAGGCCCGCCGCGCGCCGCCTGGCGGCCGGTGCCGACGACTTGTCGCCGGGGGTGGTTTCGGTTGTTTCCGTCACGTGAGGTCCTTCCCACGTCCAGGCCGATCCGGACTCTGCCGGCAGCCTTGTTCGCTGTGGATTCCTGATCGCGATCCCCTGGACGCCTCGACGTCGACCGCCGAGACACGCCGCAGGGAATGAAAGGTGCGAGGAAGATGTGCGCCGCACGGAACGGGAGACCGCTCGATCACCAGCGCATTGGCAGCGTAGCACTTCTCCCTGCTCGCGGTGCCATCCCTGACAACAATGGCGCGTCCCCCCGCATTCCCTTGGTCAGTCCGGCAGCTGCACCTGTGCGCCGGCGCGGTCGACCGGCAGCCGCAGCGCCCGCCAGCCGTCCGGCACCCGCGCCGCGACGTCCTCCAGCTGGGTCGCGTCGGTGAGCACCAGCACCGTGGGACCAGCGCCCGAGACCACCGCCGGGAGCCCGGCCGAGCGCAGCTCCCGGACCAGGCGCAGGGTCTGGGGCATCGCCGCCTCGCGGTAGTCCTGGTGCAGTCGGTCCTCGGTGGCCGGGAGCAGCAGCTCCGGCTGGCGGCTCAGGGCGGCCACCAGCAGTGCCGCGCGACCCACGTTCGCAACCGCGTCGGCGTAGGGCACCTCGCTGGGGAGCAGCCCACGGGCGACCGTGGTCTCGACCGGGTCGGGCGGCACGAAGGCCACCGTCTGGACCCGCGGGTCCACCGAGACCGACGTCGCCCGGAACCCGGTCGACTCGGCGAAGGCCACGGTGAAGCCGCCGTAGAAGGCCGGGGCGACGTTGTCCGGATGCCCCTCGATGTCGGCCGCGAGCGCGAACACCGCGTCGTCGTCCAGCAGCAGGGACCCGCCGGCGACCAGGCCGCGCGCGGCGCACACACCGGCGACGATCGCAGCCGAGGACGAGCCGAGACCGCGCCCGTGCGGGATCGCGTTGTCGCAGTGCAGCCGGACACCCGGCACGTCGCAGCCCATGTGCTCGAACGCGCGGACCATGGAGCGGTAGACCAGGTGCCGCTCGTCCAGCGGGACGGCCCCCTCCCCCATCCCCGAGACGGTGATCTCCACGCCCTGCACGATCGCCTGCACGGTGACCCGGTCCCGGTGGTCCAGCGCGAGGCCGAGCGCGTCGAAGCCGGGCCCGAGGTTGGCGCAGCTGGCCGGCACCGACACGGCGACCACCCCCGACAGGAGGTTCGCCATGCTCAGCGCAGCCCCGCCGCGGCGGCGGCCGCGTCGACGTCGGCCTCCACGACGGTGTCCACGAGGTCGGTGAACGTGGACAGCGCGGTGTCCACGTCCTTGAGCCCGTGGCCGGTCACCGTGACCACGACCTGCTTGCCCGCGAACGACGTGCCCGCGGCAAGGTCCTGCAACATGCCGGCCACGCCGGCCGCCGACGCGGGCTCGACGAAGACACCGTCCCGGGAAGCGAGCTGGCGCTGCGCCGCGAGGATCTCCTCGTCGGTCACGGAGCCGAACCTCCCGCCGGAGTCGTGGGCCGCGGTCACCGCGAGCTGCCACGAGGCGGGGTTGCCGATCCGGATCGCCGAGGCGACCGTCTCCGGGTCCGTGACCGGCGCGCCGCTCACCAGCGGCGCCGCACCGGCTGCCTGCCACCCGAGCATCTGGGGCGTGCGCGTGCACATCCCGGCCTTCTCGTACTCCACGTAGCCCTTCCAGTACGCCGAGATGTTGCCCGCGTTGCCGACGGGCAGCACGTGCACGTCCGGAGCGTCACCCAGGAAGTCGACGATCTCGAAGGAGGCGGTCTTCTGGCCCTCCAGGCGCATCGGGTTCACCGAGTTGACCAGCGCTACCGGGTACCGCTCCGCGAGTCCGCGGGAGATCCGCAGGCAGTCGTCGAAGTTGCCCCGGACCATGATCACCTGCGCGCCATGCACGATCGCCTGCGCCAGCTTCCCCGCCGCGATCTTGCCCTGCGGCACCAGGACCAGGGGTTTGACCCGCGCCCGGGCTGCGTAGGCGGCCATCGAGGCCGAGGTGTTGCCGGTGGAGGCGCAGACCACGGCCTCGGCTCCCTCGCCGACGGCTACCGACAGCGCCACGGTCATCCCGCGGTCCTTGAAGGACCCGGTCGGGTTGTCCCCCTCGACCTTGAGCCAGACCGGGCCGCCGGTGAGCTCCGACAGCCAGCGGCTGTCGACCAGCGGCGTCCCGCCTTCCCTCAGGGTGATGGTGGGGGTGCCCTCGGGAACCGCGAGCCAGTCGCGGTACTCCTCCATCACACCGCGCCACTGGTGGGACCGCGGTGGGGTGCCGCTCATGCGGGGCCCCTGCGGTCGGACCGGCCCGGCGAACAGCTTCGTGGGGTGTCTGTCATTCCGTGTCTCCCTCGACTCGCATCACCGAGGTCACCTCGTGGACGTAGTCCATCTCGCGCAGCGTCTCGACGGTCTGCGACAGGGCCGCGTCCGTTGCCCGGTGCGAGACGACGACGAGCTCCGCGTCGTGCCCGTGACCCTCCTGCCGCACGGTCTGGATGGAGACCCCGTGCTCGGCGAACGCGTGGGCCACCGCGGCCAGCACCCCGGCGCGGTCGTCGACGTCGATGGCAACGTGGTAGCGGGTCTCGGTGCTGCCCATCGGCAGCACGTCGCACTGGGCGTAGGTCGACTCGCCCGCCCCTCGCACGTCGACGAGGCGGTTGCGGGCCACGGTGACCAGGTCGCCCAGAACGGCGCTCGCGGTGGGCGCGCCGCCTGCGCCGGGACCGTAGAACATCAGCTGCCCGGCAGCGTCGCTCTCGACGAAGACGGCGTTGTAGGCCTCGCGGACGCTGGCGAGCGGGTGCGAGCGGGGGATCATCGCCGGGTGCACCCGGGCGGAGACCGCCGGCCCGTCGGGACCGTCCCGCAGCTCGCAGATCGCGAGCAGCTTGACCACGCTGTTCATCTCCCTCGCGGAGGCCACGTCGCTGGCGCTCACCTCGGCGATCCCCTCGCGGTACACGTCGGAGGCGGTCACCCGGGTGTGGAAGGCGAGGCTGGCCAGGATCGCGGCCTTGGCGGCCGCGTCGAAGCCCTCGACGTCGGCCGTCGGGTCCGCCTCGGCGAACCCGAGCCGCTGCGCCTCCTCGAGCGCCTCCGCGAACCCGGCCCCCGAGCTGTCCATCCTGTCGAGGATGAAGTTCGTGGTGCCGTTGACGATGCCGAGCACCCGACGCACCTTGTCGCCGGCCATCGACTCACGCAGCGGCCTGACGATCGGGATCGCGCCCGCCACGGCCGCCTCGAAGTAGAGGTCCCGCCCGGCCTTCTCGGCGGCGGCGAACATGGTGCTGCCGTCCTCCGCGAGCAGCGCCTTGTTCGCGGTGACGACCGACGCGCCGTTCTCCAGTGCGGCCAGGATCAGCCCGCGGGCGGGCTCGATCCCACCGATGACCTCGACGACGAGGTCCACGTCCCCGCGGGCCACGAGACCGGCGGCGTCGGTGGTGAGCAGCTCGGGGGGGACGTCGGCGTCGCGCTGGAGCTCCGGGCGCCGCACGGCGACCCCCACCAGCTCGATCGGCGCACCCACCCGGGCGGTCAGGTCGTCGGCCTGCTCGCGCAGCAGACGCACCACCTGGCTGCCCACGGAACCGCAGCCGAGCAGGGCGAGCTTGAGTGGAGAACTCACGCCGACCTCACCTCCTCGTCCTTCCCCGGTCCCCACGGGACCTGTCGACCATCTTCGGACATGTGGTGGAGCCTTGCAGGGCCGGTGCCCACTCGTCCGCAGCCTGAGATGCGGGCCCGTCCGGGCGGCACGCTCACGTCAGGCACCGACATCGGTCCGCAACAGGTCCTCCTCGGTCTCGCGACGCACCAGCACCGTCGCGACGCCCGCGGCCACCGCGACCACGGGCGGTCGGAGGGCGTGGTTGTAGTTGCTCGCCATCGACCGACAGTAGGCGCCGGTCCCGGGCACCGCGAGCAGGTCCCCCGCGGCGATGTCGCCGGGCACGAACTCGTCCTTGACCAGGATGTCACCGGCCTCGCAGTGCTTGCCCACGACCCGGCCGAGCAGCGGCGTCGCCTCGGACCGCCGCGAGGCCAGCGTGCAGGAGTAGTCGGCGTCGTAGAGGGCGGTACGGATGTTGTCGCTCATCCCCCCGTCCACGGAGACGTAGGTGCGCACCGCCCCCGCGTCCAGCTCCACCGGCTTGACCGTGCCCACCTCGTAGACGGTGCACACCGACGGACCCACGATGGCCCGACCCGGCTCGATCGAGAGTGCGGGCACGGGCACGTCGAGGGCCCGGCACTCGTGCTCGACGATCTTGGTCAGCTCGGTGGCCAGCTGCGCCGGGTCCGCCGGGTCGTCCTGGGTGGTGTAGGCGATCCCGAACCCGCCCCCGAGGTCCAGCTCGGGCATCTCCACGCCGAGCTCCGCAGACACCTGCGCGTGCAGGGTGAGCACGCGCCTGGCCGCCACCTCGAAGCCCGAGGTGTCGAAGATCTGGGAGCCGATGTGCGAGTGCAGGCCGAGCAGCCGCAGCCGCTCGGCGTCCCGCACGCGTCGTACCGCCTCGACCGCGTCGCCGGAGCTGATCGAGAAGCCGAACTTCTGGTCCTCGTGCGCGGTGGCGATGTACTCGTGCGTGTGTGCCTCGACCCCCGCGGTCACCCGGACCATCACCCCGGCGGCGGCGTCCAGGTCGCGGGTCACGTCCAGCAGCCGCTCGATCTCGGTGAACGAGTCGACGATGATCCGGCCCACCCCCGCCTCGACGGCCCGGCGCAGCTCCGCCACGGTCTTGTTGTTGCCGTGGTAGCCGATGCGAGCGGGGTCGAACCCGGCGCGCAGGGCGACGGCCAGCTCGCCCGCCGAGCAGACGTCCAGGCAGAGGCCCTCCTCGGCGACCCAGCGCGCCACCGTGGTGCACAGGAACGCCTTGCCGGCGTAGTAGACGGCGTAGTCGTCGAAGGCGTCCCGGAAGGCCCGGGCGCGACCCCGGAAGTCGGCCTCGTCGAGGACGTAGGCAGGGGACCCGTGCGCGGCGACCAGCTCGCGGAGGTCCACGCCACCGATCTCCAGCGCGCCGCTCGTGTTCTTGCGCGCGGTCGCGGACCACAGCGCCGGGACCAGGTCGTTGACGTCGGTCGGCTGGGGCAGCCACGACGGCCCGCGCAGGGCACCTTCGGCGTGCGCCCAGCCCGCCTCATGAGCTCTCACGCGGCATCCTCCAGCAGCAGGTCGGTGCCCCCGCGCAAGCGCGGGCGCAGCGGGCGGTCTCGTCGGGCGACATTCACATCCGGTCGGGGGCGGAGACCCCGAGCAGGCGGAGGCCGTTGGCCAGCACGGTCCGGGTCGCCTCCACCAGCAGCAGCCTGGCCCGGTGCAGGTCGCTCGGCTCCTCGTCGCCCATCGGCAGCACCCGGCAGGAGTCGTAGAACTTGTGGAACGACGACGCCGTGTCCTCAAGGTAGCGCGCCACCCGGTGCGGCTCGCGCAGCTGGGCCGCGGCCGTCAGCACCCGGGGGAACTCCGCGAGGGCCCGCAGCAGGTCACCCTCCTTCTCGTGCGAGAGCAGGGACGGGTCGAAGCCGTTCCGGTCCGGGTCCGCGGGGCCCACGCCCAGGTCGGCGGCGTTGCGCAGGATCGAAGCCAGCCTCGCGTGCGCGTACTGCACGTAGTACACCGGGTTGTCGTTGGTCTGGCGGGCCCACAGGTCCAGGTCGATGTCGATCGTGGTGTCGGAGGTGTAGCGGGCCAGCGCGTAGCGCGCCGCGTCCACCCCGATGGCGTCGACCAGGTCGTCGAGCGTGATCCCGGTGCCGGCGCGCTTGGACATTCGCAGTGGCTGGCCGTTGGAGAGCAGGTTGACCATCTGCCCGATCAGGATCTCCAGGTTCACCCCCGGGGTGTCGCCGAACGCCGCGCACATCGCGTTCATCCGCCCCACGTAGCCGTGGTGGTCCGCCCCCAGCATGATCAAGCAGCGGTCGAAGCCGCGCTCGCGCTTGTCGAGGTAGTAGGCGAGGTCCCCGGACAGGTAGGCACCCCGTCCGTCGGACTTGATGATCACCCGGTCCTTGTCGTCACCGAACCTCTCGGTGGCCAGCCAGAGCGCGCCGTCCTTCTCGTAGGTGTTGCCGAGCTCGGTCAGCCGCTCGATGGCGCGCTTGACCGCGCCGGTCTCGTGCAGGTTGTTCTCGTGGAAGTAGACGTCGAAGTCGACCCCGAACTCGTGCAGGGTCTTCTTGATCTCGTCGAACATCAGGTTCACGCCGACCGACCGGAAGACCTCCTGGGCCTCGTCGTCGGGCAGCCCGAGCACCCCGGGCTCCCGGTCCATGACCTCGCGGGCGATGTCGACGATGTACTCGCCGCCGTACCCGTCCTCGGGCGCCGGCTCGCCCTTCGCGCTGGCCAGCAGCGACCGGGAGAACCGGTCGATCTGCGCGCCGTGGTCGTTGAAGTAGTACTCCCGGGTGACCTCGGCCCCGCAGAGCTCGAAGATCCGGCCGAGCGCGTCCCCGACCGCGGCCCACCGGGTGCCGCCGAGGTGGATCGGCCCCGTCGGGTTCGCCGACACGAACTCCAGGTTCACCCGCTCCCCGCGCATCAGGTCGTTGGCGCCGTACGACGTGCCCGCGGCGACCACCTGCGCCGCCACGACGCCCTGGGCGTCGGCGGCCACCCGGACGTTGAGGAACCCGGGGCCGGCGATCTCGACCTCCGCCACCCCCTCGGCGAGCCGCATCCGGTCGGCGAGCAGTGCCGCGAGGTCCCGCGGGGGGACCCCGGCCCGCTTCGCCAGCTGCAGCGCCACGTTCGTGGCGTAGTCGCCGTGGTCCTTGCTCTTCGGCCGCTCCACCACCACCGCCGCGGGGACGCCCTCGGGCAGGGTCACGGCACCCTCGTCGACGAGGGTGTCCAGGGCTTGCACGATCAGGTCCGACAGCTGCTCAGGGGTCACCGCTCAAGGGTATCGGTGCCACCTCCCTGCCCTCACATCGATTCGGGGCGGGCGCGTCCGCCCGCAGCCAACCGGCGCACCACCGCCACCAGCTCGGCCGGCTCGAAGGGCTTCGTCAGGTAGGCGTCCACCCCGAGCGCCTCGCCGCGGGCCTGGTCGGCCGCCTGGGCCCGGCCGGTGACGATCACGACCGGGATGTGCGCCGTGGCGGGGTCCGACCGGAGCCGCTCGACGGTCTCGAAGCCGCCCAGCCGGGGCATCACCACGTCCAGGGTGATCACGTCGGGCCGGAGGTCGGCGGCCGCCGCGAGCGCCGCCTCGCCGTCCTCGGCCGCGCGCACGTCGAAGCCCTCGAGCTCGAGGTTCACCGTGATCAGCTCGCGGATCACGGCCGAGTCGTCGACGACGAGCACGCGGGCGGGCGGGTGCGGGTCCGCCATCGAGTCCGACCCCCGATCTGGTGTGGTGGAACGTCATGTACGCTTTCGGCGCACCCATGAGCCCCCGTAGCTCAGGGGATAGAGCACCGCCCTCCGGAGGCGGGAGCGTAGGTTCGAATCCTACCGGGGGCGCCACATCCTCACCGTTCACCACACCCGGCACAGCCACCTTCGGATCCGTGCCATGCCGTCGCGCTATCACGTGTGACCGGCTTCATACAAGAACTTCCGGGTTTCGGCACGTAACGTCCGGGGTACACCTTCGTTACTCACAAGTAGTAAGCCGGGGAGGGCTGCTCGGGGTCTTTCCGCGCTCGTCCATGTTCGAACCGAGTGAACGGGGAGTCACTTGAACAGCAAACGCACCCTCAGCCGCGCCGCCGCGGCGCTCACGAGCATCACGGTCGGGCTCGCCGGCGCCCTCGTGGTCGGCGCCACGCCGGCCCACGCGGTCTCCGCCACGCAGTACGGCTTCCAGACGCTCGGGTTCGGCACCCGGGTCCAGGGCAACGACGTCAACGTGCAGTCCGGACGCAGCGCCTTCAGCTACATCATGTGCACCCGGCTGACCGGCCTGAACCCCAGCAACACCCGGTCGGCCCACGAGGACATCGCCGGCCTCGAGCTGCCGAGCAGCGCTGACCCGCAGATCCAGGTGGGTGCGGTGAAGAGCATCAGCAGGACCTACCGCAACAAGCGCGGCGACGTCGGCACCTACAGCACGGACAAGATCACCAAGGTCGTGCTGGGCAAGCCGGGCGCCCAGATCGTGATCGAGGGGCTCACCACCAAGGCCCGCGCCTGGGCGGACAAGCACGACAAGCTGCACTCCGGTGCCACCGCGCACGGCGGTGTGAAGCTGGTCGGCAGCACCGGCACGCCGCTCGACGGCGTGCTCGGCCAGGCCTCCTCCCCCCTCAGCACGCTGCTGAACAACATCCCGCTCGACGGCCAGCACATCGACGGCCTGGGCACCATCTACCTCGCGCACACCTACCACAAGGTGCACCGGGGCTTCGCGAACGCCAACGCGACCGTGCTGCGCGTCCGACTCGACGGCGCGGACACCACCGTCACCATCGGCCGGACCTGGGCGCGCATCAACCGGGACCTGCCCGCCGGGGTGCTGCAGGGCTCCGGCTACGGCGCCGACATCCCGACCGCGCTCGGCGGCGCCGCGCACGTCGGCAGGCTCGCGAACCAGCCGCTGCCCTGCCAGGGCACGGGTGGGAACGTCCGGGAGAACGACCTCGCCGGCTTCGACCCGGGCAGCACCGGGCAGCTCGCCCTCGGCGCGATCAGCGGCCGGTCGTGGGGCGTCCAGCGCCAGGACGGCAGGGCCCGGGGCTGGACCAAGGGCCGGATCGCCAAGTTCGTGCTCGGCCCGCTCGAGATCGACGGCATCCAGGGCAAGGCGCTGATGTGGCAGACCCGGTCCGGAAAGGTGCACAAGTCGGCGAGCTTCAGCATCGGCCGGCTGCTCCAGGACGGCAAGGAGCAGGGCGCGATTCCCGATCCCGGCCAGGACGTGGTGATCGGCGACGGCGCCGGGCACGACCTGGCGAAGCTGCGGTTCGGGGTGAAGAAGCGGACCAAGCGGTCCATCCGGATCACCGCGGTGCAGGTCGAGCTGCTGGCCGGCATCGACGGTGCCCCGGTGGGCACGATCATCCGGCTGGGCAACGCCCGGACGGCGATCAAGCGCTACTGACCTGCTCGTACGAGCACCGAGCGCGACGCTCGGCCACGGCCCTAGCAGCCGTGGTCGAGCGTCCCGTCGTTCCGGGCGTCGTTGCCGTAGGACCGCGCCTGTGCCACGTTCGGGAACACGACGCTGGCCGCGCCGACGTACCCGGTGCCGCCCTGGATGACGCAGCTACGGATCTTGTGCGGGTTGATCGAGATCACGGCCTGGGCGAGTCGGTAGAGCTCCGAGGGCTTCAGGTCGGTGTTGAGGTTGCGCACCGCCGAGAAGAGGCCGCGCTCGACGAAGCCCGGCTGGTCCTGGCGCGCCCGGACCTTGCGCAGGATCGCGCGCAGCAGCTCCTCCTGGTTGGCGGAGCGGTCGAAGTCGCCCCGCGGCAGCGGGTGCCGGACCCGGCCGAAGATCAGCGCCTGGAAGCCGTTCAGCTTGTTCCAGCCGTGGTGGTAGCCCTGGGGACGCACCGGGTCGGAGAAGGAGAACTTCGAGTAGACCTTCACGCCGCCGATGGTCGTCACCATGTGCCGGAAACCGAGGAACCCGGTGGTGAACACGTAGTCGGGGCGCACCCCGACCAGGTTGCTGACCGAGTCCGCCATCAGCTGCGGGCCGCCGAAGAACATCGAGGCGTTGATCTTGTTGCGCCCGTGACCGGCGATCGGCACGTAGGAGTCGCGCGGGACGCCGATGATGCTGGCGGCGCCGGTCTTCAGGTTCAGGCCGACGAGCTGGATCGCGTCGGCGCGGGTGCCGGTCATCCGCTGCCCGGGACGTGCGTCCGACCCCAGGCACAGCACCCAGACGACGTTGCGCGGGTGGTCCACCCCGGACGCGGTGCGCACCCGCACCAGCGAGAGGTCGGTGTGCCGCACGGAGGCCTGCGGGACCACCAGCGCCGTCAGTGAGAGGACCGCGGCCAGCAGGACCAAGCGCCGCCACGCCCCGAACCGGCCGGCGGGTGCCTTGAACGTCATCACGATCCCTCTCTCACGGTGCGCGCCGAGCGCGACAGGTGGTAGCCGAAGATGGCCCAGCCCCCGGACTTCTTGCGCGTGAGCAGCAGCCGGCCCGTCACGGTCACCTGCTTGGCAGGCTTGTCGCCGCGGTCCGCGACGAACCGCAGCCGGAGGTTCGCGCTCACCCCGGCGGCGACCTTGTACGGCGCGAGCACCGACAGGTAGGCCGCCTCCTCCTTCGGCGTGACCGACTCGGTGGTGGGCCCGAGGATCTGGTTGGTGAGCAGGCCCCGGTCGCGGTGTGCCTGGCGCCGGGCCCCCCTGGTGAACTCCCGCAACGCGTCGGAGAAGTCCGAGCGCGGGTAGTGCCCCGACAGGAACGCCGCGTCCAGGTAGCCGGACACCACCTTGCCGACGTTGCCCTCCAGGTCCCGGCGCGCCTTGGGGCTGAGCTTCCCCGAGACCCGGGTCACCAGCACCTTGAGCGGGACCGGCTTGGCGTTCATCGTCGCCGGCGAGCCGGTCGACGCGGCGGACGAGGGGGACGGCGACGGGGCGCCCGCGGGCGTCGACGAGCCGCCCGTGCAACCGGCCGTCGCGGCGAGCAGGACGGCCCCCGCGGCACCGGCCGCGACGCGTCGTACAGGGGTGTTCACGAGGTGCATTCCTTCCGGTGTGGACAGCGGGACGTGAGCCTGGCTACACCGCTGCTCCAAGTGGCGATCCCCGCTGCAATAAGTTGTGGCGAAGGTCTAGCCTTGTAGCCGTTCACCCACCTTAGGGTCCCGCGTCAGAGATTCATCGGAAGAGGCGATTCAGGCCGTGGCCGAGTCTTCGGAAGGCACCACCCCCCACGACAACCCGCTGGCGGCGTTCGGCGCCAACGAATGGCTCGTCGACGAGATGTACGAGCGCTACCAGCAGGACCCGAACAGCGTCGACAAGGCGTGGTGGGCCTTCTTCAAGGACTACAACCCCGGCGACCAGCCGGGCAGCAACGGCACCCGGAGCACGCAGCAGGGGGCACCGGCCGCGCCGGCGCCCTCCCCGCAGGCCACGACCCGGCAGGCGCCCGCGAAGCCCGAGCCCACTAAGCCCGAGCCCGCGCAGCAGCAGAAGGCAAGCCCCGCGAAGACCCAGGCACCCCAGCAGTCGACGCCCGCCCCGACCGCGAAGACCACCCCGTCCACGGACAGCCCGTCGCGCGCGGACGCCACCCCCACGGCGCCCTCGACCACCACCCCGGTCCCGAAGGAGCCCGAGCCCGCACCCAAGGCGGAGGCCAGCGACGAGCCGGAGATGAAGGTGCTGCGCGGCGCGCCGGCCCGCACCGCCCAGAACATGGACGTCAGCCTCACCGTGCCCACCGCGACGAGCGTCCGCTCCGTCCCGGTGAAGCTGCTGATCGACAACCGGACGGTGATCAACAACCACCTGGCCCGGGCGCGCGGCGGCAAGGTCTCCTTCACCCACCTGATCGGCTACGCGCTGGTCAAGGCGCTCAAGCAGATGCCGGAGATGAACCACGGTTTCGACGTCGTCGACGGCAAGCCCAACCTGATCGTCCCCGCGCACATCAACCTCGGGCTGGCCATCGACATGGCCAAGCCCGACGGCACCCGCCAGCTGCTGGTGCCCTCGATCAAGGCCGCGGAGTCCATGGACTTCGCGGCGTTCTGGACCGCGTACGAGGAGATCGTCCGCAAGGCCCGCGGCAACAAGCTGGCGGTCAGCGACTTCCAGGGCACCACGATCAGCCTCACCAACCCGGGCACGATCGGCACCAACCACTCGGTGCCCCGGCTGATGAAGGGCCAGGGTGCGATCATCGGCGTGGGGTCGATGGACTACCCGCCCGAGTACCAGGGAGCCTCCGAGGAGACGCTGACCCGCAACGCGGTCAGCAAGGTGATGACGCTCACCTCGACCTACGACCACCGTGTCATCCAGGGTGCCCAGTCGGGTGAGTTCCTCAAGCGCATCCACGCGCTGCTGCTCGGCGGGGAGGACTTCTACGACGAGATCTTCCGGGCCCTGCGGATCCCCTACGAGCCGATCCGCTGGGCGAAGGACATCTCCGCCAGCCACGACGACGAGATCAGCAAGCAGGCCCGGATCCTGGAGCTGATCCACGCCTACCGGGTGCGCGGGCACATCATGGCCGACACCGACCCGCTGGAGTACCAGCAGCGCAGCCACCCGGACCTCGAGGTGGAGACCCACGGGCTGACGCTGTGGGACCTGGACCGGGAGTTCGCCACCGGCTCCTTCGGCGGCGAGGGCCGCCGGTTCATGAAGCTGCGCAACATCCTGGGCATCCTCCGCGACTCCTACTGCCGCACCGTCGGCATCGAGTACATGCACATCCAGGACCCCGAGCAGCGGCGCTGGATCCAGCAGCGGGTGGAGCAGCCGCACGTGAAGCCGCCCCGCGAGGAGCAGCTGCGGATCCTGCTGAAGCTCAACCAGGCGGAGGCGTTCGAGACCTTCCTGCAGACCAAGTTCGTCGGCCAGAAGCGGTTCAGCCTCGAGGGCGGTGAGACCACCATCCCGCTGATCGACGAGATCTGCGAGGCGGCGGCCGAGGAGTCGCTCGACGAGGTCACCATCGGGATGGCTCACCGTGGACGGCTCAACGTGCTGGCCAACATCGTCGGCAAGCGCTACAGCCAGATCTTCCGTGAGTTCGAGGGCAACATCGACCCGCGCACCGTGCAGGGCTCCGGGGACGTGAAGTACCACCTCGGTGCCGAGGGCAAGTTCACCGCAGGTTCCGGCGCCGAGATCAAGGTCTCGGTGGCGGCCAACCCCTCCCACCTCGAGGCCGTCGACCCGGTGCTCGAGGGCATCGCCCGCGCGAAGCAGGACGTGCTGAACAAGGGCGCTGAGTTCCCGGTGCTGCCGCTGCTGGTGCACGGGGACGCGGCGTTCGCCGGCCAGGGCGTGGTCGCCGAGACGCTCAACCTCTCGCAGCTGCGCGGCTACCGCACCGGCGGCACCATCCACGTCGTCGTCAACAACCAGGTCGGCTTCACCACCTCGCCCGCCTCCTCCCGCTCGTCGCTGTACTGCACCGACGTGGCTCGGATGGTCCAGGCACCGATCTTCCACGTCAACGGCGACGACCCGGAGGCGTGCATCCGGGTCGCGCGGCTCGCGTACGAGTACCGGCAGGCGTTCAAGAAGGACGTGGTGATCGACCTGGTCTGCTACCGCCGCCGCGGCCACAACGAGGGTGACGACCCGTCGTACACCCAGCCGTTGATGTACGACCTGATCGAGCAGAAGCGCTCGGTGCGCAAGCTCTACACCGAGTCGCTGATCGGCCGCGGGGACATCACCGTGGAGGAGGCCGAGCAGGTGCTGCGGGACTACCAGCAGCAGCTCGAGCGCGTCTTCACCGAGGTCCGCGAGGCGACCAGCGCCCCGTCGGACTGGACGACCGTCCCGGACTACCCCGAGAAGCGGGGCGCCGAGACCGCCACCGCGATCGCGAAGGAGACGCTCAAGCGCATCTCCGACGCGCACGTGAACGCGCCCGACGGCTTCACGGTGCACCCGAAGGTGCTGCCCCAGCTGCAGCGTCGGGCAGCGGCGATCACGGACGGCCCGATCGACTGGGGCACCGGGGAGGTCCTCGCCTTCGGCTCGCTGCTGATGGACGGGCGGCCGGTGCGGCTGGCGGGGCAGGACTCACGGCGCGGCACGTTCGTGCAGCGGTTCGCCACCATCATCGACCGGCAGAACGCCGACGAGTGGACCCCGCTGTCGAACCTGTCCGAGGACCAGGCGCAGTTCTACGTCTACGACTCGCTGCTCTCGGAGTACGCCGCCATGGGCTTCGAGTACGGCTACTCCGTGGCCCGGCCCGACGCCCTGGTTCTGTGGGAGGCCCAGTTCGGCGACTTCGTCAACGGCGCGCAGACGGTGATCGACGAGTTCATCACCTCGAGCCAGATGAAGTGGCGACAGCAGTCCGGAGTGGTGCTGCTGCTCCCCCACGGCTACGAGGGACAGGGTCCGGACCACAGCTCGGCCCGCATCGAGCGGTTCCTGACGATGGGCGCGGACGACGCGTTCGTGGTCGCCCAGCCGTCCACCCCGGCGAGCCACTTCCACCTGCTGCGCAAGCACTCGCTGGGCGAGGAGCACCGGCCGCTGATCGTGTTCACCCCGAAGTCGATGCTCAAGCGCAAGGAGGCGGCCTCCCAGCCGGCGGACTTCACCGAGGGCACCTTCCGCCCGGTCGTCGGCGACGACAGCGTGGACCCGGGCAAGGTCGAGAAGGTGCTGCTCTGCAGCGGCCGGATCACCTGGGACCTGATGGTGGAGCGGAAGAAGCGCGAGGCCGACGAGCTGCACACGGCGATCGTCCGCCTCGAGCAGCTCTACCCGCGCCCCGTCGAGGAGCTCAAGGCCGAGCTGGCGAGGTACCCGCACCTCCGGGAGATCCGCTGGGTCCAGGACGAGCCCGCCAACATGGGGCCGTGGCCGCACATGGCGCTCAACCTGACCCCGGAGCTGGGCGGGACCCCGTTCTACCGGGTCTCGCGGCCGGAGTCCTCCTCGCCGTCGGTGGGCCAGCACTCCCGCCACCTCGAGGAGCAGAAGGCGCTGATCGCCCAGGCGTTCAGCTGAGCGGGCGGCACCGATGTACTTCACCGACCGCGGGATCGAGGAGCTCGAGAGCCGCCGGGGCGACGAAGAGGTGACCCTCGCCTGGGTGGCCGACCGGCTCCAGGAGTTCACCGACCTGCACCCGGAGTTCGAGACCGCCGTGGAGCGGCTGGCCACCTGGCTGGCGCGGCTGGACGACCCCGAGGACTGAGGACGCAGCACCGCGCGCAAGCCGGGTCGGCCGCGCGCGGTGGGAAAGGCGCGGCCCCCGACCTGACGGGGGAACAGGTCGGGGACCGCTGTGGAGGAGACCTTCCGTAAGTAAGAACGAAAGGTTCCCTCCAATAGTTGCCATTTCGTGATGCTGCCAACCACAAATCTTCAACTGGTCCAGTCCACCAGGCCGCCCGCCGCCCGCGGCAGGTGCGCCGGCCGACCGCCGGGTCAGCGAGTGAAGACCACCTTGCCGAACAGGTCGCCGGCGGCCATCGTCGCGAACCCGTCGCGAGCCTTCTCCATCGGCAGGACCTGGTCGATCACCGGCCGGACGCCGCTGACGTCGAGCAGGTTCACCAGGGAGGCGAGCTCGGTCCGGGTGCCCATCGTGGACCCGATGACCCGCAGCTGCAGGAAGAAGATCCGGGTCAGCTCGGCGTTGTCCAGGTCGGGGCCGCTGGTAGCGCCGGAGACCACCAGGGTCCCGCCGGGGCGCAACGCCTTGACCGAGTGCGACCAGGTGGCCTTGCCAACGGTCTCCATCACCGCGTCCACCTTCCGCGGCAGCCGGGTGTTGCTCTCGAAGACCTCGTGCGCGCCGAGGTCGAGGGCACGCTGCCGCTTCGCCTCGTCGCGGCTGGTGGCCAGCACCCGCAGGCCACCGGCCCGGGCCAGGGCGATCAACGCCGTCGCCACGCCACCGCCGGCGCCTTGCACCAGCACCGTGTCGCCGGCCTTCAGGCCGCCCTGCGTGAACAGCATCCGGTAGGCCGTGAGCCAGGCCGTGGGCAGGCACGCGGCCTCCTCGAACGACAGCGAAGCCGGCTTGGGGACCACGTTGCCCCGGGGCACGACCACCTTGTCGGCGAAGGTGCCCTGATGCCGCTCGCTGAGCAGGGAGCGCTTGGGGTCCAGGGTCTCGTCACCGCTCCAGTGCGGGTCGGAGACCACGGCGTGCACGACGACCTCGTTGCCGTCCTCGTCGTACCCGGCCGCGTCGCAGCCGAGGATCATCGGGAGCGCGTCTTCCCGCAGCCCGACGCCGCGCAGCGACCAGAGGTCGTGGTGGTTGAGCGCGGCCGCCTTGACGGTCACCGTGGTCCAGCCCTCCGGAGCCACCGGATCGGGGCGCTCCCCGAGCACCAGGCCGGACAGTGGGTCGTCGGACGAGAGGGACTCTGCATAGACCGAGAACATGCTCTCGACCCTACCGACGGCGGCTAGCGGCGCGCGACACCGTCTCGGCGGGCGGCCTCGGCGACGGCGGCGGCAACCGCCGGGCCGACGCGGCCGTCGAACGGCGAGGGAACGATGTAGTCCTCGCTGAGGTCGTCCCCGACGAGCCCGGCCAGCGCGTTGGCCGCCGCCAGCTTCATCCCTTCGGTGATGGCGCTCGCGCGCACGTCGAACGCGCCGCGGAAGATGCCGGGAAAGGCGAGCACGTTGTTGATCTGGTTCGGGAAGTCGGAGCGACCGGTGGCGACCACCCGCGCGTGCCGGCGGGCGACCTCCGGGTGCACCTCGGGGTTGGGGTTCGCCAGGCCGAAGATGATCGCCTCGTCCGCCATCTCGGCCACCACCTCCTCGGGCACGGTGCCGCCCGAGACGCCGATGTAGACGTCCGCGCCGGCCATCGCGTCCGCGAGCTGGCCGGTGCGCCCGGTCTGGTCGGCGGTGTCCTGCGCCAGCGCGAGCTTGACCGGGGTCAGGTCGCCGCGCGAGGAGTGCAGCACGCCGCGCCGGTCGGTCACCGCCAGGTCGCACACCCCGGCGGCCAGCAGGATGCGGGCCACGGCCACCCCGGCCGCACCCGCCCCGGAGATCACCACGCGCGCGTCGCCGACGCGGCGTCCGGTGAGCCGGAGCGCGTTCTCGAGCGCGGCCAGGGCGACCACCGCGGTGCCGTGCTGGTCGTCGTGGAACACCGGGATGTCGAGGAGGTCCTTGAGCCGCTGCTCGATCTCGAAGCAGCGGGGCGCGGAGATGTCCTCGAGGTTGATCCCGCCGAAGCTGGGCGCCAGCCGGGCCACCGTGTCCACGATCTCGTCGGCGTCCTTGGTGGCCAGGCAGATGGGTACGGCGTCCACGCCGCCGAACTGCTTGAACAGCACCGCCTTGCCCTCCATCACCGGCATCGCCGCGGCGGGCCCGATGTCTCCGAGCCCGAGCACCGCGGTGCCGTCCGTGACCACCGCGACGGTGTTGGACACCCACGTGTAGTCGTCGGCCAGCGCCGGCTCCGCGGCGATCGCCTCGCAGACGCGCGCCACACCCGGGGTGTAGGCCATCGAGAGGTCGTCGCGGTCGTCCAGAGCGACCGTCGAGGCGATCTCCATCTTGCCGCCGAGGTGGAGATCGAACACGGGATCCTGCGCGCGCATGCGTTCGGAGTCGGGCATCGGTGCCGAGGCAACCATGACGGTGCCCTTCCTGTCTCGGGGGTGAGGATGCCGGATCCGGACGGCGCGGTGGTTGCGCGGCGGGTCGGCACGAGCAGTCGGGGGTCTCCCGGTGTGCCGAGTCTTTCACACCGGCGCAGCGGGCCCGATCGCCGTCGGCGCGAAGGTGGTGGACGCTACACCGGGCGGCGCAGCCTTGGTGGCCACAGCCTCAGCCGCACAACCGCCAGCACCGAGGCGTCCGGGATGGTGCCGACCTTGGAGGAGTCGACGCCCTCGGCGGGGTTGTCCGAGTCGACCCACCACCCGGTGGGCTCGCGCAGGGTGGCGCGCTTGACCGCCACCGTGCCGTCCGGCAGCCGTACGACGACGAGCCCGCCCCGTCGCGGCACCCCACCGTGCTGGACCAGCAACCGGTCGCCCTCACGCAGCGTCGGCAGCATCGACCGGCCGCGCACCACGGCCAGCCCCCAGTGGCGCATGGGGCTTGTGGGCATGGGTACTGACTCCTCTCAGGCGGGACCTCCCCGGCTACACGGGCCCTCGGCCCGGGAGTAGTGTCCCAGGTGGTTTCACCTCTTCCATGACCACGAGTCACCGAAAGAAAGGACCACGGATGTTCGCTCGACTTTTCGCACGCACCCTGGAAGTCCACGCGCACTGCGACCTGCCCTGCGGGGTCTACGACCCGGCCCAGGCGCGGATCGAGGCGGAGTCCATCAAGGGCATCATCACGAAGATGGCCGACAACGACGACGCGGACTTCCGCACCCGCGCCATCGTGATCAAGGAGCAGCGTTCGGAGCTGGTCAAGCACCACCTGTGGGTGCTGTGGACCGACTACTTCAAGCCCCCGCACTTCGAGAAGTACCCGCAGCTGCACACGCTGTTCAACGAGGCCACCAAGCTGGCCGGCACGGCGGGTACCAAGGGGAACGCGGACGCGAAGACGGCCGACGACCTGCTGGCGAAGATCGAGGAGATCTCCGAAATCTTCTGGGAGACCAAGAAATCCTGACAGACTGGGACAGTCTCGGACGACTGCACGGGGTCGGGCGCACGGGCGCCCGACCCCGTCGAGATGTTGAGGTAGGAGCGACGTGTCACAGAGCCGGCCCGACGTTGAGCTGCGCATCCCCGCCGACAGCGCGTTCCTGGCGGTCCTGCGCACCGCCACCGCGGGGCTGGCGGCACGCCTGGACTTCACCCTCGATGACATCGAGGACCTGCGGATCGCGGTCGACGAGGCCTGCGCGATGGTGCTGCCCCAGGCGCGCGAGGGGTCGGACCTGACCTGCGCGTTCGACCTCGGCGACCACAGTCTCACCGTCGCGGTGTCGGCGACCTGCGACGAGCCGCGCCAGCCCAGCCGGGACGGCTTCGCCTGGACGGTGCTCGCGGCGCTGACCAGCTCGGTGCGCGCGGACGTCGAGGGCGACCGCCTCACGGTGACCCTGGCACGCGGCACCTCCGACGCGGAGTGACCGTGCTCGAGGGAGAGCGCGAGGGCTACCGCGACATGGCCGAGATGCGGGCCAGGAGCGCTGACCTGTTCCGCCGGCTCTCGTCCGACGGCCTGTCCGAGGCCGAGCGCACCCGGGTGCGCGACGAGCTGGTGCACCTGCACCTGCCCCTGGTCGAGCACTTCGCGCGCCGGTTCCTCAACCGCGGGGAACCCTTCGACGACCTGCTCCAGGTCGGCACGATCGGCCTGATCAAGGCCGTGGACCGCTTCGACCTCGACCGCGGCGTGGAGTTCTCGACGTACGCCACCCCGACCATCGTGGGCGAGATCAAGCGGCACTTCCGGGACCGCGGCTGGGCGATCCGGGTCCCCCGTCGGCTGCAGGAGCTGCGCATCTCGATCACCTCGGCGACCGCGGAGCTGACCCAGGACCTGGGCCGGTCGCCGACCGTGTCCGAGCTCGCGCGCACGATCGGGGTGTCGGACGAGGAGGTCATCGAGGGCCTGGAGTCCTCGAACGCGTACTCGACGCTGTCCCTGGACGCTCCCGACTCCGGCGAGGACAGCGCGCTGAGCATGATCGATGTGATCGGCGGTGACGACGAGGCGCTCGAGCACGTGGAGAACCGCGAGACCATCAAACCGCTGCTGGAGTCCCTCGACCCCCGCGAGAAGCACATCTTGACGCTGCGGTTCTTCCGGGGGATGACCCAGTCCCAGATCGCGGCCGAGATCGGCATCTCCCAGATGCACGTCTCCCGGCTGCTCACCCGCACCCTGGCCCGGCTGCGGGAGTCGCTGAGCGCCGACGAGGACCTGCACGGCCCGCTCGCGTAGCCGCGCCCGCCGGCAGGTCTAGTCCGCCGGCCGGTCCTCGGAGAGCGCGGCCAGCGAGGCCGGGTGGAACACCCCGCCCAGGACGAGCACCGCGAGCAGCGCGAGCACCACCGTGACCACCGTGGCCGCGCCGCCGCGGAAGCTCCAGGCGACCCCGATCTGGATCAGCTGGGCGAGCACCAGCGGGGCCCGGGCCCAGGAGCGCAACCGGACCAGCGCCCACGCGCCGTACCCGAGCCCGGCGCCGTACAGCACGAAGAACACGGGCGTGGTGAGCCCCATCGCGAGCCGCTCGCGGTGCACCGACGCGAGCAGCACCACGCCGTACCCGACCAGCAGGGCCGCCTCCACGGCGACGAGCGAGGCCGCGACGGCGAGCGGCGCCGGCGCGCCCGTGCGGCCGGGGGGACTCTGGGCGGGGTCGGGGCGGGTCACGGGAGCCGATGCTACGCAACAGCCCCGCGCGGCGGCGCGGCAGACCACCGCGAACCTGAGAAGGAGTTAAAGTAGTCGGCTGTGACCAAAGCGACCACCGCAAAGGGTTGATCGGACAAGCAACTCTTGCAACGATCGTGGAGGTCACCGGCCACCGGGTGTTTAGAGCCTGACAGAAGTGACCACTCTCCCGACGCACCAGCCAGTTGATCTGGCCCGGTCGGACCTCGTGAATACGTTCACAACAACGTGGCAACGAGGCATAACCAAGGTTGACCGACTTACCCGCCGGCGATCCCAGCACAGACAAGGAGCTGCCGCCATGGATTGGCGCCACCGCTCTGCATGCCTCGACGAGGACCCAGAGCTGTTCTTCCCGATCGGCAACACCGGTCCCGCCATCCTCCAGATCGAGGAGGCCAAGCAGGTGTGCCGCCGCTGCGAGGTGCGCGAACAGTGCCTCGCGTGGGCCCTCGAGGCGGGGCAGGACCACGGCGTCTGGGGTGGCATGAGCGAGGACGAGCGCCGCGCGCTGAAGCGCCGCAACGCCCGCGCCAAGATCCGCACCGCCTGAGCCGCCCGCTCAGTGCAGCGGGAGGTCCAGCGCCACGCGGGTCCCGCCGCCCGGCCCGGGGCCGACCTCCAGCTGGCCGTCCAGCTCGGACTCCACCAGGGTCCGCACGATGGACAACCCCAGGCTCGTCGACCCGTCCAGGTCGAACCCCTCGGGAAGCCCCCGGCCGTCGTCCTCCACGGTGACGTGCAGGCGTCCCACCAGCCGGCCCGCGGTGAGCGTGATCGCCCCCGGGCGGTCCCCGAACCCGTGCTCGACCGCGTTCTGCAGGAGCTCGGTGAGCACCATCGCCAGCGGGGTGGCCACCTCCGCGGGGATGGTGCCGAAGCTGCCCACCCGTGAGGATGTCACCGCGCCTCCCCGCGAGCTGACCTCCACCACCATCACCCCCAGCCGGTCGGCGACGTCGTCGAAGTCGACGCTCTCGTCGAAGGTCTGGCTGAGCGTGTCGTGGACGATCGCGATCGAGCCCACCCGGCGTACCGCCTCCTCGAGCGCCGCGCGCCCCTCCGGTACGTCGATCCGGCGGGCCTGCAGCCGCAGCAGCGCGGCCACCGTCTGCAGGTTGTTCTTCACCCGATGGTGGATCTCCCGGATGGTGGCGTCCTTGGTGACCAGCTCCCGGTCGCGGCTGCGCAGGTCGGTGACGTCGCGCAGCAGCACCAGCGCGCCCAGGTGCTCGCCGGTGGGGCGCAACGGGATCGAGCGCAGGATCAGCGCCGCCTCGTCGTTGCCGATCTCGGTGTCCCGCGGCAGCCTGCCGCCCAGCACCGCACTGAGCGTCTCCTCGTCCGGCCGCCGGCTCGGGGGGACCAGCGCCCGCGTGGTCTCCGCGAGGTCCAGTCCGGTGAGGTCGGAGCTGAGCCCGAGCCGGCGGTAGACCGACAGCGCGTTCGGGCTGGCGTAGGTCACCCGCCCGCTCGCGTCGATGCGCACGAACCCGTCGCCGACCCGCGGCGAGTCCGCATGGTCCGACCGCTGTCCCGGGAACGGGAAGAAGCCGTTGCTGATCATCTGCGTCAGGTCCGTGGCGGTCTGCAGGTAGGACAGCTCGAGCCGGCTCGGCGTGCGCACGCCGAGCAGGTTGGTGTTGCGCGCGACCACGGCCAGGATCCGGCCGCCCCGCCGGACCGGGATCGCCTCGACGCGCACCGGGATGTCGTCCCGCCACTCCGGGTCACCCTCACGGGCAACCCGCGCGCGCTCGTAGGCGGAATCCAGCAGCGGTCGGCGCCCCCTGGGCACGAAGGTGCCGACCATGTCGTCGACGTACGCGGTGGGCCCGGTGGTCGGGCGCATCTGCGCCCCCGCCCAGTAACCGTGGCCCTCCCGGTCCGGGAGCCAGAGCACCAGGTCGGCGAAGGACAGGTCGGCGATGATCTGCCAGTCCGCCAGCAGCAGGTGCAACCAGGCGAGATCCGCGTCGTCGAGCTCGGTGTGGGCTCGGACGATCTCGTTCAGGGACGGCACCGTCACAGGGTAGAGCGTGTCCAGAACCGACCAGCCCCGCTCCGTGCCCGGCCGGAGCAGGTGGCAGGATGGCCGCCATGGAGTCGACGTTCTGGGAGCGTGTGGTGGCCGGCGGCCACCAGGTCCCCCGGGACCGTCCCCTGGCCGAGCTGACCACCGAGCTGACCACGATGCTCGGGGACACCAGCCCGCGGCGCCGGGACCAGATCGCCTACACGCTGCTCGCGACCTGGATCTCGGAGGGCGTGTACGACGACCTCCTGGAGGGACTGGGCGACGGGATGACCAGCGGCCTGCGGGTCGGGCTCGGCGAGCGGGACACCGACACCGTGTTCCGCCGGAGCTTCTCGGCCCTGGTGCTGGCCGAGTGCGTGGTCCGGGACAACCAGGCCGGGCTGCTGCCCGCCGAGGCGCTGCTGCGCTGGGGCGACAACGTCGCGGGGTGGCTGGTCCGCGAGGAGGACCTGCGCGGCTTCGTGCCCGGCAAGGGCTGGGCGCACGCGGTCGCCCACGGCGCGGACGTGGTGGGCACGCTCGCGCAGGCACAGACCTTCGACCGGCTCGAGCTCACCGTGCTGCTCGACGTGGTCGCCGACCGGCTGCTCACCCCGGTGAGCGTCCACTTCGCGCACGGCGAGCCGGACCGCCTGGCGCTGGCGACGATGGCGGTGCTGCGCCGCAACATCATCGGGCTCGACGTGCTGGAACCGTGGCTGGCCCGGCTCGGCGAGCACGCCAAACCGTCGTTCGACCAGGACGGCGACCCGTTCCTGGTCGCCGGGAACGTGCAGGCCTACCTGCGGGCACTGCACCTGCAGGTCGCGCTGGCGCCCGACCCGCCCGCCTGCCGGGCGGACCTGCTGCTCGCGCTGATCGACTGGCTCAAGACGACGAACCCGCGCTACCTGGCGTAGCGGGCGCTCTTCCGGGGACGGGAAAGCCCGCAGGTTCGGTGCGCCCCCTTCCGCTTCGCGCCTTGGGTGACTACGGTCACAACCGCCCCTAGTTCTCGGAAGGTGTGGCGCCATGTCCTCTCCCCCAGCCCCGCAGGGCACCCGACCCATCTGGACCGTGGTCGCGGTCCTGCTGCTCGTCGGCGTCGTGGTGCCGCTGCTGGTCGGCACCTACGACTCGCCGACCCCGTCGCTGTTCGGCTTCCCGTTCTACTACTGGTACCAGTTCCTGCTGATCCCGGTGGTGTCCGTGCTGACCTACGCGGCCTTCAAGCTCAGCCAGTCCGCCACGGCCCGGGACCGCCGGGCCCGGGGACTCGGGCCGGCCGACGGCGAGGAGGACCGGTCATGAACCAGATCCACGGCGTCGAGCTCGGCGTCTTCCTGTTCTTCTTCCTGCTGGTGACCGTGATGGGCTTCCTGGCCTCCCGGTGGCGCCGCGCCTCGGCGCTGGACAACCTCGACGAGTGGGGGCTGGGCGGCCGCGGGTTCGGCACCTTCGTCTCGTGGTTCCTGATCGGCGGCGACATCTACACCGCCTACACGTTCGTCGCCGTCCCGGCGCTGCTGTACGCCGGCAACATGGTCGGCTTCTTCGCGGTGCCCTACACCATCATCCTGTACCCGATCATCTTCATCTTCCTGCCGCGGCTGTGGTCGGTGTCCCACCGGCACGGCTACGTGACCCCCGCGGACTTCGTCCGCGGACGCTTCGACTCCCGGCCGCTGGCCCTCGCGGTCGCGGTGACCGGGATCCTGGCCACGATGCCCTACATCGCGCTGCAGCTCGTCGGCATCCAGGTGGTGCTCGAGGTGATGGGCATCGGCGGCGGGGCGAACCAGTCCTGGTTCACCAAGGACCTGCCGCTGTTCATCGCGTTCGCGGTGCTCGCCGCCTACACCTACGCCTCCGGGCTGCGGGCGCCGGCGCTCATCGCGTTCGTGAAGGACACCCTGATCTACGTGGTGATCCTCGTCGCGGTGATCTACCTGCCCACCCAGCTCGGCGGCTGGGACGGCATCTTCCGGTCCGCCCAGCACGCGTTCGACTCGTTCAACTCCAGCAACGCGGACGCGATCGCCGCGCACACGGCCTCCCCCAAGGGCAGCATCCCGGTCGCCCCGCTGCACTGGGCCTACGCCTCGCTGGCGCTGGGGTCGGCGCTGGCGCTGTTCATGTACCCGCACTCGCTGACCGGGGTGCTGGCGTCGAAGAACCGCTCGGTGATCCGGCGCAACGCGGCGCTGCTGCCGGCGTACTCGTTCCTGCTCGGCCTGCTGGCGCTGCTCGGCTTCGCGGCGATCGCGGCCGGGGTGAAGACCGACAACGCCCAGCTGGCGGTGCCCGAGCTGCTGCGGTCCCAGTTCCCGAGCTGGTTCGCCGGGGTGGCCTTCGCTGCGATCGCGATCGGTGCGCTCGTGCCGGCGGCGATCATGTCCATCGCGGCGGCGAACCTGTGGACGCGCAACATCTACAAGGCGTTCATCAACCACGACGCGACGCCGGCGCAGGAGGCCAAGCAGAGCAAGCTGATCTCGCTGGTGGTGAAGTTCGGCGCGCTGTTCTTCGTGCTGGCGCTGCCGAACGACTTCGCGATCAACCTGCAGCTGCTCGGTGGCGTGTGGATCCTGCAGACCTTCCCGACCATCGTGTTCGGCCTGTACACCCGTTGGTTCCACCGGACCGCGCTGTTCACCGGCTGGGCGGTCGCGATGGTCTACGGCACCTGGACGGCCTACTCCCAGCCCAGCGTCGGCAAGCCGGGAAGCCACTTCGGCAGCTCGCTGGCCACCCTCCCGTTCACCGACACCAAGGGCTACATCGCGCTCACCGCGTTCGTGCTGAACGTGGTCGTCGCGGCGCTGCTGACCCTGCTGTTCAACGCGATGAGGCTGCCCGCCGGCACCGACGCGACGTCGCCCAGCGACTACCGCGCGGACCGCGGCGACCCCGGGGTCGAGGACCTGGACGTGGACTCGCTGTCCCCGGACACCGCCTGAGACCCGGTCATGGCGGCGGGCTACCAGCGGGTAGCCTGCCTCCATGACCGACGTCACACAGTCCCCGTCCTCCGACAGCGGCGCCGACGGCCTGACCGAGGGCCACGGCGGTGAGCACGCGGTGGCCGCGGCAGCCGCGCACGGCGTGGACACGATGTTCACCCTGTCCGGTGCCCACGTGTTCCCGATGTACGACGGCGCGGTGCACGCCGAGCCGCCGATGCGGATCCTCGACGTGCGCCACGAGCAGACCGCGGTGTTCGCGGCGGAGGCGGTCGGCAAGCTCACCCGCGTGCCGGGACTCGCCGTGCTCACCGCGGGTCCGGGGGTGACCAACGGGGTCAGCGCGATCACCCAGGCGCAGTTCAGCGGGTCGCCGCTCGTCGTGGTCGGTGGCCGCGCCCCCGCCAACCGCTGGGGCATGGGCAGCCTGCAGGAGTTCGACCACCCGCCGCTGCTCGCGCCGGTCACGAAGCTGTCGCGGACGTTGCCCCAGTGCGCGGACATCGCGGCCGGGGTCGACGAGGCGTTCACCGTCGCGTCGTCCCCGCACCGCGGGCCTGCGTTCCTCGACGTCCCGATGGACCAGTTCTTCGACAAGGCGTCGGTGGAGCGCCCCGTCGTACGGCCGCGCAGCCGGCTCGAGCCGGACCCCGACGCCCTGGCCGAGGTGGGTGCGCTGCTCGCGGAGGCGCAACGGCCGGTGCTGGTCCTCGGCACCGACGTCTGGGCCGACGGCGCCGAGGACGCCGCGCTCCGGTTCGTGGAGGCGACGGGCGTCCCGACCGTCACCAACGGGATGGGCCGCGGCGTCGTGCCCGGTGGGCACCCGCTGCTGGTCACCAAGGCCCGCGGCAAGGCCCTGGGTGGTGCGGACCTGGTGGTCGTGGTCGGCACCCCGCTGGACTTCCGGCTCGGCTACGGCGTGTTCGGCGGCAAGGACGGCGCCACCGCGGCCAAGGTCGTGCACCTCGCGGACTCCCCCGCGCAGGTCTCCGGGCACGCCGAGCTGGCGGCCTCGGCGGCCGGTGACCTGACGCTGGTGCTGGAGGGCGTGCAGGCCGCACTCGAGCAGCAGCTGCGCAAGCCGGACTGGTCCGCGTGGGCCGACGGGCTCCGGTCGGAGGTGGCCGCGGCGGTGGCCCGCGACGCCGAGCTGCTGCGCTCCGAGTCCGACCCGATCCACCCGGCCCGCATCTACGGGGAGCTGGTCCCCCGGCTCGCGGACGACGCGGTGGTGATCGGCGACGGCGGTGACTTCGTGTCGTTCGCCGGCAAGTACGTCGAGCCGAAGCGGCCCGGCGGCTGGCTCGACCCGGGGCCGTTCGGCTGTCTCGGCGCGGGCCTCGGCTCGGCGATCGCGGCCCGGCTGACCCGGCCGTCCGCACAGGTGGTGCTGCTGCTCGGCGACGGCGCCTCGGGGATGTCGCTGATGGACGTCGACACGCTGGTCCGGCACCACCTGCCGGTGGTGATGGTCTGCGGCAACAACTCCGCGTGGGGCCTGGAGAAACAGCCGATGCAGATGCTCTACGGCTACGACGTGGCCGCGGACCTGGCGCCGCAGACCCGCTACGACGAGGTGGTGAAGGCGCTCGGCGGCGGCGGCGAGACGGTCACCGACCCGACCCGGATCGGCGCCGCGCTGGACCGGGCCTTCGCCGCGAACGCGCCGTACCTGGTGAACGTGATCACCGACGTGGACGCGCCGTACCCGCGGAACACGTTCGGGGTCTGATGAGCCTCACCGTCCGGCCGGCGCACGCCGACGAGCTCGAGGCCGTCGGCCGGCTCACGGTGGCGGCCTACCGGGCCGACGACCTGCTCGTGGAGGACGACTTCTACGAGCCGGTGCTGGCCGACGCGGCGCGGCGGGCCCACGAGGCCGAGCTGTGGGTCGCCCTGGCCGAGGGGCGGCTGGTGGGCGGCGTCACCTACTGCACCGCGGGATCGCCCTGGGCCGAGCTGGCCGGCCCCCGGGAGGGCGAGTTCAGGATGCTGGCGGTGGACCCCTCCGCCCGGCGGCAGGGTGTGGCGCGGTCGCTGGTGGAGGCATGCGTACGCCGCTCGCGCGACCTCGATCACCGGGCGATGGTGCTCTCCAGCCTGCCGCAGATGACCGGCGCCCACCGGCTCTACGAGGCGGTGGGGTTCGTGCGCGCGCCCGAACGTGACTGGACCCCGGTGCCGGGGGTGCACCTGTGGGGGTTCCGCCTCGACCTCGGGTAGCCAGAAACCCGGACAAATCCGGCTGTCCGCCCTAGGCTGCGCGCCATGACGGGGATGCAAGCCGGTTGGTACCGCGACCCCGCCCCTCCCAACCCGGCGTTTCCCACCACGCTGCGGTACTGGGACGGGACGGGCTGGACTGCCGAGGTGAAGTCCGCCTCGCGCCGTGAGCGCGAGGCCTGGCACCGCGAGCTCGCCGAGGCCGGGGCGCGGCAGGCCGCGGAGCGTGCCGTCGCCACGGGCACGGTCACGCAGGAGCGGGTCGCGCGGGTCGCCGCGGCGTCCCAGCGCTTCGTCACCCCGGATGGCCAGCCGCTGTCCGGGTGGTGGCGCCGCGCCGGCGCCGTCCTGCTCGACGGCGTGCTGACCAGCACCGTCGGTGTGGTCCTGGGATGGCCGTGGTTGTCCCGGATCGGCTCGGCGTACGCCGAGTTCATGCACCAGGCGGTCGGCAGCGCCGGCGCGGGCGCGCCGATGCCCGATACCTCCGCGCTCTCGGCGGCGATCGGCGGCCCGTTGCTGATGCTGGCGCTGGTCTTCTTCGCGGTGCAGCTCGTCTACGGCGTGGGCTTCCTCAAGGCGTTCGCCGCGACGCCGGGCAAGATGGCGTTCGGTCTCCGGGTCAGGCTCAGGGAGCGTCCGGGTCCCCTGTCCTGGGGGACGGTGCTGGCGCGCTGGTTCACCCACAACGCCGCCTCCGTGGTCGCGCTGGTGCCGGTGGTCGGGCTCCTCGCGTCGGTCTTCGGGCTGCTCGACGTGCTCTGGCCGCTGTGGGACGGCAAGCGCCAGGCCCTGCACGACAAGGTGGCTCGCACGAACGTGGTCCGCTGCCGCTGACCGGTCCGCGCCCACCCCTCACCCGGTCGAGCCCACCCCTCACCCCGGTCGCAGCCGCGCCAGGAACCGGTCCCGGTCGACCACGACCCGGGTGACCTCCCCGTGCCCGACCACCTGGTCGTCGGACGCGTGCCGGGCGGTCACCTCGAACCGCACCAGTCGCCCGTCGACGTACCCGACCGAGGCGGTGACGAGCAGCGCGGCTCCGACCGGGCTCGCGCCGACGTGGTCGACCTGGACCCGGGTGCCGACACTGGTCCGGCCGCCCGTCAGCGAGCCGGCGACGGCCGCGCAGGTGGCGGCCTCGCACCAGGCCAGCAGCCGCGGGGTGCCCAGCACCGGCAGGTCACCGGAGCCCAGCGCGAGGGCCGTGTCGGCGTCGGTCACCGTGAACTCGAGGGTGGCGTGCTGTCCGATCTGCATGCGGCCAATCCTGCCCACCGCTCCCCGATTGGCCGAAGCGGGGGCGGACCTGAGACAATCGGGACAGCCCTGGTCTCGACGGCCGGGGCTGCTGACTGATCAGCGTTGAGGAGGACACCATGGGAAAGACCGGCCGCAAGCGCCGCGCACGCAAGAAGAAGGCCGCCAACCACGGTAAGCGCCCCAACGCCTGACGCAGGCGTCTCTCTTGCGCAACCGCGCACACACAAAGGACCCCGCGCCGACCCGGCCGGGGTCCTCTTGTCTGTCCGGAGCTGGTTCGCCTGTCCGGGGCTACTCGTCGGTGATCAGGCGGGTGTCGATCTCCACCTGCACCTGCCGGATCCGCAGCAGCACCTTCTCGCGCAGGGTCTCCGGAGCGTGCTCGGGGCACGACCGGGCGACCAGCATCTTCACGGTGCGTTCGAGGTCGTACTTCTCCAGGCACGGCCCGCACTCGTCGAGGTGCTGCTGGATCTCCGAGCTGTCCGCCTCCTCCATCTCGTTGTCGATGAAGAAGAACACCCGCTCGAGGACCTCGGAGCAGTCCTTGTCGTGATGCTTGCCGCAGCTCATGACGCCTCCCCGTTCCTGGCCGAGGCGGCGGAGACGCCACGGTGGAGCGCGTAGTCCTCGAGCATCTCGCGCAGCTGCCGTCGTCCTCGGTGCAGCCGCGACATCACGGTGCCGATCGGAGTGTCCATGATCTCTGCGATCTCTTTGTACGGGAATCCCTCGACGTCGGCGAGGTAGACCGCGAGCCGGAAGTCCTCGGGGAGCTTCTGGAGCGCGTCCTTCACGTCGCTGTCGGGGAGGCGTTCGAGCGCCTCCATCTCCGCAGACTTCAGGCCGGAGGAGGTGTGGGACTCGGCCCGGGCCAGCTGCCAGTCCTCCACGTCCTCGGACATCGACTGCTGCGGCTCCCGCTGCTTCTTGCGGTAGGAGTTGATGAAGGTGTTGGTGAGGATGCGGTACAGCCAGGCCTTGAGGTTGGTCCCGGGCCTGAACTGGTGGAAGGACGCGAACGCCTTGGCGAACGTCTCCTGGACCAGGTCCTCGGCGTCGGCCGGGTTGCGGGTCATCCGCATCGCGGCCGAGTAGAGCTGGTCCAGGAAGGGCATGGCGTCGCGCTCGAAGCGCGCGGACCGCTGCTCCTCGGTCTCCGTCTCGACGGAGACCTCCGGGTCCGGGGTGCGGGTGTCGTCAGTCATTGCCTCCCAGCCTACCGGCAGGGCCGGGTACGACTTCTTGCTCCTCGGCCCACAGCCCGGGTCACAGGTCAACGTTCCGGTCACGCGCAGTCCTCTCGCATCGTGGCTTCCTGCGGGACAACGCTTCAGCCGGTGTTTCGATTCCCGACGACGTCGCGGACGATCCACTCCAACGTGGCCTCGACGATGATGCCGAAGGCGTCCTCCTGGCTGATCGGCCCGCGCTTCGCGACCGCGAACCCGTGGTCCGCACCCGGCACGACGGTGAGCTCGTGGTCGGACGGGAACTCCTCCGGGCGCCCGAAGGCGTCCCGCTCCCCCTGCACCACCAGAGTCGGGACCTGCACGGCCTCGAGCTCGTCGAGCCGGGACCGCTCGGGCTTGCCCGGCGGGTGCAGCGGGAAGGCCAGCGCCAGGCAGCCCGACGCGCCCAGCTCGCGGGCGGTCCGCGCGGCCGACCTGGCTCCGGCACTGCGGCCGCCGACCACCAGCGGGCTGCGCACGCGCAACGCGTTCGCCGCCGCGACGAAGCACTCGTCGAGCACCTGTGGCCGGGCGGCGATCTTCCGGCCCGCCACCCGCCAGGGCTGCTCGACGCGGATCACCGACACGCCCTGGCGGGGCAGGGCGGCGGCCAGCGCGGCCAGGTCGGGCGACTCCGGTCCTCCTCCGGCCCCGTGACCCAGGAGCAGCGTCGCGATCGGGTGTCGGGACCGGTCGCGGAGCAGGCGGGCGTCGCCGTGGTCGGTCGGCACCAGCTGGATCTGCGTCATGTCGCCGACTCCGTCGCGAGCGGCGCGAGCAGCTCCTCGCCGTTGTTGCGCACGTTGTTGACCAGCGTGCTCACCGGGTAGGCCTCGAGCCGGCCGGGGGCGGCGGGGACCAGCAGCCGCTTGAGGTCCTCGGGGTCCGACACCGTCCGGTCCAGCCAGGCCGCGTAGCGGTCCGGCTCCACGAGCAGCGGCATCCGGTCGTGGATGTGACCCACGGCGTCCTCCGCCGAGGTGGTGAGCACCGTGCAGGTCCACTTGAAGCGCTCGGGGTCGTCGTCCGCGCGGGTCGGGTCCTTCCAGATCTCGTAGAGCCCGGCCATCGCCATCACGCTGCCGTCGGCCGGGTGGATGAAGAACGGCTGCTTCAGCGGCTTGCCGGCCTTGGTCTTCTGCTCGGTGGCGTACCACTCGTAGTACCCGTCGGCCGGCAGCAGGCAGCGCCGGGACGCGAACGCCCTGCGGAAGGCCGGCTTCTCGTGCACGCTCTCCATCCGGGCGTTGATCATCCTGCTCCCGATGGCCGGGTCCTTGGCCCAGAACGGCACCAGCCCCCAGCGCAGCGCACGCAGCTGCCGCTCGGCGTGCGCGCCCGCCTCGTCCTCGGGACCGGGACGCTCGACGACGGCGTACACCTGCTTGGTCGGCGCGACGTTGTAGTCCGGGACGAGGGTCTCCTTCACCTCGACCTTGTCGATCTCGAACTCCTCGACGAGGTCCTCGGGGCGTCGGCTCGACGCGTAGCGACCGCACATGGCGTTCAGCCTAGTGGGGCGGCGCCGGTGGGCGACCCGGGCACAGCCGGTCCGGCCCGGGGGGCCGCCGCGCGCCGGCGATGCGGTGGTCGACCGGTTCAGCGGGCGAGGTCGTCGAGCAGTCGGGTGGCGGACTCCGCCGCGGCGGGCAGCCCCTCGATCCAGACCCGCACGTCCGCCGCGCCGAGGTCGAGGTCGCCGAGGAACTCGCGGAGCAGCGCCACCGAGGTGCCCAGGTCGGGGGTGCGTGGCACAACGGCGACGGCCCGGTCGAGACCGAGCCGTCCGATGGTCTGCCCACCCGAGTAGACCGCTCGGATCGCCTCCGTGATCTGGACCAGACGAAGCGCCCGGGTGAAGTGGTGCTCGGGCGCGTCCGCCACCTCGCGGAAGCAGATCTCCACGATCACCAGCGCGTGGGTCACCTGGACGCCGTCGTCGCTGAGCTCGGCCTCGCGGTAGATCTCCGCGAGCCGGGTGCGCACGTGCGCCAGGCTGGCGAGCCCGGTGAGCGGGTCCTCGCAGGACAGGTCGTGGAGGTACTCCAACGTCGCCTCGCTCCACGCGACCGACAGGGCCTCGGTGGCCGCGAAGTCCGGCACCGTCCCCAGCACCAGCGAGTAGGTCGCGCGTAGCCCGGACAATGCCTCTCCCAGGGCGGCACCGTCACGGGCTACGTCGCGACCGACTACGGAGCAGGCCGCGGTCGCGTCCGCGCCAGACACCAGGGCCTCCCCCACCGCCTCGAAGCGCATCGGCAGTGCCTGCCGAACCGCCTCGGGCAGCTCCCGCCCCGGTGTCTGCACGGCCGTCGTGGACCGACGGCGACTGAACGAGGTGAAAAGAGGCATCACGCCCCCACCTCCATCCGGTCACCGCCACCCCTCCAGTGGCGTCCAACGGCCTAGCACCAGTGAGACGCGGCCGGGTCGGGGGTATGACGCGGTTTCCGGCGGGAATTTTCGTCGGACATGTCCGACACCTGCCACGCCGTAAAGAATCGCCCGCTTATCGTCCCGCGGGCACGTGCAGCGGTTACCGTGTGGGGAGGGGAATTCACGCCGCTTCGCGTCGTACACCCGGCCCGAGCGGGTTTCCCCGGTGGAGACCATGACTGAGCTGTTGCACGACATCGACACGCCCAGCGACGCCGAGCTGATCTCGCGCGTGCGTGGCGGAGATGTTGCTGCCTACGGGGACCTGTTCTCCCGGCACATCGACGCGGCCAACCGGCTGGCGCGCCAGCTGGTGCGGGGTCCCGACGCCGACGACCTGGTCTCCGAGGCCTTCGCCAAGGTGCTCTCGGTGCTGCAGGGCGGCGGCGGCCCCGACGTCGCGTTCCGGGCCTACCTGCTCACCGCCGTACGCCGCCTGCACGTCGACAAGATCCGGGCCGGCTCCAAGCTGCAGACGACCGACGACCTGACGCCGTTCGACCCGGGCATCCCCTTCCAGGACACCGCGGTGGCGGGGTTCGAGAGCGGCGCCGCGGCGAAGGCGTTCGCCTCCCTCCCCGAGCGCTGGCAGCTGGTGCTCTGGCACCTCGAGGTCGAGGGGCAGAAGCCCGCGGACATCGCCCCGTTGCTCGGGATGAGCGCGAACTCGGTCTCGGCGCTCGCCTACCGGGCCCGGGAGGGTCTCCGCCAGGCGTTCTTGACCATGCACCTGTCGGACATCTCCGAGACCGACTGCCGCTGGGTCAACGAGCACCTCGGCGCCTACGTTCGCAGCGGCCTGTCCAAGCGCGACACCGGCAAGGTCAAGTCCCACCTCGACGAGTGCCGCCGCTGCACGGCGATGTACCTCGAGCTCACCGAGGTCAACTCGAACCTCTCCGGCATCATCGCGCCGCTGCTGCTCGGCGCCGCGGCCACCGGCTACCTCGCGTCCTCGGGCGGCGCCGGCGCCGCGGGCGTCCTCGGACTCGTCGGCCGGGCCCGGGACTTCGTCGCCGCCAACAGCGGTGCCGCCGCGGCCGGAGCCGTCGCGGTCGGGGTCACCGCGGCCGCCGTGGTGGGCATCGCGCTCACCACCGGGCACCCCAAGGACACCACGATCGGCGCGGACGCCCCGGTCGGCACCGTCTCCACCGCTCCCGCGACCCCAGGGGCCACCAAGTCGGGCGCCGACAAGTCGCCCGGCGCCTCCCAGGCGGCCTCCCGCGCGGCGGCAGCGGCAAGCGGCTCGGCGTCCGGTTCACCGACCGTTCCCGCCCCCGCCGGCTTCGCGACCACGCCGGCGACCGCGCCCGGCGCGGTGCCCCCGGCGCTCGCGCCCTCGGACTCCTCGGTGCCGGGTACGTCGGCCTCGGCGGCGACCACGCCGAGCAACCAGGCGCCCAGCAACCCGCAGTCGGGCAACCAGCCGTCGGGCAGCACGGCCCCGCCGACCAAGACCACAAGCCCGTCCCCGACCAAGAGCCCGTCCCCGTCGAAGACCCCGAGCCCCACGGGCACGCCGACCGGGGATCCGACCACGACACCGCCCGGGACCCCCACGCCAACCCCGCCGGTCACGGTCGTCGCCGACGTGCAGGTGCAGGCCACGTTCGGCAACACCGGGGTCACGCTGACCGCGCACGGCGACACCGGCCTGCCGCTGCACCTCGACGTGGCGCTGACCTCCACACCGGGCGGGATCACCTTCGGCACCGGCGGCAGCTGCTCGCTGTCGTCGTCGGCGACCGTCGCGCACTGCACGACCCTGGGCGGCAGCGGCGGGACCGCGCTGGCCCGCAGCGGTGCGGCGGTCCCCGCGCCCGGGACGTTCACCGCGAGCCTGCCGTTCGTCATCCCCGCCGGGCAGCAAACGACAAGCGTCGTCCTGGACGTGACGACTCCGGACGAGGGCTACCGGGTAGTGCTGGGCCCGGGCCACAGCGATGGGCTCGTCTTCAAGTACGTGCCTCCGGCGCTGCCGGAGGCCCCGCTGGTGATGTCCCTGACCCCCACGTCCGTCACGCCCGACGCGAACGGTCTGTACCACCTCGCCGGCCACGTGGAGGGCATCCCGTCCGGCGTCGGCTCGCTGACGTTCGACCTGAGCCCGAACGTCGACCTGGCGTCCTTCCCCGAGTCGTGCGCCTTGACCACGGACCCGTCCGCCCAGCTGCTCACCGGCGTGCAGCACCTGACCTGCCCGACCACGCCCGGCTCGAGCAACCTGGACATACCGGTCGTGCTCAACGCGCCCGACGTGCTGCCGGCTCCGGTCACGTTCACGGTGCAGGTGCCGGACGGCTACGTCGACACCTCGCCGGGACTGGAGGCCGACAACGTCGCCGACGCGACGCTGGAGCATGCACTCGGACTGTCGCTACCCGACACCACGCAGGAGGACGGCAGCGACCCCAAGGCCAACACGTTCACGCTGGACGCGAACCTGACCTGGATCCCCGACGGCACGACCGAGGTCACTCTGTCGGCCGACCCTCCGGTCACGTTCGTCGACGGCGGGGGCTGCACCGCTGGCGAGAACTCAGTCACCTGCCCCGTGAGCGGAGACCCCGCTCCGACGGTGACCGGTGGCACCGCCATGCTCCACCCGGTGATCTCCTACGACGGGGAGAACGAACTCCCGGTCACGCTCACCGCCACGACCACGCCCGGTGGCGCCTCGGCCACCGCTCAGACGATGCTGCAGCCGGAGGCCACCGGCGCCTTGAAGGCGGAGGCAAAGCTGGCGAGAGGCGAGGCCAACCACGGCACGCTGACCGTCAGCGTCACCGGCGCCGCAGACGGCAAAGAGCTGAGTTTCAAGCTGGCCGGTGCGTCAGTGGACGGCAAGGCGCTGCGGTTCACCGGCGTTGAGGACGGCACCACCTGTCCGGTGCTTGCCGACCAGTCGGCGACGTGCACGAGCACCGGCACGACAGGGACGTACGTCTTCGGCGTCTTCACCCCGCCCGGCCAGCTTTCAGGCACGGTCACCGTCGCCGACGGCGTGCACACCGACGCGACGGCGACCTTCGGTGACTCGGATGCTGCGGCGACCACCGCCCGACGGGGCGCGACCTCCGCGACGGCCGACCCCACCACGACGCGGCGCCCCACCGCGAACCCGACCGAGACCAAGTCGTCGACCGGCCCCGAGCCACGGCACCGGTCCGTGAAGGCGCACCACCGCGCCCGGGCGCACCACCGGGCGAAGGCCCACCGGCACGCGCAGGAGCACCAAGCCACGCACCAGCCCCACGCCACGCATCACCGCCGGGCAGCACACATCACCCGCAGCGAGCAGCGCCGCCACCACCACTCCGTCGTGTACGCCCTGCAAAGCCTGCTGGGCCGCCCAAAGGGCTCGCTTCCGCTGCCCTGATCCGGCTACGCTCGTCGCACTGCGATGACGGAGACAAGTAGTCGCCGACCGACGGAGCACAGAGAACCGCCCACGTCCCGGGTCCCCGGGACACGCTGCGAGGGCGGAGTCCGTCCCGGCGACGAAGACACTCCCGAGCATGCTTCACCGAACGAGGCCGTCCTCGACCCGAGGCCGGCGAAGGTGTGGTGGCACCGCGAAATCCCCCGTCGCCCACACCCCCTGGGGTCACGTCCAGGAGGTGAACATGCAACGCATCCTTGCCGGCGAGCTCGTCGCCGGCGCATCCACGCTCAGCGGCCGCCGGGTCACCGTCGCCGGCTGGGTCCACCGACGGCGCAGCCTCGCGTCGGTCACATTCCTCGTGGTCCGCGACCGGACCGGCCTGGTCCAGGTCGTGGTCAAGGAGCCCGACGTCCTCGAACAGCTCGCCGGGCTGGGCGAGGAGACCGTGGTCGCGGTGACCGGCACCGTGTCCGTGAACCCGAGCGCCCCGGGTGGCGTCGAGCTCGTCCAGCCGTGCGTCGACCCGCTGAGCGACCCGGCGGAGACGCCGCCCGTCGAGCTGTGGCGACCCTGGCTCAAGGCGGGGCTGCCGACCCTGCTCGACCACGCGCCCGTGACGCTGCGGCACCCGCGGGCCAAGGCGGCCTGGCAGGTGGCGTCGGCCAGCATGCAGGGGTTCCGGACCGCCCTGGGCGGCCAGGGCTTCACCGAGATCGCGACCCCGAAGCTGGTCGGTGCGAGCACCGAGTCCGGCGCCAACGTCTTCACCGTGGACTACTTCGGGCAGCAGGCGTTCCTGGCGCAGTCCCCGCAGCTGTACAAGCAGATGCTGGTCGGCGTCTTCGAGCGGGTCTTCGAGGTGGGCCCGGTGTTCCGTGCCGAGCCGCACGACACCGTGCGGCACATCGCGGAGTACGTCTCGCTCGACGCCGAGCTCGGGTTCATCCGCGACCACCGCGACGTCCTCGCGGTGCTCCGGTCCGCGCTGAGCGGCATGGTCGAGGCGGTGCGCGAGCAGGCGGCGCCGGCGGTCGAGCTCGTCGACGTACGGCTGCCCGAGGTGCCCGAGGAGATCCCGGTCGTGCACTTCGAGCAGGCGCTGAAGATCGTGGGCGCGCCGGTCGACGAGCCCGACCTCGCCCCCGAGCACGAGCGCGCGCTGAGCGCCTGGGCGGTGCGGGAGCACGGCAGCGAGTTCCTCGCCGTCGAGGGCTACCCGATGCGCAAACGGCCGTTCTACACCCACCCGCAGCCCGGCGACGAGCGCTGGTCGAACTCGTTCGACCTGCTGTTCCGCGGGTTGGAGCTGACCACCGGCGGCCAGCGGCTGCACCGCTACGCCGACTACCGGGCGGCGCTGGCGGCCGGCGGTCAGGACGAGCGGGCCTACGCGGGCTACCTGCAGGCGTTCCGGCACGGGATGCCGCCGCACGGCGGCTTCGCGATCGGGCTGGAGCGCTGGGTGGCGCGACTGACCGGGGCGGCGAACATCCGGGAGGTGCGGCTGTTCCCGCGCGACCTGCACCGGCTCACGCCGTAGCCGGGGGCTCGGACGCGTGACGAGCCGGTAATCGGGTATGAATGGCACCATGACTTTGATCCGACTCGTCGCCCGTCCGATGCTCGCCTCGACGTTCGTCTACGGCGGGATCAACGCCCTCCGCCACACCGGCGCCCTCGCCGAGGCCGCGAAGCCGGTCAACGACGAGATCCGGGGGCTCGCCGACAAGGTGGCCCCGTCGGTGCCGGTGCCCAGCGACGACAAGACGCTGGTGCGGATCAACGCGGGCGTGCACATCCTCGCCGGCCTGGGGCTGGCCACCGGCCGCGCACCGCGGCTGTCCGCGCTGGCGCTGGCCGCGACGGTGGTGCCGACCACCGCAGCCGGCCACTCGTTCTGGAAGGAGCAGGACAAGGCCGCCCGCACCCGGCAGATGACGCACTTCTTCAAGAACGTCTCGATGCTGGGCGGTCTGCTGATCGCCGGCGCCGACACCGCGGGCAAGCCCGGCGTCGCCTGGCGGGCGCAGCACGCCGTGGGCAGCGCGAAGCGGGAGGCCAAGCACCTGCGCAAGGAGGCCAAGGCGCAGGCCAAGGCGGCCCGCAAGAGCATCGCCGCCTGACCCCGTGCGCGGGGACCGCTACGCTCATCAGCGATGACCGAGCAGACCGCCGCCGACCTCTGGCCCGCACCGCGACCCGCCGGGCCGGTGCGCGCGACGGTCAGCCTCCCCGGGTCGAAGTCCCTCACCAACCGGGCCCTGGTGCTCGCGGCGCTCTCCGACGGGCCCAGCGTGGTGCGCCGCGCCCTGCGCTCCCGTGACACCGAGCTGATGGCCGGAGCGTTGACCACGCTCGGCTCCCCGGTCGACACCACCGGCGACGACTGGAAGGTCTCCCCCGGGCCCGTCGCCGGCCGCGGCACCATCGACTGCGGCCTCGCCGGCACCGTGATGCGGTTCGTCCCGCCGGTGGCGGCACTCGCCGACGGCCCGGTGGTCTTCGACGGCGACCCGCACGCCCGCACCCGGCCCATGCACGAGGTGCTGCATGCGCTGCGCGCGCTTGGCGTGGACATCGAGGACGAGGGCCGCGGCGCCCTCCCGTTCACGGTGCTCGGACGGGGCGCCGTCCGCGGCGGCACGGTCACCATCGACGCCTCCGCCTCCAGCCAGTTCATCTCCGCGCTGCTGCTCGCCGGTGCCCGGTACGACGAGGGGGTGGACGTCCGGCACGACGGGAAGCCGGTGCCCTCGCTGCCGCACATCGACATGACCGTCGAGCAGCTCCGGCTGCACGGCGTGCAGGTCGACGACTCGGACCCGAACCGGTGGCGGGTGCTGCCCGGGGACGTCCGCGCGGTCGACGTACCCGTCGAGCCGGACCTGTCCAACGCCGCCCCGTTCGTGGCGGCCGCCCTGGTCACCGGCGGCCGGGTGACGATCCGGGACTGGCCGCGCAGCACCACCCAGGCCGGTGACGCGCTGCGGGAGATCGTCACCCTGATGGGCGGGGCCGCCGAGCTCACCGACGAGGGCCTCACCGTGTCCGGTGATGGGCACCTGCAGGGCATCGACTACGACCTGCACGACGTCGGCGAGCTCACCCCGGCGGTGGCCGCGCTCTGCGTGCTCGCGGAGACCTCCTCCCACCTGCGCGGCGTCGCGCACATCCGCGGCCACGAGACCGACCGGCTCGCCGCGCTGGCCACCGAGTTCAACAACCTCGGCGGCCACGTCACCGAGACCGACGACGGGCTGACCATCCGGCCGGCGCCGGTGACCGGCGGCACGTACCGGACGTACGCGGACCACCGCATGGCGCACGCCGGGGTGATCCTGGGCCTGGCCGTGGACGGGGTCCGGGTGGAGAACATCGCGACCACCTCGAAGACGTTCCCCGGCTTCGACGCGGCGTGGGCCCGGTTCCTGGAAGAGCAGCGCTAGGTCGTGCCGCGGTACGACGAGTACGACCACGAACGGTTCGACCGGCCGCGGCGTCGTACCCGTCCCCGCACCAAGGACCGGCCCAGCTACGACGACGCCGTCCCGGCCGTGGTCGTGACCGTGGACCGGGGCCGCTTCACCTGCCTGGTCGACGGCCGCACCGTGACCGCGATGAAGTCCCGGCCGCTGGGCCGCAAGGGCGTGGTGGTCGGCGACCGGGTGCGGGTCGTCGGTGACGTCTCCGGCGACGAGGGCTCACTGGCGCGGATCGTCGAGGTCGAGGACCGGCGGACGGTGCTGCGCCGCACCGCCGACGACGACGACCCGGTGGAGCGGGTCATCGTCGCGAACGCCGACCAGCTCGTGGTGGTGGCCGCGCTGGCCGACCCCGAGCCCCGGCCGCGGCTGATCGACCGCGCCCTGGTCGCCGCGTTCGACGCCGGGCTCGAGCCGCTGCTCTGCCTCACCAAGCCGGACCTCGCGGACCCGGAGACGCTGCTGTCGGTCTACCGGCCGCTCGGGGTGCCCTACGTCGTCAGCCGGCGCGGCGGCGACCTGTCCGCCGTCCGCGAGCGCCTCGCCGGCAAGGTCAGCGTGCTGGTCGGGCACAGCGGGGTCGGCAAGTCCACCCTGGTCAACGCGCTGGTCCCCGGCACGGACCGCACGATCGGCCACGTGAACGCGGTGACCGGCCGGGGCCGGCACACCTCCACCTCGGCCCTGATGCTGCGGCTGCCCGGCGGCGACGGTTGGATCGTGGACACCCCCGGCATCCGCTCCTTCGGCCTCGCGCACGTCAAGCCCGGACAGCTGATCGGCGCGTTCCCCGACCTGGAGGCGCTGACCGACGGCTGCCCGCGCGGGTGCACGCACGGCGAGGGCGCGCCCGAGTGCGGGCTGGACGAGGCGATCGCCGAGGGACGCACCGAACCGGCGCGGGTCGGATCGTTCCGCCGGCTGCTCGCGAGCCGCGAGCAGGCCGACGCCGACTGAGGACCGCGGCTACGACCAGACGGCGCGCGCACCCGCGTCGCCGGTGAGCACCACCCACACCAGCACCACCAGGGCCGCGAGCACCAGCACCGCCGGCAGCGTCCGGTCCAGCACGCCGACCCGGGACTCGCGCGCGCCCCGGCCGCTGGTCAGCGGCGAGGGACCGCCCAGGGACCACCCGCCCAGGACCGTGAGCACGGTGAACACCAGGACCAGGAGCACCAGCTGGTTGGCCCGGGACTGGTGGGTGTGGATCCGGGCGGCGAGCACCGGGCTCTGCAGCAGGTAGTCGCGGCTGCGCAGCAGGGCGGCTCCGGAGACCTTCGCGACCAGCAGTGACCCGAACGCCGCCAGGGTGGCCAGCACCGCCGGCCACCGGGTCAGCCAACGCCACCGGGCCCGCACCGCGAACAGCACCACCAGGGCCGCCGCGAGCGGGGTGAGCACCACCGCCGCGTGCACCACGAGCGGGTGCAGGGGCAGACCAGCGATGTCCATACCCGCAGGCTAGACCGCAGGCAACCCGGACGTGGTGGTACGCGCGGTTCTTGCCGGGTTCACGGGCGGCGCTTGGGCTGCTCTCAGCATGCCGTCCCCGCGGCGGCGACGCAGAGGCATAGCCTGTGGGTCATGCCCACCAACTTCACCGACGACCTGAGGCTGGCGCACGTGCTCGCCGACGACGCCGACTCGTTGACCACGAACCGGTTCAAGGCGCAGGACCTGCACGTGCTCACCAAGCCGGACCTCACCCCGGTGACGGACGCCGACAAGTCGGTGGAGGAGGGCATCCGGCGCACCCTGTCGCGGGCCCGGCCGCGGGACGCCGTACTCGGCGAGGAGCAGGGCGCCACCGGGCACTCGCAGCGCCGCTGGGTGGTCGACCCGATCGACGGCACCAAGAACTTCGTGCGGGGCGTGCCGGTGTGGGCGACGCTCATCGCGCTGATGATCGACGACGAGGTGGTCGTCGGCTGTGTGACGGCGCCGCAGCTGAACCGGCGCTGGTGGGCCTCGAAAGACGGCGGCGCCTGGACCGGCCGGTCCCTGCTCAAGGCCTCCGAGTGCCGGGTGTCCGACGTGAGCCGGCTGGACGACGCCTCGCTGTCGTACTCGTCGCTGTCCGGTTGGGAGGACCGCGACCGGCTCGAGGCCTTCATGGCGCTGTCCCGCCGCTGCTGGCGGACCCGTGCGTACGGCGACTTCTGGTCCTACATGCTGGTCGCCGAGGGAGCCGTCGACGTGGCCGCCGAGCCGGACCTCGAGCTCTACGACATGGCCGCCCTGGACGTGATCGTCCGGGAGGCCGGGGGGGTGTTCTCCTCGCTGGACGGGACCCCGGGCCCGCTCGGCGGCAACGCCCTGGCCACCAACGGGCGGCTGCACGACCAGGCTCTCGCGTTCCTGGGCGCGCTCGCCGACGACGAGAACGACCCCGACGTGCAGCCGCGGCGGCACGGCTCCGTGCACGACCTCAGCGCACGTCGGCGACCGGCTCCGGCGGAGCAGCCGACGGATCCGGCGCCGGACGGCGAGTGAACCGGCGGAGCAGGGCCGGCGCGACCAGCAGTCCGGCCAGGTCGAACCAGCCGTAGCCGCCAGCCGCCCCCGACGGCGGGTTGCCGATGGTGACCCAGCCGGTCGGGTCGTGCGTGCCCCACACCCAGGTGCCCAGGTGGGTGCCGACGAGCTCGAGGTAGCTCACCGCCGCGAACGCGCCGACGTAGACCGCCTTGGACGGGCCGAGGAACAAGAACCCGGCCAGGCACGCGTACCAGAACGCGCCGAGGGCATCCTGCCGGTCGGCGAGGAACAGCCCGTACGACGCCCAGGCGCCCGCCACCACCAGGACGCCGCCGGCGAACGCCCGCGGGTGCCGCTCCACGACCCGCGCGTGCCCGAGGGCGAACGCGGACAGGTACACGAGACCGTGCCCCGGCGGGACGTACATCGGCACGTTGTGGAACCGGTAGGTGTAGACCTGCAGCGTGGGGCTGAACACGAACTCCACCACGGTCGCGAAGGCCACCACCACGGCGGTCTGCACCCGCACCACCGGGTCGACCCGGCGCAGCGCGGCGACCAGCACCAGCCAGGTGAGCAGCCCGAGCCCGCGCTGCACCCAGTGCCCCGCTCCCCCGTCGGCCCGGTCGATCCAGAGCACCACGGACAGCCAGCCCATCATCAGCAGGCTGGCCGCCGGGTGCAGTCTCACGTCCACGCGGGCCATCCTCCCAGCCCGCCGTACCAAGGACTAAGAGGTGCCGTTCGGCACCTATCGCGGGCGCGGCAATTGTGGCAACCTCTGGGCAACGCAACTGCGCGAACCACTCCGACCGTGGGAGGTAGTCCGATGCGGATCAGCCAGGTGCTCGCGGGCAAGGCCAGCCGAGAGGTCGTCACGATCAGCCCCGAGGCGACGGTGCGCGACCTGCTCGCCGCGCTCGCCGAGCACAACGTGGGCGCCCTGGTCGTCAGTGCCGACGGGAACAGCGTGGACGGGATCGTGTCCGAGCGCGACGTCGTCCGCCGGCTGCACCAGGACGACGGCCTGCTCGCCGCCACGGTGTCGAGCATCATGACCGCCGAGGTGGAGACCTGTGAGCCGGACGCCTCGCTGCCCGACCTGATGCAGGTGATGACCGAGCGGAGGTTCCGGCACATCCCGGTCGTGACCGAGGGCCGGCTCACCGGCATCGTCAGCATCGGCGACCTGGTGAAGAGCCGGATCAGCGAGCTGGAGTTCGAGCGCGACCAACTAGACTCCTACGTTCACACGTCGCAGACCTGAGCTAGGAGCATCCGCGTGACCTCCCCCGAGAAGCCCGAGATCGACTTCCCCGACTCCCCGCCGCCGACCGACCTCGAGGTCACCGAGATCAGCGAGGGCTCGGGTGCCCAGGCGTCCGCGGGCAGCACCGTGCTCGTGCACTACGTCGGCGTCGCCCACTCCACCGGGGAGGAGTTCGACGCCAGCTACAACCGCGGCGAGCCGCTGTCCTTCCGGCTCGGTGTCGGCCAGGTGATCGCCGGCTGGGACCAGGGGGTGCAGGGGATGAAGGTCGGCGGCCGTCGCCAGCTGGTGATCCCGCCGCACCTCGGCTACGGCGACCGGGGCGCCGGCGGCGTGATCAAGCCCGGCGAGACGCTGATCTTCGTGGTCGACCTGGTCGACGTCCGCTGAGCCTGGATCCACCGCTCTCCGCCTACCGCGCCCACCATCCGCGCAGCTGGCTACGTGGCCCCCCCTTCCGGGGCCACAGTCGTGCACGTGCGCAGTTAGGGCCCCCGACCGCCCCCCCTTGGGAGGGGCCACAGTCGTACACGTGCGCAGTTACGGCCCCGCCCGTCAGGCCACGCGTACGGCGTCCGGGGACCCCTCGCCGACCGTCACCACGTCGCCCTTGGCGAGCTGACGCCCGCGCCGGGTCTCCATCTCACCGTTCACGAACACCAGCCCCTGCATCAGCAGCGGCTTGGCGTCCGCGCCGTTGTCGACGAGGTCGGCCAGCTTCAGGAACTGACCGAGCCGGATCGACTCCTCGCGGATCGGGACGTCTCGTGGTGCGCTCACCCCACCAGTGTGCCGAGGGGGGCCGGCCGCTGCGGCGCCGTCCCCGGTCACAGGACCAGGGAGATGGCGTGGATCAGCACGCCCACCAGGCCGCCCACGATGGTCCCGTTGATCCGGATGAACTGCAGGTCGCGGCCGACGTGCAGCTCGATCCGGCGCGCGGCCTCCTTGCCGTCCCACCGGTCGATGGTGTGCGTGATCACGGCGGTCAGCTCGTCGCCGTACCTGCCGACCGCGAAGACGGCGAGGTCGGCCGCGTAGCGGTCGAGCTTCTCCTGCTGCGGCCGGTCCTCGCGCAGCCGGGCGGCGAAGCCGGTCAGCTCCTGGCGGGCGCGCCGGCGCACCGGCCCCTCCGGGTCGGCGAGCGCGTCGAGCAGGGCGCGGCGGAAGGCGTTCCACAGCGAGGTCGCGGTGACCACCAGCTGCGGATGGCTCAGCACCCGCGTCTTCAGCTGCTCGGCGCGCTCCTGGGTGGCCGGGTCGTGGAGCAGGTCCTGGGCCAGCTGGGCGAGCAGCGCGTCGAGGGCGGTCCGGGCGTGGTGGTAGGGATCGTCGCGGATGTCCTGGATCCAGGCCACCAGCTCGACGTGCAGCCGGTGCGTGACCCGTTCGTTGAGGGACGGCGGCGACCACCAGGGCGCCCGCTCGCCGACGATGTCGCTGAACGTCGCCTCGTTGCTGCTCAGCCAGCGGTGCGCCTCCCCCAGCGCGAGGTCGACCAGCCCGTGGTGTGCCTTGTCGGCGATGATCTCCTGCAGCAGGCTGCCGGCGACCGGGCTGATCGGCTCCTCCAGGAAGCGCGGCAGCAGCGCCTCCTCCACGAGCGCGACCAGGTCCTCGTCGCGGACCCGGGACAGGCCGATGTGCAGCACCGCCGCGGCCTCGTCGACGACGCGCTGGGCGTTCTTCTCCTCGGCCAGCCACGCGGCGACCCGGGCGGACAGCTGCGCGACCCGCAGCCGGTCGCGGATGATCTCCTCCTGCAGGAAGTTCTCGCCCACGAACTCCTCCAGGCTGCGGCCGAGCATCTCCTTGCGCTTGGGGATCAGCGCGGTGTGCGGGACGGGCAGCCCGAGCGGGTGCTTGAACAGCGCGGTCACCGCGAACCAGTCGGCGATGGCACCCACCATGGACGCCTCGGCGCCGGCGTTCACGAACCCGAGGAAGCCGTCGCTGCCGTAGGTGGCCAGGTAGACCACCGCGGCGAAGAGCAGCAGGGACACCGCGAGCGTGCGCATGCGGCGCAGCCCGCGGCGACGCTGTTCGTCGAGCTCGGGGTTGGCGGTGACCATCGGCACGGACATCGCCGTCGAACGTACACGACCGGCATGCGAGGATTCCCCCCATGAGCAGAACCGTCATCACCTTCGGCACGTTCGACGTCTTCCACGTCGGTCACCTGCGCGTGATCGAGCGTGCCGCCGCCCTCGGGGACCGGCTCGTGGTCGGGGTGTCCGCCGACGCGTTGAACGAGCGCAAGAAGGGCCGGGCACCGGTGTTCTCCCAGCACGAGCGGATGGAGATCGTGGCGGCGCTGAGGGCGGTCGACGCGGTGTTCGTCGAGGAGAGCCTCGAGCTGAAGCGCGACTACATCGTCGAGCACCGGGCCGACGTGCTGGTGATGGGTGACGACTGGGCGGGGAAGTTCGACGAGTTCGAGGACATCTGCGAGGTGCACTACCTGCCGCGCACGCCGGCGATCTCGACGACCGCGCTGATCGAGAAGATCTCCGGCGGCGCCGAGTAGCACCCCGGCCCGGCGACCGGGTCCCGTCCCGGCGACCGGGTCAGCCGCGCAGCCTGCGGACCGCCCTGCGCGCGAGGCTCGGCTTGGCGCTGTCCAGCTGGGCACGGAGCCGCACGTTGGTCCGCTGCGCCTTGGTCAGCTGACGCTTCAGCCGGCGGGCCTCCTTGCGCAGGTCACCGATCCGCTCGTTGGCCGCGGTGTGGTACGCCGCGTGCGCGATGGCGTCCTCGCTCCACCCGTCGGGCGCCACCTTGACCCGGTCCACCGCCCACTCCTCGCCGAAGGCGGCGAGATCCGGCTGGTAGGCCTCCTCGACCACCGCGCTCACCTCCGGGGAGAGCACCTCCCGCGTCAGCGGCAGCGGCGTCTCGTTGGCGCGCGGGGTGTACAGCTCGGTGGGCATCCCCAGTCCGTCCAGGTGCGCCCGGACGTCGCTGAACAGCGTCGACAGCTCGCGCAGGTCGTAGACCTTGGTGTAGTTCACCTTGCCCGGGCGCACCGACTGGACCTGCGGCTTGAAGTGCCAGTCCGTGCGCAGCAGCTCGTGGGTCTCCCACGGGCGGGCGAGCACGAACGCCCGGAAGTCCTCGACCACCTGCTCCGGGCTGCTCGGAACGCGCGGGAACCACGGCTGGTCCAGGTAGTGGTCGGTGTAGAAGGCGTGCCGCACCAGGAACTTCGACTGCCAGGCGGACCACAGCCGCGACCAGGGGTCCCGGACCACCGCGAAGATCAGCCAGCCGTTCTCGGTCGAGACCTCCGCGCGCTCCGCCTCGCTGAGGTCCTTCAGCTGCGGCGTGCGCTTCCACCGGTCGCGCGGACCGTGGATCGTCATCAGCCGGGTCTGCTGGGCACCGACCGCGGGGAAGAAGTCCTCCCGGGCCTCGCCGGCGAGGTCCGCGATCATCCAGCGCAGGCTGGTGCAGGCGACCTTGGTCACCGACATGTACACCATCTTCTGCTTCGGCAGCACGAAGGAGTTGCCGGGCGGTGCAATGCCGTTCAGGATGCCTTGGCTCACACGCGGAAGTCTCACACATCGGTCCGGCCCGCTGCGAGCGCGGTCACCGGTGCCCCAGCCGATGCTCAGCCGCCGCGGCCCCAGTTGGCGACGATCGCCGCGGTCGGCGGGATCACCGCCGCCACCACGCTCATCACCACGGCCGCGGTGGTCGAGTAGAACCGGACCACGTTCCAGGCGAGCAGGATCAGCCCCACGCAGACCCCCATCAGCCAGAAGTAGGCCTTCTTGCGGTCCCGCTCGCCGTTCACCATGTGTTCGAGGCTACGTCCGGTTCGCCGGGTCCCCCCGGCCCTCCCCGATAGGATCGACCGGTCCCCCAGCACCACGGAGAGCCTCCATGTCCGGCCAGCCTGCCGCCCGACCGCCTGCTCGCAAGCACCTGATGACCCCCGGGCAGCCGCGCCCGCAGAACCGCGAGCCGATGAGCCTGTCGCGTGTCCAACGCTGGGTGCTCTCGACCCTGGCCGCCACCACCATCCTGCACCTGTCGGCGGGCCTGGTGGTGGCCGCGGCGTTCTCGCACCGGCTCGACGCCGAGATCGGGCTGCTGGTGATCGCCGGCGCCTTCGGGTTCCTGGCGATCCTGGCCGCCCTGCTCGTGCACAAGCGGCCGCTGCTCAGCCCCTGGCTGCTGCTGGGCCTCGCGCCCAGCCTCGTGGGGGCGTGGTTCGTTTTCTGAGCCCGGGATCCACCGATGGTCGCCGTCGCGAGCGTCGCCAGACGGGTGTGATGGCACGACCGACCGGCACGACCGACCGGCGAGGGGGCCATGACTGCGCACGTGCGCGCCTGTGGCCCCTCCGCCGGGCCCGGCCGGGGGCCATGACTGCGCACGTGTACGACTGTGGCCCCCCCGGGAGCCGGGGTACCGGTCGTCTCTCAAGCGCCGGCAAACGCAGCCGGCGTGCCGGATGGCGGCGCGCAGCAGGAGGCGAACGGTGCGTCCAGGCTGAGCCCCGCTCAGCTCAGACAGCGTGCAGCTGCCCGTCCGCGGCCCTGGTGGCGAGCCCGTCGGCGACCGTGAAGGCAAGGGCGCGGTCGAAGCGGTCCCGCTCCCAGTAGTCCGCGCCGACCTCCGTCGCCAGGGCCGGCGCGGTGAGCGGGCCCTTGGCCTCCAGCGCGCGGACGATCTGGCCCATCTCGTGGAACACCTGGCGGTCCCGGCGTCCCTCGGTGCTGGGCTTGGGGGGTGGCATCGGCATGTGTGGTTCCTCCTCCGTGCTCAGTCGGATCTGGCTCAGGTGCGGTCTGGCTCACGCGGTCTGCGGCGCGCTGCTGCCGCGTCCGGCCTCCCCGGCGTCCTCCGCGGTCAGCGGCTTCGCGATGTTCTCCAGGGCCTGGCCCTCCGCCTTGACCCCGAGGACGGCCTCGATGAGCCCGCCGCCGATCATCAGCACCGCGCCGACGAAGTAGCCGAGGGCGATCTGGGTGATGTCCTTCGACGACGATGCGTTGTCGATGAGCTTGCCGAACAGCAGCGGCCCGCTGATCCCGCCCGCGGCGGTGCCGATCGCGTAGAAGAAGGCGATGCACAGCGCCCGGGTCTCCATCGGGAAGATCTCGCTGGCGGTCAGGTACGCCGCGCTCGCGCCGGCCGAGGCGAAGAAGAAGATGATCGCGCCCATCAGGGTCAGCGTGACCGCGTTCAGGTCGCCGAGGATGAACCCGGTGAAGCCGAGGAGCACCCCGGAGAGCACGTACGTGCCGGTGATCATCCGGATCCGCCCGAGCGAGTCGAACAACGGGCTGAGCAGCAGCGCACCGAGGAAGTTGCTGGCGGCGAAGATCGCGATGTACCAGCCGACCTGCTTCACGTCGAGGAACGTGGACAACGTGTCGCCGTAGGTGAAGAAGAAGGCGTTGTAGAGGAACGCCTGCCCGACGAAGAGCGAGAAGCACAGCAGCGTGCGCCGCGGGTACTGGGTGAAGACGGTGCGCGCGATCAGGCCGATCCCGATCGTCTTGCGCTGGCGGATCGTGATGGTGTCGTCGACCTCCGGGAGGTCCTTGCCCGACTCCCGGGACACGGTCTCCTCGATGTCGCGTACGACGCGCTCGCCGGCGTCCTCACGGCCGTGGATGAACAGCCAGCGCGGGCTCTCCGGGACGTGCCGACGCACGATCAGGATCCCGACGGCCAGGATGGCCCCGAGACCGAAGGCCAGCCGCCATCCCCAGGCCGGGTCGACGATGTTCGGGTCGAGCAGCGGGATCGTGAGCAGCGACCCGCCTGCGGCGCCGACCCAGAACGAGCCGTTGATGGCCACGTCCACGCGTCCGCGGTACTTCTTCGGGATCAGCTCGTCGATGGCGGAGTTGATGGCGGCGTACTCACCGCCGATCCCGGTGCCGGTCAGGAACCGCGCGCCGAAGTACCACATCGGGTTCATCGAGAACGCCGTCAGCACGGTGGCGACCGTGTAGACGCCCAGCGTCACGAGGAACAGCTTCTTCCGCCCGAACCGGTCGGTCAGCTGCCCGAAGAACAACGCGCCCAGGCACGCACCGGCGACGTACGCCGCTCCCGCGAGACCCACCTGGAAGCTGCTCATCCCGAGCCCGGTATCGCTCGGCTTCAGAGCGTCGGACATCGAGCCGACGATCGTCACCTCGAGACCGTCGAGGATCCACACGGTGCCGAGCCCGATCACCACCAACCAGTGCCATCGGGCCCACGGGAGCCGGTCAAGCCTCGCGGGGATGCTGGTGGTGATCTTGCCGGTCTGCACGCCTGTTGCCATGGCGGTTTCCTCCCCCAACGACGTTCGGGTTACTTCCCGACTGATACCCACGACCGTCGGCAACATGCGTGCTGTTAGCCGGGCGTGGGGTCGAGGAAAACGTGCCTGACCTCCCCGTAGGCCTCGCAGACCCTGCGGTCGACCTCGTCGGCGACCCGTTCCAGGTCTCCCCCGCTGGTGCTGTCGGTGACGTCGACGCGGGCGGCGACCAGCACGTCGTCGGGGCCGAGCCGCATGGTCAGCAGCTCCAGGACCTCGTCCACGCCCGGGGTCTGCTCGATCGTGCGGCGGACACCGTCGCGGATCTCCTCGGGGACCGAGCTGCCGATCAGCATCCGCTTGCTCTGGCTGCCCAGCGAGATCGCCACCACGATCAGTAGCACCCCGATGGCCATCGAGGCGATCGCGTCGAAGACACCCGACCCGGTCACCGCGTGCAGTGCCAGACCGCCCGCGGCCAGCGCCAGGCCGATCAGCGCCGCGGTGTCCTCGAAGGCGACCGTCTTCGCGGTCGGGTCCGGGCTGTTCACCACGTGCTCGATCATCCGGTCGTCCCGTTCGCGCGCCTCACGGCGCAGCTGCAGCAGGGCCTTGACCCACGAGGTGCCCTCGAACAGGGCCGAGATCCCCAGCACCACGAACGCGAGCAGCAGCTCGCTGACCGGCTCGGGATGGAGCAGGGAGTGCACGCCCTCGTAGAAGGAGAACCCGGCGCCCAGAACGAAGATCCCCACGGCGGCCAGCAAGGACCAGAAGTACCGCTCCATCCCGTAGCCGAAGGGGTGCCGGGCGTCGGCGGGCTTCTGGCTGCGCTTCAACGCGGTCAGCAAGAACACCTGGTTGAGGGTGTCCGCGAACGAGTGCGCACCCTCGGCGAGCATCGCCGACGAGCCCGAGAACAGCCCCGCGACCAGCTTCGCGACCGCGATTGCGAGGTTGGCGCTGCCCGCCACGAGCACCGTTGCCTTGGAACCGCCGTCGTCAGCCATGCCTGATGTGTGCCCCCCGCGGGCGGATCGGAAACGGTGCCGCCCGCCACGCGGAGGCGTGTGGGACGGCGCGCGACGGGTAACGACCCGCGAGGGGTCGTTGTCGCTGAGAGCCGTCGCGCTGGGAGGAGGGCCGCGTGCCCGGGAGCCGTCTTGCTCTGGAGATCCGTCAGCATCCGCGGATCGCGCTGGCCGTCAAGGCCTCGCTCGCCACCGCGGTTGCCTGGGCGATCGTGCACCCGATGGGTGGCCTCGCCGACCGGTACCCGTACTACGCGCCGCTCGGCGCCGTCATCGCGGTCGGTACCACCGTCGCCGGGTCTGTGCGCGAGTCGATTCGTGGCCTGCTGGCGATCCTGCTGGGCGCCGCGCTCGCGCTCGGCATCGGGCTGCTCGGGGTGTCGGTGATCGCCGGCCTCGGAATCGTGGTCGCGGCCGGCACGCTCGTCGGCGGCTGGTGGCGGGTCGGCGCGAAGGGCGACTGGGTGCCGCTGACCGCCCTGTTCGTGCTGATCATCGGACGGCAGGACGCCGTGGACTACGCGATCGCCTACCTGGGTCTCACCTCCCTCGGCGCGGCAGTCGGGATCGGCGTCAACCTCGCGTTCCCCCCGCTGCCGCTGACCCCGACGCAGTCCACCGTGACCCGGCTGCGCAACAAGCTCGCCGAGCAGCTCGAGGACCTCGCGGAGGGGCTGCTCCAGGAGACCCCGCCGGACGACCACGAGTGGAGCGAGCGACGCCGGTCGATCCGGCCGCTCACCCTGCAGATGCACGACATGGTCGCGCACGCGACCGAGGCACGACGAGGCAACTGGCGGGTCGGCCGGTGGCGGCACGAGGCCGACCGGCAGTACCAGCAGGCCCGCGCCCTCGAGCAGCTCGCGTTCCTGGTGGAGGAGATGACGACGTTCGTGATCGCCCACGAGAGCGCGCAGCACGAGGAGGTGCCCCTCGGGCCGCAGCTGCGGCCCTACGCGGCGCACGCGTTCCAGGAGACCGCCGAGACGCTCTGCTCGTTCGACGGCGACGGTCTCGACCTCGACGCGCTGCGGGAGGCCGACCGGGCGCTGTCGCGGTTGACCGAGGAGGTCCGCAGGATCCGTGCGGAGAACAACAGCGACCTGTTCGGCGCCGGGACCATCGTGATGACCCTGCGCCGGGCAATCACCGCGCTGGCCCCGATCGACCTCGACGAGCGCATCCGGTCCGCCGAGCCGTCCGGCGGCGCACAGAGCCAGTCCCGGCCGCCCGCCAGCGCCACCCGCTCGAGCTCGCTCCGGTAGGTCTGCCACCGCCGCTGGTCGACCGGCGGAAGGTGGCCGTTGCCAGCCGCGTGCAAGAACCAGGACCCGGTGTCAGACTGGCCGAGGCAACCGACCGAGGAGAGCTGCATGTCCCGCGTGGTGCACTTCGAGATCCAGGCTGACGACGTCGAACGGGCGAAGACCTTCTACTCCGCCGCCCTCGACTGGTCCTTCGAGGACTACGGCCAGTTCACCGGCTCCACCTACTGGGGGATCGTGACCGGCGCCGAGGACGAGCCGGGCATCAACGGCGGGCTGCTGCAGCGCCCCGCTGCGGCGCCAACCACGGGCCAAGGCACCAACGCGTTCGTGTGCACGGTCGGCGTCACCGACTACGACGAGACCGAGCGCCGCATCCTGGCGGCAGGCGGGCAGGTGGCGCTGCCGAAGATGGCACTCACCGGGATGGCCTGGCAGGGCTACTACCTCGACACCGAGGGCAACACGTTCGGCATCCACCAGCCCGACCCCGAGGCCAGGTAGGTCCTAGGTCAGGCTCCCGAACAGCGGGCGGGACGCCACCAGCGCCGCATCGCGGCCACGTCCGGACCCGCGCCGGCCAGGACCAGGCCGCTGGGGCCGGTCGGCCCAGGTGCGGCAGGAGATCCCGATCAACGGGTGCCGCTCACAACCGGTCGAGCAACCAGGACGGGCCCAGGACGCCGGCACCGGCGCCCTCGACGCGGGTCCGCAACGCACGGTCCGCGGTGACGACGACGACCTCCCGGCCGTCACCGATGCCCACCTGGGCCGCCACCGTCTCGACGATCGTGTCGTCCCCCGACCCCGGGGCGTGGACCGTGCGGACCCGTCCGTCCTGGCCCGCGGGATGGCCGCGCCGGCCTCCGCCCTCCAGGACCAGGACGACCTCGTCGTACGGCAGCTCGGCGCCGACCAGCCGGTGGTGGAGCCGGCTCGCAGCGCCGGCCCGGTCGCGCCACCAGCCGTCCGGGCGGCTGCCAACCACGTTCGCGCCGTCGACGATCAGCACCTGCACCCGGCCAGCGTAGGCGGACCGGCTCAGCCGTCGGCGGACCCCGGGCCGACGAGCTGCCGCAGCTTCGCCAGCGAGTCGGACCAGCCGCCCCGGTGCAGCGCCAGCCGTTCCGCCGTCGCGAACGCACCCTGCCGGAGCAGCAGCTCCGTGCCCGCACCGGCGACGCGCAGGGACAGCCGGACGACGGTCTCGCGGTCGTCCGGGGCGGGCTCGTCCCACTGGAAGGTGTAGGCCAGCCGGCTGGGCGGGTCGACGACGAGGAACTCACCGGAGAGGTGGAACGCGTCGCCGTCGGGTGGCTGCATGGTGAACCGGTAGCGACCCCCGGCCCTCAGGTCGAGCTCGATCTCGGGGACGGTGAACCCCTCCGGCCCCCACCACCTGGCCAGCTGGGCCGGCTCGGTGAGCAGGCCGAAGATCCGCTCGCGCGGTGCCTCGAGGAGCCAGCTCAGGTCCAGGACCAGTTCCTCGGTCTGCCCGTCCACGACCCGCCTCCGTCGCCAGCTGCCACTGTCCCAGCAGTATCGCTCCGGCCGGGTCTGCCTGTTGCCCGCACGGGCTGCTGCCGGTGCCACTCCGCGGCGATTGTGCCGTTGTGACGGCTCGGCCCGGCGCTCCGGCGCCACTCGCGGACGATTGTGCCGTTGTGACGGCCCGGCCCCGCGCTCCGGCGCCACTCGGGGACGATTGTGCCGTTGTGACGGCCCGGCCCCGCGCTCCGGCGCCACTCGCGGACGATTGTGCCGTTGTGACGGCCCGGCCCCGCGCTCCGGCGCCACTCGCGGACGATTGTGCCGTTGTGACGGACGCGCTCAGCGCACGGTGACCACGGCGTCGCCGCGCTGCACCAGCTCGCCGACCACCGGGTAGCCGGGCAGCTCGCCCGCGACCAGCAGACCACCCGAGGTCTGCGCGTCGGCCAGCAGCAGCAGCTCGTCGTCGTCCACCGCCGACTCCAGGTGCGGGCGGACCCAGTCCAGGTTCCGCCGGCTTCCGCCCGGGACGAACCCGGCCGCCAGGGACGGTCGCGCGTCGTCCAGATAGGGCACCGCGGCGGCGTCGACCACCGCGGAGACGCCGCTGGCACGGCAGAGCTTGTAGAGGTGGCCGAGCAGCCCGAAGCCGGTCACGTCGGTCGCACACACCGCGCCCGCGGCCAGTGCCGCCCGGGACGCGTCCCGGTTCAGCCCGGTCATCACCTCGACCGCGTCCGCGAAGACCACGCCGGTGGACTTGTGCCGGTTGTTGAGCACCCCCAGCCCCAGCGGCTTGGTCAGCGTCAGCGGCAGGCCCGCGACACCGGCGTCGTTGCGCAGCAGCCGGTCCGCGGCGGCCAGCCCGGTCACGGCGAGACCGTACTTCGGCTCCGCGTCGTCGATGCTGTGCCCTCCGGCCAGGTGCGTGGCCGCCTCGGTGCACACCTCGGCACCCCCGCGCAGCACCTCCGCCGCGATCTCGAACGGGATCCGGTCGCGCGGCCAGGCGAGCAGGTTGACCCCCACCAGCGGTTCGCCGCCCATCGCGTAGACGTCGGAGAGCGCGTTCGCCGCCGCGATCCGCCCCCAGTCGTAGGCGTCGTCGACGACCGGAGTGAAGAAGTCGGCGGTGGCGATCACCGCCCGCGCGCCGTCGATGCGCACCGCGGCCCCGTCGTCCCCGTGCTCGAGGCCCACCAGCAGGTCGTCGGAGGGCGGCCCGGTCGGCAGCCCGCTGAGCACCCGCTCCAGCTCACCGGGCGGGACCTTGCAGGCGCAGCCACCACCGGCGGCGAACTGGGTGAGACGGAGCCCGGTCGAGGTACTGGTCACCCGGCCAACCTACCCGCGCCCGCAACGGTCAGGAGGGCTGGTGGACCTGCGCGGAACCGGCGCGGGCGGCGAGCCGCTCCTTCTGCGGGACCACGGTGTACTTCGGGTCCCGCGCCGAGGCCAGTCCCGCCTCGAAGATCCCGAACCGGGTCAGCAGCGAGGCGGTGACGTACGACGCGCCCGCCACCGCCGAGACCAGCCGGGAGCGGCCGCCGAGCAGGGACAGCGCGGCCGATCCGGCGGTCATCGCCCGCGCGGTCCTCATCAGCAGGCCCGGGCGGCCCTCTTTGTAGGGCTCGGCGACCATCCCGAGCCGGCGCTTGAGCAGCTCGGCGCCGGTGAGCTCGACCGCCGCGCCGGCGATCGCCATCCGGCGCGCCGGGCCGTTCTCGCTCCTGGGCGCCAGCAGCATCGCGAACCCGCCGGCGGCGGTCATCCCGGAGCCGGCGAAGATGAACGGCATCTCGCGGTAGCCCTCGTGCCAGGCGGGGACCGCGGTGCTGGAGACCAGCGCCGCGGTGTAGGTCGCCAGCGGCGGCCCGAACGCGGCGGCGCCGACCCCGGCGAGCCTGCCCAGCCGGGGCAGCCGGCCGGTCAGGTTGGACGCGAACGCGGCGGCCGAGAGCCCGCCGAAGGGCGCCAGGATGTAGGAGCCCACCGACAGCGGCGAGGTCACCTTGAGCACCCGCAGCATGTTCAAGAACCGCTCCGGGCGGCCGAGGTCGTGGATCAGCGCGACCGTGCCCACCGCGGCGCCGCCGGCCGCGGCACCGCGCGCGATCCGCTCCAGCGTGGGCCGTCCCGTCATCGCGGCGCCCTCGGCAAGCACCCCGGACGCGCCGGCCATCCCGCCGATGAACAGGTACAGCGGGACGTCGGGGGTCTTCCAGGTCGGGGTCTTGATGATCTGCTTGCCGTAGTAGGACTCGAACTCCGGCTCCGGCACCATCGCGCGCTCTCTCACCGGGGCCTCCTCGGAAGCGTGACGGCGAGCGGTCTCGTGGGGTGGTTCATCGGCGCCTCCCCAGGCTCGTGCTGAGGAGCCGAGGGACGAGGCGTCTCGAAGTGAACGAGGCGACGCCGACCCCGACCAGGGTGGCCGCGGCGGCTCCGACGTGCTTCCACATGGATCCGATGTCCCGGGTGGTGACCACCGGGTCCGGCGGCAAGCCGTAGACCTCCGGCTCGTCGAGCAGCAGGAAGAACGCGCCGTCGCCGCCGACGCCGTCCTCCGGGTCGTGGCCGTAGAGCCGGGCCACGTCGACGCCCTGCGCGTGCAGGTCGGCGAGCCGCCGGTCCGCCCGCTCGCGCAGCTCGTCGAGGTCGCCGTACTGGATCGACTCGGTGGGACAGGCCTGCGCGCACGCCGGGGTCTGGCCGTCCTTGAGCCGGTCGTAGCACAGCGTGCACTTGAACGCGCGGCCGTCGTCCTCGCGCAGGTCGATCACGCCGTACGGGCAGGCGGGCACGCAGTAGCCGCAGCCGTTGCAGATGTCCTCCTGCACCACCACGGTGCCGAACTCGGTGCGGAACAGCGACCCGGTCGGGCAGACGTCCAGGCAGGCGGCGTGGGTGCAGTGCTTGCACACGTCCGACGACATCAGCCAGCGGACCCCGCTGTCCCCCGACTCCGCACCCTGGTCCTCGTGGCCCGGCAGCCCGCTCTCGTAGCCGTCCCAACCGGGCGGGCCCATCCCCGGCAGCCCCAGGTCCGCGGTGGTGGCTCCGGCGGACCGCCCGGCCGGCTTCTCGACGAACGCGACGTGCCGCCAGGTGCTCGCCCCCAGCGCCTCGGTGTTGTCGTACGACATCCCCGACAGCGAGATGCCGTCCTCGGGGACCTCGTTCCACTCCTTGCAGGCGACCTCGCAGGCCTTGCAGCCGATGCACACCGAGGTGTCGGTGAAGAACCCCTTCCGCGGCGGGTGCTGCTCGTAGCCGGCGTCGGCCTGCACGTCGTCCAGCGGCCCGTACAGCGAGCTGCTCACGGCTGGCTCCTCTCGTCGTCCTCGTTCGCGCGGCGGCGGTAGTCCTCCACGTAACCGGTGAGCGCCTCGCCCTGGGGCCGGCGGCCCGGCCGGATGTCACACGTGCCGAGCTTGGACTGGATGTGCACGTTGGGGTCCAGGGTCACGTTCATCAGGTCGTTCGTGGAGTCACCGGAGGACAGTCCGTTGCGGCCCCAGTGGTAGGGCAGCCCCACCTGCTCGACGACCCGGTCCCCCAGCCGCAGCGAACGCAGCCGGTCGGTCACCAGCACCCGCGCCTCGATCGCGGTCCGCGAGGTCACGATGGTCGCCCACCCGCCGTTCTCGAGCCCGCGCTCGGCGGCCAGCCGCGGGGAGACCTCGCAGAACATCTCCGGTTGCAGCTCGGAGAGGTACGGCAGCGTGCGGCTCATCCCGCCGGCCGTGTGGTGCTCGGTCAGCCGGTAGGTGGTGAACACGTAGGGGTAGACGCGCGAGTGGGACGGGTTCAGCGGGTTGGACGGCTGGTTGACCTTCTCGCGGGCGGGGTTGTTCTGCTGCCCGTAGAACGCGTTGTGCACCGGCGACTCCGCCGGCTCGTAGTGCGCCGGCATCGGCCCGTCCGCCAGGCCGACCGGGACGTAGAGCCACGCCTTGCCGTCGGTCTGCATGATGAACGGGTCGCGGCCACCGATGGCGTCCGGGCCCTTGGCACCCTCCGCCGGCACGTGGTCCGGGGGCCGGTCCGCGATGAAGTCCGGCACGTCCTCGCCGACCCACTTCTGCTGGCCGGCGTCCCACCAGACGTACTTCTTGCGCTCGCTCCACGGGTTGCCGTCGGGGTCCGCCGAGGCGCGGTTGTAGATGATCCGGCGGTTGGCGGGCCAGACCCAGCCCCACTCGGGCGCCACGTAGCTCTGCTCCCAGTGCGGCTTGCGGCGCGCGGACTGGTTGACCCCGTCGGCGTAGACGCCGCAGTAGATCCAGCAGCCGCACGAGGTGGAGCCGTCGTCCTTCAGCTGGGTGTACGACGAGAGCGGCTCGCCGTCCGCGTCGGAGCCGTTGATCTCGCGCAGCACCGCCGCGCCGTCGGGCTCCTGCAACGGGCCCTCGGTCGGGTAGTCCCACGTGAGGTCCAGGAGCGGCCGGTCCATCTCGTCGTCGGAGCCGTCGAGCTTCTCCCTGATCCGCTGGCCGAGCTCGTAGTAGAACTGGAGCTCGCTGCGCGCGTCGCCCGGCGGCTCGACCGCCTTCGTCCGCCACTGCAGCATCCGCTGGGTGTTCGTGAACGACCCGGCCTTCTCCACGTGCGAGGCGGCCGGCAGGAAGAACACCTCGGTGCCGATCGACTCCGTCGCCAGCTCACCGGTGGCGATCTCGGGACCGTCCTTCCAGAACGTCGCGGACTCGATCATCGCCATGTCGCGCACGACCAGCCAGTCCAGGTTGGCCATCCCGAGCCGCTGCATCTTGCCGTTCGCGGACCCGACGGCGGGGTTCTCCCCCACCACGAAGTAACCCTTGACCTTGCCCTCGATCTGCCCGACGACGGTGTCGTAGGTGCCGTGGTGCCCGGTCAGCCGAGGGAGGTAGTCGAAGCAGAAGTCGTTCTCGGGCGTGGCGGCGTCGCCCCAGTAGGCCTTCAGCAGGCTCACCGTGTAGGACTTCATGTTGCCCCAGAACCCGGTCTTGCCGGCGTCCTCGGCCACGAACGCGTCGAGGTCCTCGTGCTGGCGGGCGTGCGGCATCGGGATGTAGCCCGGCAGGATGTTGAACAGCGTGGGGATGTCCGTCGAGCCCTGGATGCTGGCGTGCCCGCGCAGCGCCATGATCCCGCCGCCCGGCCTGCCGATGTTGCCGAGCAGCAGCTGCAGGATCGAGGCGGTGCGGATGTTCTGCACGCCCACGGTGTGCTGGGTCCAGCCCACCGCGTAGCAGAAGGCACCGGTGCGCTCCCGGCCGGAGTTCTCCGTCAGCGCCTCGGCGACGAGCTCGAACTGCTCGGGGCTGATCCCGCAGACCCGCTCGACCAGCTCCGGGGTGTAGCGGGCGAAGTGCCGCTTGAGGATCTGGAAGACGCACCGCGGGTGCTGCAGGGTCTCGTCGCGCTCGGGCTTCGCGGCCACCGCCGGGCCGCCGGACCCGGCGCGCTCCGACTTCGCGGTCGCGTGCCCCTCCTGCTCCCTGCGGCCCTTGGCACCCGCGGCCACGTCGGGGCCACCGGGCTGGTCGGGGTCCCGCTGGCCGGCCGCCGGAGCCTGCGGCGCGTTCTCGTACTGCCAGCTGCTCGGGTCGTACTTCCCGGTCTCGGGGTCGAACCCGGAGAACAGCCCGTCGAGGTCCTCGGTGTCGCGGAACTCCTCGCCGATGATCGCCGCCGCGTTGGTGTAGCTCACCACGTACTCGCGGAAGTCGAGCTCGTTGGTGAGCACGTAGTTGACCAACGCACCCAGGAAGGCGATGTCGGTGCCGGCGCGGATCGGGACATGGATGTCCGCGACCGCCGAGGTCCGGGTGAACCGCGGGTCGACGTGGATGATCGTCGCACCGCGGCGCTTGGCCTCCATCACCCACTGGAACCCGACCGGGTGGCACTCGGCCATGTTCGAGCCCTCGATCAGGATGCAGTCAGCGTTGGCGAGATCCTGCTGGAAGCTGGTGGCCCCTCCACGGCCGAACGAGGTTCCCAGACCGGGAACCGTGGAGGAGTGTCAAATCCGGGCCTGGTTCTCGACCTGGATCGCGCCCATCGCCGTGTAGAGCTTCTTCATGAGGTAGTTCTCCTCGTTGTCGAGGGTCGCTCCTCCGAGGCTGGCGATGCCCATGGTCCGCCGCAGACGCGTGCCGTCCTCGGCCTCCCACTCCCAGAACTGCTTGCGGGTCTTGATCACCCGGTCGGCGATCATGTCCATCGCGGTGTCGAGGTCGAGGTCCTCCCAGTCGGTGCCGTAGGGGCGCCGGTAGCGGACCTTGGTGACCCGGCTCGCCGAGGTGACCAGCTGCCTGCTGGCGCTGCCCTTGGGGCACAGCCGGCCGCGCGAGATCGGGCTGGCCGGGTCCCCCTCGATCTGGGTGACCTTGTCGTCCTTGACGAAGACCTTCTGGGCGCACCCGACGGCGCAGTACGGGCAGACCGAGTCGACCACCTTGTCGGCGGCGGCGGTGCGCGGCGCGAGAGACTCGCTGTGCGACGACATCGAGGCCCTTCCGCGGCCGAGCCGGTCGGTGCCCGCGGCCTGTCGCAGCACCGGCCACGACCCGATGAACGTCCGCACTCCCACGCGAGTCTCCGTCCTGCCGCCGTTGGTCGGCTCCAGGTATCCCGTCGCCGCTTCCTCAAACGTGGCACCACCTTAGCCCCGCCGTCCAGAGCTGGCCGTAGAGTGACCGCGGAGGCGTTTCTCGTCTGGTGACGGGCGCGGTCCTCAAAACCGTTGTGGCCGAGCAGCTCGGTCAGGCGGGTTCGATTCCCGTCCGCCTCCGCCATTCGATGACCCGAGGAGCCTGTGCTGGACGACCCGCGACGCCGCACGCCGAGGACCGACCACGTCCTTGCCGACCCGGGCCTCCGGCTGGCCGCTGCCCGCCTCGGCACGGGCCGGGTGAAGCAGGTGGTCGGCGAGGCGCTCGCCGCCTGCCGACGGGGTGAGGTGGACCCCGCCGACGTCGCGTCCCGGGCGCTCGCGCTGCTGCCGCGCCACGCCACCTCGCTGCGCGGCGTGCTCAACGCCACCGGGGTGGTGGTGCACACCAACCTCGGGCGTGCGCCGCTGTCCGGGGCCGCCGTCGAGGCGGTCACGGTCGCCGCCGGGCCGACCGACGTCGAGCTCGACCTCGCCACCGGCCGCCGGGGACCACGCGGGCGCGGGGCGCTGGCGGCGCTTGCCGCGGCGGTCCCCGACGCGGGCGGGGTGCACGTGGTGAACAACGGGGCCGCGGCCCTCGCCCTGGTGACCTGCGCGCTCGCGGCCGGCCGCAGCGTGGTGGTGGCCCGCGGCGAGATGGTGGAGATCGGCGACGGGTTCCGGATCCCCGAGCTGGTGGAGTCGGTCGGCGCCCGGCTCCGCGAGGTGGGCACCACGAACCGGGTCCGGCTCGAGGACTACGCCCGGGCGGTCGACGAGACGACCGCCTTCGTGCTCAAGGTGCACCCGTCGAACTTCCGGGTCGAGGGGTTCACCTCCTCGGTGCCGCTGGCGGAGCTGGCCAGCCTGGACGTGCCCCTGGTCCACGACATCGGCTCCGGACTGCTGGCCCCGCACCGGCGGCTGCCCGACGAGCCGGACGCGGCCACCAGCCTGCGGGCCGGCGCGGACCTGGTGACGGCCTCCGGCGACAAGCTCCTCGGCGGCCCGCAGTGCGGGCTGCTGCTGGGCACCGCCGAGCTCGTGACCCGGCTCCGGCGGCACCCGTTCGCCCGGGCGCTGCGCGTCGACAAGCTCACCCTGGCCGCGCTCGAGGCGACGCTCACCGGGCCGACCCCGCCGGTCCTCGCCGCCCTGGACACCGAGCCGAACACCCTGCTGGCCCGGGCCCGCGCGATCGCGGCCGCCCTGGACCCCGGGGTGCCCGCCGAGGCGGTTCGCTCGACCGCCGCGGTCGGCGGCGGGGGCGCGCCGGGGGTCGACCTGCCCAGCGCCGCGGTCGCGCTCTCCCCCGACCTCGCGGCCCCGCTCCGGCTGGGCAGCCCGCCGGTGGTCGGCCGGGTGGTCGGCGGCCGGCTGCTGCTGGACCTGGTCGCGGTGCCGGACTCCGCCGACGACACCCTCGTGGACGCCGTACGACGTGCCGCGGACCCGGGGCGCTGAGGCCGTGCACGTCATCGCCACCGCGGGGCACGTGGACCACGGCAAGTCCACGCTGGTCCGCGCCCTGACCGGCACCGACCCGGACCGGCTCGAGGAGGAGCACCGGCGCGGGCTGTCCATCCAGCTCGGCTACGCGTGGACCGCGCTGCCCGGCGCCGGCGAGGTGGCGTTCGTCGACGTGCCCGGGCACGAGCGGTTCCTGACCACCACGCTGGCCGGGATGGGTCCGGTCCCCGCGGTGCTGTTCGTGGTCGCCGCCGACGACCCCTGGATGCCGCAGTCGGCCGAGCACCTGGCCGCGCTCGACGCGCTCGGGGTGCGGCACGGCGTGCTGGCCGTGACCCGCTCGGACCTCGCCGACCCGGCGCCCGCCCTGGGCCGGGCCCGCGACGAGCTCCGCCGGACGTCGCTCGGGGAGGTACCGGCCGTCGCGGTCAGCGCGGTGACCGGCCGGGGGATGGACCGGCTCCGCGCGGAGCTCGCCGACCTGGTCGGCCGGCTGGACGGGCCCGCGCCGGACGCGGCCGCGCGGCTCTGGGTGGACCGCAGCTTCCTGGTCCGGGGCGCCGGCACCGTGGTCACCGGCACCCTGCCGGAGGGCACCGTCCGGACCGGCGACCTGCTCGCCCTCGGCGAGCGCCGGCTCCGGGTCCGCGGCATCGAGTGCCTGGAGCGCCCGGTCGAGGAGGTCACCGGCACCGCGCGGGTGGCGCTCAACCTCGGCGGCCGCACCCCCGACGAGCTCGGCCGCGGCAGCGTGCTGGTCACCCCCGACGCGTGGCACCACACCGAGGTCGTGGACGTCGCGCTGCGCACCCCGGGCCCGCTGCCCGAGCGGCCGCTGCTGCACGTCGGTGCCGTCTCGATGACCGTGCACGCCCGGCCGCTCGGCGAGGACCTGGCGCGGCTCACCCTGGCCTCGCCGCTGCCGCTCCGGATCGGCGACCGGGCGCTGGTGCGAGACCCCGGCAGCCGACGGCTGTGGGGGGTCTCGGTGCTCGACCCGGCCCCGCCGCCGCTGCGCCGCCGCGGAGCCGCGGCCCTGCGGGCCAAGGAGCTCGCCGGCGCGAACGGCTCGGCGCCTTCCGAGCTCGCACGCCGCGGCGTCGTGCGACGCTCGCTGCTCCGCCGGATCGGCGTCGACGTGGACGCCGTACCCGCCGGCGCGGCCGCGGTCGGGGACTGGCTGGTGGCGCCCGACCGGGCCGCCGACCTGCGCCGGCAGCTGCGCGAGCGGGTGCAGGCCAGCATGTCCTCGGTGGACCCGGGAGTCCCGGTCGCGGCCGCGGCCCGGGCGCTCGGGCTGCCGGACGACGAGATCGTCGGGGCGCTGGTCGCGCCGCCGCTGCGGACCCGGGACGGCCGGGTGCTGCTCGACGGCCCGGGGAGCCTGCCCGCGCCGATCGTGGCCGCCTGGCAGCGGGTCCGCGCGGACCTGGCGACCGACCCGTTCCGCGCCCCGGACGCCAACCGGCTGGCCGAGGTCGGCCTGGACCGGCGGGCGCTCGCGGCGCTGGAGCGTGCCGGGGAGCTGCTGCGCGTGGACCCCACGGTGGTGCTGCTGCCCGGGGCCGACGCCGAGGCGGCGCGGCGGCTCGCCGCGCTGCCCCAGCCGTTCACCACCAGCGCGGCGCGGCAGGCGCTGGGCACCAGCCGCCGGGTGGCACTGCCCCTGCTGGCCCACCTCGACCGGCGCGGGCTCACCCGGCGGCTGCCCGACGACACCCGGCAGGTGCTCTGACCTCGCCGCTGCGCCCGCGGCCGGTCAGCGACCGGCGGGGAGGTCGAGCACCACCCGCCCGTGGTCCGCGTCGGCGTCCACCCGGGCCGTGCCGCCGTGCGCCTCGGCCACCGCGCGCACCAGCGCCAGTCCCAGCCCCGAGCCGGCGCTGGTGCGGCTCTCCTCGGCGCGGGTGAACCGGTCGAAGGCGCTGTCCACGAACTCCCGCGGGAACCCGGCCCCCGCGTCCTCCACCACGAACCGCGCCGCCCCGTCCGCGGCCGAGGCGTGCAGCGTCACCGGGCTGGCTCCGTAGCGCAGCGCGTTGTCGACGAGGTTGGTCAGCGCGCGTTCGACCCACAGCCGGTTGAGACGTACGACGGACCCGTCGCCGTGCCCGCGGACCACGTCGCCCGACCGCCGCGCCACGACCGCGAACCGGGCCACCACGTCGGCGACTACGTCGTCGAGGTCCACGGGGTCGCGGGCCAGCGCGTTGTCGGCCCGCAGCTCCTCGAGGTCGAGCAGCGCGTTGGCGAGCTCGACGAGGCGCTCCACCTGGCCCTGCAGCGAGGTCAGCACCCGGTGCACGTCCTGGTCCGAGCGCGGGCGGGCCAGCGCCCACTCGAGCTCGGTCCGCATCAGGCTGAGCGGGCTGCGCAGCTCGTGGGAGGCGTCGGCGAGGAACTGCCGCTCGCGCAGGTTGCCGGCCTCCAGCCGCGCCAGCAGGTCGTTGAAGGTGTGCCCCAGCCGGGTCAGCTCGTCGTCGCGGTCCGCGTCCACGGGGAGCCGGCGCCCCAGGTCGTCGCCGACGTCGGCGACCCCGCGGCGGTAGCGCTCCACCGGGTCGAGGGCGGCACGCGCGGTGCGGTAGCCGACGAACGAGGCCGCCACCAGCGCGAGCAGGTCGGCGATCGTCAGCTGGAGCAGCAGCTCGCGCAACGCCTCGTCGCGCTTGCGCCGGCTGATCGCGGCGACCACCACGACCGGCCCGGCCGGCGACCGCACCCGCTCCACGGCAACCCGGTACGCGCGCTCGGGGACCGGAAGGAACGAGCCCACGTCGACCCGCTGCTCGTCGCCGCGGCGGGCGGCCGCGATCACGGTCGGGCCGACGAGCACGTCGTCGTTCTTGCCGAGCACCCGCCGACCCTGCCCGTCGTACACCTCGAAGGTCTCGCCGGGGGTGTCCGAGGCCGGCCGGGTGCCGGCCCGCACCGCGCGCTCGACGACCTCCTGGTAGGCGCTGAGGTCCTGGTCGAGCTGTCGTGTGAGCGCGAACTCGACGCGCCAGTAGACGAACGCGGCCGAGAGCACGAACACCGCGGTCATCGCCACCGCGACCGCGAGCACCAGCCGGGTGACGATCGGCCGGTCTCCGACCAGCCGCTGCCACAACGTCATGCGCCGAGCGCCTCGAGGCGGTACCCGACGCCTCGCAGCGTGCGCACCCGCACCTGCGCGGACCGCTCGAGGCGCTGGCGCAGCCGGGACATGTGCACGTCGATGGCGTTGCTGCGGATGTCGACGTCGCCGTCCCACACGTCGTCGAACAGCCGGCTGCGGGAGACCACCCGGCCGGCGTTCTCCATCAGCGAGGTGAGCATCGCGAACTCGCGGCGGGACAGGGTCACCTCGGTGTCCGCGACCCAGACGCGCTGCTCGAGCGGGTCGAGCACCACGTCGCCGACCACCAGCCGGTGGTCGGGGGCCTCCCGGCGCCGCCCGATTGCCCTGACCCGGGCGACCAGCTCTTCGAGCGCGAACGGCTTGACCAGGTAGTCGTCGGCGCCGGCGTCCAGGCCGGCGACGCGCTCGGGCACGGTGCCCCGTGCGGTCAGCATCAGGATCGGCACGTCGTTGCCCTCGCGTCGCAACGTCCGACAGACCTCGACGCCGGACATCCCCGGGAGCATCAGGTCGAGCACCATCGCGTCGACGTCCTGGGCGCGTGCGGCCGCGAGCGCGGCGGGACCGTCGTGGCAGCCGGTGGCGGTGATCCCCAGGTCGGCGAGGTAGCTGGTCACCAGCTCGACCATCCGCTTCTCGTCGTCGACGACCACCACGTGCACGTAGCCAGGGTAGGGCGCCGGTCCCCCTACGCACCGCGGGAGTGGCTGGCCGGTGGCGCGGCGCCGTAAAGTCATGGCGTGAAACCGTTCCTGCTGCTCGGCACGCGCGAGGATGACGCGGCCGCGGACAACGAGTACGAGGCGTTCCTCGGTTTCACCGGCCTGCCCGAGCACATGTTGCGCCGGGCCCGCCTGGAGCGCCACCCCCTGGGGCCCGTCGCGCTCGACGAGTGGTCCGGCATCTTCCTTGGCGGCGGGCCGTTCAACGCCAGCGACCCGGAAGACGCGAAGACCCCGGTGCAGCAGCGCGTCGAGGCCGACCTGCAGGCCCTGCTCGACGTGGTCGTCGCGGCGGACTTCCCGTTCCTCGGCGCCTGCTACGGCGTCGGCACCCTCGGCACGCACCGCGGCGGCACCGTGGACCGCACCTACGCCGAGCCCATCGGCCGGGTACCCGTGACGCTCACCCCGTCGGGCCGCGACGACCCGCTGCTGGCCGGTATGCCGGAGACCTTCGACGCGTTCGTGGGACACAAGGAGGCGGTGCGCGACCTGCCGCGGGACGCCGTACACCTGGCGTCGTCGGACCGGTGCCCGGTGCAGGCGTTCCGGATCGGTCGCAACGTGTACGCCACCCAGTTCCACCCCGAGCTCGACATCCACGGGCTCTGCACCCGGATCGAGGTTTACAAGCACTCGGGCTACTTCGAGCCGCACGAGGCCGAGGATCTCAAGGCGATGGCGCGGCAGAGCGAGGTGCACGACCCGCCGAAGATCCTGCAGCGGTTCGTCGAGCTCTACGCCACCGCCGACCGGGTGCACACGGGCTCTGCACCCGGATCGAGGTCTACAAGCACTCGGGCTACTTCGAGCCGCACGAGGCCGACCACCTCAAGGAGATGGCCCGGCAGAGCGAGGTGCACGACCCACCGAAGATCCTCCAGCGCTTCGTGGAGCTCTACGCCACCGCCGACCGGGTGCACCCGGCGGCGGCAAGCTGACTGCGCGCTTCCGGCGGGCGGTCACCTCGTCGGCGAGGTCAGCGGGCGGTGAGCCGGGCGAAGGCGGTCTCCATCGGTGAGTCGCTGGTCGCGGTGGCGGTGCGGACGGCGTGGGCGGCGCGACACTTCCCGCACCCCCGACGACCACCCCGGCCAGCATCCCGATCCCGGTGCGGACAACGGGAAGTGCACCAGCACCCGACGCCGGCAGGCACCACCCGCACCGGCCGCGACGTCCCGACCGGACGTCCGCCTCGTGCCTACCGCGCCCCGACCAGGTCGAGCCACGCGCCGAGCTCACCGGGGTCGCACTCCCCGCTGCGCAGGCCGACATGGCCGTCCGGCCGGACGGCGAGGATCCCGCGACCCGGCCAGCTGCCGATGCGGTGGACCCGGACGCGGGGTCCGAGAAGGCTCGGGTCGGGCCACGGGCGTCACGCGCCATCAGCACGTGCACCCCGGGCGGGCGGTCAGCTCGTGCAGGCACTCGCTGCCCGCCGCTGGTCACCTCCCCGTCGGGCAGCCGGTCCCCGGGGCGGGCGCCGGGACCCCCGGGCTCGCCCTCGACGGACGGCGCTGCGCCGGTAGCGCACCCACATCTGCGACAGCACGCCGGACCACCTCGGCCATCAGAGTCGCTGCCGGAGCAGCGGGGGCAGGGCCGGCGCCGCCAGCGGCACGAGGCCCGCGCAGGAACGCGCGGCAGCGGGTGCGTCGACGCCTCGGCGAAGAACACCAGGTGGGTCAGCGCGAGCACCTGCCGGGCGACCGGGCGTCGCTCCGCGTCGTAGGAGTCCAGCAGGGTCCCGTGCGGTCCCGGCGTCGCGGCGAAGGCCAGCTTCCAGCCCAGGTTGACCGCGTCGAGGATGCCGGTGTTCATGCCCTGGCCGCCGGCCGGGGAGTGGGCGTGCGCGGCGTCGCCCGCCAGGAAGAGCGGCCCGCGCCGGAAGGACTGCGCCAGCCGGTGCTGCAGCCGGACCTGCGCGGACCACCGCAGCTCCGGACGGCGACGCCCATGTCGGCGGCGTCGAGGATCCGCTGGACGTCGCGACCGGGACCTGCTGCGCCCGGCTGCCCGAACGGCGCCCGCCGTGTCCCGCCGGCCGGGTGCCGAGGAGCGCCAGGTGGCGCCCTCGCCCAGCGCGAACGACGAAGACCAGGCCCGGCGCGGCCGGCGACGACGTGCAGCACCCCGGGCGTCGAGGTCCCCGTCGAGCTCGAGCGTCGGCGAGGACGACCTCCTCGCCGGTACGGCCCGCCGTGCCAGCCGATCCCGGCGACCCGCGCACGGTGCTGGCCGGGCCGTCACAGCCCGCGACGAACCGGCGCGCGAGGTCTCCCGCGCACCGTCCGCGGAACCAGGACGGCGTGGGCGCGGTCGTCGTCCCGCCGGCGTCGACCAGCTCGACGCCCCGCTCCACCGCGACGCCGCGCCGGCGAGCGCCGCGGCGAGCACCTCCTCGACGTCCATCTGCCGGAGCAGCGTGAGGTGCGGGAAGGCGGTGTCCCGCAGCGCCGACGTTCGGCGAGCCGGGCGGGGACCACGCGGCGGCCCAGGTGCAGCTCGCGCGGCCGGGGCGCTGTCGGCCCGCGGTCCAGCAGCGCGTCGGCCACCCCCAGCGGGCGCAGGCCTCCAGGGTCCGCGGGATGCACGATCATCGCCCGCGAGGGGCGGAACGCCTCGGGCCGGCGCTCCACGACGCGCACCGTCGCGCCGTGGGCGTGCGCCTGCAGCGCGGTCGCGAGGCCGGTCGGCCCGGCGCCCACCACCAGGACGTCCGGCGGTCACGCCACGGCCACCACGCGCACCATGCCTCGTCCGCCGCCCCCGCTCGCCCGCGAGCACGGCGGGGTCGGCGAGCACGTCGTCCCGCCGCAGCCCGGGGAAGACGCGGTAGTGGATGGTGCCCGGCACGCTGACCAGCCCGAGCACCCGCCACAGAGACCGGGCGTAGTGCTCGGCGCCGCGTCCGGCGCCGTCCCACTCGTAGAGGCCCCGGTAGGCCCCTGCTCGTCGTGGGCGAGCCACAGCTTGGACACGAAGCCGGGGAAGCCGACGAACAGCGGCGTGTTGAGCAGGCTCTCGACCCGGAACACGTGTGCCCGGGACCGCGCACCCACCGCAGCCGGAACGAGACGACCAGGACGCACGGGTCCGCGGCGCCGGCCGGTCGACACGACGGTCTCCCGGTACACCCGCGCGGTGCTGCCGTCGGCGAAGCGGATCCGCGGCCGACGTTCTGCCGCGGCGTCCGGATCTCCCGACGTCCCAGCATCCCCACGCTGGCGGTGAAGCAGCGAGCGACCGCGGGCCAGGCCGTGGCTCTGGGAACTGGGCCCTGACGTCTCATGCGCTCTCCCGCGGTGCCGAGGTCGCCCTCGTGCTCATCATCCGGCGGGCCCGCACCGGCGCGTAGTGCCGAAAGGCCCGACCGGTCCGGGGCACCCGGACGCGCCCCGTCCACCGGCCACCGTGTCGCGGAGGGTCAGCGCATCGTGAAGGTGGCCTCCACCGTCGGAACGGCGTCCTGGGACCCGACGACCCGCAGGGACCCACTGTCGTCACGGGTGCACGCGAACCCGATCGTCCCGCGGCCAAGATAGGCCGGGGACACCAGGCGGTACTGCATCCGGGCGATCTCGCGGGGATCCTGCCTGCGCACGGTCTCGACCGCACCCAGCGCGAGCAGCGGGCCGTGCACCAACAGGTCCGGGTGGCCCTCGACGCCGACCGTGAAGTCGCGGTCGTAGTGGATCCGGTGCGCGTTGTAGGTCAGCGCGCTCATGCAGAACAGCAGCCGCTCGTCGGGCTCGATCGTGTAGTCCGGCGGATCCGCCGGCGCCGGTGCGGCGGCGGCCGCCGCTGTCCGGCCCACGTCGGCCGCCCGGCGGTACACGATGTCACGCTCCTCGCGGACCCGGACCGCCCCGTCGACGCAGACCTCGTGCTGCTCGGTCACCAGCAGCAGCCAGCCGCTGCGCCCCTGGCGTGCGCGCACTCCGGCCACCGAGCTGGTCCGGGTGGCCGGCTCGCCGACGAGCAGCGGGCGGTGCACCGTGATGCGGCCGCCGCCGAACATCCGGCGCCGGTCGCGGAGCGGGGGCACCAGGCTGCCCGCTCCGGGGTGCCCGTCGTCCGCGAGCTCCGAGACCGCGTGCGCGGCGCGGAGGTACACCTCCTGCCACAACGGCGGCAGCGGCTCGCCCGGCCCCGGCGCAGGACGCCCGAGCAGGGCCGCCAACGCTGCCGCCGGCCACGGGTCGAGCGCCCCGTGCACCACCTCGGGTGCCGGGGCCCACCCGTCGAGCACCTCGGCGAACTCAACCGGCTCATCAGACATACCGACCATCGTTGCACTGGCCGGCACGCCGCCGGCCCGACGGCCGGCGCACGCCCGGACGGCCGAGTCGACCGCGTCGACCGGCGGTCAGAGGATGTGCGCCGCGATCGCCCACATCACCCCGAGCACCACCAGGCATCCCACGATGAAGAGCAGGACGACACCGACACCGGTCTTCTGTCCTTGTTGCATCACACACCTCCAGGTCTGGCGCCCTCGGGACCCCGTGCTGCGAGGCTCGGGGGCGTGTCTGCTCGTTCCGGCCGACGCACCGACGTCACCCGGCGACGTCGGGCCGCGGCTCAGGGCCGGTCGTTCTCGCGCGCGCCGGGGCGCTCAGCCCGGTGCTCGTCCACGAAGACCACCTCGCCCGGGTGGAAGTCCTCCCCCTCGAGCCCGGTGCTGTGCGTCGACCCGATCACCGAGCGCACGCGGGCGCGCTCCGCGTCACTCCCCGCGGGGCAGCGGACCACGACCTGGCGGTGTCCGTCCACGACCTCGACCGCCGCGTCGTACCCCGCCCGGTCGAGAGCGGACAGCAGGATCGGGGGGTCCTGGCCGGCCGGTACGACGTAGCGCAGGTGGTCCTCGCCCGAGTCGACCACGGCACGGCCGCCGCGGGTCGCCGACCCCACCGAGCGGACCACGAAGAACACCGCGACCCCGAGCACGATCAGGGCCGTCAGCACGCCAAAGCCGACTGTCATGTCGCTCCTCCTTCGCCGTCGGGCTCTCCTCCTCCGGTGCCCGAGTCGCCCCCCGGCAAACGTGGGGCCGCGGCGATCGACCGGTCCGACAACCGGTCAGTGGTCTGCCGGCGGTTACCGTTCCGCGCCTCGGCGGGGCAGAATCGAGGCATGTTCAAGATCGAGGTGGACGGTGTCGCCCTGCCGAGACCGGTCGCCGGCCATCCCGCGCTCGAGTTCTGCAACACCTGGGCGGGCTGGAACTCCCCACCCGGGTCGGGCGGGGACTACCTGGTCGACTTCGACACCCTGGCCGTCTGGGCCCGCGAACGAGCCGGGCTCACCCCCGAGGAGACCGACGCCGCTCGCGAGGCGGCTCGCCGCGCCCCCGACCGGGCCGCCGGAGTGCTCCGCGAGGCACGGCGGCTCCGCGGCGACCTGTACCAGGCCCTCACCTCCGCCGGCTCGGACCGGGCAGACCGCGAGATCGCCCGGTGGGCACACGAAGCACGCGCGGCCCAGCGGCTGGAACGCACCGCCGACCACGGGATGGCCTGGCGGTTCGGTCGGGACCACCCGGTGCGCCTGCCGCTCCTCGCCGCGGCCAGCGCCGCCGCGGATCTGTTGACCGCGCCGGACCGTCGTGCCGTGCACGCCTGCCCGGGCCTGGAGTGCGGGTGGCTCTTCCTCGACCCGCGGGGCCGCCGGAAGTGGTGCGTGATGGCGGTCTGCGGCAACCGCGCCAAGGCCCGCGCCCACGCCCAGCGCCGGGCCGCCTCCGCGAGCTCGCCCGACTGACCCGCCGACGGTCACGGACCGGGCGCGGGTTGGTCTCGTTTCGAGAACATCGCCGGCGGGCCGTTGACGGCTCGAATTCACTAACCCTTCAATCGCCTTCTAGTGGTTAGTCACCCGTCCGGTGACCAGTCAGAGAGGGCATCGACATGCAGCTCCAGAAACCGGCGGTGGTCCTCGCGACCGCTGCCCTGATGACGCTCGCCGCGTGCGGAGGTGGCGGCGGCAACGCTGGGGCCTCCGGCAGCCAGCCGTCCTTCCAGGCGGGTGGCGGCGCCGGTGGCGCGAAGAACCCGGGCGCCACGGCTCCGGCGGCGATCCCGGACGGGGCGCAGAAGGGCGGCACCTTGACGGTGCTGACCGCCAACGCGCCGTCCACGCTGGACCCGACCCAGGCCTACTACACGGACTCGACCGCGATCTTGTCGGACCTGGTGACCCGGTCACTGACGCAGTACGCCTACAGCCCGGACACCAACGACATGCAGTTGATCCCGGACATGGCGACCGACCTGGGCCAGCCGAACGCGGACAACACGGAGTGGACGTTCACGCTGCGTGACGGTCTGAAGTACGAGGACGGCACCCCGGTCAAGGCCGCGGACGTGGCGTACGCGGTGAAGCGGTCGTTCGCGATCGCCGAACTGCCGGACGGCCCGACCTACCAGACCACGTTCTTCCTGGACGGGGACAAGTACAAGGGCCCGTTCAAGGACAAGGGCAAGTACAAGGGTGTCTCGGTCAGTGGGAACACGGTGACGATCAAGATGCGTCGTCCGTTCACCGACATGGACTACTACGCGTCGTTCCCGGCCTTCACCGCGATCCCGCAGTCGAAGGACAACCCGCAGACCTACGGCAAGCACCCGATGGCGACCGGTCCGTACAAGTTCGCGGACTACAAGCCGCAGCAGGAGCTGACCCTGGTCAAGAACGACCAGTGGGACCCGAACACCGACCCGGGTCGGATCCAGATGGTCGACGGGTGGGACTTCAAGTTCGCCCAGGACACCGCCAAGCTCGAGAACATCATCATCAACGACAACGGCTCGGCGCAGACCACGCTGACCTACGACAACGTGAGCGCGTCGTCGTACCGGCAGATCTCGTCGGACAAGCAGCGTCTGGTCACGGGTACCAGCCCGTGCACGTACATGTGGTACATCGACATGACCAAGATCAAGGACATCAACGTCCGCAAGGCGATCGGTTACGCGTACCCGTACAAGTCGGCGTGGAAGGCCGCGGGCGAGATCATCGGTGTCACCCGGGTGCCGGGCACCTCGATCCTGCCGCCGGGCACCGCCGGTCGGGTCGAGTACGACGCGTTGGGCATCAAGGGTGAGAACACCGACCCGGCGAAGTCCAAGGAGCTGCTGAAGAAGGCCGGCTACAAGCCGGGTCAGTACGAGATCAAGTTCCTGTTCGCCACCGACGACGACCAGTCGGTGCAGGCCAAGAACGAGATCGTCAAGGGCCTGCAGGCCGGTGGCTTCAAGGCCACGCCGATCGCGTCGACCACGGCGACGATCCGCACCGACCGCACCGACTACAACTCGCCGATCAACGTGCGGTCGAGCGGTTGGTGCTCGGACTGGCCGTCCGGCATCACCTGGTTCCCGGCGCAGTGGGCCGGCAACCTGGTCGGGCTCGACGGAATGCCGAACATCGCCAACTTCAAGGTCAAGAAGATGGACCAGGAGCAGGACCGCATCCTCGACACCCTCAGCCCCAAGGAGGCGATCCCGGCCTGGGGCCAGTTCGACAAGACCATGGAGGAGACGTACTACCCGGCCGTCGTCACCGGCTACTCGGGCACGGCGATGATCCACGGTTCGAAGGTCGGTGGCATGGCCAACGACAACATCCGCGGCATGCCGACCTTCGCCCGGATGTACATCACGCGGTGAGCACGGCTCACTGATCCTCCTCGTGCCGGCGAGGGCGGGACCACCACCCGCCCCCGCCGGCACGGCTGCTTCACCCGCGGCTGCCCCACCGCGAAAGAACCGGGAAACCACCGGGAAACCACCGGGGAAACCGCCGAGCACCGCGCGCCGGGCAGTACCGTGGGGTCTCATGTCGGACGAGCACCCGGGGCACCCACGCAACCTCCGGATGACCGCGCTCGGTGCCCGTCTGGCCCTGTGTCTGGTGGCCGCCGCCGTGATCGCCCTTCCCCTCGCCGTCGAGCGCGGCGTCGAGCGCGCCCAGGTGCGGGAGACGGTCGGGCTGGTCCCCGCGCGCCTCACGCTCACCGGAAGCTCGGAGAGCGAGCTGCGGCTCGGGATCCTCGGCACCATCAGCTTCCCCGTCAGCCGGGGGCCTCTGGGGATCTCGATCACCGCGGACGGCGCCCCGACGACGCCGAGCGGCGACGGCGGGATCGCCTCCTACTTCTCGCCCGAGATGCTGAAGGTGTACGGCGGGCTGTTCCACGACCCGGGCACGGCGATCCGGGGGTACGTCGACCAGCTGGTCGACGACGTGCAGCGCCAGACGGTGATCGCGGAGCTGATCTACGCCGGCGTCGGAGGGGCAGTGCTCTGTGTGGCCTCCCTGCTGATCGACCCCGCGCTCCGGCGCCGGGTGGCGCGCCGGCCGGTCGCCGCGGCGGCGAGCGGCATGGCACTCGCGCTGGTCGTGAGCACCGGGATGGCGTGGTTCGAGTTCCGCGAGTGGGCCCGCGGTCCCGCGGCCTCCGCGGCGTCGAACGTCTACCCGTTGCCCTCCCTGAACGGGACGCTGGTCCAAGGAGCCGTCACGGACAGCCCCGTGCTGCACCTGGCGATCGAGGACGCCATCCCCAAGGTGGAGAAGCTCATCGACCGCCAGGAGTCCCGGACGCACCGCTACGTGTCGGCGGCGCGCCGGCAGCTGGCCGCCGCCCAGCTGTCCATGGCCGGCCCCCGGCCCAACGAGGTTGCGGTGATGATGCAGTCGGACATGCACTGCAACGCCGCGATGATCTCGCTGCAGCGGCGCGTGGTGGGCATGCTCAACACCCGGTTCGGTGCCGGGACGGTCAGCCTCCTGGCGATCAGCGGGACCTGACCACCAACGGAACCGCGGCCGAGGGCGGCTGCATCGCCGACGAGGCCGCCATCGCGGGTGACGCTCCGGTGGCCGCCGTGACCGGCAACCACGAGAGCGAGGTGAGCGTCCGGCAGATGAAGTCGGCCGGCATGCACGTCCTGACCGGCTCGACCGAGGACCTGAACGGGACCACGGTGCTCGGGGCCGGTGACCCGAACCGCACCGAGATGTTCGGGGCGACCTCGCTCCGGGGCGACGCCACCGAGGAGTCCGTGGGCGCCGACACCTACCAGACCGCGACGGGGGACCACCCCGACCTGGTGCTGCTGCACGAGGGCTACGCGGTCCAGTCCTTCATCGGCAAGGACGTGCGCGGCATGCCGGAGTTCCTCAACGCGCGCGGGAGCGCCACCGAGTGGTGGGACGACGGGGTCCGGGACCTGCCCACATCCGCGGTCTTCTACGGTCACTGGCACCGCTCCGTGGACCCGCGCGTGGTGTGGAACTCCGACGGCTCGTGGACGCTGGTGATGGAGCTGAACACCTCCGGGGGAGCCATCGCGTCGCCCACCCTGAACCACTTCTCCACGCCGTGGTCCAAGCCGCAGCAGCTGGCGTCCTTCCCGGTCGTCTTCAAGGACCGGGACAGCCACCTGGTGACCGGCTACCAGCTCTACTCGTTCGCCCCCGACGGCACCGTGACGGTGGCGCCACGGGTGGAGGTCGGAACTCCGGGGGGAAAGCCCCACGCGCCGCCCCGGGCGGCGCGCCGAGCCACCCGCTAGCCCGACGCCGCGCGCCAGGCCTGGTACCCGCCGACCAGGTCGGTCGCGCGCCGCAGCCCCAGCTGCTGCAGGGTCGCCGCCGCGAGACTCGAGCTGTACCCCTCGTTGCACACCACGATGACCCGGCGTCCGGCATTCGCCTCGGGCAGGCGGTGCGGGCTGGTCGGGTCCAGCCGCCACTCCAGCACGTTGCGGTCCACCACCAACGCCCCGGGTAGCGCGCCGTCGCGGCGACGCTGCTCCAGCGGGCGGATGTCCACCACCAGCGCACCCGACGCCTGCTCGGCGGCCAGGTCGGCCACCCCGACCCGGTCCAGGCGGGAGCGGGCCGCATGCAGAAGCGCGTCCACCTCGGCGGTGACCGGGGCGGCCTCGCCGGCGCGCCGGCCGAGCTCGGCGAGCAGCGGGGGGACCTCACCGGGCAGCTCCCGCGCCAGGAGGCCGACGGTCCCGTTGCGGGCAGCGAGGCGCTCCCCGGCGCGGCCGATCAGGAAGCCGCCCCAGACCGCCGCCTCGGCCGGCCCGGCGCGTCGCGCCGCGAGCCCGGCGACGACGCCGGCCCGGACGTCGCCGGACCCGGGACGCCGGACCGGGGCCACGCGGGGCGAGCCGCCACACCCGGCCCTGCCCGTCGGCCACCACCGCCTCCGCACCACCGCACAGGACCACCGCGCCCGCGCGTCCGGCGGGCCCGGCGGTGACCGCAGCCGCGTCCCGCGACGTGCCGGCTCCCGCGGCGGGCGCGGCACTGGGCTCGTCGTGGTCCACCGTCAGGATGAAGGTGGCGTCCAGCTCACGCACCCGTTCGGGGCGCTCGGCGAGGAGGGCCAGACGCGCGCGTCGAGCACCACGGTCCCGTGCCGGTGCGGGAGAAGTCCCTCGAGAAGAGCCACCGACGCCCTCGGGTCGACGAGCCCGGGTCCGACGAGCAGCGTGTCGCTCCCCGCGGAGGCGGCCAGCAGCTGACGCCGGCCCGGGGTCGATGTCCCCCGCGCGCGTCTCGGCCAGCGGGTGCACCCGCGCCTCAGGGAGCAGGGCCGCGACCTGCGGCGCGACGCTGGCGGCCGTGGCGACGCTCAGCTCCCCCGCTCCGGCCCGCAGGGCGGCCTCGGCGGCCAGCAGCACCGCTCCGGGCGTGGTCGTGCTGCCTCCGACCACCAGCACCCAACCCGGTGGCCCCGGGTCCGCCCCCGGCTCGGGAAGCGGCCACCCGTGGAGCAGCTCCGCGGTGACGAGCGTGGCTCAACCATCCGCGCCGCCGCCCGTCCGGAGCGGCTCCACGGTGCGGTCCAGGCCCACGTCCACGGCCGTGGTGTCCGCGAACGACTCCAGCGACAGGCCGGCCTCGGCCCGGCGGTACACAGTCAGCGAGGCGTTGGGGATGTGCGTCTCGCCGTCGAGGTCGAGCAGCCGTCGCTCGCCCAGGTTCTCGAGGGCGCAGCGGAAGGACATGATCACCGCCTGGTGGGTGAACAGCCAGACCCGTGCCCCGTCGTGCCCGTCCCGCAGGTCGACCAGGAAGCTCCGGACCCGGAGCACGACGTCGGCCCAGCTCTCTCCGGTGGGTGGGGTGTAGAGAACTTGCCCAGCTTCTCGCGGCGACCGACCTCGTCGGGGTAGCGCGACCGGATCCCAACTCCGTCAAGCCGTCGAGGATGCCCATGTCCCGCTCGCGGAGCCGCTCGTCCAGGATCACGCCCGGCCCGGCGTCGCGACGCCGTCCGGGCCGTGTCTGCCGCTCGGCGGAACGGCGAGCTCACCACCAGGGTCGGCCGGGAGTCCTGGCCCAGCTCCCCGATCCACCGCCCCAGCGCCGCCGCCTGCCTCTCGCCGCTCGCGGAGAGGGCGGCGCGGCGCCCGGTCGTCGAGGTCCAGGACCTCCGCCCCGGACTCCCGGGCCGCGTCGTGGCCGGGTGCCCAGGGACTCCCCGTGCCTGACCAGCACCAGCTGCGCCGGCCCCCGGGCGCCTCCCAGGCTCGCAGTCAGACCCACCGGACCTCCTCAAGGCCCTCCTCAGTCTCCGGGATCCCCGCTCCGATTTCCACGCCGGACCCACGTGGGCGGCGTCGGTCGGCTCGCTGGGCGGCAGCTCAGCCGACCGACTCCAGCCGGCCCCTGAGAATGGGCAGACCCGCGCGCTCCGCGTACTCGTCGAAGGAGTCGTCCACCGCGACGACGTCCCGGCCCGCGGCCAGCAGCGAGGCGGCGATCGCGGCGCGGTACCCGCGGCGCAGTGCACCCATACCTCGCCGTCGGGGACTCGTCGAGGCGGCCGGGAGCTCGTAGAGCGGGATGTGCACCGCGCCCTCGATGCGCGCCGTCCCCCACTCGTCGGCTGCGGCGCACGTCGAGCACGACCACCGGCGCCGGGTGCCGGCCTCGGCCAGGTCGGCGAAGTCGCGCCGGGAAGGTGCCGAGCGGCGCGGTCGCCGGCCAGTGCTCGCGGCGCCGGTGGCCGCGGCCGGCGGGGCGGTCGATGCCGATCCGGACCAGCTCCCGCTGCGCGTCGGCGACCTGCTCGGGCGTCTCGCCGAGCAGCGTGACCGGCGTGCCCCACGGGATCAGCCAGCCGAGGTAGGTGGCGAACTGGCCGTCGAGCCCGAAGTTGACGAGCCGGCGAGGTGCCGGCGGCGAACGCGGTGCGGTCGCGCAGGTCGACCACCCACTCCCCCGCCTCGATCCGGCGGCGCAGCTCCCGGCGTCGCCGCCGGGCGGCGACAGGTCCAGCGGCGCCGGGCCCGGCGGTTCGCCGGCCCCATGTGCGCGTAGTAGGCCGGGTAGGCGTCCAGGCCGGCGAGCAGGTCGCGCGACGAACGCCTCCTCGCGCTGGGTGAGCGCCGGGTTGGACGCGCTTCTCGCTGGCCGATGGTCGACTCGCTCGCCGTCCGCCTGGGTGGCCGAGCAGAAGCTGCCGAAGCCGTGGGTGGGGGGCACCACGGCGTCGTCCGGGCAGCCGTCGGCCAGCCGGTGCGCGGAGGCGTGCTGTGCGCGGGCCAGCCCTCGGTCTGCCCCGGCTCGAGCAGATCGGGGCGGCCGGTGGTGCCGAACAGCAGCGAGCCGCCGGTGAACACGCCGACCGGCCGCCGTCCCTCCAGCACGTAGGACAGGTGGGTGAGGGTGTGCCCGGGCGTGGCGATCGCCCGCACCGACGTCGGCCCGACCGGATCTCGTCGCCGTCGCGCGACCGGCGCGCGGTCGAAGGCCGCGTGGTCGCGGCGGGAACAAGGTAGGCGGCGCCGGTCATCCGGGCGAGCTCCAGCCCGCCGGTGACGTAGTCGTTGTGCACGTGCGTCTCGAGCACCTGCGTGATCCGCACACCCACGGCCCGGCCACGGCGAGCACCCGGTCGACGTCCCGCTGCGGGTCGACCACCACCGCGACCGCCGTCGTGCACGAGATAGCTGCGGTCGCCGAGGCTGGGGGTCTCGATGGGGATGATCTTCGGCATGGAAGCCTCACTCTTTCCTGTGTCTGATCCGAGTCCAATATACCCCATGGGGTATGTCCCGGAGCAACGAGCGGGGCCGGCAGTTCATTCCCTACGGGCTGCGGAGAGGGCCCAGGACTGGCGCGCTGAACGTTCGTTCAGTACCCTGAACACGTGACCAATAAGGAGAGCGATCTGACGGCCCGGGCCAAGATTCGCGACTGCGCGCTCACGCTCTTCGCCGAGCGCGGGCCCGACGTCGTGACGGTCCGCGACATCGCGGCGTGCGCCGGCGTCTCGCCTGCGCTCGTGCTCCACCACTTCGGCTCGAAGCAAGGCCTGCGGGAGAGGTCGACGCCTACGTGGCGGGGATCTTCGACGCCATGCTCGACCGACGTCGGGGAGGATCCGGCCATGCAGGCGGACGCCGGGCCCAGGCCGCGAGCTTCGCCGAGCTGCTCCTCACCACCTCCCGCCGGACTCCCCGATGCCGGCGTACCTCCGCCGGCTCATCCTCACCGGAGACCCGTTCGGCAAGGACTGTTCCGCGCTGGTTCGAGATGAGTTCGCGATGACGGCCCAAATCGTCGCCGCCGGGATCATGCGAGCGAGGCGCCGACCCCGCCGTGCGCGCCGCCTTCCTGATGATCAACGACCTCGCCATGGTCCTGCTTCACGAACACCTCGTCGAGGTACTCGGCGTCGACCCCCTCAGCCCCGAGGGCATCCAGCGTTGGCCGATCGACGTCGTCACCGCGTACACCCGGGGCATCTTGAGACTTGGAGACCGAATGACCAACCACTGACACCCGACGGCAGGCGTGACGCTCAAGGACGTCACCAAGATGTTCGGCACGGGCGACAGCGGCCGTGCACGCACTCAAGGGCGTGGACCTCACATCGACGCCGGCGAACTCGTCGTCATCCTCGGTCCGTCTGGCTCCGGCAAGACCACCCTGTGCAACATCATCGGCGGCATCGACTCCGCCACCAGCGGCAGCGTCAACGTCGCGGGCGAGGAGATCTCGCGGGCGCAACCCGGGTGACCTCAGCGACTTCCGGCGCGACAACATCGGCTTCGTCTTCCAGTTCTTCAACCTGATCCCGACGCTCACCGCCAAGGAGAACGTCGACATCATCGTCGAACTCACCGACAAGGGCAACAAGACGAAGGTCCCGGCCCTGCTGGAGGACGTGGGCCTCGGCGACCGCGCGAACAACTTCCCCGCCCAACTGAGCGGCGGCCAGCAGCAGCGGGTCGCGCTGCCAGGGCCCTCGCTACCGAGCCCGACATCCTGTTGGCCGACGAGCCCACAGGCGCGCTCGACCTCGCTACGGGCCGCCAGATCCTCGGCTGCTGCAGGACCTCCACCGCGACGGGCAAGACCATCATCATCGTCACCCACAACGCCTCAGTCGCGCAGATCGCGGACCGCGTCGTCACCGTCGTCGACGGCAAGATCGCAGCGCTCGAGCAAGAACGCCAAGCCGCTCGCGGCCGCGAAGGTGACGTGGTGACACGATGCGAGCCACAACACACAAGAGGCATCCGCGACCTGCGCCGCCAGCGCGGACAGGTCATCGCCGTCGCCATCACGATCATGCTTGGCGTACTGCTGTACGTCGCGACCGCCGGGGCGTTCCAGAACCTGAGCGCCTCCTATCGCCACACCTACGACCGGCTCCACTTCGCCGACCTCACCGCCACCGGCGGGGACCCGCCGCACGTGGCCGACGCCGCGCTCGCCGCGGGCGCCGGCGACGGCCACCACGCGGGTCCAGATCGACCCGCCGATGCTCATCGACGGCACCAAGCTGCTCGGCCGCGTCGTCGGCATGCCCGCGGGCGAGCGGCCCGCGGTGGACGACGTCGACGTGATCGACGGCGCCTACCTCGACTCCGGCGGCGACGGACAGGTGCTGGTCGAGAAGCACGCGGCCGAGACGTTCAGCCTCTCCGTCGGCGACACCGTCCAGGTGTTCGCGCGGCGGCCGTGGCACACGTACGGTCCGGGGCGTCGCGCGTGTCCGCCGAATACCTCTGGCCCGCGCGCAGCCGCCAGGACGTCATCGCCGACTCGCACTCGTTCGCCGTGCTGTTCGTCCCCGAGGCGCACCGCCGAGGCGTGGGCGGGCACCGGGCCCGACCAGGCGCTCGTGCTCATGCCAACCGGCGCACCGTCCGGCCGGCGCGGCGCGTCACCGCGACGATGCGCGGCGCCGGCGCGGCCGACGTCACCCCGTGGCAGGAGCAGGCCTCGCACGCACCCTGCAACGAGGACCTCGACGGCTTCAACGAGATGTCCGTGGCGTTCCCGATGCTGTTCCTCACCGCCGCCGGCGTCGCCGCGTACGTGCTGCTGTCGCGCCGCATCCTCCAGGAGCGGCCGATCATCGGCACCCTCATGGCATCGGGCGCGCGCCGCGGCCGCGTGCATGCGCCACTACCTGGCCAGGGCCTTGCCGTCGGGTTGCTCGGATCGGTCGTCGGCGTCGCGCTCGGGCTGCTCGCGAACAGCGCGGTGACCAAGGCGTACACAGGCGCGCTCGGCGTGCCCGACATGGTCGTGAGCTCGCACCCGTGGCTGGTCGTCAACGGGCTGCTGTTCGGCGTGGTGGTGGGCGTGCTCGGCGCGCTCGCGCCCGCGCTCACCGCGTCCCGCACCGCGCCCGCCGAGGCGATGCGCTCCGCGCGCCGCCAGCCGAGCCGCCCGGCCCGTGGGCCGCGCTCGTCGCCCGCATGACCGCCTGCCCGCGACCACCGGATGGCGCTGCGCGACGTCGGCCGCAGCCGCCGCCGCACCCTCGCGACGATGCTCGGCTCCGTGCTCGCGCTGGTGCTCGTGCTCGCGACGCTCGGGCTGATGACGAGCATGATCGACGCGCTCCACCTGCACTTCGACAAGATCAACAAGGAGGACGCGACCGTCACCGTCGACGCGGCCGTCGCGGCAATGCGCCGCGCCGCGCTCGCGGGCTGCCCGGCGTCGACGATCGTCGAGCCGACGCCGGTGCGGCGAGGTGACCGCGCTGCAGCGACGGGCGACTCGCTACGCGACGAGCCTGCGCGGCTTCGAGCCGGGCACCACGCTGCACGGCTTCCACTCGACGGACGGCACGTTCATCGCGCTGCCGAAGTACGGCGTGCTCGCCGGCGTGGGCCTCGCCGACGCGCTCACGTGAAGGTGGGCGACACCATCACCCTGTCGACCACACGCGGCAGCCGCGACGTGAGGCTCGGCGGGCCTGCTGACGAGCCGCTCGGCACCACGATCTACTCGACCAACGCGTTCGCCGTCGAGGCGTGCTGCCGGACTCGGGCGTCGCATCGTACGTCCTGGGCTTCGACGCCGGCGTGGACCGCGACCCGATGCGCCAGACGATCACCAACCTGCCCGGCGTGGTCGCGTACAACGACTCCAAGGCGTTCGCCGCGACGATCGACCAGTACCTCGGGCTGTTCTGGGTGTTCGGCGGCGTCATGATCGCGCTCGGCGCGGTGCTCGCGCTCGCCGTGATCTACGTGACGATGGCGGTCAACGTCGTCGAGCGCACGAACGAGCTCGCGACGCTGCGCGCCGCCGGAGTGCCGCTGCGGAGGGTCGCGGGGACCATCGCGACCGAGAGCCTCGTCGCGACGGCGCTCGGGTTGCCGTTCGGGCTGGGGCTCGGGGTGCTCGCCGCCAAGGCGTTCCTCGCGAGCTTCTCGAGCGACATGTTCCAGTTCCCTCGTCTGGCCGTGGTACGTGCTCGTGGGCGCGGCCGTGGGCGTGCTCGCCGCGGCGGGCGTGTCGCAGTGGCCGGCGTCGCGAGCGATCGGCGGGTGGACGTCGCCGAAGGTGGTGCGCGAGCGCTCGGCCTAGCCGCCCCGGGCCGTTCGACCCTGGCCCGGCTCTCGTGGCCCGGTGAGGCTGGTGGTGACCCCACGGGCGACGACGGGAGACCATCGTGGCTGCATCCGCCGCTGACCGGGCCGCCGGCGCCCCCGTGCCACCTGCACACGCGGCGGCCGCGGAAGAGGTGCTGTCCCGCCTGGACAGCACGCCCCGGGGGCTGACCGCTCACGAGGCGTCCGTACGGCTGGAGCGGTTCGGCCCGAACACGCTCCCGCAGGCGCGGCCGCCCAGCGTGGCAGTGCTGTTCCTGCGCCAGTTCCTGAGCCCGTTCATCTACGTGCTGCTCTTCGCCACGGCACTCTCGATCTACATCGGGCACTGGGCCGACGCCGTGTTCATCGCAGTGGTCCTGCTGCTCAACTCGGTCATCGGCACGGTCCAGGAGCACCGGGCCGAGCACACGGCGATGGCCCTGCTCCAGCTGGTCACCACCACGGCGCGGGCGGTCCGCGACGACGACGTCGTGGAGCTGTCGGCCGAGGACATCGTGCCGGGCGACGTCCTGCTGCTCGCCTCGGGCGACAAGGTCCCCGCCGACATGCGCCTCCTGGAAGGCGCCGGCCTGCTCGTGGACGAGTCGCTGCTGACCGGTGAGTCGCTGGCGGTGGAGAAGGACGCCGGCGCGAGCCTGCCGGACGACACGGACCTCGCCGACCGCGTGAACTGCGCGTTCGCCGGGACGCTGGTCACCCACGGGCGGGCCGAGGGACTCGTCACCGCGACCGGGGTGTCCACCGAGGTCGGCGCCCTCGCCGGAGCCCTCGTCGCCCGCGACGAGAACCAGCCGCCCCTGGTCACCCGGATGCGACAGCTCACGTTCTGGGTGGCCGGTGTCGTCGGCGTCGCCGCTCTGCTCATCGGCGGTATCGAGATGGGCCGGGGCGCGAGCATCGACGAGGCGCTCCTGCTCGCGGTCGCACTGGCTGTGTCCGCGATCCCCGAGGGACTTCCCGTCGCGCTGACCGTGGCGCTCGCGATCGGCACCGCCCGGATGGCCCGGCGCCACGTCATCGTGCGGCGGCTCCTCGCGGTCGAGGCGCTCGGGTCGTGCACCGTGATCGCCTCGGACAAGACCGGCACCCTCACCCTCAACGAGCTCACCGTCACCAAGCTCGCGTGCCGCTGCACGAGGCCTGCGAGGTCACCGGGGTCGGCACGGAGCCGGAAGGCGAGGTCCTGACCCCCGACGAGCCCGGAGGCCGTCACCTGCTTCAGGACCTGGCCCGCGCGGCGGTGCTGTGCAACGAGGGCTCGCTGGCGCACCGCGAGGACACCTGGGTCACCCGGGAGACGCGGTCGACGTGGCGCTGCTCGTCGCTGGCCACAAGCTCGGCCTCACCCAGCCCGAGGCCCTCGCCAACCGGCCGCGCGTCGCGATGCTCCCCTTCGAGCCCGACCGGCTTCGCGGCCTCCCTCCACGAGGGTCGACGGCGACGTGGAGATCGCGGTCAAGGGGGCGATCGAGCGACTGCTCCCGATGTGCGACCGGATGGCGACCACCGAGGGCGAGGCCGTCTGGACGTGCGCGGCCTGACCGCCCAGGCGGAGGCGGCCGCCGAGGACCGCGTGCTGGCCGTGGCCGGGCACCGCGCACCACGCGGGGGCCATCGCGAGGAGCCGGGCAACCTCCCGCCCCGGCCCCGCGCCGGACGAGCTCGACGAGGGCGACCTGACCGGGCTCTGCTCCTCGGGCTGGTCGGCATGCTGGACCCGGTCCGCACTGAAGCACGCGAGAGCATCGCCTCCTGCCGCCGTGCAGGGGTGACCGTTGACATGATCACCGGCGACCACCCGGTCACTGCCCTGGCGATCGCTCGCGACCTCGACTCGCCGACGCGGAGACGGCCGTGGTCACCGGGCGCCGCCTCCGCAGGCCGCCGAGCTCGGCGAGGGCGCCTACGACGCGCTGGCGCCGCGCGCGCGTCTTCGCGCGGGTGGAGCCGGAGCAGAAGCTCGCAGATCGTCCGCGCCCTCACCCGGCGCGGGCACGTCGTGGCCGTCACCGGCGACGGCGTCAACGACGCACCCGCGCTGCGGCAGGCCCACGTCGGGGTCGCGATGGGTCGCGGTGGAACCGACGTGGCCCGCGAGGCCGCAGAGCTGATCGTCACCGACGACAAGTTCGCCTCCATCGCCGCCGGCGTCGAGGAGGGGCGGGTCGCCTACGCGAACGTGCGCAAGGTGGTGCAGCTCCTCGTCGCGACCGGAGCGGGCGGAGGTCGCGCTGGTCTTCCTCGCGGTGGCTCGCCCTCCCCCTGCTTCCGGTGCAGTTGCTCTGGCTCAACCTCGTCACCAACGGCATCCAGGACGTCGCACTCGCGTTCGAGCCGGCCGAGGGCGACGAGATGCGGCGCCCTCCGCGACCACCCGCGAGCCCGTGTTCAACCGCCTCATGCTCGAACGCCTCGCCGTCGTCGCCGTCGTCATGGGCGGCCTGGCCTTCACCACCTACCAGGTCCTCCGCGGTCGCGGCTGGGACGTCGAGGAGGCCCGGAACAGCGTGGTCCTCCTGCTCGTGCTGTCCGAGAACGTGCTCGCCCTCTCCGCACGGTCCGAGACCCGGTCGCTGTTCCGCACGGGCCTACGAGGCAACCGGGTGCTGGCCATCGGCGTGATCGCCGCGCTCGGGATCCACGTCGCGGCGATGTACCTTCCGTTCACCCAGCGGGTGCTGGGCCTCGCGCCCGTGCCCGTCGCGGAGTGGCTCGTGCTCGTCGCCGTCGTCCTGGTCCTCCTGGCGGCCGTGGAGGCGCACAAGCTGGCCGTCAGGCGGCGCGGCCGGCCCCGCTAGACCTGCCCGCCGTCGGGCCGCGCGGCGCCCTCACCGCCCTCACCGTCCTCGCGGCCCTCGTCACCGTGGCCCGGCCACCACGCCCCGTGCCCGATCAGCGCGGTCAGCGCCGGCGTGAAGAACAGCGCCATCACGAACGCCGCGACGAAGATGCCGAACGCGATCGCGAAGCCCATGGACACGAGCAGCGAGTTGCCGCCGAGCATCAGCGACGCGAACGTCCCGGCCAGGATCAGGCCGGCCGACGCCACGGTCGGCCCGCCGTGCTGCGACCGCCTTGGCCGCGGCCGCGCGCGCGTCCCTGCCCGCGCGGGCCTCCTCGCGCAGCCGGGCGACCATGAGGATGTTGTAGTCGGTGCCGAGCGCCACGACGAACAGGTAGATGTACATCGGCAGGAGGAAGACCAGGCCGTTGCGCCCGAGCAGGTCTGGAAGAGCAGCGCGGTCGCGCCGAGCGTCGCGCCGAAGCCGAGCCCGACCGAGGCCATGAGGTACCACGGCGCGACCAGGCTGCGGAGCAGCAGCGCGAGGATCAGCATGATGACGACGGCGGCCACCGGGAAGACGACGGCGTAGTCGTGGTTCATCGCCGCCTGCAGGTCGACGTAGACCGACGTCATGCCACCCACGAGCGCCTCGCGTGCCCGCCGGCGCTGCCGTGTGCGCCGGTGCGGAGCGGGCCCGTCACGTTGGTGATGCGGCGTCGGACGACGGGTCGTCGGCGAGGCATGACGCTGAAGGCGGCGGTCGACTTGTTCGGCGAGAGCGTCGCGGGCGGCGACCTGCGCGACCCCGGGCGCGCCGCCGAGCGCCGCGCGCGAAGCCGGTCAGCTGCGCCTGTGGGCAGCGCTTGCCGTCGGTCGCGTGCAGCAGGACCGTCGTCGGGTCGGTCGCGCCGGCCGGCAGCCCCTTCCGCAGCGTCGCGAGCGCCTTCGTCGACTCGGCGGTCTTCGGCACTCCGGCGTCGGAGAGGTCGAAGGTCGGGCGTGAACGCGAACGGCGAACACGGCGAGCACCGCGAGCACGCCGCCGGAGACGACCGCGAAGCGGCCCGGGCGGCGACCCAGGCGGTCGCCGATGGCCGCGAACCGGGCGCGCCGTCGGCTCGTCCCGCCACGCCTTCGACGGCCAGAAGACCCGCGTCCCGAGCAGCGAGACGACCGCCGGGACCAGGGTGAGCGCCGCGAGCAGCGTCATGGCGACGGCGATGGCCAGCGCCGGCCCGATCGAGCGGAAGAGCTCGAGCGACGAAAGCACGAGCGCGAGGAACGCGACGATGACCGCACCGCCCGCGGACGCGATGGCCTCGCCGGCGCGCTCGACCGCGGCGACGACGGCGCCCTTGCTCGGCTCCCCCTCCCGCAACCGCTCCCGGTAGCGGAACAGGAAGAACAGGATGTAGTCGGTGCCGATCCCGTAGAGCACCACGATCAGGATGACCTGGATCGAGCTGTCGGCCTTGAGGTCGAACGCCTTGTTGGCCAGCGCGATGAGTCCGGTCGCGATCTGGGAGACGATCCCGATCACGACGATCGGCATCAGCGCGATGAGGACTGCGGAAGATCAGGAGAGCAGGAACAGGATCAGCAGGACGTCGCGATGCCGACGATGGCCTCCGCGTTCTTGGAGGCATCCTGCGAGTCCAGCGACGTCGCCGCCGACCCCGTGACACCACCTCGAGATCGGAGCCGGCGACCAGCGGCTTCAGGTCGGCGCGCAGCGCCTTCACGCTGTCCATGGCGGCCGGGCTGAACGCTTGCTCGCCCCGCTTCATGCTGACGATGCCGGTCTGCACGAGCCGGTTGTCCGACGGGGGCGACGGCGCGACGCCGGCGAGGCTTCTGGAGCCGTGGGTCCCGACCTGCCCACGATCTGGGTGACCTTCGCCGAGTCGGCAGCGGTCAGGGCGCGCCGTCCGCGGTCGAAGACGATGATCGCGCCGATCTCGGTGCGCCCGGGAAGGCCGTCCTGCAGCTTCAGCGCCTTGATCGACTCGTAGTGCCCGGGCAGGAACTGCGCCTCGTCGTCGTCGAGTGAGCGCGGGGCGGTGGCGAAGACCGCGATCGCCCCATGACCCAGGCCAGGATCACCAGCCAGGGGCGTCGGCAACGATGCGGCCAGAGACGCGAACAGGGGCCGACGCTATCCGCGTCGGTGGCCGGCACACGCGCGGGACACGCCCCCGCGCGGGCCGCCCCGGCGCCGCAGGCTAGTGCAGCAGCGCCTTCAGCAGGATCATCATCACTCCGAAGGCGCCGGCCACCGCGGCCGACGCGACTCGCTCCCCGCTGCTGAGCTGCCCGTGCCGGCCGATCTCCCACCCCGCGAGGCACAGCAGCAGGGTGCTGCAGGCGAGTGCCGCGAGGACGGCCGCGTAGACGCTGGCCCCGAGCAGGTCCACGAGAACGAGCACCAGCAACGGCAGGGCCGAAGCGGTGACGATCTCCCAGCCGCTGGTGAGCTGGTGCCGAACCTGCCGCCAGGTGGGTCGGCGACCGTCGTGGATGCGCTCCGCGATCAGCCGGGCGTACCGCTCCGCCGCCCAGTAGACGAGCAGGGTGACGAGCACCGCGGCGGCAACCGTCCCGGCGCGTTCCGCGTGCGAGGCGGCCATCACCGCGGCGCCCACGATGATCCCGTAGATGCCGGCGGCCGTGGCCTCCTTGCCGGGACGCCGCGGCCCCGGCACGCGCCACGCCCGCTGGCACAGCGCGCTCGAACCTGTGACGACCCGTGTCGGACACCCGCCCAGCGTTTCCAGGGACGGCGCCGCGCGCATCACCCCCGTCAGATGAGGAACCCCGAAGGGCCCCGGGCCGCCTCTCAGCGGCGGGGACCAGGGAGGCGAGGGACCACCGCAGCGCCCACGGCCAGCGTCAACGCGGCAACCGACCGGCGGGCCAGGCCCGTCCCCGCCAGAGCACCAGCAGGTAGCCGGCGTACGTGCAGGTCCCGGGTCCAGCGTCACGCCGGGGCGACCAGGCCGCCGGACACGATGTGCGCGGCGCCGGCGAGGTCGGGAACCGGGCCGTCGAACCGGCGCGCGTTCGCCTCGTCGAGCATCACCGCGACGAAGGTGTGCGCCGCCTGCCGGCGCCGGACCGGGTCCAGCACGTGCTCGACCGCAGCGTCCAGGACCGCCTCGGTGATCTCGACCAACCCCTCCCGGAGCGCCGTGATGTGCTCGCGGACCTCCGGGTGCGTCCCCGCCTCCCGGAAGAGGATGGTCCGCAGCACCACCGACTCGTGGTCCCCGAGCCTCAGCCGGCGGGCGAGCCGGAGCAGCGATCCGGACGGGTCTCCCCGGCGGGCGACGTCGGTGGCGTCGCACAACGGGTGAGCCGGCAACCGCTCGGTGAGCAGCGTGCGCAGGATGTCGGTCTTGCGCGGGAAGTAGTAGAAGACCAGCCCCTTCGGCACCTCGGCCTCGGTGGCGATCCTCGCCGTCCCGGTCGCGTCGTAGCCGCGCGCGGCGAAGAGCCGCTCGGCCGCGTCCAGGATGCGCGACCGGCGGCGCTCGTTCGCCTCCGGCACGGGGTCGGGACGTCCCCCCACGTCGGTTGCCGGCCGTTCACCCGGTCTCGACCGTGCCACCTGCCTCCGTCCGCGCCACGTGCGCCGCTCGCTCTCGGGAGAGAGCCTGCCACCTTCTCGGCGCGCCGTCGGTCACCAGCGGGCACGGCGGCCGGGACGGAGCGCCCCGGCCGCCGTCGCCCTCGGCCCGTCAGTGCGTCGGGGCGACGTGCTGGCGGTGCGCCCGGTTGCTCTCGGGCCACGCCAGAGCGCCGACCACGAAGCTCACCACACCAACGACCCATGCCGTCCAGGCCATCGCGGTGGTGCCGGAGAAGCCCATCACCCAGGGCGCGATGAAGAACAGCACCCCGAGCACGGCCACCGCGCCGTCGGAGTACATGTTGTCCGGCCGCGCCAGCGAGGCCAGCGCCGCGAGCGCGGTGATGATCCCGAGGACGATCATCGTCCAGGTCGCCCTCGTCGTGGTGTCGGTCCAGATCGGGGCCAGGATCGCGTAGCCGCCGGCGACGACCGCTACCCAGTCCTGCCATCGTGTCCACTTCCGCATCGGAATCCTCCTAGCCAGCAGGATCCGTCGTCCTCAGGCGGATCGACCAGTTCCAGGATAGAACTTGACTGACCGCCCGGTCAATACTCGGCCACCTAGGGAAACTCGGGCAGCTAGCACGTCCCGACGGCCGTGACCAGCACATCCGCTCGTTTCCAGAGTGAAAGTTGTGATTCCTGGGTCACCAGGGTCCTCTGCGGTTCCCTAACCTCTGTTCTGGTCCAGAGGCGACGTTTCGGTCCTCGCCTCGCGTTCGGAGGGGTCCTCTCGCGTGCAGACGCCGTCCCGTCATCACCCGCGCACGATGGTGCGCGCCACCGCCGCGGCCCTGACCCTGCTGCTCCTCGGCACCACCGGCGCCGCCTACGCCGCGCTCCCCCACGGCGTGGACACCTCGCACTACCAGCACGGCGCCCGGCTGCGCTGGGAGGCGGTCAAGGCCAGTGGGGTGAAGTTCGCGTTCCTCAAGGCCACCGAGGGGTCGACGTACACGGACCCGAAGTTCGCCACCGACTGGGCCGCGACCCGCCGGGTCGGGATCTACCACGGCGCCTACCACTTCGCCCGCCCGAGCTTCGGCTCCGCGCGGCGCCAGGCCCGACACTTCGCCCGGGTGATCGGCCCCCAACGGGTGCGCGGCACCTTGCCGCCGGTGCTCGACCTCGAGGCAACCGGGGGGCTCCGCCCGCGGCCGCTGATCACGTGGACCCGGGCCTGGCTCACCAAGGTGACGCAGCTGACCGGGCGGCACCCGATCATCTACACCTCGCCGCTGTTCTGGCGGGACCACCTGCACAACAGCGCCGGCTTCCACGCCTACCCGCTCTGGGTGGCCCACTACGGTGTGCGGGCACCGCTGATCCCTGGCCACTGGCCGACCTGGTCGTTCTGGCAGTCCACCAGCGCCGCCCGGATCACCGGGATCAGCGGCCGCACCGACCGGGACGTCTTCAACGGGTCCCTGACACAGCTGCAGAAGTTCGCCCTGGCCTTCCGCCCGAGCCACACGTCGCTGACCCTCGCGGTCAGCAACCCGGCACCGATGACCGGACAGCGAGTCGCCTTCAAGGGAACGCTCACGGACACGGCCGGCCGGCCCGTCCGCAACCGGCCGGTGACCCTGCTGCGGCGGCAGCCGGGAAGCTCCACCTGGACCAAGGTCGGCAGCGTCCGGACCGGCCACCACGGCTTCTACCGGCTCCGGACCGTCGTCGTCGCCGCGGGCAGCGGCCGGACCACCTACGCCGGTGAGGCCGACTTCCGTCCCAGCGCGTCCACCGTCACGAGGGTCGCCCTCACGCCCGCACCGACGGTGCTGAGCCTCGATCCGGTCCCGGACCAGGCCTACGCCGGCTCCGCGGCAACGATGACCGGGTCGTTGCACCGGTCCGGAGGCGCGCCGCTGGCCGGGCAGCCGGTGACCCTGTCCCGTCGGGTGGCCGGGAAGAAGGCCTGGCGGGTGCTGGCGCGGCTGACCACCGACGGCACCGGCGCCTTCCGCACCACGGTGCAGCTGATGACGACGGCGTCCTACCGTGCCGACTACGCGGCGAACCCGACGTACGCGGGCAGCACGTCCCCCGTCACGAAGAACCCGTGCTGCTCAACCCCACCAGCCTGTCCTTCCGTGTGGCCAACCCGGCGCCGTTCGCGAAGCACCATGTGCGGATGCGGGCACCCTGGCCAGCGGCACGGCCCCGGTCGCGCGGCGCACCGTCACCCTGAGCCGGCTCGTCCCCGGCGCCACGCAGTGGGAGACGGTGGGGTCGGTCACCACGGACGCGTCCGGGCACTTCGTGGCCAGGCCGGCCGTCGACCAGGCCGCCGCGTACCGGGCGGTGTTCGGCGGCGACGACCTGTACGCCACGAGCAGCGCCTCGCCGGTCGAGGTATTGATCACGCCGCCGGTGCGCACCACGCTCGCGCTGAGCCCTCACTCGGCGCAGGTGCGGGAGATCCGCCGGGGGCGGTCGACGCACGTGTCCGGCCGGCTGCGTACGTCGCTGGGCGAGCCGATCGCGGGACGCACCGTGCCGCTGTGGAAGCGTGTCGTCGGCACCCCGAACTGGTACCCCGTCGCCCGGACCGTCACGGCGGGTCCGCGCGGCACCTGGCACCTGACCGTGCAACCCACGCAGTCGTGCTGGTTCCGGGCGGCCTTCGGCGGCGGCACCCGGTTCGCGTCGAGCCACAGCGCCCGGACACGGGTGAACGTCACGGCTCCCCCGGCGGGGTAGCCGCCGGGCGCTCCCCGGACGCCACCGTTTCGGCCGTTCCCTTCCGGGTACGGGCTCGCTACGCCACGACCGCGACCTCTGCTCGGGAGGGCTGTTCATGGGCTCGGTTCTTTCTCTGTCCCTGAATGCCGTACTGATCGGCACGTTCATCGCGTGCTCCGTCGAGATGATCGAGATGGTGGTCATCGTCTTCGGGGTCGGCGCCATCCGCGGATGGCGATCTACCGCGATCGGTGCCGTCTCCGGGCTGGTGGTGCTGGTCGCCATCGTCGTGGCCCTGGGCCAGGCGCTCCAGCTCATCCCGATCGACGTCGCCCGGGTGGTGATCGGGGCACTGCTGCTGACCTTCGGGCTGCAGTGGTACCGGCAGGGAGTGGTCCAGGTGGCCACCGACGGCTTCACCGGCGGCGGCGGCGAAGAGGTGGACGTGTCCGGCGACGCACCCGGCGCCGGGATCGACTGGACCGCCTTCACGCTCGCCTTCAAGGGGGTCCTCCTCGAGGGCCTCGAGATCGCCTTCATCGTCGTCGCCTTCGGCACCGGGGGCGTCGGCAAGGGCACGGCGTCGGGTGGCGGCTTCGCCTCTGCCTACACGGGGGCACTCGCCTCGTTCCTGCTGATCTGGGCCCTCGGTCTCGCTGCCAAGAGCCGGCTGGAGCGCGTGCCGGGGCGCTCGCTCAAGTTCGGCGTCGGGGGCCTGCTCGCGACGTTCGGCACGTTCTGGACGCTGGAGGGGCTCGGCGTGCACTGGCCCGGTGAGGACCTGAGCCTGCTGTGGCTGTACGCGCTGTACCTGGGTTCCACGTTCGCGTTCATGGTCGCGGTCCGCGGTGGTGCCTTCGGGGTGCGCCCCGTCGACGGTGGTGACTCCGTCGACGGCGGGGCCCCGTCTGACGACGACCGGGAGCGCGACCTCGTGCACGCGCATGCGCGGTCCTCTGCCGGGGGCAAGACCGAGCACCGCCGTGCTGCACCGACCGCTGAGGAGGGATGACCATGACCCGCAGCTGGGAGCTCGTCAAGGCCTTCGGACGCTTCTGGTACGGCTTCATCATCGGGGACGACTGGACCGCCGCCGCCGGGGTGGTGGTCGTCGTCCTCGGCACCTACGGCCTGCTGGCCCTCGGGATGCCTGCGTGGTGGTCGGTCCGGTCGTGGTCGTGGCGACGGCCGCGTTCACGATCCGGCGCCAGCTCGCCCGGGACGCGCAGGCCGGTGCCTGACTCACCCAGGGAAGGGAGCACACCATGACCAGGTCGATCTCACCGGCCGGTCGGTGGCGGTGCTGGTCGCGGACGGCACGGAGCAGGTCGAGGTCACCGCCCCGCGTGAGGCGTTGCAGCAGGCCGGGGCCACCGTGCTGGTCCTGTCGCCGGACGGCGAGGACGTCCGTGGCTACCACTACCTCGACCCCGGCGCCGTGCTGCAGGTCGACGGACGCGTCCGCGACGCCGACCCCGGGCGTCTCGACGCCCTGCTGCTGCCCGGTGGCCTGGGCGGGCCCGACACGCTGCGCAAGGACGCCGCCGCCGTCGACCTGGTGCGGGCCGTGGCCGCGGCGGGCACCCCCCTCGCCGTCATCTGCCACGGGCCGTGGCTGATGATCGACGCCGACGCCCTCCGGGGACGGACCCTCACCTGCGTCCCCAGCTGCGCAACGACGTCCGCAACGCCGGAGGCCGCTACGTCGACCAGGACGTGCACGTGGACCGCGACGGCGGCCTGCTGGTGTCCGGGCGGGACCACGACGCCGCGGCCCGGTTCGCGGAGGCGGTCGTGCGCGAGCTGGCGGCGGCCTGACCTCCGCGCCCAGCCGTCAGGCCGTCGCGAAGCGGCCGAGCACCCGCTCCGCGCGGATCCCGGACAGGTGTGCGGCGAAGATGTGCTGGTACGCGACCTCCTCGCGGGTCCGGGCCGCCGGCAGACCGTCCACCCCGACCGCCGACCCGTCGACGCCGCGTGCCAGGGCGCGCGCGGAGCGAGACATCACGTCGGCCGTGCCGGAACCGTCCCCGAACTGCTCCTTGCGCCGCCACAGGATCTCCGCCGGCAGCCACCCCGCGAACGCCTCCCGCAGCAGGGCCTTCTCCTGGCCGTCCTCGCCGAGGAGCTTCCAGGCGACGGGGACCCGCTGAGCGAGGGCGACGAGCTCGGGGGCCAGGAAGGGCACGCGCGCCTCGAGACCGTGCGCCATCGTCACCCGGTCCAGCGCTGCAGGTTCAGGTGGTGGAGCGCCTCGATGCCGTCGAGCAGGGCCTCGTGCAGGCCCTGCTCGTCGAGCTCACGCAGGTGGTGGTAGCCGGCGAACAGCTCGTCGGCGCCCTCACCGGTGAGCACCACCTTCACGTGCCGAGCGGCGAGCTCGGCGAGCAGGTAGTTCGGGACCGCGCTGCGGATCAAGGACGGCTCGTAGGACTCCGTGGCCCGCACGACCTCGGGCAGCACCTCCAGCACGTCGGCGTCGGTGTACTCGCGTTCGTGGTGCTCGAGCCCGAGATGGTCGGCGACGAGCCGCGCCGCGCGCAGGTCCGGACTGTCGGGCGTGCCCGCCGCGAAGGACCGCACGACGGTCCCCTCCGGCGCCTCCCGGGCCATGATCGCCGCCACGATGCTGGAGTCCAGTCCGCCGGACAGGAAGACACCCACTGGGACGTCGGCCATCAGGCGCTCCCGCACCGCGCCGACCAGCGTCGCGCGGATCGCTGTCATCGCCTCGTCCCGGACCCGGAAGGTCGGGCCCACCGCACGGTCCGGGCCCAGCGGCGCGGTGCGCAGGTCGACGAAGGCAACCAGGCCGGTCTCCGGTGTCCAGAGGTGGCCCGGCGGGAACTCCTCGACCTCGCCGCGGACATCCTCGTGGAACGCGACGAGCTCCGAGGCGACCAGCACGCGGTCGCCCGAACGCGCCCAGTAGAGCGGCTTCACGCCCAGCGGATCCCGGGCGAGCAGCGCTCCTCCGTCCTCGTCCGCGACACAGAACGCCCACATCCCGCGCAGGTCACGGATGCCTTCGTTGCCCGGGCCGCCAGGACGTGCAGCACGATCTCGGAGTCGGATCGGGTCCGGAACGGGCCGGCCAGCTCGCCGCGCAGCTCGGCGTGGTTGTAGACCTCGCCGTTGGCGACCACCCACCGATGCTCCGCAGATCGGCCAGCGGCTGGTCGCCGCCGTCGACGTCCACGATGGAGAGCCGGGTGTGGCCGAGCCAGGTCCGCCCGATCCTCGGCTGCCGTGCCCGTCCGGACCGCGGTGGTGCAGGCGGGCGAGCATCCCCTCACCGATCCGGTCACCCTCCTGCAGCCGGCGCTCGTCGGGGTCGTCGCTGAGATCGAGGACTGCGGCGATTCCGCACACGGGTGACGGCCTACCAGGTCGTGAGAAGGGGACGTGTGCAGGCTACCCGGCGGGGTGGAACGGCGGCTCGCGCGGAGCGGCCCGGGCGAAGCCGGAGCTTCGGTCAGCCGCCGCCCCTCAGCTTGGGTCCGGGTCGGTTGCGACTCCGCTCGGGCGTGACCGTCGCCTCGTGCGCACCCTCGGGCAGCAGGAGCACCGCGCCGACCAGGAAGGCGAGCGCACCGATCGCCGTGGCCGCATTGGCGACGGTGACGTTCACGAAAGTGTCCGTCGCGGGCACGACATAGGCCGCAACGGCCGAGAGCCCGAACGCGACGCAGCCGAAGAGGTTCACCGACACCAGAGCGCCCTCGAGGGCGCGCGGCGGGGGCCGCAGCAGCCCACCGGCGACCTCGACGTAGGCGAGGTAGCCGGACACCAGGAAGCAGATCGAACCGAGAGCGTCTGGCCGCCAGACGACGTGGTCGTAGGAGGGTGCGTCGACGGCAGTGCTGAGCGCGCGGAAGGTCGTGGCGTTGAAGAACACGGTTCCGACCAGCTGGACCCCGCTGCTCCACCAGTCGATGCGCGCGGCTCCCAGGCCAGCAACCGCAGGGAGCCACCGGTGGATGCGGCGGGCTCACGGTCGGCGTTGATGGTCTCCAGCCACTGCAAGGCGGCGGCGGCGGTGAACAGGATCGAGCCCACGAAGAACACCGAGGGCGTCGGTGTGCGCGCCCACCCGGTCCAGGAAGGCCGGCAGCGGCGCGATCAGGAAGCACGCCGCCCCGGTGACGAACAGCACCGCGATCCACCAGGACGCCCGGCGTGGTGCCCACAGCAGGCTGTCGCCGGGCCGGGTACGGGAGAGGCGGGATGCGTGCTTGCGTTGCGCCCGTGACGACCACTCGAGCCTGCGGCCGTCCGGATGCGTGTACGTCAGCTCCGTCGTGAAGGGACCCACGGACCGGCGGCTCAGCTCGGTCCATCCCGCAGGAGGACGTGGGTAGGCCCTCACCTCGCGCGCCACTCCGGCACCGGCCGGATGCGCCCGGGGGGCTGTCGCAACTGGGCGTGTCCTCCTTCCACGGGGCCATGGGACACCACGTGCGGCATGCCGGAATCACCCCAGGAGGATGACGATCACGCTCCGGTTCCGCGATTGCCTGGGCCCAGGAGCGAGGAGCACACGGAGGGCAGACATGGCGATCCACAGGAGGAGCTCGAGCAAAGCGGATGACCTCAGCGTCGTCCCGCGCTTCACCCGGAGCGGGATGGTGGAGGTGCCGCGGAACCGGCTCCCCGAACGGGCGATGCTGCCGCAGACGGCGTACCAGATCGTCATGGACGAGGTGATGCTCGACGGCAACGCGCGGTTCAACCTGGCGACGTTCGTCACCACCTGGATGGACGACGAGGCCGACCGGCTCTACGCCGCCACGTTCGACAAGAACATGATCGACAAGGACGAGTACCCGCAGACCGCCGAGATCGAGTCGCGGTGCGTGCGGATGCTCGGCGACCTGTGGCACGCCCCGCACGCCGCCGAGAGCGTGGGCACGTCGACGACCGGCAGCTCCGAGGGCTGCATGCTCGCCGGCCTGGCCCTCAAGCGCCGGTGGCAGCAGGCGCGCCGCGCGGCCGGGCATGCCCGCGGACCGGCCGAACATCGTCATGGGCGCCAACGTGCAGGTGGTGTGGGAGAAGTTCGCCAACTACTGGGAGGTCGAGCCGCGCTACGTGCCGCTCGAGGGCGACGTCTTCCACCTGACCGCCGACCGGCTGCTGGACCACGTCGACGAGAACACGATCGGCGTCGTGGCGATCCTCGGCTCGACGATGGACGGCAGCTACGAGCCGGTGCAGGAGATCTGCGCGGCGCTCGACGGGTACGAGGCCGAGCAGCGGGGTCTCGGTGCCGGTGCACGTCGACGCCGCCTCCGGCGGCTTCATCGCGCCGTTCGTGCAGCCCGACCTGGTCTGGGACTTCCGGCTGGAGCGGGTGGTGTCGATCCAGGCGTCCGGGCACAAGTTCGGGCTGGTCTACCCCGGCGTCGGCTGGGTGCTGTGGCGCGACGCCGAGCACCTGCCCGAGGACCTCGTCTTCCACGTCAACTACCTGGGCGGCGACATGCCGACGTTCGCGCTGAACTTCTCCCGCCCGGGCGCCCAGGTGGTGCTGCAGTACTTCCAGTTCCTCCGGCTCGGGCAGGGAGGGCTACCGGCTGGTCCAGCAGACCTGCCAGGACGTCGCGGTGCACCTCGCCCGGGCGCTCGGCGCGATGCCGGAGTTCGAGGTGATCTCCGACGGGACCGACCTGCCCGTGGTGACGTTCGCGCTGCAGCCGGAGGTCACCAAGTACGACGTCTACGACGTCTCCCGCAAGCTGCGCGAGCGCGGCTGGCTGGTGCCGGCGTACACGATGCCGCCGAACCGCGAGGACCTCGCGGTGCTCCGCGTCGTCGTCCGCAACGGGTTCAGCCACGACATGGCCGAGCTCTTCCTGCGCGACCTGCGCGACGGCGATCGACTGGCTCGACGACCTGGCCGCGCCCGATGCCGCACGAGGAGCAGCCGAGCAGCTTCCACCACTGACGAGGACCGCGGGCCACCACCGGCCCTGGGGCGCGGCTCAGGCGCCGGGCGGGGCGGTGGGCTGGAGCGGAAGCCGCGCGGAGGGCTCGGTGGCACCGAGTCCCTGCCGGTCGCTTGCCCCGGCGGCGAGCTGGTCGCTCGAGTCACCGAACGCACGACCGGCCGCCGCGGCCATCAGCGCGATCTCCGCGTCGATCGCGGGCCGCCGCAGCTCGGGGACCGACTCCCGGACGTTGTCGAGCAGGGCACGCAACCGGCGCATCACCTGGACCGACCCCTCGCCGTAGTGGCGGGTCTCGTCGAGGGCGAGGCTCAGGTAGTCCTCCCAGGTCCGCGCCTGGTAGCGGAACCGCACCACACCGCCGTGGTCGCGCACGATGCCCGGGGTGAGGCGACGGTTGCCCACCTGCCGCAGCAGCAGCTCGATCTGGTCGAGGGCCTGCACCGACGTGGTCGGGTCGTTCACTCCGGGCGAGAGTGCCTTCGCCGAGATGTCGGCCAGCAGCCGGAACGCGAAGGCGGGATCCTGGCGCATGGTGCGCTCGTCGCCGGTCGCCACCGTGCCACGCAGCCACTCGTCGTCGATCGGCGCCTGCCCTCCGTGCACCCGGAACAACGCGGTGCCGTCGGCGATCATCTCCCCGAACCAGGGCACGAGCTCGATCACCGCGTCCACGACGCGGGCACGCTCGACGAGGGCCCGGACATCCACGCTCTGGACCACCCCGGGCTTCCCGCGGTAGTCGACCGTGCGGACCGGCCCGGGGTGCACCGGCCCGGCGGGACCGTCTCCGGCGGACGTGGCGTCGAGCCGGGTCCGGGTAGACCCGGTCGACGACCCGCCGGGCATCGCGGCCGAGCTCGCTGAGCACCGCGGCCACGCGTAGCCCCTGGGTCGTGCGGCTGAGCAGGCGCAGGAACATCAACATGCTGAGCAGGAGCAGGAACAGGGCGAACGAGATCGAGTTGTCGGGCACGAACGACGCGTTACTGCCGGTGCCGACCACCCGGAGGACGGCAAGCGCGTAGACGAAGGTTGCCATGAAGATGCCCAACGCCGCCTTCGTGCTCGGGTCACGAAGGAAGCGGCGCAGCATCCGTGGTGAGAACTGGCTGGACCCGAACTGGACCGCGATCAGCAGGATCGAGAACACGAAGCCCGTGAACGTGATCATGCCGCTGGCCACAGCGCCCAGCACCGCGCGCGCCGCATCCTCCCCGAAGGAGATCCCGATCCGCGCGTTGGTGTGCTCGTCGACGGTGGGAAGGATGAGCGCCACTGCCACCGCCAGGGTGACGAGCACGAAGGGAACGATCCACAGACTGTTGCGCACGTACTCGTAGACCCGCCAGCGCGTCCGCCAGGAGATCGCCCACATGGCTGTCGACCTCGTTCCCGCTCACGGCGTCCGCGCCGGGGCGTGCCCGACGGGCATGACGGGAACGAACATCCGCAGCACCCACCCCAGGACGGTCATCGCCGGTCCTCCTTCGCCTGGTCCGCGATCCCAGCCTGTGTCCGGTGCCGGTCCGCAACCTCACCCCGCGGGGATGAACCGGCGGCGCTCCCGGTCGCAGGGACGCCCCGCCATGGGTCTCGCTCGCGCCACGGGTGTCCGCGGGTCTTTCCGGTTTATCCTGATTTTTCCTAGAACCGCCCGGTACGCTGCGGGGGCGCCCCCGCCTTCCGGTCAATCCCCCGTGCCCGTGGGTCGGGGGCGCGCACTCTTCGCGCGGACGTGGCTCGGCGCCACCCCCGGTCGTGCGGGCGGTCGAACGTGTTGGGTGAACGGCTCCGCATCAAGCAAGATGAAGCGTGCACGACTGGTGGCAACGAAGCTTCACACGTGAGCTGACCCGGCTGCGTCAGGACGGCCGCGGGGCCGTGCTGTGGTCACTGCGGATCACGGTCGCCGCGGTCGCGAGCTATGTCGTGGCGACGTTGTTCTTCCCGGGCACCCAGCCGCTGCTCGCGCCCTTGACCGCGATGCTCGTCGTCCAGGTCACCCCGGTCTCGCTGCTCGCCAGCGGGCTCGACCGGGTGGTGGCCGTGGTGGCCGGCGTCACCGTCGCGGTGGCCTTCGCCGCGGTCGTACCGCTGGAGTGGTGGAGCCTCGGCCTGCTGATCCTCGTCTCCATCACGGTCGGCCAGGTGCTCCGGCTGCGCTCGAACCTGATCGAGGTCGCGATCAGCGGGATGCTCGTGCTCGGTGTCGGCTCGCTCGGCGCGGAGTCCGCGGCCTGGCAGCGCCTCGCGGAGACGCTGGTGGGTGCGGCGGTGGGGATCGCGGCGAACCTGTTGTTCCCACCCAAGGTGGCCAGCGGTGACGCGGGCCGGGCCATCGACGGGCTGGCCGACTCGGTCAGCGAGCTGCTGAACCGTGCCGCCGACGAGCTGACCGGGCTGGTGGCCGAGGGGCGGGACGTGGCGCCGGCCGCGCGGACGTGGCTGGGTGAGGCGCGACGCATCACTCACGACATCCCCCGGGTCGGGGCCGCTCTCCTCCACGCGGAGCAGGGACGGCGGCTCAATGTCCGCGCCGTGGGCACTCCCAACGTGGGTCCGGGGCTGCGCCAAGGGCTCGAGGCGCTGGAGCACTCCGCGGTTGCGATCCGCGGGATGTTCCGCGCGCTGGTCGACGCGACGCCCGACGCGGCGTGGCTGGACGACGACGGGGCCGAGGACGTGTTCCTCGGGCTGGCCCAGACGTTTCGCGAGCTGGCCGCCGGCGTCGACGCGTTCGGGCAGCTGGTGCGGGACGAGGCCGAGCCCGTGGCCCGGATGAGCTCGGCGGACGTGCAGGCTCTCCGGGAGGCGCTCGAGGGCCTGCACGAGGCCCGCGCCCGGCTCGACGACCTGCTCCTGGCCGGCACCTCTTCCGGGCTGGTCGAGCTGCACGCGGCCGTGCTGTCGACGGTCAAACGGCTGCTGCGCGAGATGGACCTCGACGAGCGGATCCGGCGGCAGGTCCGGCTGCAGCCGATCCGTTCGCGTTCGCCGCGCCCCGGCACCCCGCTCCCGGGCAGAGCGCCGGAGCCCTCACCGGATGACGAGACCCAGCTGTTGCCGAGGCTCCCGAGCGACCGTCGGGACCGGCCCCGGCGGTAGGGTCGCCAGGCCATGTCGTCGCACCCCTTGACCCGCCGACGGGTCCGCGCCGCGGCGAGGTGGATGCTGCGCGTGGGTACCGCCCTCGCCGTGGTCGCGGCCGGCTACCTCGGTTACGTGCTGGTCCGGCACGACCGGCCCGTGACGCTGCCGGCGCCGACCGGGCGGTTCCAGGTGGGGCGGGTCCGCTACACCTGGACCGACCACTCCCGGACCGACCCGCTGGGCCCGAGCCTTCCCACGGGATCGCGCCGGCTGGCCGTGTGGCTGTGGTTCCCCGCAGCCCGGGCGTCGGGCGGTGCCGCCGCGCCGTACGCGCCGGGGGCGTGGGGCGGGCTGCACTTCCCGGCCCCCGCCGGCTGGGCCGAGACGGCCTTCGACAAGGTGGACGCGCACACCCGGGCCGGGGGCCGGGTGGCGCGCGGGCGCTTCCCCGTGGTCGTGCTGCTGCCGGGCCTCGGGTTCGCGGCCCCGCAGTACTCCACGCTCGCGGTCGACCTGGCCAGCCACGGCTTCATCGTCGCCGGCGTGACCCCCACCTACAGCGCCAACCTGACCGTCCTCGACGGCCATCCGGTGCATGCGTCTCCCCGGGGGGATCCGAGCCGGTTCTCCGGTGACCACACGCCCGGTTCCACCCGGACGGCGCTACGGCTGATGCGGGTCTGGGCCGACGACGCCGGGTTCGCCGCAGACCGGGTCCGCGCTCTCTCCGCGAGTGGGCGGTTCGCCGGGCACGTCGACCCCGCACACGTCGCCTACCTCGGGCACTCGTTCGGCGGGACGTCCGCGCTCGAGGCCTGCCGGCGCGACCCCCGTTGCGCCGCGGCCGTCGACCTCGACGGTGGCCAGTTCGGTCCCGTCGTCGGGCACGGGCTGCGCGCGCCACTGCTGCTGATCGGCCACCAGGGCTCCTGCGTCACCGCGCTGTGCACCCCGGCGAACGCGACCGACCGGGCCGACCTGTCCGTCGCCCGCCGGCTGGTGTCGCACGCGCGCCGGGGGGCGTGGAGCGTCAGCATCGACGCGACGAAGCACTTCGACTTCACCGACTACGCCGCCTACTACCTCGCGTTCCCGCTCCGTGCGCTGCTGCCGCTGGGGAGCATTGACGGGGACCGGGCGTTGCGGATCACCGGTCGCTACGTGAACGGGTTCCTGGCCCGCACCGTCGGGGGCGTGCCGACGAACCCCTTCGAGGGTCAGCACCAACAGCCCCAGGTGCACGTCCGCGCCTGGTAGGCGGCGGTTGGGAACAGCCGTCAGCGCCGTCCGAAGACGAAGTACGACAGCGGCACGGCACCCGCGGAGTTGGTCAGCCCCACCGCGACGGCCCACTTTCGCTTCGAGCCCCGGATCTGGGCGGCCGGCCGGCGCCTGAGGTCGAGCAGCGCCGCGATCTTGAGGACGCCTTCGACAGAGGCCAACGCAATGATCATCCTGCGTCGGCCTTCGCTCAGCTCGCTCCACTTCATGGCGCCCACGCGCACCCCCAGAATCTCCCGACCAGTCCTGCGTCCACCCTAGGCTGCTGCTCGCCGCTCCACACGTCAGAGGTCACGATGGACGTTCTTCCCCGGTCGCGCCGGGGAACGCGGTGCGCCCGGGTAGTCCGCGGACCGGCATGTCAGGCACCGGACCGCCGGGCTCGGGTCCCCGGGCGACGGCTGCGCTGCCGTACCGGGCGGCCAGCGGGCCGGCGGTGAACCCGTGCGTGAACACGCTCACGAGCACGGTCAGCCCGATGACGGCCGTGGCCTCGTCGGCAGCCGGGCCGAGCTCCTCGAGGGCGAGGAGGGCGAACACGATGGAGGCGAGCCCGCGCGGGCCGAACCAGCCGATGAAGAGCACCGTGTCCCGATCGAGCCGGGCACCCAGCAGGGCGAGCGCGACGGGCAGCATCCGCACGACGCTGAGACTGAGGGCGGCGTAGAGCACCATCGCGAGGTCGGTTCGGTCGGCCACGATGGGTACGGCGATCGTGCCGAACGCGAGCCAGACGAGCAGCGACACCAGACCTCCGGTCTGCTCGAGGAACGCCAGCTCCGCCGGGACCCGCCGGCCCGCCGCAGCCCCGAAGGCCAGGCCGCCGCAGAACGCGGCCACGAACCCGTTCCCGTGCACGACCACGGCGGCCCCATAGGCCACGATGGCCAGCGCGAGCACGGCGGTGCCGGCGAAGTCCTCGGCGACCCATCCCCGGTGCCGGGCCGCTCGCAGCAGCCGGCCCCCGGTCAACCCCACGGCGGCGCCGATGGCTGCCCCGACGAGGAGCTCTGCCACCGCCTCGCCGAGGCCCGGCGCGTTCGCGAGCCCCTCAGCCGAGGCGGCCGCCGCCAGGGCGAGCATCACCACGGGCGTGACGATTCCGTCGTTGAGGCCGCTCTCGACGGTGACGAGGCGCCGCACGCGCGAGGGCACGAGGGGGTTGGTGACGACGGGGACCCCCAGCGCCGCGTCCGTGGGTGCCAGGGCCGCCGCCACCAGCAGGGCCAGCCAGGTGCCGAGACCCGGGAAGAGCCAGCCGGCCAGTCCCCACCCGGCGAGGATGGTCAACGGCAGGCCCACCCCGAGCAGCCGGACGTACCGGCCGAGGTCGCGGGCCAGCTCGCGTGCAGGCACGCGGGCGGCGTCGGAGAAGAGCACCCAGACCAGAGTCAGCTCGACCAACGGCCGGAGGGTCTCGGGAGCCGAGGGGGTGTCGACGACTCCGAGCGCCGCCAGCAGGGCTCCGACCGCCACGAACACCACGGGCGCGGTCAGATCGGCGCGTTCGAGCCGGGCCGACAGGGCACCCCAGAGGAAGACCGTCGCTGTGACGATGAGAACCGCCAGCACGTCCACGGTGAACCCCCTGAACCGACCGGTTCAATCGTCCGGCGGCCCATGGAGGTCGGCCTCACCCGGCACGGATGATGCGCCTGGGCCGACGCAGGGTTGTAGTGGACTGCAGATCCATCGCGAGGAGAGGGGTTTCCCATGCCGCTGAACGAGTACGAGTCGGGTTCGGCATTTCCCGGCCGGATCGGTAGGACCGCGGACGAGTCGTCGCCGGCGTGGCCAAAGCCGACGCGGGCGGTGCCCGACGCACCGAACGTGCTGATGGTCGTCCTGGACGACACCGGATTCGGCCAGCTCGGCTGCTTCGGAAGCCCGATCTCGACCCCGAACTTCGACGCGCTCGCGACCACCGGACTGCGTTACAACAACATGCACACCACGGCGCTGTGCTCGCCCAGCCGTTCCTGCATCGTCACCGGGCGCAACCACCACAGCAACGGGATGGCCTGCATCACCGAGTTCGCCACCGGGTTTCCCGGCTACAACGGCATCGTGCCGTTCGAGAACGGCTTCCTCTCGGAGATGCTGCTCGGGCACGGCTACAACACGTTCATGGTCGGCAAGTGGCACCTGACACCCAGCAACCAGGAGACCGCCGCCGGCCCGTACGACCGCTGGCCGCTGGCCCGCGGCTTCGAGCGCTTCTACGGGTTCCTCGGCGGCGACACCAGCCAGTGGTACCCCGAGCTGGTCTACGACAACCACCAGGTCGAACCGCCCGCCACCCCCGAGCAGGGCTACCACCTCACCGAGGACCTCGTCGACAGGTCGATCCAGTTCATCTCCGACGCCAAGCAGATCGACCCCGACAAGCCGTTCTACCTGCACCTGTGCTTCGGCGCCACGCATGCGCCGCATCACGTCCCCAAGGAGTGGGCGGACAGGTACGCCGGCCAGTTCGACGACGGCTGGGACGCCTACCGCGAGAAGGTCTTCGACCGGCAGAAGGAGCTCGGGGTGGTCCCCGCAGACGCCGTACTGTCCCGGCACGACCCGGACGTCCCCGACTGGGACGCCCAGCCCGAGCAGGCACGCAGGCTGTTCAGCCGCATGATGGAGGTGTTCGCCGGGTTCCTCAGCCACACCGACCACCACCTGGGCCGGCTGCTCGACTTCCTGCGCGGGCTGGGACAGCTCGACAACACCATCGTGATGGTGATCTCCGACAACGGCGCGAGCGCCGAGGGCGGCCCGAGCGGCACCACCAACGAGGCGCAGTTCTTCAACAACGCGCAGGAGTCGCTGGAGGACAGCCTCGCGGTGATCGACGAGATCGGCGGACCCCGGCACTTCAACCACTACCCGTGGGGCTGGACGTGGGCCGGCAACACGCCGTTCCGACGTTGGAAGCGGGAGACCTACCGCGGCGGCGCGTCCGACCCGTTCATCGTCTCCTGGCCACGAGGGATCCGGGCTCAGGGACAGGTACGCACCCAGTACGCACACATCATCGACATGGTGCCCACCGTGCTCGACCTGCTCGGTCTCGAGCCGCCGGCCAGCATCAGGGGCGTCACCCAGGCACCGATCCAGGGGGTGAGCTTCGCCCACACCCTGGATGACGCCACGGCCGCGAGCAACCACCACACGCAGTACTTCGAGATGCTCGGCCACCGCGCGATCTACCACGACGGCTGGCGAGCTGTCTGCCCGTGGCCCGGCCCGTCGTTCACCGAGGCCGGGGTCGGCTTCGGCCAGCCCATCTCCGCGGAGAAGCTCACCGAGCTGGACGCCACGGGGTGGGAGCTCTACCACGTCGCCGAGGACTTCGCCGAGACCCACGACGTCGCGAGCGAGCACCGCGACAGGCTGATCGCGCTGATCGGCATGTGGTACGCCGAGGCCGGCAAGTACGGCGTCCTGCCCGTCGACGGCAGCGGCGTGGCCCGCGTCCTGGTCGACAAGCCACAGGCGGCCGTGCCGCGGGACCGCTACGTCTACATGCCGAACACCCAGTCGATCCCGTTCTCCGCGGGCCCGCGCGTGCTCAACCGGCCGCACAGCATCACTGCCGACGTCGAGCTGCCCGAGGCCGGCGCGGAGGGCGTGCTGCTGTGCCAGGGCACCGCTGCCGGTGGCTACTCGCTGTTCGTCCAGGCCCGCAGGCTGCACTACGTCCACAACTACGTCGGCCGCGGTCTGTACAAGGTCTCCACGCCCGAGCCGCTGCCGACCGGGGCGCACCAGCTGCGCTTCGAGTTCGAGCCGACCGGGCAGCCGGACCTGGCCCAGGGTCGGGGCGCCCCGGGCCGGCTCCAGCTCTACGTGGACGGGACGCTCGCCGGCGAGGCGGAGGCACCGGTGACGACACCGTTCATCCTCAACCCCGGGGCGATCACCTGCGGCGCGAACCCCGGCTCACCGGTGACCCCGGACTACCCGACGCCGTTCCGGTTCACCGGCACCCTGCACAGCGTCACCATCGACGTGTCCGGCGACCTCATCACCGACAGCGAGAGCGAGATGCGGATGGCGATGGCGCGGCAGTAGCCCGCTCGTCTGTGTCCTGACCGCGGCGACTCAGCCGCACAGGTCGACCTTCTTGGCGCGCAGCACGTGCACGACGGCCGCCTGCAGCCGGGCCCGGGGCAGACTGCCTGCGTCGGTCGCGGTGACGATCGCGTTCACGACGCGTCGTGTGCGTGCCCCGACGCTCTTGCTCCCGGCGTTGAACAGAACCATGTCGGCTCCCGCTCTCAACGCTTGCACGATCGCCGCAGGCAGCCGGTAGCCGGCCTCGGCGATCGCGCCCGCGGACAGCGAGTCGGTGAGGACGAGGCGGTGGAACCCGAGCGTGTCCCGCAGGGCGCGGTGGATGGCCCTGCGCGAGAGACTGGCCGGGGTCCTTGTCAGTCCGGGCACGCGGGCGTTGGTCACCATGACCGCCGGCAGTCCCGCGCGGGTCGCGGACACGAACGGTCTGAGCCCGTGGCTCTGCAGGTAGGTCCAGGGCTTGGTCCATGCCGGCTCGAGGTCGGTGTTGCCGGTTGCCTGGCCGAGGCCCGGGAAGTGCTTCACCACTGGGGTCACACCGGCTGCTCGCATTCCCCGCGCGAACGCGAGCCCGTCCACGGTGGTGGTCTTCACCCTGAGGCCGAAGGACCGGGTGCCGATCGGGTCCGTCTTGCTCGGCCCGGCACCATGGTCGAGATCGAGCACCGGAGCCAGGTTCATCGTGACCCCCACGTTCCGCATCCGGCCACCTACCCTGCGGGCCAAGGCCCTGATCTGGCGCCGACCCATGGTGGCGGCCATCGTCCGGGCCGAGGGCATCGACCCCACGAGGTTGGGCATCCGCTGCACGGTGCCACCCTCCTCGTCGGTCATCACCACGGGCCGGATGCCGTGGGGGGCCCTTCCGGTCAGTGCCTCCAGGGCAGTCGGCAGGTTGCTGGGTGCCTTGCTGCCGAAGAGGATCACCCCGCCCGCCCCTGCCGCGACCTCAGGGGCGACCAGGCCGACGTCGGTCTCCTGGACCGGGATGACGACGGCCTGCTCGGCGAGCCGTCGCACCGGCCAGGTGGCGAGGACCCCGCCGAGGGTGCAGCTCGACGCCGCCGCGGCCGACTCACGCGGGACCGTCGGCCCCGCCGCGACCAGGGCCGCGGCCATGAACGCGGTGAGCCGCCAGGACCCGATCCGGCATTCGGGCAGGTATCACCGCATCACGGCCGACCTCCTGAAGACTGGCGACTCCTGCGGTCCGGCGAGCGCTGTTCGACGCACTTCGGCGGGCGCATGATGAGAAGATGCCCGATCGCGGTGGAGCTCTTCGCGCGGCTTGCCTGGTGCTGGCTGTGGCCTGCGCTGCTTGCACGAGCTCCGGCGACAACGCCTCTCACGGACAGGGACAGGCGGGCGGGGCATCGGATCCCGCGATCACGGTGGGATCTTTCAACTTCCCCGAGAGCGTTCTCCTGGCCCATGTCTACGCGGACGCGCTGGCGGCGAAGGGCTTCCCGGTCCGGCTCTTGCCAGCCCTGGGCACCCGCGAGGTCGTGCAACCTGCGCTCATGAGTGGCCTGGTCCAGGTCGTCCCCGAGTACGCGGGATCAGCACTCGGCTTCATCAGCCTGGGGCACGTGCCCGCCACCGCCGACGCGGCTGCGACGCACAGATCTCTGGTCCGGTCCGCGGCACCTCGGGGGCTCGTGGTCGCGGAACCTGCCCCCGCGCAGGACAGCAACGCGATCGTGGTGACCGCGGCCACCGCGTCCCGCCATCACCTGCGGTCGATTGGTGACCTCGCCCGGGTCGGGCCGGGCTTCACCTTCGGGGGTCCGCCCGAGTGCCCGCAGCGCGCGTACTGCCTGCCGGGTCTCGAGCGCACCTACGGGCTGCGGTTCAAGGCCTTCGCACCCACGGACGCCGGTGGACCACTCACGCGCCAGGCGCTGGCTGCCGGCCAGATCGACGTCGGCCTGCTGTTCACCACCGATCCCGGCATCTCGGCGCGTCACCTGGTGGTCCTGGCCGACGACCGCGGCCTGCAGCCGGCGGAGAACGTCACGCCGCTGGTCAACCGGAAGACCGCGTCGCGGTACGGGCCACGACTGCTCGCGACCCTCGACGCGGTCTCGGCACGCCTCACCACCCGCGCGCTCCGGACGCTCAACGCACGCGTGGACCGACTCGGGCTGAGTCCCCGCCGCGTCGCCGACGGCTGGCTGCGCGCCCAGGCCCTGATCTCCGAAAGGCAGCGGGTGCGATGACCGAGAGGACAGAGCACACCACCGTCCCGGCCCAACGAGTCGCGCCGGTCGGCCTTCCCAGGGACTCCCCCGCCCAGCGAACCCGTCGTCACCGCCGCCCGACGGGTGCACCCCCGCCGCTGCCGCACCCGTTCACCTTCAGCACCAGCGCCTGGCTCCTCCTCGCGCTCGTGGTGCTGAGTGTCGCGTTCCTGTTCTCCGCGCGCACGCCGTGGCTCCGGCCGGGTGACGAGGCGGACACGTGGCTCCTCCGCCTGTTCGCGCAGGCACGCACGCCCTGGCTGACCGGAGTCGCCGAGGCCGTCAAGGCGGCCGGCTCCGGCTGGGGTGCCACGGCGGTCGGGCTGGTGGTGGCGGCGCTCACCATGGTCTTCCGGCGTTGGCGGCATCTGTTGGTGTTCGTCGGCAGCCTCTTCTTCCTGCAGATCGTGGGGCGGTTGATCTACTTCGGTCTGTCCCGGCCGCGCCCGTACGGCGTCACCACCATCAGCGGGTGGGGCGGGTACTCGGAGCCGTCCCCACCGGTGGCCGTGCTGACCCTCTTCCTGATGGCCGCCGTCTACTGCCTCGTGGTGCCGGGCCGCCCCCGCACCTACGCCAAGGCAGCGGCCGCCGTGCTGATCGCCCTGCTCTGCCTGGCGCGCCTGTACCTGGCCGTCGACCACCCCGACGACGTCCTCCTGGGGGTCGCGCTCGGGGTCGCGATACCGGTTGCGGCATTTCGCTACTACACCCCGAACGAGGTGTTCCCGGTCGTGTATCGCCGGGGCCGCACGGCCCACGTCGACGTGACCGGGCGGCGCGGCGAGGCCATCCGGACAGCCGTGCGTCACCAGCTCGGGCTGGAGGTCCTCGAGGTCAAGCCGTTCGGGCTGGAGTCGTCGGCCGGCTCGACGCCGCTGAGGCTCCGCGTCGAAGGCGGTCCCGACGAGTACCTCTTCGCGAAGCTCTACACGAAGGGACACGTGCGTGCCGACCGCTGGTACAAGATCTGGCGGACCATCCTGTACGGCTCGCTCGAGGACGAGCACCCCTTCCAGACGGTTCGCCGGCTCGCGGCGTACGAGGACTACGCCTTGCGACTCCTGCAGGACGTCGGCATCCGTACGGCCAAGCCCTACGGGATCGTGGAGATCACCCCCCAGCGCGAGTACCTGCTGGTGACCGAGTTCTTCTTCGGCGCTGTCGAGATCGGCGAGGCCGACATCGACGACGCGGTGATCGACCAGGGACTCCTGCTGGTCAGGAGGCTCTGGGATGCCGGGATCGCGCACCGGGACATCAAGCCGGGGAACCTGATGGTACGTCGTGGGGAGCTGCTGCTGATCGACGTCTTCTTCGTCCAAGTGCGGCCGTCGCCGTGGCGGCAAGCGGTCGACCTCGGCAACATGATGCTGGTGCTCGCGGTGCGCACGGACCCGGAACGGGTCTACGAGCGGGCGCTCCGATACTTCACTCCGGATGAGCTCGCGGAGGCCTTCGCCGCCACCCGAGGGGTCGCCAGCCCCACCCAGCTCCGCGCATTCATGAAGCAGGACCCGCGCGACCTGCTCGCCGTCTTCCGTGCCCTCGCACCCCCACGGAAGCCGATCGTGCTGCAGCGCTGGAGCGTCCGACGGGTGAGCCTGGCCTGCGCAATGCTGGGCGCCACCGCGATGGCCGTCGCGGTCGGCAGCCAGCAGTTCTACCCGCTCCAGAACCCCAGCGTGCTTCCGCCCGCGTGCGGCACCGGCGACTCGACGATCCTGGCAGCCCAGGCGGTCCCCTCGGCGGCGCAGCTGCCGTGCGTCGCCGCGCTCCCCTCGGGTTGGCTGATCAACAACGCCGACGTCTCCAGCGGACACGTGAGGTTCTGGCTGGACTCCGACCAGGCCGGCTTGCACGCCGTGACCATCACCTTGACGGCGAGCTGCGACGTGTCCGGGGCCCGGCAGATCCCCTCCGACGAGCCGGGAACGCGACGCTTCGAGCGTCCGCTGAGCCTGCGCCCGCGGTTCGCGAACGTGCGCTACTACACGTTCCCGGGCGGCTGCACCACGTACCGGTTCGACTTCGCGTCCGGGGCGTCCCCCAACCTCGCCATCCCCCTCGACGGCGCGGTCGGATTCGTGCCACGGGCCAGGCTCGTGGACTACGTCGGGAGCAGCGAGGGCCTGGCGCTGTGCGGGCGAGGTGCGCCGTGTCCAGGATGAGACGGCAGGCACGCGCGCCACGGCGGGAGCACGTCCTCCTCGCCTTCCCGGGGCGGGACCTCGCGGTCACCGCCGTCGTGCTGGTGCTCACGGCGCTGGCGCTCGCGGCGGTCGCCGGGCGCGGGACGTTGACCCACGTCCAGCGCCTGGACGACTCCTGGCTGCGGCTGATGACCTCCGCCCGGTCAGGTCCGCTGACGGCGTTCGCCCTGTTCCTCAACCTGCTCGGCTTCGTCTACGTCACGCTCCCGGTGCGGATCGCCGTCGCCGGGTTCCTTGCGCTGCGCCGAAGCTGGTGGCACCTGGCTGCGTTCGTCGCGGCGGTGGTGCTGTCCGAGATCCTCATCGGCACCCTGAAGAGTGTCTACGACCGCGGCAGGCCCCCCGGGTCGCTGGTGAGCACCAGTGGTGCGTCGTTTCCCTCCGGGCACGCCGTCGCTGCCTCGGTCACGACCGTTGCCGCGGTGATCGCGCTGGTTCCACCGGGCCGTCGCCGGGCCTGGTGGGGGGCGGCCGCGGTGGCCTTCTCGATCGTGATGGCGCTCTCGCGCGCCTACCTGGGTGCGCACTGGCTGTCCGACGCCCTCGCGGGGGTGCTCCTGGGGACGTCGTGCGCCCTGCTGGCATCGGTCGTGGTCGGCGCCCTCGAGGGCCGGTGGGGCGACCCGCCGTCGCAGCCACGGGCCGCGAACACCACGCTGCCGGGGAACCGGCCGTGACCGCACAACCCGTGCCTTCGCCTGCCCGCCGGCTGCTGCCGTCCTCCCGTTACCGGCACCCGGGCGACGTGATCCGGCTGATCGCGGGGGGCGTGCTGCTGGCCTGTTCTCTCGTTGCCTCCCGGTGGCTGCTCGGGCCGGCGGCGCCGTTCGTGCCCGGCCCGGGTTCCGAGTCCGCCCGCGGGCTCCTCACCGGCATCGTGCAGGTGGCATGCGTGGCAACAGCGGTGCTGGTGGCCGCCGCCGCACTCCGGCGCCGTCGGTTCCGCCTCTTCCTCGGGCTTGCGGTCGCCGCCGGGCTGGCCGCCGCGGCGACGGTCGCTGTCCTGCAGCTGGTTGGCCGCGGGCACCCGGACGCGCTGACGACGCACCTTGCGCGCGGCTCGTGGCTGGCCAGCGCGGCGTTCCCCGGCCCCCCGCTGATCGCGAGTGCGGTGGCCGTGATCACGACCGCCTCGCCGTGGCTGCGCCGACCCTGGCGTCGGGCGGCGTGGCTGACGCTGCTGGTGGCATCGACCGCGCGGGTGCTCACCGGCACGGTCCTGCCGATGGAGCTGGTGCTGGCGATCGTCACCGGCCTGACCGTGGGAGCCGCGGTCCTGCTGGCGTTCGGGGTACCCGACCGTCGGATGGGGCCCGGTGAGATCGCGGAGTCCCTGCGCGGCGCGGGTGTGCCGGTGGTCTCGGTCAGCCCGGCCGAGGTCGAAGCGAAGGGCTCCAGACCGTTCACCGCGGTCGCATCGGACGGACGGCCGCTGTTCATCAAGACTCTGGGCTCCGACCAGCGCGATGCCGACCTGCTCTACCGGGCGTACCGCACCGCACGGCTGCGAAATGTCGGTGACACCCGTCCCGCCGCCTCTCTCTTCCAGGCGGTCGAGCATCAGGCCCTGGCCGGTGTGATGGCGGAACGGGCCGGTGTGCACGTGCCCAGCGTCGACCGGGTGATCAGGGCCGGCGATGGCTCCGGCCTGCTGGTCATGGAATGGTTGGACGGCTGCTCGCTGCAGCAGCTCCCCGCCGACCAGATCACCGACGACCTGCTCGTGCAGTTGTGGACCGAGGTGGACAAGTTGCACCGCGCGCGGATCGCCCACCGCTCGCTGCGGGCCGCGAACGTGATGGTCAACAACGCCGGCCGGCCCCGGATCGTCGACTTCAGCTTCGCCGAGCTCGACGCCACCGAGCGGCAGATGGACCTGGACGTGGCGGAGCTGCTCGCTTCGTTGGCCGCCTTGACCGGCGAGGACCGGGCCGTGGCCGCCGCCGCGGAGGTCCTCGGAGCGCGGGGCGTTGCACCGTCCGTGCCCCTGCTCCAGCCGCTGGCCCTCTCCGCCGCCACCCGCCGCGCGGTCTCGGCTCAAGACGGCCTGCTGGCGCGCACCCGCGCCCGGGCCGGTGCCGCCGGTGGCCGGTCGCCGGAAGAGCTCGCCCGCCTGCAGCGGGTGAGACCCCGGACCCTGCTCGCCATCGCCACCGCAACCGGCGCGTTCTACTTCCTGCTTCCCCAGCTGGCGCAGGTGGGGAGCAGCTGGCGCGCCCTGCAGTCGGCGCACTGGATCTGGCTGCCCGTGGTGATCGCCTTCTCGGTGCTCACCTACGTGGCGGGTGCGACCTCGCTGCTCGGAAGCGTGTCCACCCGGCTGCCCTTCTGGCCCACGCTCCTCACCCAGGGCGCCTCGTCATTCGTCAACCGCGTCTCGCCTTCCAACATCGGCGGCATGGCACTCAACGTCCGGTACCTGCAGAAGACCGGCGTGGACACGTCGGCTGGGGTCGCGGCGGTCGGGGTCAACTCCCTCGCCGGGGCCCTGGTCCACCTCGTGCTCCTGGTGACCTTCCTGGTGTGGGCGGGCCGGGGTCTGTCGCAGGCGTTCAAGCTTCCGTCGAGCAGCAAGCTGCTGCTGATCCTGGCCATCGTGGCCGCCCTCCTCGGCATCGTGATGGCGACCCGTCGGGGCCGCCGCTTCGCCGCCAGGAAGCTGTTGCCGGGGCTGCGGTCCTCACTCACCAACCTGGGGCGGGTCGCACGGAGCCCGTCGAAGCTGGCCCTGCTGTTCGGCGGCTCCACCATGGTGACCCTGGCGTACATCGGCGGCCTGGCTGCGTCCCTGGAGGCGTTCGGGGCGGGAGCGAGCATCGCCGAGGTGGGCGCGGTCTACCTGGGGGCGTCCATCATCGCCGCGGCCTCGCCGACTCCGGGCGGGCTGGGCGCCATCGAGGCCGCGCTCGTGGCGGGCCTGACCGGCATCGGCATCGCCTCGGGGGCGGCGGTGTCCGCGGTCCTCACCTACCGGCTGGCCACCTACTGGCTGCCGGTCCTGCCGGGCTGGTGGTCCTTCCGCGCGCTCCAGCGGCGGGACTTCGTGTGACTCTCGGCCAGCGCGTGGGACACAGCGGGCAGGCAGGCCCGAGGACCACGGCTTCGGCCGTCCTGCTCCTGGCTGTGCGCCCCTGGCTGTGCGAAGGGCAGCCGGGAACGTCCGGGCCGGCCGACGTGCGGCCGGCCCGGACGTCGCGGTCAGGCCAGGTCGAACCGGTCGAGGTTCATCACCTTGTCCCACGCCTGCACGAAGTCGCGGACGAACTGCTCCTTCGCGTCGTCGGCCGCGTAGACCTCGGCGACCGCTCGGAGCTGCGAGTTGGAACCGAAGACGAGGTCGACGGCGGTGGCGGTCCACTTGACCTCACCGGTGCCGCGATCCCTGCCCTCGTACACGTTCTCGGCGGAGGTGGAGGTCTTCCACTCGGTGCGCTCGTCGAGCAGGTTCACGAAGAAGTCGTTGGTCAACGTCTCGGGGCGGTCGGTGAAGATGCCGTGTCGGGACTGCCCGGCGTTGGCGGCCAGCGCCCGCAGGCCGCCGACCAGGACCGTCATCTCCGGGGCGGTCAGCGTCAGCAGGTTGGCCCGGTCCACCAACCGGACCTCCGCCGGCAGCTTCTCCCCGGCCCGCAGGTAGTTGCGGAACCCGTCGGCGGTCGGTTCGAGAACCGCGAACGACTCCACGTCGGTCTGCTCCTGCGAGGCATCGGTGCGTCCCGGCGCGAACGGCACCGTGACGTCGTACCCGGCGCTCTTCGCCGCCCGCTCCACGGCGGCGCACCCGCCGAGGACGATCAGGTCGGCGAGCGAGACCTTCTTCCCGCCGGTCTGGGAGCCGTTGAAGTCCCGCTGGACCTGCTCGAGGGTCGGCAGCACCTGGCTCAGCCCGGCCGGGTCGTTGACCTCCCAGCCCCGCTGCGGCTCGAGGCGGATCCGCGCCCCGTTGGCCCCGCCACGCATGTCGGTGCCGCGGAAGCTCGCCGCCGACGCCCACGCAGTGGTGACCAGCTGGGAGATGGACAGTCCGGATCCGAGGAGCTTCTCCTTGAGAGCAGCGATGTCCTCCTCGCCGATCAGCTCGTGGTCCACGGCCGGTACGGGGTCCTGCCACGGCTGTGCTTCCGGAACCCAGGGGCCGAGGTAGCGCGAGACGGGCCCCATGTCGCGGTGCAGCAGCTTGTACCAGGCCTTCGCGAACGCGTCCGCGAGCTGGTCCGGGTTCTCCAGGAAACGCCGGGAGATCGGCTCGTAGACCGGGTCGAAGCGCAACGCCAGGTCCGTGGTCAACATCATGGGCGCGTGCCTGGCCGAGGGGTCCTCGGCGTCGGGTACGGCGTCCGCACCGGCGCCGTCCTTGGGCTTCCACTGCTTCGCGCCGGCGGGGCTCTCGGTCAGCTCCCACTCGTAGCCGAACAACGTCTCGAAGAAGCTGTTGTCCCAGCTGATCGGGGTGGGCGTCCAGGCGCCCTCGAGCCCACTGGTGATCGCGTCCCTGCCCTTGCCGCTGCCATAGGTGCTCTTCCAGCCCAGGCCCTGGAGGTCAACGGGGCAGCCCTCGGGCTCGGGGCCGACCAGGCTGGGGTCGCCCGCACCGTGGGTCTTGCCGAACGTGTGCCCACCGGCGATCAGCGCGACGGTCTCCTCGTCGTTCATCGCCATCCGTCGGAAGGTCTCCCGGATGTCGCGGGCGGCAGCGAGCGGGTCCGGGTTGCCGTTGGGACCCTCCGGGTTCACGTAGATCAGGCCCATCTGCACGGCGCCGAGCGGACCGGCGAGCTCGCGGTCGCCGCTGTAGCGCTCGTCTCCGAGCCAGGTGTCCTCGGGCCCCCAGAAGATCTCCTCGGGCTCCCAGATGTCCTCGCGCCCGAAGCCGAAGCCAAAGGTCTTGAAGCCCATCGACTCCAGCGCACAGTCGCCGGCGAAGATGATCAGGTCGGCCCAGGAGATCTTCCGGCCGTACTTCTGCTTGACCGGCCAGAGCAACCGGCGGGCCTTGTCAAGGTTCGCGTTGTCGGGCCAGCTGTTGAGAGGAGCGAAGCGCTGAGCGCCTTCGCCACCACCGCCGCGACCGTCCTCGATCCGGTACGTCCCGGCGGCGTGCCAGCTCATCCGGATGAACAGCGGCCCGTAGTGGCCGTAGTCGGCGGGCCACCAGTCCTGCGACGTGGTCATCACCTCGAAGATGTCCCGCTTCAGCGCGTCGACGTCGAGGGCCTTGAACTCCTCTGCGTACCGGAAGCCCTCACCCATCGGGGTGGCCCGGGACGAGTGCTGATGGAGAACCTGCAGGTTGAGCTGGTTGGGCCACCAGTCCTTGTTGGTCCGGGGCCGACTCGTCTCGGGGATCGGCGGGGGGATTACCGGGTTCTCACTTTCGCTGCCGCGCTCAGACACGTCAGTAACTCTCCTGTTCCGCTGTTCGCTTGTGATGGCTGGTCCTTCTTGGCCGCGGTGGCTGGGCCTCCACGGCCGTGATGACGCCCTGCTGATCTCGAGCGCCGAGTGTCTGCGTCGAGCCCGTCGCGGCACCAGTGCTCGCGACGCACTCGGGACATCGAGCCCAGTAGGTCACCTCGGCCTCGTCGATCGCGAAGCCGTGGTCGTCGGACGCGCCCAGGCACGGTGCCGCGCCGACTGCGCAGTCCACGTCGGCGATCGCGCCGCAGGAGCGGCACACGACGTGGTGGTGGTTGTCCCCCACTCGAGACTCGTAGCGCGCCACCGAGCCCGACGGCTGGATGCGCCGGAGCAGACCGGCAGCGGTCAACGCCCGGAGCACGTCGTACACGGCCTGATGGGACACCTCACCGAGGTTCTCCCGCGCGACACGGATGATCGAGTCCGTGTCGGCATGCGGATGATCGTGCACCGCGGACAGCACCGCGACACGGGGGCGGGTCACCCGCAGAGCCGCTTCACGCAACATGCGCTCGAAGTCGACCGTGGGGGGCACACTTCGGAGTATCGACCATTCTCTGGAATCAGTAAAGATCAGACGAGCTCGGCGCCTTGACGAGCGTCGGGCGCGCGAGCAGACAGTACCGCGATCTCCGTGCACCACTCGAGTTGTGCCGCGACCCAGACAACCAAAGAAGTGCTTGACATCTCGCACAATGCCAAAGTAGTGTTTGGCATTGTGCAGATCAGCGACCCACAGGCAATCAGGGCCCTGGCGCATCCGCTCCGTCTCGACCTGCTGGAGCTGCTGGTCACGGCGGGTCCCGCGACGGCCGCCCACTGCGGACGCGCCCTCGGGGTCCCCCAGGCAAACGCCTCCTTTCACCTCCGCCAGCTCGCCAAGTACGGGTTCGTGGAGGACGCCGGTCCGGGACGCGACAGGCGCGAGCGGCAGTGGCGTGTGCCCGACACGCGGCCGACGCTGCGGATCACCGCGGGAAGCGATGCGGTGGTGCAACGCGAGCTCCAACGCCTCGTCGTCGAGCGGGAGGCGCAGGCGATTCTCGACTTTGCGGGTCGGAGCGACGACGAGAGCGCCGCGTGGCGGCAGAAGGCAGGCCTCGTGACCGCGGTAGTGGTCCTGTCCGCCGACGAGGCCGCCGAGATCAAGGAGCAGTGGAAAGCCCTCCTCGAGCCCTACGTCCAGAGAACAAGTGCAGCCGGCCCTGAGACGCAGGCAGATCAACGCCACGTCCGCTACTTCATGGCAGCGACACCACTGACCCACTGCGAACCGGGAGACATCGACAATGACAACGAAGACTGACGGCCAGATCGACTTCGTGAGCGGAGCCCCCACGACCGGTTCCCTGGACGTGAGGTGGAACCACGGCACACGCTCGAAGCGGCACGCCGGTGATCCCGGGATCCAGGTCCACCGCTATGACGAGCACACAGTCATCCTTCGCCAGAGCAAGTCAGTGAACTACGAGGCACCGTTCCTCTACCTCCTGTTCGGCAACGACCGCGCGCTGCTGCTCGACACCGGCGCCACGACCGATGCCCGACAGTTCCCGCTGCGCTCGACGGTCGACGGCCTCGTCACCGCATGGCTCGACAAGCACCCGCGGGCGGGGTACGAGCTGGTGGTCGCCCACACCCACGGCCACCACGACCATGTGGCCGCGGACGCGCAGTTCACCGATCGCGCGGCGTCCACGGTGGTGCCTCGGGAGGTCGACTCCGTGCGGTCCTTCTTCGGATTCGGCGACGCCTGGCCCGCGCAGACCGTCACGTTCGACCTGGGCGGTCGAGTACTGGAGATCCTGGGCTCCCCCGGCCACCACGACGCCGCGATCACCATCTACGACCCCTGGACCGGGATCCTGTTCAGCGGCGACACCGTCCTGCCCGGCCGGCTCTTCGTCTTCGACGCCGCGGCCTACCTCGCGACCCTGGATCGCCTCGTCGCCTTCGCTGCATCGCGACCCGTGACCCACGTGCTCGGCTGCCACGTGGAGATGACGAGTCGACCCGGCCGCGTCTACCCCATCGGCGCTACCTTCCAGCCCGATGAGCGCGCTCTCGAGATGACAACGGATCAGCTACGAGCAGTCCGTGACGCGGCCGCGTCCGTCGCGGACAAGCCAGGAGCCCATCGGTTCGACGACTTCATCATCTACAACGAGCCCCGCAAGATTGATCTGCTCAAGCTCATCGCCCGCGGGTTGACGCACAAGGCCGTCGCCTCGGTGGCCCGTCGCTGAGGCCCGTCGCCGAGGCACGGGCTGCGACCGGTTCAAGGGCGGGCGACGGACTGGTCTTATCCGCAGGCCGAGCCGTTGTGGGCCGGACGGCTCACCGGCGGTACCACTCCAGCAGGTCGCGGATCGTCCTCTCGGCGTCGGCCAGCGAGGCAGGGTCCCGGCGCGCACCACCCACGGCGACCGCTCCCTCGAGCAGGTACAGCACCCGCTTCGCCAGCGCGGCGGCGTCCCGATACCCGGCGCCCTCCAGGATGCCGCGGATTCCCGCCTCGAGCCGGTCCAGGGAGTGCTGGATGACTGCGAGCGCCTCGCTCTCATCGTCGGCGAGCTCTGCGGCGGCGTTGATGAAGGCGCTACCCCGGAACACCTCCGGCTGCACCGGGCGGGCGTACGCCCGCACATAGGCAACCACCCGCTCAGTAGAGTCCTCTCCCACCTCTTGCCAGAGCCCCTCGAGCTTGGCCTGCCAGCGCTCCTCGCGCTGGCGCAGGTAAGCGGCGATCACGCTGTCCTTGTTCCCGAAGTGGTTGTAGAGGGTGCGCTTGGAGACACCGGCCTCGGCGGCCAGCCCGTCTACACCGGTGGCCCAGATGCCGTCCCGGTAGAAGCACGTGGCCGCGGCGCGAAGGATGCGAGCCCGAACGCCATCGTGACCAAGGCCACCCGTCTTGTTGTCGATTCCCTGCCCAGCCACGTGGCAACGGTACACCGACCGGTATACCCTCGACACCAGAGGTACACCGACCTGTGTAAACGAAGGATCTGAGCACCATGTTCGACATCGTCCCCGCCCTGTGGCACCGCATCTCCCAGGCGCGGGCCGACCGGCGCCTGGCCCGCAGCGACCGACCCGCCCGGACGTCCTCGCCAAGCCGTACGTCGTTCGGCGAGACCATCGCCATCGGCCTCGGCTGCGACAGCCGAGGTCCGAACCCGCCCCGAGCCGAGGTGGGCTGACCACCTTCCTTGCCCCCCGTTGGCCCCTTCACTGTTCACGGGTTCGATGGCTGACGGCATCACGTCCAGGCCACGCTTCGCCAAGAGCACCCACCCGCTGCCATGTCGTGACAAACCCGGTACGGCGGGTCGCCGGGATGCAAGGTGTGGGCCATCTCGAGTCGCCAGTGTCTAGGCCTCCCCGCTCATCGTGCGCTTTGGACCGCCATCGGCTGGACGCTGGCGTTGGCCGGGGGGAGGCTTTGAGCGTGTCTTCGGCAGAGCGGCTCGTGGGTCGAGAGGCCGAGCTGGCCCTCGCTGTAGCTGCGGTCCACCGGCTCAACGCGGGCCGGGCCTCGGTAATGGTGGTCCAGGGGGAAGCCGGCATCGGGAAGACCCGCTTGGTGCAGAGCATTGTCGATGATGCGCGTTCTCGTGACGCGGCTGTCTTCTACGGTCAGGCTCATCCCTTTGAGCGCACCCGTCCGTTCGGTGTGGTCGCGTCGGCACTGGGGCTGAGCCGGCGGGCACGGGACCCGCGCAGGGCTGCGATCGGAGTGCTCTTGGGCGGCGAGAGCGATGGATCATCGGCCTCGGCCGACGACATTCAGTACCGGGTCGTGGAGGAGATCGTGGACCTGGTGGAGACGTCGTCCACCGAGCGACCGGTGTTGCTGGTGCTCGAAGACGTGCACTGGGCGGACAGCGCGAGCCTGTTGACGATCTTGTCGGTGGCACGCCAGCTGCCGTTTGCGGCGCTGTTGGTCGTGCTCACGGCGCGGCCGTCGCCGATGTCACCTGCCCTGGCCCGTCTGCTTGATGACCTGGCGGTCGCCGGCGCCCGTACTGTCGAGCTTCGGCCCCTGACCGCCGACGACGTGGCCATGCTGGCCGGGCATGTGCTCGGGGCATCTCCTGGTCCTGCCTTGACTGCCATGCTGGCCAAGGCCGGCGGGAACCCGCTGTGGGCCGTGGCCATGTTGCGCTCGTTGGGCGATCAAGGGTTGCTGAGCCGCGCCGGGGGCAACGTCGAGCTGACGACTTCGGAGCTGCCCGCGTCGCTGAGGGACCTGGTGGTTCGCCGCCTACGAGAGCTGCCGACGGCGACGCTCGAGCTGCTGCAGATCACGGCGGTGCTAGGCGATGCCGTGTCGCTTCGCGATGTCGCGGCCGTCGCGCGTCGGGCGCCGGCAGACGTGGTCGGGCAGCTCGGCCATGCGTTCGACGCTCAGCTTCTCGACGAGGCCGACGGGCAGGTCGTGTTCCGTCACCAGCTGGTGCATGACGCGATTTATCAGCACATCCCGCCATCGGCCCGCCGGCTGCTGCACCGTGAGGCCGCGGTCGCGTTGAGGGCCGCGGGCGCGGAGCGACTCGATGTGGCCGATCATCTGATGCTCGGCACGGAGCGGGGTGATGAGGAGGCGGTCGCCTGGCTCCGGGAAGCCGCCCGTGAGGCCTCGGCAAAGGCGCCCTTGGTCGCCGTGGAGCTGCTCCGCCGCGCCGAGGCGCTGCTGCCAGGCGGTCATCGCGATGCGGATCCCCTGTCGTCGGAGGTGGTCCAGGCGCTGCTGCGCGCCGGAAGGGTGGCAGAGGCCTCGGCGCGTGCGGAAGCGGTGCTCACGCGGCAGCACAGCGCCGAGGTGGAGACCCCGTTGCGCCTTGCGTTGCTCGGCGCGCTGGCTCTGCAGAACCGTGCCGCCGAGCTCATCGCCGTGGCGCAGGCCGGCCTCGCGGGACCCTCGCGGCTTCGACCCTCCGACCAGGTGCCGATGCTGGCGCAGCAGAGCTGGGCGCTGACGTACATCGGGGACCCCCGAGCGGGTGAGTCGGCCGCGGGCCGGGCGCTCATCATCTCCGAGCGGGCCGGCGATGCCGCGATGACGGTCTGGGCCTTGACGGCGTTGTTGGTGGCCGTGGGGCGGCAAGGCCGCTACGGCGAGGCGCTCACCCACGCCCGACGGGCGGCGGCCCTGGCGGAGGGCTGGCACGACACGAGAGCGTTGCCGCTGCAGCCGAAGTTCTTCCTCGGCCTGGCGTTGTTCGACTGCGATCTCATCAACGAGGCGCGGGTCGCGTACCGGCAGGCCCTCAAGGGCGAGTTCGGCGCCGGGTGGTGGCTGTCCGACACGCTGATGGCTGACGCCGAGGTGTCCTTCGTCCTTGGGGAGTGGCAGGACGCGGTTCCCGGTCTGGTTGCTGGCGGCCAGGCCGCACAGGAGAAGGACAACCAGCTTCTGGTGTCGCAGTCCCTCGCCTACCGGGCAATCATCGCGACGGCCACGGGAGACTACCCCGCGGCAAGCGAGCTGACCGCGGGGATCGCCGCGTCGTTGGAGGGCGGCCCACTGAGCTACAATGCGGGGATCCTGGCCTTCGCGGTTGCGGGGCTGAAAGTGGCCCAAGGCGACCCTCTGGGCGCCTACGACGTGCTGCTGCGGTGCTGGCGCTTCGACGCCGCCCGGGAGTGCCGCTTCTACTACCGCTGCCTCGCCCCCGGTCTGGTCCGCCTGGCCATGGCGCTCGGTCACCGCGAGGTCGCTGCCGAAGTGGCCAGCGCCGTCGCGGCAGCAGTGGCGCTGGCACCAGACGTCCCGACGGTGCGCAGCCTGGCGCTGCGCTGCCAGGGATTGGTCGACGGCGCGATCGACCCGATGATCGAAGCGGTCGCGCTCGCCCGCCGCACGCCACTCCTCATCGAGCACACCGGCGCGTGCGAGGACGCGGCGAGCTTGTTGGCCCGGGGCGGGCGACGGGACGAGGCAACGGCGCTTCTGGCCGAGGCGCTGGAACGCTACGAGCGAGCGGGGGCCGACGCGTGGGCAGGCCGGGTCCGAGCGCGGCTGCGATCCCTCGGCGTCCGTCCCGGCTCACGCGGGGCCAGACACCGCCCGACGGAAGGCTGGGAGAGCCTCACCGCGACCGAGCGGAAAGTGTCGCTGCTGGTGGCCGAGGGACTCACCAACGGAGCCGTCGCCAGGCGGCTGTACATGTCGCCGCACACCGTGAACACCCACCTGCGGCACGTGTTCGCCAAGCTCGACGTTCCGAACCGTGTCGCACTCGCCGCCGTGGTCCATCACTCGATCAAGTGATGTCTCGACCCCTGCCCGGCCAGCAGATTCGATCTCGGGTAGCGGCGCATGCCGCCACCGGGCTGAAAGGGAGGGCGACCGTGGACAACGCTGCGACGATGCGAGAGACCTATGAGCGGATCAACGCCGGCAACATCGCCGGCTTCGGCGACCTGGTAGCCGACGACTTCATCGAGCATCAGGAAGGGCCGGGCTTTGCCGCGACGAAGGAGGGGACACTGGAGTTCTTCCGAATTCTGGTGTCCGCGTTCCCCGACTGGCGCATGACAGTCGAGGACTTGATCGCAAGCGGGGACCGAGCCGTGGCGCGGGTGACGGTCACGGGCACGCAGCAGGGCGCGTTCATGGGGGTGCCGGCGAGCGGCTCGGAGGTGACCGTGCCGCTCATCGACATCATGAGGTTCAACGATGCCGGCCTCGTCTGCGAGCACTGGGGCGTCGCCGACATGCTGTCGCTCATGCAGCAGCTCGGAGCCCTGCCCGTCGGCCCTGCGGCACAGCCAGTGCCTCACTCGATCGAGTGATGTCTCTGCCACCACCCGGCAGCACGATCGATCACATGCAGTCACTCGCTTACGCCACTCCCCTGCTGCCCGGCCAGAGCGAAGCAAGCCGGAGCGCCCTCGCCTCCTGTCAGTCCGGTGCACACAAGGAGGGCCACCAAGACTTCCGGCGCCGGGCCGGGATCATCCGGGAAGCGGTCTGGCTGCAGGCCGCACCAGGTGGGGATCTGGCCGTGGTCTACCTGGAGGCCGACGACCTCGGCACCGCGTTCAGGATCCTTGGGAGCTCACCGGCGGCGTTCGATCGCTGGCTCCGCGACCATCTCCGTCAGGTCCATGGGATCGCCTTGGAGAAGGAATTCGCACCGCCCGAGCTGGTGCTCGACTTCGACACCAACAGAATCTGACCCCGGTCAGGAGAACGCGCGTGCCATTTGGACCGCCCCGACGCACACCACACCGACGCACCGCATCCTCTGGAGGAGCGCATGACTGAACACCCCAATGCCGCGATCGTCCGATCAGCCTATGAAGCCTTCGGGAAGGGAGACGTGTCCGTCCTCGCGGCACTACTCGACGACGAGATCGTCTGGCACGAGTCCACGCCAGGCATGGAGGGCGACTACCACGGACCAGACCAGGTGCTCGCACTTCTCGCCAAGGTCGGCCGGGAGGTCGAGGAGATGCAGATGCTTCCCCTCCACGACGTGCTCGCCGGTAACGACCACGCCGTCGTCCTCCACGAGACCGCGGCCACGCGCAACGGCCGCACCCTGCACAGCCAGTACGCCGACGTCTACCACCTCCGCAACGGAAGGGCGACGGAGCACTGGCACCTGGCCGTCGACCCCAGGGCCGAGGCAGCGTTCTGGACAAGCTGACACGTCCAGGTCACGCGCCACTGAACAGAGAACACTCCGACGACAAGGAAGAGACCGATGACAGTCAAGATCATCGTCGAGATGAAAGCCAAGCCAGGACAACGCGACGAGCTCAAGCGGCTGTTCGACAAGCTGATCACGGAAGTCGGGCCCACCCTGCAAGCGAGAGGCGCGCTCGGCGGCACGCTGTACGAGGTGCCCGACGACCCCGACATGCTGGTCGAGATCGCCGACTGGGAATCGGTCGAGGCACGCCAGGCCGTGATGCGCGACCCCGCAACCATCGAGGCGTTGGAACCTGGGCTGCAGCTCCTTGCTTCGCCCTTCAAAGACACAGTCCTACAGGTGCCCTGACGCCATTCAGCCCCGTCGAAAAGGAGCAACAAGAGATGGCAGTGATCATGACCGCCGAAGCCGATGGCGCCGACGCCAGCTTCATAGAGGGGATGCAGTCCGCCGGCGTGGTTGACGCGCTCGCGAAGGCTCCTGGGTTCGTGAGCCACCTCAGCGGCGCCGCGAGCAGCGGGTACCGCGTCATCGAGGTGTGGGAGTCACGCGACGATCACCAGGCCTGGTACGACGCTCACGTCGCCCCGAGCCTTCCACCCGGCACGGGCCCGGTCCCCGTCGAATACATCGATCTGCTGCTCGCCGTACCCGAGAGCTCACGTTACCCGTAGGTGTCCCCACCAACCATCCCAAAGGACAGGACATGACATGGCTGATCATCCCAATGTCGCTCGCATCAAAGACGGATACGCCGCCTTCGCCAACGGCGACTTCGAAACTCTCAATGACCTGTTCGCCGAGGATCTGCTCTGGCACGAGCCCGGGCACAATCAGCTTGCCGGCGACCACCGCGGGCGAGACGCCGTCTACGCGCATTTCGGCAAGCTCGCCGAGGTGCTGCAGGGAACCTTCCAGATGGACCTTCAGGCGGTCTTTGCCGACGAGGAACGAGGCGTCGCACTAGTGGTTTCCACCGCCAACCATGGCGACCGGGCCCTGACCAGCTACGGCGCGCAGATCTTCCGCCTGCGAGACGGGAAGGTCGTCGAGTTCTGGGGCGCCCCCACCGACCCATACGCTTTCGACGAGCTCATCGGCTAAGCAAAGGGCGTCAGGAGAGGACCTTGCCCGGATTCAGCAAGCCGGCAGGATCGAACGCACGACGGATTTCCCGGTGCAAGTTCGCCCCGGTTGCACCG
>CAVSLP010000002.1:0-146191 GCA_963728775.1 uncultured Actinomycetota bacterium
GAGGCGTACGCCGCCGAGCTGGCGGTCGCCGACCAGCACCTCGCGCGCAACGAGCACCGAGCCGCGGCCGAGTCCTTCACCAAGGCGCTGCGCTCGCCACGCACCGGGTGCTGCACTTCGACAACCTGACCTCCCCGCTGGCCGAGGACCCGGCCGGGTTCACGGACCCGCTGCGGGACAGCACGTCGCCCAGGCGGTCCGCGCGGCACGCGGACGCGCGGTCCGGGCCGCCCCGCCCGGCGAGGCCGCCTCGGCCGGGACCCGGCCGACCCGGCTGCTTGATCGCGACGCGGATCAACGCGGACTTCCTCGGCGAGATCCGCGAGCACTTCGACGCGCACGCCGGACTTCGAGACCCGGTTCGTGGACTTCGCCGAGGTGCACGAGCTGGACCGGTTCGCCAAGCACCCGGAGAAGATCGTGCTGCAGACGATCGCCGGCAAGCCCGGGCTGCCGAAGGTCGCCGAGGCCGCGTTCCGGGAGCACCTGGACTGGGCCGACGTGGTGTTCGTGGAGTGGTGCACCGCGCTGGCGGCGCTGCTCACCCAGGTCGACCCCGGGGACACCCGGATCGTGGTGCGGATGCACAGCTACGAGGCGTTCACGCCGTGGCCGCACCTGATGGACTTCGGCCGGGTCGACGACATGGTGTTCGTCAGCGACCACCTCCGCGACCTCGCCGTCGCCGCGGTCCCGGGACTGCGGGAGCCGGGCGCTCCCCGGCTGCACGTCATCGCGAACGCGATGGACCTGCGCCGGTTCGTGCCGGCCGAAGAACGACGACGCCCGGTTCACGCTCGGGGTCGTCGGCGCCTCGAAGATGGTCAAGGACCCCCGCTGGGCGATCGAGGTGCTGCGGCACCTGCGCCGGCACGACGAGCGCTACCGGCTCCGGCTGATCCGCGGCAAGCTCCAGGACCCCACCCCCGCGGCACAGGCCTACGCCGAGGCGCTGCGCCGTGACCTGGACGAGCTGGAGCCGTCCGGCGCCGTGCAGGTGCTCAGCCACACCGACGACGTACCCGCGGCCCTGCAGGACGTCGGCGTGGTGGTCAGCTCCTCGGTGCGGGAGAGCTTCCACATGGGGCTCGTCGAGGGCGTGGCCAGCGGCGCGGTGCCGGTGGTGCGGGACTGGCCGTTCTTCCCCGGCGCGGCCGCGCGACCTGTTCCCCGAGGACTGGGTCGCGGCCACCCCCGAGCAGGCCGCCGAGCGGGTCCTGGCGTTGACGGCAGCGAGGAGACCTGGCGCGAGGCAGCCGCGGAGGCGTCGGCGTACGTCCTCGACCGCTGGGACTGGACGGTGGTCAGCCGCGACTTCGAGCGACCTGCTGCGGGCGACCCCGCCGCGCTGACCGACGGCACCGCCGGGCCTGTGGCGCAGAACACCCGCTGCCCAGCCTGCTCAGGTACATATCAGGCAAACCACTGGGTAGTGTCACGGGTGAGCGCAGCCGTGCGAACGATTCGCACCTGAGCAGCGCGTCTCGGGGCCACGAGCCCCTCCGAGGCAATGCAGTCAATCCCAGGAGGAGAGCATCTTGCGCATGCCATCAACCCATCTTCGTCGCGTCGGGCTGGCCACCCTGGCCACGTCGCTCGTGCTCGGCGGCTCCGTCGCAGGCGCAAGCACGGCCAGCGCCCAGGCGAAGTTCGACCTGAGCCGCATCAGCGGGCAGAACCGCTACGAGACCTCGGCGAAGACCGCCGGCGAGTTCGGCAGCGCTGACACCGTGATCCTGGTCAGCGGCGAGCACGGTCGCTACCCCGACGCGCTGACCGCGAACTACCTCGCGGGTCTGAAGAGCGCGCCGGTCCTGCTCACCCACAAGGACCAGACGCCGGAGGAGACCAAGGCCGCGATCAAGGCCACCGGCGCGAACAACGTGATCATCGTCGGCGGCACCGCGGTCGTGAGCGCCGCGCAGGAGCAGTCGCTGCAGGGCACCTACAACGTGAGCCGCATCGCCGGTGACGACCGGTACGCCACCGCGGCCGCCGTGATCGACAGCGGTGACGAGGCCGCTGGGCACACCGCGCTGCTGGCCACCGGCACCGGCTTCGCCGACGCCCTCGGCGGCGGCCCGCTCGCCTACGCCGAGAAGATGCCGCTGGCGATCACCCGTCCCGACGACGCCCCCGACAACGTCGTCAACGAGCTCAAGAAGGCCGGCATCAGCAAGGTCCTCGTGCTCGGTGGCGAGGACGCCGTCGGCAAGCCCGTCATCGACGAGCTCGACAAGGCCGGAATCACCGTGGAGCACCGCTTCGCCGGGTCCGACCGCGCGGAGACCTCCGCGCTGCTCGCCAAGTACGAGGTGGACAACTACAAGTTCAGCGCCACCGCGGTGAACGTGGCCTCCGGCTACACGCAGGGCGACGGTGCGGACGCGCTCGGCGGCGCACCGCTCACCGGCAAGCAGCAGCGCCCGCTGCTGATCACGAAGTCCAACAACGCGCCCGGCGACGGCGTGCAGACCTTCCTCGGCGACGAGTCGAAGACGCTCACCGACGGCACCATCTTCGGTGGCGAGTCCGCCGTCGAGAAGCCGGTCGAGTACGCCATGGAGAAGGCCGTCATCGGCTCCGGCGCGCAGAACCTCACCACCGGCGAGATGTACGGCGACGTGCAGAGCGCGGTCGACGCCGCGTCGAAGGGCGACTCGATCTCGGTCTTCGGGCCGGACAACGGCACGTTCACCGTCACCACGGACGGCCTCACCATCAAGGGTGAGGACGGCTCCTCGGTGGGCGGCGCCGTCATCGTGCAGGGCACCGACGGGGACACGATCTCGAACCTGAAGATCACCCCCAGCAACGTCGGTGGCCAGGTGGCCGGGATCTACCTCAACGGGGTGACGAACGCGGCCATCACCGCCAACGACGTCGAGGGCGCCAACAACGGCACCGCTGCCGGCGTGATCAACGAGACCGGTGGCGGCGACGAGACCGCGAACATCAGCGGCAACACGTTCGCCAACCTGCGCCAGGGTGTCTACGCGAACCCGTCCGCGGACTTCACCATCGACTCCAACGAGTTCGACAACAACACCGCGGGCAGCGCCAACGACGCCGCGTCGACGATCACGAACAACAAGTTCCTGAACAACGACGAGGGCGTGGGGCTGGCCGCCGCCGGCTCGACGGTGAAGGACAACTCCTTCGCCAACAACAGCTCGGACCACGTCGGTGACTACACCACCGACAAGGGCTACGACCTGCAGGCGATGATCGACGCCAACCAGTTCGACGAGCCGGTCGTCGTCAGCCAGGACGACCAGTTCATCCAGGACGCCAGCTGATCACCGGTTAGCGCTCCGCGCTCGAGGCCCCGGCACCCCACGGTGCCGGGGCCTCGTCGTGCCAGGGGCGGCTCGGGGGCCAGAGGTGCGCAGGTGCGCAGTGTGGCCCCGTGTCCGGATGGATCCGGGGCCGAGGTGCGCAGGTGCGCAGTTGTGGCCCCGCGCCGGGCAGGCCAGGCCCGCACCTGCACCTGCACCGCGCCGCCCGCACGTGCGCCGGTGGGAACCGGGTCAGGGCAGCAGGCTCGCGTAGACCGAGTCGAGCACGTCGGCCTGCTTGTCCCACATCCAGTCGGCCAGCACCGGCTGCGCGTCGACGTACGCCTTCTCGTAGCGGGCCGGGTCGCCGAGCACCGCCCGGACCGCGCGGACGTAGTCGTCGACGTCCTCGGCGACGAACACCTCGCCGACGCCGAGCCGGCGGGTGGTCTCCGCGGTGGTCTTCAGGTCGCTGACACCATCGGCAGCCGGGCCTGGGCGTACTCGTAGAACTTCGTCGGCAGGTCCACCTCGTGGTTGGGCAGGTGCACCCCCGGCCACACCCCGATCGTCGCCGAGGCGATGTAGCCGCAGATCCGGTCCACCGGCACGTAGGGCAGGTGGTGCACCCGGTCGCGGACCCCGAGCTCCTCGGCGACCCCGAGGATCCGGTCCAGGTTGGCCGAGGGGCGGGCCACGAACCCGACGTGCACGCCCTCCAGCCGGGGCAGCGCCTGCACCATGGTGTCGACGCCGCGCGCCGGGGTCATCGTGCCGACGTACAGCAGCAGCGGGACGTCCTCGGCCAGCCCGCACAGCTCGCGGACCCCGGGCTCGCCGTCGTCCGGCCCGTCCAGGCCCACCGTCGGCGCGTTCCGCACGATCACCGGGGTGGTGGTCAGCCCGTGGCCCTCGGTGAGCAGCTCGACCATCGTCTCCGAGACCGTGGTCACCGCGTCGGCGTAGCGGGCGTACTCCCTCTCGTGGGCGACCATCGCCTTGTGCCAGCGCGGGTGGCTGTTCCACGGGTTGATCCCGGGCAGGTAGTCGTGGGAGTCCCACACCAGCTTGACCGCGCGACCCTCGGCGCGGGCGCGGAGCTTGGCGCGGGCCCCGACGCCGAGCATCCGGAAGTCGTTCGCGTGGATCAGGTCCGGCGCGAGCGAGTCGATCACCGGCCCGAGCGCCAGCTCCCAGTCCCACAGGCTCGGGTCCAGCTTGCGCCAGGCCCGGCGGCCCAGCGCCTTCTCCCAGAACGACGTGGTGAACCGGTCCAGCGGGGCGTCCATCGTCCGGCGGCGCTTCCTTGAGCGCCTCGGTGCGCTGCACGCGCAGGTCGACCAGGTCGGCGTACGCCTTCGCGTAGGCGCGGTTCGCGAGCACCCAGGCCCGCCCGGGCAGCGCGGTCAGCGCCGAGCGCTCCCCGTCGGCGATCTTCTGCTCGAGCGCGCCGCGCATCGCCCGCGCCTCCGCCCGCCGGGCCCGCGCCTTCTGCTTGGCGTACGTCGCCAGCCGGCCGGGCGGGTAGGCCAGCGGCGACCGCAGCGGCGCCCGGCGGAACTCGTAGCGCCGCCGCGCCAGCGGCATCGGCACCGGGACCAGCCGGACCCGGGCGTCCCCGAGCCGCCAGCGGTGCTCCTTGTTGTCCGGCGACTTCCCGAGCAGTACGACGTCCCAGCCGCGCTCCGCGGCGGAGCGGGCCTGCTTCTGCACCCGGGAGTCGCCCTCGACCTTGTTGTCGACGAGCATCACCACGCGGCCACGACCACGCGGACGTCCGCGGCCCCTTGCTTGCTCGGGGCTTCTGCGGGGCTGCATCGGTTCCTCCCGAGGCGTCGTCATCAGAGCAGCTCGGCGGAGCCCAGCTGGGGCACCCGCCGGCAGTCGAGCACGTGCGTGGCGTGCTCGGCGACCAGGTCGAAGTCGAAGCCGTCGTGGTCGGTGAGCACCACCACCAGGTCGGCCCCCCGGACCTCGTCGGCGGTGAGCTCGACCTGGCTGGTGCCGGCCGGGGGAGCGCTGTCGACGTGCGGGTCGCTGACCCGGACGTCGCCGCCCATCCCGGCCAGCAGGCCGGCGACCCGGGGGCCGGGCGACTCGCGGGCGTCGCCGGTGTTCTTCTTGTAGGCCATCCCGAGCAGCAGGATCCGGGAGCCGTTGATCGGCTTGCGCTGCTCGTTGAGCGAGGCGCTGACCCGGTGCACGACGTAGTCGGGCATGTGGTCGTTGATGTCGTTGGCGAGCTCGACGAACCGGAACGGCTGGCCGAGGGACTGCTTGACCTGCCAGGACAGGTAGGACGGGTCGATCGGCAGGCAGTGCCCGCCGACGCCCGGGCCGGGGGTGAACCGCATGAACCCGAACGGCTTGGTGGAGGCGGCGTCGATCGCCTCCCACACGTCGATGCCGAGCTCGTGGGCGAACATCGCCAGCTCGTTGACCAGCGCGATGTTCACGTGCCGGAAGGTGTTCTCCAGCAGCTTGGTGAGCTCGGCCTCCTTCGGCGAGGACACCGGCACGGTGCGGTCGACCACGGTGTCGTAGAAGTCCCGCACCCTGGCCGTCGACGCCTCGTCGACGCCGGCCACCACCTTCGGGGTGGTCACGAACGTCCACTGCTTGTTGCCGGGGTCGATCCGCTCCGGGCTGTAGCCGAGGTGGAAGTCGGTGCCGGCCTTCAGCCCCGAGCCCTCCTCCAGCAGCGGGGCGACCAGCTCCTCCGTCGTACCGGGATAGGTGGTCGACTCCAGGATCACCGTCGCGCCCGGTGTCAGCAGGCCGGCCAGCGACCGGCTGGACTCCTCGATGTAGGACAGGTCCGGGATGCCCTCGCGCAGCGGCGTCGGCACGGTGATCACCGCGACGTCGAAGCCGTCGCAGTCGGCGTACCCGGCACTCGGCAGGTAGCGGCCCGCGGCCAGCGCGGCGGCGAGGTCGGCGCTGGGGATGTCCTCCACGTAGGAGTCGGCGGACCTCAGCCGGGCGACCCGGGACTCGTCGGGCTCCACGCCGACCACGTCCCAGCCGACCTCGACCGCGCGCATCGCCAGCGGCAGGCCGACGTAGCCCTGGCCCGCGACGACCAGCTTGCCCCGCGCCTCCCCGGCGGTGGGGGACTTCGGGTCCGGAGGCGTCACGGCGGCTCGCTTTCGTGGGTCGGGGCGGCTGGCGGCCAGTGTATTTGTGCGGAAGTCGCCCTGTCGCGGCACCCGGTGGGGGACACTCGGTCGGGATGCCCCGCATGCCTTGCGTGTGGTGGTATATGGACAATCCGCGGTCCACGTGGTCACAATAGTCACTTGCGTCACAGCAGTCCCTGCCGTCGTTCACTGGGTGGAGCAATGTCGCGATCTTCCATGCCGCAGGAGCGGGCCGCGCTCCGCGGCACCGTGCTGTCCCTGGTCGCCGGCGCGATCGGGATCGCCGTGCTGCTCTCCTGGATGGCTCCCGCCCACCCGGCCTGGCGCGCTGCGGCCCCCGCGGGCGGCGGCGCGCACGCGCAGACCGCCGGCGACCAGGGCGGCCGGGGACGGCTCCGACCAGACCACGATGGTCAGCCTGGACGTCCCGGCGCTCGCCGGCACCGAGACCTCCGGCGGGGCACCGGCGGGTCCGGCTCCGGGTCGGCTCCGGCAGCGCCGGCTCGACCGGGTCCGGCGGGTCGACCACCTCCGGCGCGGTGGTGAACGCCGCCGCCGGCGGCACCGGCAGCGTCACGACCGCCGCCTGCGACCAGCGCACACGTAGCGGCACCGCCACCAGCACCTCGGACGGCAGCACGGTCGTCGCCGAGCTCCCGGACCGGTCCACGGTGGACTACAGCATGGTCGGGGTGACCTGGCAGCAGGGCTTCCCGGCCAAGGACCTGGTGGTGCAGATCCAGACCCGCACCGACGGGACCTGGTCGGGCTGGCAGCCGCTCGACATCGACCGGGACGGCCCGGCGCGCGACGACTCCGCGGCCGACGGCCCGGCGGGCACCGTGCGCCCTGGCACCGCACCCACCTGGGTCGGCCACGCGGACGGGATCGGCGTGCGGCTGGAGTCCTCGACCGGCACCGCGCCCGCGGACGTGCAGGTCGCGCTGATCGACGGCGGCACCGGGCTGGCGGTCCCGTCGACCGCCGGCGGCAGCACCTCCGGTGGTGGCTCCACCGACGCGAGCTCCGCGGCCTACCGCGCCTCCGCCTCTGCCGGGTTCACCGCGCAGCCGGTCGCCGCCACGGCGTCCGCGACGGCCACCGGACGACCTCGACCCCCACGGCGTCGCCGACCGCCACCACGTCCCCGACCACCACGACGTCCTCGCCGACCGCCACGACGTCGCCGACCGGCACCCTGACGGCCTCGCCCACCGCCACCGCCTCGCCGACCAGCACCGTGTCGCCGGTCTCCACGACCCCGACCGGGATCCCGCCGCGGCCGGCGATCGTGACCCGCAAGCAGTGGGGCGTCGACACCAGCACCGAGACCAGCTGCTCGTCGCCGACCACCAACCCGACGATGACCGGCGTGGTGCTGCACCACACGGTGAACGCCAACGACTACACCCGCGCCGAGGCGCCGGGGATCGTCCGGTCGATCCACCAGTACCACACCAAGTCCCGCGGCTGGTGCGACATCGGCTACAACTTCCTGGTCGACCGGTACGGCACGATCTACCAGGGCCGCCGCGGCGGCATCACCAAGCAGGTGCGCGGCGCGCACGCCGGCAACTGGGACGTGAACCTGAAGACCACCGGCATCTCGATGATCGGCAACTTCGAGACCGCCCGCGTCCCGGCGGCGCTGAAGGGCTCCGTCGTCGCCCTGATGGCCTGGCGGCTCGCCTACTTCGGGATCTACAACGCCACCTCGACCACCACCTTCGACGGGCACCGACTACCCGGTGATCTCCGGGCACCGGGACGTGTACAAGACCGGGATCCGCCCGGCCACGGCGACCGCCTGCCCGGGCCAGTACGCCTACGCCTGGCTGACCCAGGGCAAGCTGCGCGCCCACGTGCAGAAGCGCATCGACGACGCCCGCGCGGCGGCGCCCCCGCCGGGTCCGGTGGTGAGCCGGGTCGCCGCCGACAGACCGCTACGCCACCGCCGCGGCCGATCGCGCAGGACACCTACACCGGCCCGGTGAGCAGCGGTGTTCCTCGCCTCCGGCCAGGACTTCCCCGACGCCCTGCCGGCCGGGCCGGCGGCCGGCGCCCGCGGCCCGATCCTGCTGGCGCGGCACGGCGGGCTGCCCCCGGAGACGGTGTCCGCGCTGCAGCACCTGCGGCCCGAGCACCATCTACGTCCTCGGCGGCGACAGCGCGCTGTCCGCGCAGGTGGCCGCCCAGGCCGCGCAGTACGCGGCCACGGTGATGCGGATCGACGGGCGCGGACCGCTACGCGACCGGCGCCGCCGTCGCCAAGACGTTCTGGCCGTCCAGCGCCGGCACCGTCTACCTCGCCTCGGGCTACTCGTTCCCGGACGCGCTGTCCGGAGGGGCGCTGGCGGCCCGCAAGGGCGCGCCGATCCTGCTCTCCGCCACGGACCGGGTGCCCGCGTCCGTGGTCGACCAGCTGAGCCGGCTGGACCCACCCGGGTGGTCCTGCTCGGCGGCCCGATCGCGCTCGGCGACGCGGTGGCCCAGACAGGTCGCGCAGGTGCTGCCGGCCGCGGCGGTCACCCGGCTCGCCGGCGCCGACCGTACGCGACCTCCGCGGCGATCGCCAAGGCCGGCTGGGGCTCGGCCACGACCGGGGCTACTTCGTCTGAGGGCGGCAACTTCCCGGACGCGCTCTCCGGGGTGCCCGGCGGCGGCGAAGAACGGTGCTCCGCTGCTGCTGACCCGGTCGAGCTGCCTGCCGACGCCGGTGTACGACGAGGCGGAGGCTCTCGGCCTCGCGAAGCGGGTGCTGCTCGGCGGCGACGCGGTGCTCCAGGACGGTGCTGCCACCGCGCAGTGCGGGGGCTGACGGGCGGCCAGGGCGAGGGAAAGCGGGCCCCGGAGCAACTGTTACCCTCCGTCGCATGTCGCGAACCGGCCCTGACTTCATCCCCCCGGCGCGCCCCGTGGTCGGCGAGGACGAGATCGAGGCCGCGGTGCGGGTGCTCCGCAGCGGCATGGTCGTGCAGGGCCCCGAGGTCGCCGGGTTCGAGGACGAGTTCTCCGCCCAGGTGGGCGGCCGGCACTGCGTCGCGGTGAACTCCGGGACCTCGGCGCTGCAGCTGTCCCTGATGGCGATCGGGCTGCGTCCCGGCGACGAGGTCATCGTGCCGTCCTTCTCGTTCGCCGCCTCCGCGAACGCCGTACGCCTGGCCGGCGGGGTGCCGGTGTTCGTCGACATCGAGCCCGAGCACTTCACCCTGGACCCGGACGCGGTGGCCGCCGCGGTCGGCCCGCGGACCGCGGCGATCATGCCGGTGCACCTGTACGGGCACCCGGCGGACATGACCGCGCTGCAGGACATCGCGGTGCGGCACGGTCTCGCCGTCGTCGAGGACGCGGCCCAGGCGCACGGCGCCACCTGGGCGGACCGCCCGGTCGGGGCGTGGGGTACGGCGGGCTGCTTCAGCTTCTACCCGACCAAGAACATGCACTCGCTCGAGGGCGGCATGGTCACCACCGACGACGCCGAGCTCGCGCGCACGGTCCGGCTGCTGCGCAACCAGGGCATGGAGCAGCGCTACGCCAACGAGGTGGTCGGCGCGAACATGCGGCTGACCGACGTGGCCGCCGCGGTCGGCCGGGCGCAGCTGAAGAAGCTGGACGGCTGGAACGAGCAGCGGCGCAAGAACGCGGCGCACCTCAGCGCGGGCCTGACCCACGTCGGCACGCCGGCGACCGCCGCGGAGGCCACGCACGTGTTCCACCAGTACACGATCCGGGTGCGCGAGGGCCGCGACCGGGTGCAGGCCGGGCTGACCGAGCGCGGCATCGGCAGCGCCGTGTACTACCCGACCCCGATCCACCTGCTCAAGCCGTACCTGCCCGGCCGCGCACGACGGCAACCGCGACTGGGACCTGCCCGAGACGATGCGGGCCGCCGACGAGGTGCTGTCCCTGCCGGTGTACCCGGGGCTGTCCGAGGACGAGCTGTCCCGGATCGTCGAGGCCGTCAACGAGCTCACGGCCGGGTGAGCGCGGTGGGCGACGGGACGCTGCGCGCCGGGCTGATCGGGCTGGGCGCGATGGGCCGGCACCACGCGCGGGTGCTGGCCGGCCTCGAGGGCGTCGAGCTGGTCGCGGTCGCGGACCCCGGCGGGGACCCGCACGCGCGCGCCCAGGGCGTCGAGGTGCTGGCCGACGTCGCCGAGCTCATCGGGCGCGGCCTCGACTACGCGGTGGTGGCCTGCCCGACCGGGATGCACGAGGAGGTCGGGCTGCAGCTCGCCGAGGCGGGCGTCTGCGCGCTGATCGAGAAGCCGCTGGCCGAGTCGCTGCCCGCCGCGCACCGGCTGGTCGAGGCGTTCGAGTCCCGCGGCCTGGTCGCCGGGGTCGGGCACATCGAGCGCTACAACCCGGCCCTGCAGAGCCTGCGCCGCCGGCTCGAGGCGGGCGAGCTCGGCGAGGTGTACCAGGTGGTCACCCGACGCCAGGGCCCGTTCCCGCACCGGATCGCCGACGTCGGCGTGGTCAAGGACCTGGCCACCCACGACATCGACCTGACCGCCTGGGTGACCGGCCAGGAGTACGCCGCGGTGGCCGCGCAGACCTTCCACAAGAGCGGCCGCCCGCACGAGGACGGGGTGGCGGTGACGGCCCGGCTCAGCGGCGACGTGGTGGTCAGCCACCTGGTGAACTGGCTGAGCCCGTTCAAGGAGCGGTTCACCGCGGTGACCGGCGCGGCCGGCTCCTTCGTCGCCGACACCCTGACCGGCGACCTGACCTTCCACGCCAACGGCGCGCAGGACATGGGCTGGGAGGCGCTGGCCGCGTTCCGCGGGGTCTCCGAGGGCGACAGCATCCGGTTCGCGCTCAGCAAGCGCGAGCCGCTGCAGGTCGAGCACGAGCGGTTCCGCGACGCGGTGGCCGGCGGGGACGCCGGCATCGTCACGCTGCGCGAGGGCCTGCGCACCGTGCAGGTCGCCGACGCGGTGCTCGAGTCCGCGTCGACCGGGTGCACCGTCGAGGTGCCCCCGACCGGCGGCTGAGCGTCGCCGCTCGCCGCTCAGCGCTCGGCAGTCGCTGGGTGGCCGGTCCACCGTGGACGCGCCGCCGACGACGGCGGGCAGTGACCCGCTCAGCGTCGCCGGCGGAGCCGCCCCACCAGGGACCGGGCCCGCGCCCGGAGCGAGCTGGGCTCCGGCGTCCCCTCCTCGCGCTCCTGCTTGCGGCGGGCCTTGCGGCGCTCCGCCCTCCGGGCCGCGGTGACCTTGGCCTCGGTGGAGTCGTGGGCGAGCTGCTGCGCGGCGAGGTACATCTCCGCGTAGCGGGCGCGGGTGGCGTCCAGGTCGGCCTCGGCGCCGGGCTCGCTGCCGTGGCCGTCGGCCAGCCGCTCGCAGGAGTCCCAGACCGCGGTGGCCACCTCGGCCAGGTCCGGCGGTACGTCGACGTCGGACCAGGTCAGCCGGTGCCGGCTCAGCTGCGGGTCGATGAAGTCGTCCACCGGGTGCGCGACGCCGGCGCCGGGGATGTCGCCGAGCTCGACGCCGAGGTCCGAGCCCGCCCGCGACATCGTCGTACGCCAGTCGGCCAGCAGGTCGTCGTACCGGACGAACGCGCGCGGCCCGCCCCGGGTCTGCTGCTCGGTCATCAGCAGCGCGTTCACCCAGCCGGCGAGGTTCTTCACCGCGAAGCCCCGCTCGCCCATCGTCTCGATGCCGGCCGAGTAGTGGGTGGCCCGGCTGCCGACCACCTCGACCGGGTGGCGCAGCATCACCAGGTAGCGCAGTTCGATGCCGAGGTCGCGGGCAACCTGCGACCACAGGCCGATCGTCCAGGCGGTGCGCGGGTCCTTCACGGCTGTCACCGCGTGACCGGCGGTGGTCTCGTCGAGCCAGGCCCGCAGCGCTGACCGGTCGTCCTCGCGGACTGCGTCCCGCATCAGCTCGGCGGCCTCGGGACGGCCGTCCGCGATCGTCACGTTGGCCCGCTTGAGCAGCCGGTTGTGGAAGTTCACCGACCACCGGGACTCGTAGAAGCCGCGCGGGTTGGACGCGTTGGCGTTCAGGTACGGCCCCGGCACGTGCACGCCGAGGTGGTGCAGGGTTCCCGCGACCGTGCTGGTGCCACTGCGGCCGGCCCCGGTGACCAGCAACAACGATCGGCTCATGGCGTGCGACCCTACCCGACCTCGGGGTGGCGGGATCCGGGTGCGTGGCGGGCCCGTCGGCGAGCCTGGCACTGGCACGCCGGGGGCAGTGGACGGGGGACCTACACCGCCCGGAAGCGTCCGGCACCTCCCGGCAGCGTCCGGCACCCGGCAGCGTCCGTCGCCCGGCAGCGTCCGGCGACCTCCCCGGCAGCGTCCGGCACCTCGGCAGCGTCCGGCACTCCCCGGCATTGTCCGGCGGCTCCCGGCAGCGCCCGGCACTCCCCGGCATTGTCCGGCGCCTCCCGGCACCTCCCCGGCACCTCCCCGGCGCCTTCCGATGCCGCCGACACATCTCGCCGGGCCAGGTTTCGTGCACAGGCTGCCGTGCCCGGGGGTTTTCCACGGGTCGAACATCTGTGCTCGCGGCCGGGGTGGCGGGTTTCTAGCGTGGGGTCATGAGCAGTTCCTCGACACCGCAGGCGGAGCGGACGAACCCGGTGCACGGGTTCGCGGCCGCCGCGCTGGCGGCGCTGGACCGGGTCGCCGGCGCGCCGGGGTGGGCGATGACCCCCGACGAGCAGGCCGAGACCCTCGTCGAGCTGACCCGGATGCAGGCCCGGCTGGAGGAGCTGCGGTGCCGGGTGCTGGCCGCCGCGGACCGCAACCAGGTCGGGGAGAAGACCGGCGCCACCTCGACCGCGGCGTGGCTGGCCGAGCAGACCCGGGCCACCCGGGCCGCCTGTCACCGCGACCTGCGGCTCGCGGTAGCGCTGGACGACCCGGGGTTCGCGGCCACCCGCGAGGCACTGGCCGCCGGCACCATCAACGTCGAGCAGGCCCGGGTGGTGGTGGCCGCGGTCGCCGACCTGCCCGCCGAGGAGGTCACCGACGCCGACCGGGACCGCGCCCAGGCCCACCTGCTCGGCCTGGCCGGCGAGCACGACGCGAAGCTGCTGCGGGTGCTGGCCCGGCGGATCTTCGAGGTGATCGCCCCCGCCGAGACCGACCGCCGCGAAGCCGCCGCGCTGGAGGCCGAGGAACGCCGGGCCCGGCAGCGGTGCCGGTTCGCGACCCGCGAGAACGGCGACGGCACCACCAGCGGCTGGTTCACCCTGCCCGAGGCGCAGGCGCAGATGCTCACCAAGGCCGTGCAGGCCTTCGCCGCCCCCCGGCGCACCGACCCGGCCGCCTGGCGCGACGCGGACGGCCACAAGGTCCCCTACCGGGTGCTGCTCGGCCAGGCGTTCGCCGAGCTCGTCGAGCACCTCCCGGCCGACCGGCTCCCCCAGGCCGGCGGGACCGCCGCCACCGTGCTGGTCACGGTGTCCCTGGCCACCCTGCGCGACGGGCTGGGCGACGGGCTGGGCGACGGGCTGGGCGCCGGGGTGCTGGACACCGGCGCCCGGATCTCCCCGGCCCAGACCCGGCGGCTGGCCTGCACCGCCGGCCTCATCCCCGCGGTCCTCGGCACCGACTCCGTCCCGCTCGACCTCGGCCGCGAGTCCCGGCTGCACACCCGCCCGCAACGCACCGCGATGGCGCTGCGCGACCACGGCTGCACCACCGCCGGCTGCGACCGGCCCCCCGCCTGGTGCGAAGCCCACCACGAGAAACCCTGGGCCCACGGCGGCGGCACCAGCCTCCGCGACGGACGGCTGCTCTGCCCCCGCCACCACCACCTCGCCCACGACGACCGCTACGACATGACACCGCCTGCCCGACGGCAAGGTCCGCTTCCACAAGCGGACGTAGGCCGAGTGCCCCAGCGACGACCATGCCTGGCCGCGGTGCAGCAGGAGTGCCCAGCCACGACCATGCCCCGCCGACCGTGCGGCTCCGCCGGCCGTGCGGCTCCCCGGCGCTCCGGCCGCGGCCGCCGCGACGGCCTACCCGCCGATGACGATCCGCCGCTTGCCCTGCCATGCCTGCGGCGAGGTGACCCGGCGGCCGTCGACGAGCACCTCCACCCCGGGCAGGTCCGCGGGTGTGAGCGCGCGGTACTCGGCGTGGTCGGCCTGGATCACCGCGGCGGTCACCGGCTCGCCCCGGTGCGGCGGGAGGCCGAGCTGCTCGAGCTCCTCGGCGGCGTACATCGGGTCGGAGACGAACGGGGTTGCGCCGCGCGACCGCAGCTCCTCGACGGTGGCGAACACCCCGGAGAACGCAGCCTCCTTCACCCCGCCGCGGTAGGCGGCGCCGAGCACCAGGACCTGCGCGCCCTGCAGGTCGCCGACCGCGGCCTGCAGCAGGTCCACCGCGTAGCCGGGCATCGCGGCGTTCGCCGCCCGGGCCGAGGACACCACGGTCGCCTGCGGGTCGTTCCACAGGTAGATCCGCGGGTAGATCGGGATGCAGTGCCCGCCGACCGCGATCCCCGGCTGGTGGATGTGGCTGTACGGCTGGGTGTTGCACGCCTCGATCACCTTGACGATGTCGATGCCCACGGTGTCGGCGTAGCGCGCGAACTGGTTCGCGAGGCCGATGTTGACGTCGCGGTAGGTGGTCTCGGCGAGCTTGGCCAGCTCCGCGGCCTCCGCCGAGCCGAGGTCCCACACCCCGTTGGCGCGGCCCAGGTCCGGACGGTCGTCGAAGTCGAGCACCGCCTCGTAGAACGCGACCCCCCGCTCCGCGGAGGACCCGTCGACTCCGCCCACCAGCTTCGGGTAGCGGCGCAGGTCGGTGAACACCCGGCCGGTGAGCACCCGCTCGGGGCTGAACACCAGGGAGAAGTCCGTGCCCGCGACCAGGCCCGAGCCGGCCTCCAGCATCGGCGCCCAGCGACCCCGTGTGGTGCCGACCGGGAGCGTGGTCTCGTAGCTGACCAGCGTGCCCGGCCGCAGTCCCTGCGCCACCGCGCGGGTCGCCGCGTCCATGGCCGCGAAGTCCGGCACGCCGTCGGCGTCCACGAACAGCGGCACCACCAGCACCACCGCGTCGGACCCCGCTACCGCCGTGGCCGTGTCCGTGGTGGCGGTGAGCAGCCCGTCGCCGACGACCTGCTTGAGGGCGGCGTCCAGGCCGGCCTCGCCCGGGAACGGCTCGGTGCCGGCGTTGACCAGGTCGACGACCCGCTGGTCGATGTCCGCGCCGACCACGCGGTGCCCCTTGGTGGCGAACTGCACGGCCAGCGGGAGGCCGATCTTGCCCAGGGCGACGACGCAGACCTGCATGTGCTCCTCGTTCATCGGTTGACTGCCCGCCGCAGCGCGCGCCGGGCGACGTGGGTGAGCGGGAGCCGCTCCCGGGTCAGGAACACGAACCCGCGGCGGCCGTGCCCGGCCTCGACGCGGACGGTGCGCGCGCCGGAGCGCACCTCGCTGACCTGGCGCCGGCCCCGCGCGGTGACCGGCAGGTCGTAGGTCCACGGGCCGACGTCGGCGCGCAGCCGCACGGCCCACCGGGTGCCGGCCGCGGCGTCCGACGCCAGCACCGCCGCCAGGTCGACCTCGGCCCGCAGCAGGCTCCGCGGCCCGGTCGGCGCGGCCTCCAGCGTCACCGGGGAGTCCACGCCGGCGGGGTCGCCGTACCTCTCGGAGCGGGACACGCGGGGGACCGGAGTGCCCGGCGGCAGCTCCTGCAGGGCGATCCGGAGGTGTCGGGCACTCTCGGGGGTGAACACGGTCTCGCCCTCGACGTGCAGCGTCGCGCCGCTGAGCCGCACCCGGCGCGTGGACCACCCGTGGACGACCCGGTTGCGGGTCGGCTGGTCGGTCACGTCGTACCACTCGTCGGGCAGGGTGCGGAAGCCCGGCAGCACCGAGTAGACCCGGTCCCCGTCGAGCGCGAGCGGCCGGTGCTCCGCGTCCACGCGGCCGGCGACCACCGCGCGCAGGGTGTCCAGGTCGTCGTGCTGCGCCAGCCGCAGCATCAGCCGGGACTCGGCGCTGAGCCGGGCCGCGACCCCGTCGGTGAGGTAGCTGTCGGCGAGCGCCGCCACCGCCTTGGTGAGGTCGGCCTGCTCCGAGTCGTCGACGTGCGCGAAGTCCTCCCGGAACAGCTTGGTCAGCTCCCAGGCGAAGTGCCGGCGCAGGAACGCGTCGCGCTCCGCCCCGGGCGGCAGCAGGTCCGCGACGTGGTGCATCACGGCGCCGATGTCGTCGACCCGGTGGTGCCAGCGCGACGAGTAGCTGATGTTGGTCTCGTCGTCGCGCCGCACCGCGTAGTAGTAGGTGTAGTCGGCCAGCACCGAGACGCGCTTCGCGTGGAGCACGGCCTCGATCGTGAACGGCTGGTCGCTGCCGACCCGCAGGTCGCGGGCGAAGTGCACCTGGTGGCGCTCGAGGAGCTCGCGGCGGTAGAGCTTGGTGTTGGACAGCGAGAACGCCAGGTCGGACTCGAGCAGGTCCAGGTCCTTGCGGGTCTGCTTGAAGATGCCCTGGTAGACCACCCGGCCGCCGACCCCCTCCATCCGGCCGAAGATCACGTCCGAGCCCCACTCGTCGGCCTTCTCGACGAGACGCTGCAGGGCCTCGGCCCCCAGGTAGTCGTCCGCGCCGAGGAAGAACACGTAGCGTCCGGTGGCGAGCTCCAGGCCACGGTTGCAGGGGGTGGCGGGACCGCCGGAGTTCGGCTGGTGCGCCACCACGAAGGACCCCGGGTGCGCGCCGGCGAACCGGTCGAGCTCCTCGCCGCTCCCGTCGGTCGAGCCGTCGTCGACGGCCACCACCTGGATCCGCTCCAGGCCGAGGGTCTGCCCGACCAGGGACTCCAGGGTCTCGGTGAGGTAGGGCATCGTGTTGTAGACGGGGATGATCACGCTGACGTCGAACTGTGCCATGACCCTCCCTTGAACGCGTCCAGACACTACCAAGCGGGCCGGTCGGAGACGCGCGCGGTGGACCGGCGCTGGCGTAGAGTCCCCGCACATGTCGGCCACCATCAAGACGACCGCCCAGGTCGCGGAGAACGCCACCCTCGGCGAGGGCACCACCGTGTGGGAGCTCGCGCAGGTCCGGGAGGACGCCCGGCTCGGCTCCGGGTGCGTGATCGGCCGCGGGGCGTACGTCGGACCGGGCGTGCGTCTCGGCAACCACGTGAAGCTGCAGAACTACGCGCTGGTCTACGAGCCGGCGTCGCTGGCCGACGGGGTGTTCGTCGGGCCGGCGGCGGTGCTGACCAACGACGAGTACCCCCGCTCGGTCGACCCGGACGGCCGGCTGAAGCGGGCCGGCGACTGGGAGCCGGTGGGGGTCGAGGTGCTGGAGGGCGCCTCGCTGGGGGCCCGGTCGGTCTGCGTGGCGCCGGTGCGGGTCGGCCGGTGGGCGATGGTCGCGGCCGGGGCCGTGGTCACCCGCGACGTGCCGGACTTCGCGCTGGTCGTCGGGGTCCCGGCGAAGCAGCTCGGCTGGGTCGGGCACGCGGGCGTCCGGCTGGTCCCGGACGGGGACGGTGCGTGGCGCTGCCCGCGGACCGGGCGGCGCTACCGGGAGAGCGGAGGTCCGGACGGGCCCCGGCTGGAGCCCGAGCCGGCCCCGGACGGGCGGGAACAGGGCACATCGGATACTCGTTGAACGAAGTAGCCGCACCGTAGACTGAACCCTGCGGTTCTGAAAACGGCCCACACCGGGTCACGCCGGCCTCCAAGGAGGAGACCAACCATGCAGAGCAGTAACCCCGTCTTCCGACGCGCCGAGGGCTTCAACGGTCGGGCCTCGACGAACGCCTACGGCAACCAGACCTACCCCGCCAGCGGGATGACCTACCCCGCGTACGGCACGCAGACCGACTCGTCCGGCCGGGGCAGCGGGATCCCGCAGGCCCCGACGACCACCGGGCCGATGACCATCGACACGGTGGTGCAGAAGACCGGCGCGACGCTCGGCATCCTGGTCGTCGCGGCCGCGCTCACCTGGCTGCTCACCGGGGACCTCTCCACCTCGCCCGGCTCCGCGTCGACGCTGTACATGCTCGCGATGCTCGGCGCGTTCGGCGGGTTCGGGCTCGCGATGGTGAACTCGTTCAAGCGCGTGGTCAGCGCGCCGCTGGTGCTCGCCTACGCCGCCCTCGAGGGCATCTTCGTCGGCGCGATGAGCAAGGTGTTCGACGCCTCGTTCGGTGGTGGCGTGGTGGTCGGTGCGGTGCTGGGCACGGTGGCCGCGTTCGCCGGCACGCTGGCCGCGTACAAGTTCTTCGACATCAAGGTCGGCGACCGGTTCCGCAAGTGGGTCGTCGCCGCGATGTTCGGCTTCGTCGCGGTGTCGCTGCTCGACATGGTGCTCGGCTTCTTCGGCAACTCCTTCGGCTTCAACGGCCTCGGCGGGATGGGCTTCGTCGCCAGCCTGGTCGGGCTGGGCCTCGGCGTGCTGATGCTGATCCTCGACTTCGACTTCGTGGAGCGGGGCATCGCCGCCGGGCTGCCGGAGCAGGAGTCCTGGCGTGCGGCGTTCGGCCTGACCGTGACGCTGGTCTGGATCTACATCGAGCTGCTGCGGATCCTGGCGATCCTGCGCGGCGACTGACCGACCTCGTCGACGTACGACAAGCGCCCCCGGCCGCACCGGCCGGGGGCGCTTCGCGTGTGCTGGGGGTGGGGCGGGCTCAGGCGTGCTGGTCCAGGTCGGCATCGGCGCTCTCCGGCGACTCGACGTCCGACTCGGGCTGCCGGCGGCGCCGACGCAGCTGCACCCAGCGGCCGCGGGCGCCACGCTGGGAGCCGCCCACCTCGGTGCCGTCGATCTCGGTGCCGGGGGTGCGCGCGGCGGTGACCGCGGCCTCGGAGATCGGCAGCACCGCCTCGCCGCGGGCGGCCTCCGGGACCAGGTCCTCGAACGGGATCACGCCGACGGCGGCCAGCACCGACGGCAGCAGCACCGACGCCAGGCTGGAGTAGCCGGCGGCGGACGGGTGGAACCGGTCCGGGCCGAAGAGCACCTTCGGGGTGGCGGCGAACTCGGGGCCGAGCACCGAGCCCAGCGACACCGTCCGGCCGCCCGCCTCGACGACGGCGATGGTCTGCGCGGCGGCCAGCCGGCGCGACCAGGTGCGGGCCACCTGCTTGAGCGGGGGCGCGATCGGCTCGACGGTGCCCAGGTCCGGGCAGGTGCCGACGACCACCTCGACGCCGGCGTCCTTGAGCCGGGCGACCCCCTCGCGGAGCAGCCGGACCGACTCCGAGGGCAGCCGGGAGTGGGTCACGTCGTTGGCGCCGATCATGATCACCGCCGCCTGCGGCTCCACCACCAGCGCCTTGTCGATCTGCCTGGCCAGGTCGCGGGTCTGCGCGCCGACGTACCCCACCGAGTAGAGGTACACCCGCCGGTCCGCGCCCTCGGCGAGACCCGAGGCGAGGTGGGCGCCCGGGGTCTCCTGCACGGTGTCCACGCCGTAGCCGGCCGCGGACGAGTCGCCGAGCAGCGCCACCTTCAGCGCCGGGCCCGGCCGACCCCGGCCGTACCACCCGGAGGCGTCCGGCGGGGTGCCGTCGGCGTTGCCGATCTGCCGGCGGGCGATCAGGGCCTCGGCGCGGAGGACGCCGTACAGGGAGGCGCCGAGCACGGACAGACCGCCACCGCCGTAGGCGGCGGCAGCAGCGAGCTTGCGGGCAGCGGCGACCTTCCCCACGGGTCCACTCTAGGACACCTCTAAACTGCGGTTGTGCGCTACGTGGACTCCCTCCTGGACCTGGTCGGCAACACCCCCCTGCTGCGGCTGAGGAGGGTGATGGACGGCGCCGGCGGCGAGCGCGGGCCGATGGTGCTCGCGAAGGTGGAGTACCTGAACCCCGGCGGGTCGGTGAAGGACCGGATCGCGCTGCGGATGGTCGAGGCCGCCGAGGAGTCGGGTGAGCTCAAGCCCGGCGGCACGATCGTCGAGCCGACCTCCGGCAACACCGGCGTCGGGCTGGCGATGGTCGCGCAGGCCAAGGGCTACAAGTGCGTGTTCGTCTGCCCGGACAAGGTCAGCGAGGACAAGCGCAACGTGCTCAAGGCGTACGGCGCCGAGGTCGTCGTCTGCCCGACCGCCGTCGCCCCGGACCACCCGGACTCCTACTACAGCGTCTCGGACCGGCTGGTGCGCGAGATCGAGGGCGCCTGGAAGCCCGACCAGTACTCCAACGCGAACAACCCGCGCTCGCACTACGAGACCACCGGCCCGGAGATCTGGGAGCAGACCGAGGGGAAGGTGACGCACTTCGTGGCCGGCGTCGGCACCGGTGGCACGATCACCGGCACCGGGCGCTACCTGAAGGAGCAGAGCGCCGCGGTCCAGGTCGTCGGCGCGGACCCGGCCGGGTCGGTGTACTCCGGCGGCACCGGGCGCCCGTACCTCGTGGAGGGGGTCGGCGAGGACTTCTGGCCGACCACCTACGACAAGGACGTCGCCGACCGGATCATCGAGGTCTCCGACGCGGACTCGTTCACGATGACCCGGCGGCTCGCCCGCGAGGAGGGGCTGCTGGTGGGCGGCTCGTCGGGGATGGCGGCGTACGCGGCGATCCAGCTCGCGCACGAGCTCGACGGCACCCCCGAGGGCGAGGACGCGGTGATCGTGGTGCTGCTGCCGGACTCCGGCCGCGGCTACCTGACCAAGGTCTTCAACGACGAGTGGCTCGGACAGTACGGCTTCCTGCCCGGCGGTGGCGAGCAGAGCGTCGGGGAGGTGCTGCGCGGCAAGCGCGGTTCGATCCCCGACCTGGTGCACACCCACCCGAACGAGACCATCGCCGAGGCGGTGCACATCCTGCAGGAGTACGGCGTCTCGCAGATGCCCGTGGTCCGGGCCGAGCCGCCGATCGTCGCGGCCGAGGTCGCCGGCTCCGTCTCGGAGCGCAAGCTGCTCGACGCGCTGTACTCCGGCCACGCCAAGCTCGCCGACCCGGTCGAGACACACATGGACCAGCCGCTGCCCACGATCGGGTCCGGGGAGCCGGTCTCCGAGGCCGTCGCCGCCCTGGAGGACGCGGACGCGCTGCTGGTCCAGGAGGAGGGCAAGCCGATCGGCGTGGTCACCCGCCAGGACCTGCTGTCCTTCATCGCCTCTGCCTGACGCCGAGTCGGCGCTAACCTCACCCCCCTGCGTGCCGAGTCGGCGCGAACCTCACGCCCTGCCTGCCGAGTCGGCGCGAACCTCACGGGCGCACCCCCACGGACGTCATACGAAGTGGCTGTCATAGCGACCACTTCGTATGACGTCCGCGGGCAGCGGGGAGAGGCGGCGGTCGCGGAAGCGGAGACGCGGCGTCGCGACGGGTCGTCGGAGGTGTCTGGCCGAAAGGGTGATTCTGAATAGTCCTTTGTGACTATTTCGCTCAGATCGGTGCAAATGGCGCCTAAGGTCATCCCTGTTGCCTTTTCCAACCATTTTTCGCTTTGGGGGACTTTCATGTCTTTGCGTCAACACCGCGTCCTGGCCGTCTCGGCCGGGGCCGCCATCCTCGTCGGGTGCACCTCGTTCGGCGCGGTCGCCGGCGGGCTCATCACGTCGCACGACATCAAGAACGGCGCAGGTCAAGAAGGTCGACATCGGCCGGGGCGCCGTCGGGTCCAGCGAGCTGCTGGACGGCACGGTGCGGCTGCGCGACCTCGCGCCCAAGACGAAGGCGGCCCTCGAGGGTCCGATCGCCGCGGGGGCGCCAGGGCAGCCCGGTCCCGCGGGGGCGCAGGGCCGGGCCGCAGGGTCCCAAGGGCGACCCGGGTGACCCGGGCCCCGACAAGGACGGGAATCGTTGCCACGCTACGTCGGAGCCAACTGGAGCGTCATCGACCGCAACATCGAAGGGAACGGCGCCGGGTTCCGAGGGCCGAGCCCCTCGTCGGCGGCATTCGGAACCTCGGAGCAGCCCCCGGTGGGCGTGGGCTCCCTCGGCTTGCGGACCGGGTCCGGACCGACAAGATCGCGTTCGGCGACCAGGTGGACTTCGCCGGTGACAAGGTGGCCGACCTCGACACGCTGAAGTACTCGGTCAACAGCACCGGGGAGAACAACGACAGGTACGCTGCGAACCTGCCGAACCGCACGCTCGAGATCGACCCCGGCATCGGTAGCGGGCACTACTCGTCGATGGTCTACATCCCTGCGCCCCAGAGCCTCGGACTGGGCGGAGCACGACGCCGGCCGGACAGTCAAGCGTCCGGTGCCGGCTGGTACATGACCAACGGCACGACGGCCACGAACACCGGCTGCACACAGGCGAATCCCTGCACGCTGGCGCACGTGCGGTCCGCCCTCCCGGACGCGACGATCTGCACGCTCGCTCTCGCGAAGGGCAAGGACTACGCGTTCTCCGGCGCCGTGGATAAGCTCGTCGTGAACGGGGACACCTATGACTGCGAGCCGACCGGGGTCACGAAGCGCTGACGTCACACCGCAGACGGGGCAGGTGCCGGCGCTGGTTCCCGCGCCCTGTGCGCGTCTCGGTCCCGGCCTCAGCGCACCCGCGTGGCGATGGACGAGCCGGGCAGCGCGTCCGGGTGCAGGATCCCGGCCAGCGCCTCGACCCCGTCGACCAGCCGCGGGCCGGGCCGCGCGAACGACGCGTTCGCGTCCACCGCCCACACCGGCACCCCGCCCGGGAGTACGTCGGACCGCACCAGGTCGCGGGCCAGCGCCGCCGACTGCTCCAGCCCGTAGCCGCAGGGCGCGCACACCACGACCTCGGGCGCGGCGGCGGCGACGTCCGCCCAAGTGGTGCGGTAGGACTTCTCGCCGGGCGTCCCCAGGACCGGGTCGCCGCCGGCCAGCGTGACCATCTCCGGGAGCCAGTGCCCCGGCGCGAACGGCGGCTCGGTCCACTCCAGCAGCAGCGTGCGCGGCCGAGGGCGCCCCGCGGTCCGTCGTACGACGTCGTCGAGCCGGCCGCGCAGGGAAGCGACCAGGTTCTCGGCGGCCGCGGAGGTGCCGGTGGCGGAGCCCAGGGTCAGCACCGAGGCCAGCACCTCCTCGAGGGTGTGCGGGTCGACGGTGAGTACGTCCGCGGTGCAGCCGAGGTGGGCCAGCGCGTCGTCGACCACGGAGACGTCGACCGCGCAGACCGCGCACAGGTCCTGGGTGACCACCAGGTCCGCGTCGAGGCCGGACAGCGCGCCGGCGTCGAGGTGGTACAGGTCCTGCCCGGCGCGCATCGCGTCGGCGACGAACCCGTCGATCTCGGCCGGGGAGAGCCCCTCGGGCATCGCGCTGGTCGACACGATCGTGCGGGTCCGGGCCTCGGCGGGGTGGTCGCACTCGAAGGTCACCCCGACGACCTGGTCGCCGGCCCCGAGAGCGAACAGGATCTCGGTGGTGGAGGGCAGCAGGGACACGATCCGCATCGGGCCACCCTATGATCGGCGCCATGACCGACGGGGGAGACGCCCAGGCCGCGCTCGCGCAGGCGGTGGCCGCGCGCGAGGAACGGGCCCGGCTGCAGCAGCGCCTCGACGGGGCCCGGCGCCACCTCGACGAGGCGGTGCGACGAGTCACCGAGCAGCGCGGCGCGCTCCAGGACGAGAGCGAGGACGTCGCGAAGCTGGAGTCGTTCTCGTGGACCCGGATCTGGGCAACCCTGAAGGGATCGCACGCCAGCGACCTGGAGCGCGAGCAGGCCGAACGGGACCTGGCCCGCTACGCGGTCGCCGAGGCGGAGGCCCGCCGCGACGCCGCGGCCCGGGAGGTGGCCGCGGTCGAGGCGCAGGTCCGGGCCCTGGGCGACGTCGACGCCCGGTACGCCGCCGCGCTGCAGGCGAAGCGGGCCTGGGTCGGCGACCACGACCCGGCCACCGCGCAGCGGCTCGCCGAGATCGCCGAGCGGCGCGGGGGCCTGATGGCCCGCGACCGCGAGGCCCGGGAGGCGCACGCGGCCGGCGTCGAGGCGCGCGACCTGCTCGCGCAGGCCGGGCAGCTGCTCGGCAACGCCCGGTCCTGGTCGACGTGGGACACCTTCGGCGGCGGCGGGCTGCTCACCGACATGGTGAAGTACGACCGGCTCGACAAGGTCACCGCGCTGGTGCGCCGCGCCGACCTGGCGCTGGGCCGGTTCTCCCGGGAGCTGGCGGACGTGGGGATGGCCGGTGTCGGCGGCGTCCGGGTCGACGGGATCACCCGGGCCTTCGACATCTGGTTCGACAACATCTTCACCGACATGGCCGTCCGGTCCCGGATCCAGGACGCGCAGGCCCGGGTCGCGGCGGCCCTGGACGCCGTGGGCCCGGCGCTCGGCCGGCTGGCGGACGAGGGTCACGCGATCGCGGCGGAGATCGCGCGGCTCGACGAGGAGCGGGAGCGGCTGCTGCTCGGCTGAGCGCGCCCCGGCGGGCCGCCGCACGACGGTTAGGGTGCACGGGTGAGTGACCCGTCGACGTGGACCGTGCTGCTGCTCGGGCTGGCGGCGCTGTCGGCGGGCTTCGTCGACGCGGTGGTCGGCGGCGGCGGGCTGATCCAGCTGCCGGCGCTGGTGGTCGCCTTCCCGGCGGTCGCGCCGGTGCACGTGCTGGCCACCAACAAGCTCGCCTCCGTGTGCGGTACGACGGTCAGCTCGGCGACCTACTACCGAAGGGTGCGCCCGGACCCGCGCACGTTCGGACCGCTGATGCTGCTGGCGTTCCTCGGGTCGCTGGGGGGAGCGGTGCTCGCCTCGCACCTGCCCCGGTCGGTGTTCGACCCGGTGATCCTGGTGGTGCTGGTGGTGGTCGGCGGCTACGTGCTGTTCCGCCCGGCGGCCGGCGAGGTCACCGAGCTGCGGTTCTCCGGGCACCGGCACACGCTGGCGGCGATGCTGGCCGGCCTGGTGATCGGGTTCTACGACGGCGCGCTGGGGCCGGGCACGGGTCGTTCTTCGTGTTCACGCTGGTCGGGCTGCTCGGCTACAACTTCCTGGAGGCCTCGGCGAAGGCGCGCCTGGCGAACTGGGCCACCAACGTGGCGGCGCTGTGCGTCTTCGTCCCGCAGGGCGCGGTGATGTGGCGGATCGGCCTGGTGATGGGCGGTGCGAACCTGGTCGGCGGCTACCTGGGCGCCCGCACCGCGGTCGCCCGCGGGTCGTCGTTCGTGCGGGTGTTTTTCGTGCTCGTGGTGGCGGCGTTCGTGGTGAAGATCGGGGCCTCCGTCGTGCTGGGCGGGTCATGAGCGCGACGTCGTACCGGACCGTCGCGCGCACCGGCAGCGCCGAGGTCGAGGTGAAGCGGTCCCGGTTCCTGGGCCACGTGGAGCGCGTGGGCAGCGAGGACGAGGCGCGGGCGGTCCTGGAGCGGGTCCGCAGGCAGGCCTGGGACGCGCGGCACCACTGCTCGGCGTTCGTGCTCGGCCCGGACGCCGCGGTGCAGCGCTCCAACGACGACGGCGAGCCGTCCGGGACCGCGGGGGCGCCGATGCTGGAGGTGCTCCGCGGCCGCGAGGTCAGCGACGTGGTGGCGGTGGTGACCCGCTACTTCGGCGGGGTGCTGCTCGGCGCCGGCGGGCTGGTGCGTGCCTACTCCGACGCGGTGCGCACGGCGCTGGACGCGGCCGGGGTGCGCGAGCGCCGGCTGTCGGCGCGGTTCGACGTGCCGGCCGGGCACGCGGAGGCGGCCCGGCTGGAGAACGAGCTGCGGGCCCGTGGCGTGACCGTGCTGGGGGTGGACTACGCGCAGCGGGCGCTGCTGCACGTCGCGGTGCCCGCCGAGGAGGCGGCCGGGTTCGGCGACCTGCTCGCGGCGCTGACCGGCGGCACCTCGACCGCCGAACCCGCCGGCGAGGCCTGGGCGGACCGCTGACCTCCCCAGTTGTCAGGCGCTCCGCGCGCCATGGCGGTCACAGCGCCTGACAACTGGGTCGGGGGAGGGGGCGCGCGCGTAGCCTGGGGCCATGAGCGTGAAGGTGGACCTGACGGTGCTCGAGGAGACGATGCGCGACTACGCGTTCGCGTACCTGCTCACGGTCTCCGACGACCAGCGCGCGCACGCGGTCGCCGTCCAGCCCCGGCCCGACGGCCAGGCGCTCCTCGTCGGCGGGCTCGGCAACCGCACCCGCGCGAACCTGGACGCCCGCCCGGACGTGACGCTGCTGTTCCCGCCGGTCGAGCCGGGCGGCTACTCGCTGATCGTGGACGGCCGCGGCTCGCTGGGTGCGGACGGCGGCGCGTCCGTCGTACCGAGCCACGCGGTGCTGCACCGGCCTGCCGACCACGCGACCGGCCCCTCGGGCCCCACGGGGTCGTCGTGCGGGAACGACTGCGTGCCCGTCGCGGAGGCCTGACGGTGCCGGCCGGCCGGTACGACGGGCCGACGGCCGACCATGCTGCGGGACCCCGCCGGCCGGGGCCCACTGCATCACCCGGCGGCCCCTCGGCCACACCGCCGAGTCGGCGCGAACACGATGCTGAACCCGGTCGAGTCGGCGCGAACGTGGGGCTAAAGTCACCCGTCGTGGAGATTCGCGAGGCGACCGTCGAGGACTGGCCCGACATCTGGCCGTTCTTCACCGAGATCGTTCGGGCCGGCGAGACCTACGCCTTCGACCCGGACATGACCCAGCACGAGGGTCGGGCCATCTGGATGGAGGAGCCGCCCGGTCAGACGGTTGTCGCCGTGGAGGACGGCCGGGTGCTCGGGAGCGCCAAGATGGGACCGAACCGGCCGGGACGCGGGTCGCACATCGGCACTGCGAGCTTCATGGTCGCGCCGGGGGCACGAGGCAAGGGCCTCGGGCGCGCCCTCGCAGAGTGGGTCCTCGGCTGGCACCGGGACCGTGGCTACCGCGGCATCCAGTTCAACGCCGTCGTGGACACGAACGAGGCCGCGGTGGCCCTGTGGCGGTCGCTCGGGTTCGAGGTGGTCGGCACGGTGCCGGCCGCCTTCCTGCACCCCCGCCACGGGTACGTCGGCTTGCACGTGATGTATCTACCGCTCACCTGAGCATGACAGTTGGCGCCGACTCGGCGGGATTCCGGGCGACGTTGGCGCCGACTCGGCGGGATTCCGGGCGACGTTGGCGCCGGCTCGGCGGGCGGTCAGGGCAGCCGCAGCGTGGCGATCGCGTCGCGGACCAGGTCCTCGGGCAGCTTGAGCACCTCGCGGTCGTAGGTCAGCAGCCCGTTCAGCTCGTCCTCGACGTCGGACACCTGGGTGTACACGGTCGCGCTCAGCCCGCGGGCGGCGACGGCCGGCGCCACCTCGTCCTCGTGCAGCCGGCGGAACGCCGCGCCCAGCGACGCCGCCGAGTCGAAGTGCCGGTAGCCGAACTCGTGGTCGCTGAGGGTGTGCCCGGCCACCCCGAGGTCGTAGCCGCCGTACTCGGAGAGCACCAGCACCCGGCACTCCCCGGGCGGCCGTCGCGGCGGCCGGAACCGGCGGGCGTACACGTGCAGGCTCCACAGGTCGCCGCCGCCCTGGTCGTGCCAGCCGCTGGCGTGGTCCACGCTGCGGGTCGGGTCGAGCGCGGCCACCTCGGCGGCGACGGCGTTCGCGTCGAACTGCCCCCAGCCCTCGTTGAACGGCACCCACACCGCCAGCGCGGTGACGTTGCGCAGGTGCGCGACGGTGCGCCGGACCTCGGACCGGAACTCCTCCCGGCCGGCCGGGTCGCCGCGACCGAGCAGCGCGTAGCGGTCGTCGCGCAGCCGGATCGGGTACTTCCCCGGCCAGGTCACCGCGGCGGTGCGGTAGCGCCCGCCGCCGTTGACGAAGTCCTGCCAGACCAGCATCCCGAGCCGGTCGCAGTGGTGGTACCAGCGCAGCGGCTCGACCTTCAGGTGCTTGCGCAGCATGGTGAACCCGAGCCGCTTCATGGTGGCGATGTCGTGCACCATCGCCTCGTCGCTGGGCGCGGTGAGCAGCCCGTCGGACCAGTACCCCTGGTCGAGCACGCCCGCGTGGAAGTACGGCCGCCCGTTCAGCAGCAGCCGCGGCACCCCGTGCTCGTCCGGGCCGACCCCGAACGACCGCATCCCGACGTAGCTCGCGACCCGGTCCTCGCCGAGCTCGACCTGCACGTCGTAGAGGTGCGGGTCCTCCGGCGTCCACGGGCGTACGGCGTCCAGCGGGACGCGCGCGGGGACGCCCACCGGCACCGTGGCGGCCGCGACCACCCGGTCCTGGTCGAGCACCCGGACCCGGGCCTCGCGGGGCGCCGGGACACCACCGGCGGCGGCCGGGACCTCGCGGCGCGCCATGCGTGGGTCGTCGGGGTCCGCGGCGCCCGGGACTTCGCGGTCCGCCGGGTCCCCGTGCGACGCCGCCCGCACGGTGACCTCGAGCGCCCCGTCGTCGAGCCGCGGCACCAGGTCGAGCCCGTCGACGTACACCGGGGGGACGGACTCGACCCAGACGGTCTGCCAGATGCCCGCCTGGGCGGTGTACCAGATGCCGCCGCGCGCGAGCCGCTGCTTGCCGCTGCTCGGCCCGCGGTTGTTGCTCAGGTCGCGGACCCGCACCACCAGCCGGTTGCCGCCCGGCACCAGGGCCGTGGTCAGGTCGCAGGTGAACGGCAGGTAGCCGCCGTGGTTGCCGCCCACCTCGACGCCGTTCAGCCACACCGTGCAGGTCTGGTCGACCGCGCCGAAGTGCAGCAGCACCCGGCCGTCCGGCACCGCGAATCCGGACGGCAGGACCAGGTTGCGGCGGTACCACAGCAGCTCGTCGGGTCGCAGCTGCCGGCCCACCCCGGAGAGCGCCGACTCCGGGGAGAACGGGACCAGGATCGGCCCGTCGTACTGCTCGGGCTCGGTGGCGTGGAGGCCGGTGACCGCGTGCTCCCAGTAGCCGTTCAGGTTCAGGTAGGAGTCGCGGACCAGCTGCGGGCGGGGGTACTCCTGGAGCACCCGGTCCGGGTCGAGCGAGCGCCCCCACCGGGTCAGCAGCTGGTCATCCGATCGCGGCACGGCCCCGATCCTGGCACGTCCGGGCGCACACTGAACCCAGCGGGCCCGTTCCACGTTGGGAGGGGTAGGAGGTCCGATGTCCGGAGACGATGTCGCGCTGATGCAGCAGCTGCACGACGAGCATGCGGGCGCGCTGTGGGGCTACTGCGTGCGGCTGACCGGGAACGACCGGGCCCGCGCCGAGGACGTGGTCCAGGAGACCCTGTTCCGGGCGTGGCGGCACTTCTCCGTGCTCGACGGCAGCCAGGGCTCGGTGCGCTCGTGGCTGTTCACCGTCGCCCGCAACATCGTGATCGACGAGTGGCGCTCCCGCCGGGCGCACCCGGAGCTGGCGGTGGCCGAGGTCCCCGAGGCCCCGGACACCGCCGGCGACCGCACCGACCAGCTGCTGCTCTCCTGGGTGGTCGCGGACGCGCTCACCCAGCTGTCCGCGGAGCACCGCGCGGTGCTCGTCGAGTGCTACTACCGTGGCGTCTCGGTGGCCGAGGCCTCGCGCCGGCTCGGGATCCCGGAGGGGACGGTCAAGTCGCGCACGCACTACGCGCTTCGAGCCTTGCGGCTGGCGCTGGAGGAGATGGGGGTGGGCGCATGAGCTGCGAGCTCGCTCACAACGACGGGTCCTACGTGCTCGGGGCCCTCTCGCCCCAGGAGCGCCAGGAGTTCGAACGGCACCTGCCCGACTGCCCCGAGTGCTCCCGGGCGGTGCGCGAGCTGGCCGGGCTGCCGGGGCTGCTGGGCCGGGTCGACGAACGGGTGCTGGAGGAGCCGCCGGCCGGCGAGCCGGTGCCGGACACCCTGCTCCCGTCGCTGGTCCGGGAGGTACGTCGCACCCGGCGTCGGCGGGTCTTCACGGCCGCGGGTCTTGCCGCCGCAGCGGTCACCGCCGTGGTCGGCTCGCTGGCGGCGACCGGTGCGCTGCCGAGCGGTGACACCCCGTCCGCGGGCAACGCGCCGTCGGTGAGCGTGCCGGCGGGGCGGCCGATGACCCGGGTGGGCAACGCGCCGGTCCACGCCACGCTGGCCTTCGCGAACACCGCCTGGGGGACCCGCCTGGACCTGGTCTGCCGGTACGACTCGTCGTGGGCGGGCGCGGTCCGCGGTCCGACGTACGTCTTGGTCGTGCACACCCGGGACGGACGCACCCAGCAGGTCGCCACCTGGCGGATGACCCCGGGCAGGACGATGCGGCTCAGCGGAGCGACGGCCGCGGCCCGCAAGGACATCGCGTCAGTGCAGGTGCGCACGACGGACGGCCAGCCGGTCCTGAAGCTCACGACGTGACCGCGGCAGCGGGTGCTCCCGGAGCAGCGTGGCGAGCCCACCCAGGACCGCCGTGACCTCGGCGACGGCGGCGACGAGCACGGCGCCGCCGCGCCACACCTCGTGCACGCCGAACAGGCCGACGGTGGCGGAGACGATGAAGGCGCCGAGCGTGGCCGCCCCGAAGCCGACCGCCAGCAGCACCGGGAGCCAGTGCCGCCAGGCCAGCAGCGCCGCCGCGATCACCAGTGCGGCGACCGCGTTCAGCATGAAGGCGGGCCCGAGCATCGGGATGTCGCGGACCCCCTCGAACCACAGCCTGAGGTGCACCGCACCCGAGACGAGCACTGCGAGGGCCGTGAGCAGTCGCTGCCACATGGCGGTCTCCGTTCCGTGATCGGTCGCCCGGCGATGCGGGCCTCGGTCGTCAACACGTAGCGGGAGCCCGCCCGGTTCAGCACCCCGGGTGACCGGTGGTCGCGTCCGGCGGACGTCGGGGCGTCGCCGGCCCGTCGGGCGCGCGGACCCACGGGTCGGCACTTCGACATCGGCGCCGTACCGGTGCCGGCCGTCCGGGCCCACCAGGATCAGCGCCAGGATGCCGTTTGCACGGCGGACCACGCGGACGTGTATTCCCGCGGGGAACCCCGTCCACCGCGCCCGGATCCGCGGCCTCCCGGCATGGAGTGCACGTCGCAGTGGCCGGGTTCCGGGACGGCTGCGGAAGCGTCACGGGGGGTAAAATGCCGTGGGTCCCGGAGGAGATCGGATCCGCTTCTGGAGGCGATCATGGAGCAGGCGAGGGCGGTGACTCGGGTCGGCCCGGAGGGGCGTGTCGTGGGCGACCCGACGCCCGGCATGGTGCGCGAGCGCGCGGTCGAGGTCGAGGGCCTGTGGTCGGGACTCGTCCGCACCGAGGCGCACATGGTGTCCGGGTGGCACCACCACGGCGAGCACGACACGTCCATCTACGTGGTGGACGGGGCGATCCGTCTGGAATCAGGTCCCGGCGGGGCGTCGGTGGTGGAGGCCCGACCGGGCGACTTCGTGCACGTCCCGGCCGGGGTCATCCACCGGGAGAGCAACCCCGGGGACGGCACCGCCGAGGTGGTGGTGACCCGGTCGGGGCGCGGCCCGGTAACCGTCAACGTCGAGGGCCCCGAGCCGGCGACGGACGCCGGCTGACCCAGGGGGCCCCGCGCTCGCCCGGTCGGAGCACGCGTCGGGGCCCGAAGTGCGCACGTGCGCAGTTCCGGCCCCGAAATCGCAATGACGAGGGGCCACGGCCGCGCACGTGCGCAGTTGTGGCCCCTCCGGGGCGGCTCAGCGTGGCCGTTCCGCCGCTACCGTTACGGCATGGTGTCCTTCATCAAGTCGGTCACGTTCGACTGCCGAGAGCCGCTGTCGGTCGCCGCATTCTGGGCAGCAGCCCTCGGCTCGAACGTCGATGAGGACAGCACTCCGGAACGGGCCTGGGTCGAACCGGCGGGCTGGGGCGGGCCGAGTCTCTGGTTCGTCCGCGTTCCCGAGGAGAAGAGCGCCAAGAACCGGCAGCACTTCGACCTCCGGCCGACGTCGGACCTGGCCGGCGAGGTGCGACGCCTGGTGTCGCTGGGGGCGGCGGTGGTGCGCGACGATGGAGCCCTTGTCGTGATGGCAGACCCCGAGGGCAACGAGTTCTGCGTCGAGCAGTGACTCCGAGCCAACCCCACGGGACCTTGCACAAGGGGGTCGACGCTGGCCTCACTCACTTGCGCAGGCGTCGCTTCGGGAAGCGAAGCTCGTCCAAGGACACCCCGTGGTCAAGAAGGAGGCGAGGAGCGTCCGGGTGCTCCTCGATGAACCGGGCGAAGGTCAGCGAGCTCGACGGAAGGCGGGCCACGGTCTCACCGGTGATCCGCTCGTAGTGCCCGATCACCCGCTCGATGGGTTCCTGCATGGCGAGGAGGTACTCGGACGTGCGCTCGATGCGCCGATCGCGCACCCTGTCGCGCACGACCTTGATCGGATTCCTCATCCGTTGGCCACCTCACTCGCAGACACCGACGTGTCCGAAACTACCGACACTATCGGCGTTTGTCCCGGGCGGCGAGGTCCGGGGAGCGACCCTGGGACGCTCCCCGAACACCATGCCTGCGCGACTCCGGGCCACGTGCTGCTGGTGGTCCTCTGCTGATCGAGGCCCGCGCTCGCCCGACGAAGCACGCGTCGGGGCCCGAAGCGCGCAGGTGCGCAGTTCTGGCCCCGAGATCGCAACGACGAGGGGCCACGGCCGCGCACGTGCGCAGTTGTGGCCCCTCCGGGGCGGTCGGAGAACCCGGGCCGTAGCAGTCGGTGTGTGCCTACCCGGCCTCGGGCTGTGACTTGATGCGGCGAATCTCCTGGGGCCAGCCGCATGCCTCCGCGACCTTGCCCGCCCACATCTTTGCGGCCTCGTCATCGGGCACGTCCACCACCGTGAATCCGCCCAGGAGCTCCTTGGTCTCGACGAACGGTCCGTCGGTGATCACCACGGTGCCACTGGTTGCGTCGGCGCTGAAGACGGGGCCGCCTTCCTCCAGACCGCCGGCGAAGACGTACGCTCCTGCGGCCTTCATCTCGGCCAGGACCGCCATCGCCAGCGTGCCGCGCCCCCGAAACCACTCCTCGGTGTGGTCGCCGACCCACTGCTGGTTGAAGTAGATGAGGTACTCGGCCATGACTGCTCCTTCTGCTCGCGGCGGACCGCTGTGGTCGGCCTCATCTTCTCAACGAACTGCGGGTGCCCGGTTCGACAGCGAGTCGAGAACTAGTCGCCAGCCGGGAAGCGGATTCCAGTCGCGCCGTGGCCCCGGTACCCGTGGGGGTTCCTTGCCAGATACTGCTGTCAGTTGTCGGCGTAGTAATCGCTGGCGTGTGGCTCGAGAAACCTCACTGCGACCCCATGCGATCGTGCATGTTCGATCTCGCGACGGGTGCTCTCCCCGATGTAGTCGCCCACGTTGACGACGAGAACCTCGTCTGCCATTGCGACCTTCTGAAGATGTATCCGGCCGAGCCGTGCTCGTTCCTTCATATTGAGTTCCGTGGACGGAGCCAGGGCGGTCGGAGTCAGCACCACGTGTCCCGCGAGCGTCAAGTCAGCATCCAGGCGTGCGAACTCCTCGCGAAAGCGCATGGAGCCGCAGAGCGTGATGACGGTGAATTCATCGGGCGCGGTGCGCGGCTCCTCAACAGGCACCGAGTGAGATTAGCAAGCGACGATCAGGCGCCCGAAGGGAACCGCACTCCCGTCGCCTCCGCTGTGGGTAGAGTCGAGCGGTGTCCAAGCTGCAGCGGTTGCATGCTGACCACGCCCCGGCGGTTCTGGCCTTCGAGTTGGCGAACCGTGCCTACTTCGCGCGCTCGATCTCAGATCGAGGGGATGAATTCTTCGACGCTTTCGCCGACCGGCACCACTCCATGCTGACCGAGCAGGAGGCTGGCCTCGGCGCGTTCTACGTCCTTGTCGCCGACGACGGTTCGGTTCTCGGCCGGTTCAATCTCTACGGCATCGAGGACGGAACTGCGGACGTTGGCTATCGGGTTGCGCAACAGGTCGCGGGTCGCGGCGTGGCCACCGCGACTCTGGAGCGGCTGTGTCGGCTGGCAGCGGACGAGCACGGTTTGCACACGCTCAAGGCAGCCACCTCGCACGGGAATGTCGCGTCCCAGAGGGTGCTGCTCAAAGCCGGGTTTGTTCCAACGGGTCCGGCCAGCCCAGCCAACCTCGGAGGGAAGCCGGGCACGTGCTACCAGCGCGACCTCGCCGCAAAGTGAGCCCGCGAGACGCTGCCCTTCGTTCAGTCCCTGGGGAACGGGACGCCGGTTGCAGAGTGACAGCGGTATCCGTCTACGTGCTTTGCGAGGTACTGCTGGTGGTGGTCCTCGGCGTAGTAGTAGGTCGGCGCCGAGGTGATCTCGGTGGTGATCGGGCCGTAGCCGCGCTTGACCAGCTCCGGCTCGTACGCCGCCTTGAGCTCGTGGGCGACCTTGTCCTGCTCGGGGGACAGCGTGTAGATCGCGGAGCGGTACTGCGTGCCGACGTCGTTGCCCTGCCGCATCCCCTGGGTGGGGTCGTGGAACTCGAAGAACGCCTTCACCAGGTCGGCGTAGGAGACCTTCGTCGGGTCGAACACCACGCGCACGGCCTCGGTGTGCCCGGTCTGGCCCGAGCAGACCTCCTCGTACGACGGGTGCGGGGTCACCCCGCCGGCGTACCCGACCGAGGTCGACCAGACGCCCGGCATCTCCCAGAAGACCTCCTCGGCTCCCCAGAAGCAGCCGAGGCCGAACACGGCGACCTCGAGGCCCTCCGGAACCTCGTCGGTGACCACGGGGGCGTCGAGCACCCGGTGCCGGTCGGCGATGTCGAACCATTGCTCGGCGCGGCCCTCGAGCGCCTGGTCGGGGCTCGGCATCTCCAGCTTGCGGCGGTTGAACAGCACGTCTCACTCCTCGCGTCGGACCCCGATCCCGGTGCGAGACGATGACCTCAGGGTCACGCTCCCACCGGCGTCGGAGGGGGTTCGTCCTCCTCAACGCCTCGGATGGCCGGATCCTTCCCCACGGCAGCCCGCGGCAGCCCACGGCAGCCCACGCAGCCCACGGCAGCCCGCCCACCGGCACGCCCGGTGTCCGGCTGCCAAGCGGCTGACCGGTCAGCCGTCGACCGGGCGGAAGCCCGAGCAGGCCAGCCGCATCCAACTGATCCGCTCGTCCGCGACCGAGAAGTAGGCGGTCTGCTCCACCACGGTGTCGCCGTCCGCGCCGTGCACCCGCATGCGGTAGCTCACCTTGCCGCGGTCCCCGACCCGGTCGGTCTCCACCTGGAGCAGCGTGCGCGGCGTCCGGTCCGGCCCGAACCAGGTGCCGAGCACGATCTCGTCGACCACCGCGGCCGCGGTGTCGGCCTGCCAGGCCCGGGACGGGGTGACCGCCCGGAAGTCGACCGGGGTGCCGAACAGGCGCCGGGCCCGGTCCGCGTCGCCCGCGACGACCGCGTCCACGAACGCGCGGCCGAGGTCGGTGTCAGTAGCTGAACGTGTTGGCAGGCTCATCGCCGATCCACTCCCACATCGGTACGGTCCCGCCGAGGGTGGCGTTCTGCACCAGGTCACCCTTGTCGAGGTGCCGGGCGTCGAAACAGATCGGGCAGGCCAGGTAGCGGCCCCCGGCGGCGGCGTACCGCCCGGTCAGCTCCGACAGCGGCGGGCAGCCCTCGCAGGCGGTCGCCTGCGCGATCCCGTCCAGGGCGAGGCGGACCGCCTCCTTGGTGAGGAACATCAGCGTGGGCCGGTGCTGCTCGGCGGCGCCGACGGCCACCAGAAAGGCCACGGTCACCTTCTCCGGGTCCTCGAGGCCGGTGGTGAGGCTGACCACGGACTTGGTCTTCATCTGCGGCTCCCTTCGTCACCGTCGATGCTGCTGCCGGGGCCGGCTCACGTCATGGGACGTTTGCCCCATCTTCGGGACCGGGCGCGGGGTCGACCAGCCCCTGGCGCAGCGCGAACAGGCTCGCTCCGGTCCGGTTCGAGGCGTCGATCTTGGTGTAGATGTGCTCGACGTGGTGCCGCGCGGTGGTCCGGCTGATCGACAGCGTCTCCGCGATCTCACGGGCCGAGCGGCCCCCGGCGAGCAGCCGGAGCACCTCCACCTCGCGACCGGTCAGCCCGGCCGGCCAGCTCCCGCGCCGGCGGGCGGCGTGCCCGGCCGACTCGAGCACCGCATCCACCGCGGTGGCGTCGAGCCGGCCGTCGCGGGCCTCCCGGCGCAGCCGGTCGGCGGCGGCCGCGGCGGGCAGGGCCGCGCGGTGCGGCCGGGGCTCGACCCAGGTCCGGTAGGTGTCGGCGGCGGCCAGGATCCGGCTCGGCACGCCGAGCGCGGAGCCGGCCAGGCGGTTCGGGTAGCCGGAGCCGTCCAGCCGCTCGCGGTGCGTCTGCGCGACCGCGGTCTCGCGCTCCAGCCCGCGCACCCGGCTCAGGATCCGGCCGGTCAGGTACGGGTGCAGCCGGACCCGCTCCTGCTCCGACTCCGACAGCGGCCCGGCCTTCTCCCAGACCGAGTTCGGCACGCCCATCCGGCCGAGGTCGTGCACGAACCCGGCGCGCCGGACGGTGGCCACGGCGTCCGGCGGCAGCCCGGTACGACGGGCGGCGTCCTCGGCCAGCGCCGCCACCGCCCGGGAGTGCCCGAGCGTGAACGGGCACTTGAGGTCCACGAAGTCCCCCATCGCCCGGAGCAGCGCGTCCAGCTCGTCCCCCGACACCAGCCGGTCCCGCTCGGGCGCCTGCGCCAGCGCCGCCGCCCACACGTCGTGGGACGGCAGCCGGCCCAGCAGCTCCGGGGCGCACCCGGTCATCAGGTCGACGAGGGCCGGGTCGAACTGCCGCCCGCTGCGGGCGCGGGCCATCGACACCGCGCCCGCGACGCCGTGCGTGCGCAGGTGCACCTCCGCGACGTCGGCGAGCTGCACGACCCGGGTCTCCAGCGGGATCGCCGCGGCCCGCACGCCCTGGGGCAGGCCGCCGCCGTCCCACCGCTCGAACGCGTAGCGCACCCCGCGGCTCACGTCGCCGCCCAGCCCGATCCGGTCGGCGAGCAGGCTCGCGGACTGGCAGTGCGAGTGGATCACCCCGGCCAGCCGCAGCCGCGGGTTGCTGAGCAGCAGCAGGGTCATCCGGGCGCGCGCGGTGGCCGGCTGCCCACGCCCGACGGACCGCATCAGCAGCCGCAGGTAGGGCAGCCCCGACCAGTCCACCTGGTAGCTCTGCGCGCGGAAGGCGATGTCGTCCCCGAACCACCGGCTCAGCTCGTGCGAGTCCGCGTGGCAGCCGATCCACAGCACCAGGTTCGTGTAGTAGACGGTCGCCCGCTGCGGCGTGGCGAGCCCGAGCCGGTCCGCGAGCCCGGTGGCCAGCAGGGACGCACGGAGCATGTGCTCCATCGGCTGCCCCAGCCCCAGGTCGATCGCCAGCGACAGCGCGGCCAGCAGCTCCGCCCGTCGTACGCCGGGCGCCGCCGGTCGCTCCGCAGCACTGGCCACCCGTCGAGTATCCCGCCGTTCACGCCCGCCGGACCGGTTGTCGCGGGGGCAATCGGTCGGGCCGACGCGGCACCCGCCCCGGCCCGGTGGGTGGATAGGCTCGCGGGCATGACTGAGCACGCCCACACAGCAGCGGCCAAGGGGGGCTTCGAGACCCGCGCGATCCACGCCGGCTACGAGCCCGACGCGATGACCGGCGCGGTGATCCCGCCCATCTACGCGACCAGCACCTACAAGCAAGACGGCGTCGGCGGGATGCGCGGCGGGTACGAGTACTCCCGCAGCGCCAACCCCACCCGCACCGCCCTCGAGGGCAACATCGCGGCCCTCGAGCAGGGCGAGCGCGGCTTCGCTTTCGCCAGCGGTCTGGCCGCCGAGCACACCCTGCTGCAGGCGCTGTGCGTGCCCGGGGACCACGTGGTGATCCCCGACGACGCGTACGGCGGCACCTACCGGCTGTTCGCGAAGGTGGAGCAGCCGTGGGGCCTCGCGCACACCGCCGCCGCGGTCTCCGACGTCGACGCGGTCCGCGCGGCGGTCCGGCCGGGGGAGACCAAGGTGGTCTGGGTGGAGACGCCAACCAACCCGCTGCTCAACATCGGCGACATCGAAAGCCTCGCGGCGGTCGCCCACGACGCCGGCGCGCTGCTGGTCGTGGACAACACCTTCGCGTCGCCGTACCTGCAGCAGCCGCTCACGCTCGGCGCCGACGTGGTCGTGCACTCGACGACCAAGTACTGCGGCGGGCACTCCGACGTGGTCGGGGGCGCGCTGGTGGTCCGCGACCACGAGGTGGCCGACAAGGTCGCGTTCCACCAGAACTCGATCGGCGCCGTCGCCGGCCCCTTCGACTCCTGGCTGACGCTGCGCGGGCTGAAGACGCTGGCGCTGCGGATGGACCGGCACTGCGACAACGCGGAGAAGGTCGTCGAGTTCCTCGGCAGGCACCCGGCCGTCTCGCAGGTGATCTACCCCGGGCTCGAGGAGCACCCCGGCCACGCGGTCGCCGGCCGGCAGATGAAGAGGTACGGCGGGATCGTGTCGTTCCGCGTCGCAGCCGGGGAGGCCGCGGCGCTGCAGGTGTGCGACCGCGCGGAGGTGTTCACCCTCGGGGAGTCGCTCGGCGGCGTGGAGTCGCTGATCGAGCATCCCGGGCGGATGACCCACGCCTCGGTCGCCGGCACCGAGCTCGAGGTGCCGGCCGACCTGGTCCGGCTCAGCGTCGGCATCGAGACGGCCGAGGACCTGCTCGCCGACCTCGACCAGGCGCTCGGTGGCTGAGCTGGTCGTCTGCGTCGACTTCGGCTCGACGTTCACCAAGGCGGCGCTGGTCGACGTGACCGACGGCCGCCTCGTGGCCACCGCGAGCCACCGCACCACGATCGAGACCGACGTGCTGGACGGCTGGGAGGCCTGCCTGGGTCAGCTGTGCCGGGTCGAGCCCCGGGCCGCGGGGGCCGAGGTGCTGGCCTGCTCGTCCGCCGGCGGCGGTCTGAGGATCGGGGTCGTCGGCAACGAGGAGCTGGTCACCGCGGAGGCCGGCCGGCGGGTGGCGCTCTCCAGCGGCGGCCGGGTGGTGCACGTGGCCCACGGCGGGCTGACCCGCGACGCGGTGCGGGCCCTCCGGGACAGCCGCCCGGACGTGGTCCTGCTCGTCGGCGGGACCGACGGCGGCAACGCCGAGGTGCTGCTCGCGTGCGCCGGCGCGCTCGCGCGGGCCCGGTGGCGTGGCCCGGTGGTGGTCGCCGGCAACGTGGACGCGCAGCCCGAGGTGGCCGCGCTGCTCGACGGCGCGGGGACGCCGTACGTGCTGGCGGACAACGTGGTGCCCCGGATCGGGGTGCTCGCCCCGGGGTCCGCGCGGGCCGCGATCCGGGAGATGTTCCTGCGGCACGTGATCGGCGGCAAGCACCTGTCCAAGCGGGCCGACTTCACCGCGATGGTGCGGGGCGCCACCCCCGACGTGGTGCTGACCGCGGTGGAGCTGCTCGCGCACGGGCTGGACGAGGAACGGCCCGGCGCCGGGGACGTCGTCGTGGTGGACGTGGGCGGCGCCACCACCGACGTGCACTCGGTGGTCGAGGTGGACCCCGAGGACGCCGGGCTCGCGCGCGAGGTGGTCGCCACCGTCCCGGTGAGCCGCACCGTCGAGGGCGACCTCGGGATGCGCTGGAGCGCGGCGCCCACCGTGGACGAGGGGCTGGCCGCGGGCGTGCTCGGCGGGGACGAGGCCGAGGGGCTGCGCCGGGCGGCAGCGGTACGGCGCGAGGACCCGTCCTACCTGCCGGGGACCCCGGCCGAGCTGGACGCGGACGAGCGGATCGCCACGGCCGCGGTGGCGGTCGCGCTGCGCAGGCACGCGGGCCGGCAGCAGGTGGCCTACGGAGCCGACCCTGCGACCGGCGCGGGACAGCCCGGCCGGCTCGTCGAGCGGACCGGGAAGGACCTGCGCGAGGTCGGCCTGCTGGTCGGCTCCGGCGGCGTGCTCCGCAGCAACCCATCCGGGCTGGCCGAGCGGGTGCTGGCCTCGGCGGTCGGCGAGGTCCCCGGCGGCTGGCTGCTGCCGCGGGCGCCCCGGGTCGTGGTGGACGCCGACTACGTGCTCGCGCCGGCGGGCCTGCTCGCCGAGAACCACCCGCAGGCGGCCCAGGCGCTGCTGGGGTCGTTGGCGTGAGCCGCACCCCGGAAGTCGCACCCCTCGCATAGCCTGTGCGTCATGGGAGTTGGCAGCCGGATGTCGAGCGGCATGGAAAGGCTCAAGGCATCGCAGCGACGCAAGTCCGATGCCCGGTTCGCGGAGCGGTTCGCGCACCAGTGGTCGCAGCTGCGCGCCGAGCGCCGTCCGGAGGAGCCGCCGAGCATCCGTCCGGGTGAGTCGAACTTCGCCCGCGCCGAGGTGCCCTACGGTGTCGACCTCTCGGCCGCGTGGGCGTGGCGGTTCCTGGTCATCGTGGCGGCGGGCTACGTCGTCATCCGGGGGATCTCGATCTTCGAGGTGGTGGTGCTGCCGCTGGTGATCGCGCTGCTGTTCAGCGCGCTCGTGGTGCCGCTGGTGAGCGCCATGCACCGCGTCGGGTTCCCGCGCGGGCTCGCCTCGATCCTGGTGGTGCTCGGCGGCCTCGGGCTGGTGGCGCTGCTCCTCACCATGGCCGGCAACCAGATCGTCAACGGCGCCAACGACCTCGCCAAGCAGGTCGGCGACGGCATCGAGCAGATCAACCTCTGGCTCAAGAACGGGCCGCTGCACGCCAGCGAGTCGCAGATCAACACCTACCTCCAGCAGGCGCAGACCTGGGTCACCTCGGGCAACAAGCAGCTGGTCACCCGGGTCACGGAGGTGGGGACGGCGGTCACGCACATCGTGGCGGGCTTCTTCATCATCCTGTTCGCCACCTACTTCTTCCTCGCCGACGGCGCCCGGATCTGGGCCTGGGTGGTGCGGCTCTTCCCGCGCGCCTCACGGGCGAAGGTCGACTCCTCGGGCCGGGTCGCCTGGCTGTCGCTGACGAAGTTCGTGCGGGCCACGGTCCTGGTGGCCTTCACCGACGCGCTGGGCATCATGCTGGTGGCCGCGATCCTGAAGGTGCCGTTCGTGTTCGCCATCGGCGTGCTGGTGTTCCTCGGCGCCTTCATCCCGATGGTCGGTGCGTTCCTCTCCGGCACGGTGGCGGTGCTGGTCGCGCTCGTCGCGCACGGCCCGGTGGTGGCGCTGATCATGCTCGGCGGCGTGGTCGCCGTGCAGCAGATCGAGGCGCACGTGCTCCAGCCGTTCCTGATGGGCCGGTTCGTGGCCGTGCACCCGCTCGGCGTGATCGTGGCGATCGCCGGCGGGGTGCTCGTCGCAGGCATCGCCGGTGCCCTGGTCGCCGTACCCCTGGTCGCCGCGCTCAACGCCGTGGTGATCCACCTGGCCGACGAGAGCGCCCGCACGAACGACGAGGGCCCGGGCGCACCGCCGGAAGCGGTGACACCCGAGCCCTCGTGAGTTCGACCCGTCCGCGGGTCAGTGCGAGGCCACGGTCTCCGGGGCCGGCGCCTCGGTCGGGGTCACCCGGCCGGTCAGCGGCACCTCCTTGAGGAAGAACGCGACACCGAGCGCGATCGCGACCAGCGGGATCGCCGACAGGAAGGTGTCGTGCAGGGAGTGGCTGAACGCCCCGGTGATCAGGCTGTGGACCGGCTCCGGGAGCGACTTGATCGCCTGCACGTTGTTCGCGGCGTCGCCCACGTTCGGCGGGGTCTGCCCGGCCGGCAGGCTCTGCAGGGCCTCCGCGATGTACACGCTGAGCCGGCTGGACAGGATCGCGCCGAACAGCGCGGTGCCGAACGAGCCGCCCATCTGCCGGAAGAACGCCACCGAGCTGGTGGCCACCCCCATGTCGGAGCGGTCCACGGAGTTCTGCACCACGGTGATCAGCACCTGCATCGTGAAGCCGAGCCCGGCGCCCATGACGTACATCGACAGGCCGGCGAACCAGTACGGCGAGCTCGCGGTGAGCTGGGACAGCATCACCAGGGCGCAGATCACCACGCTGGCGCCGATGATCGGGAAGACCTTGTAGCGCCCGGTGCGGGTCATCAGCTGGCCCGCGGAGATCGACGTGGTGAAGATGCCGAGCACCATCGGGACCATCGCCAGGCCGGACTTGGTCGGGCTCATCCCGTCGACCACCTGCAGGTAGACCGGGATGAAGATCATCGACCCGAACATCGCGATGCCGATCAGGAAGCCGAACAGGTTCGCGATCGAGAAGATCGAGTTGCCGAACAGCCGCATCGGGATGATCGGCTCCGCGGCCCGCCGCTCGACGAGCACGAACACCACGGCGAGCAGGACCCCGCTGACCAGCAGCGCGATGCCGGTGGCCGAGCCCCAGCCCAGGTCCGGGCCGGCCCAGGCGGTGTAGAGCAGGATCGAGGAGACCGAGGCCACCACGACGGCGGCGCCGAGGTAGTCGATCCGGTGGTTGCGGCGCACGTGCGGCATCTTCAGTGCGGCGGTGGTGACCACCAGGGCGACCAGGCCGATCGGGATGTTCATGAAGAAGATCCACTGCCAGCCGGGTCCGTCGGCGAACCAGCCGCCCAGCACCGGGCCGAGCACCGACGAGGTGCCGAACACCGCGGCGAAGTAGCCCTGGTAGCGGCCGCGCTCGCGGGGCGGGATGACGTCGCCGATGGTCGCCATCGCCAGCGCCATCAGGCCGCCGCCGCCGAGGCCCTGGATCGCGCGGAAGGCGATCAGCTCCTCGATGTTGTGCGACCAGCCGGACAGGAACGAGCCGACCATGAAGGTCAGGATCGCGATCTGGAACAGCGGCTTGCGGCCGTACAGGTCGGAGATCTTGCCCCACAGCGGGGTGGAGGCGGTCGCGGCCAGCATGTAGGCCGTGACGACCCACGACAGCTTGTCCAGGCCGCCGAGGTCGGAGGTGATGCGGGGCAGTGCGGTGCCGACGATGCTCTGGTCGAGCGCGGCAAGGAACATGCCCACCATGAGGCCGCCCATCACCACAAGGATCTGCTTGTGGGAGAGGTAGCCGTTGGAGTCGGGTGTCACGAGTGCTCCTGGGTGGTGTCGTGGAGGGGGTGGTTGGTCAGGTCGAGGGACAGCCGGTGCAGCAGGACCCGCAGCGTCTCGCGGTCCTCCGGGCTCCAGTCCGCGATCGCCTCGGCGATCAGCGCGCGGCGTCGGGCGGCGCCGTCCTCGAGGCAGTCGGTGCCGTGCGAGGACACCGCGACCCGGCTGGCGCGGCCGTCGTCGGGGTCGTCGGTGCGTTCGAGCAGGCCACGCTCCTCCAGGCCGCGGACGTGCCGGCTGACCGTGGAGGCGTCGAGGTCGAGCGCGTTCGCCAGCGCGGACACCCGCATCGGGCCGTAGTGGTGCAGGGTCTTCAGCAGCGGGATGGCGGTGAAGTCGATCTGCTCGCCGGGGATCCGGTGCCGCAGTCGCTTGCCCACGCGGACCATGGCCGACATCACCGCTTCCTCGGCCGTCGTCGGCTCCGGCACCGGCCCGAGGTCGAGAGGGGAGCTAGGTTGCATGTGTCAAGCATGCATCGACTTGCATGTGCCATGCAAGTTACTTTCCGGTGTTCTGCCTCACCTTGCGGGCGCGGTGTCCCGGTGCGGTGCCACGGCGCGGTGTCCGGCACGGTCACCCGGCACGGTCAGCGGGCCGGCCGCCACCTCGCCCGGGCCGTCGGCCGGGGCAGCGGCGGGAATAGGGTGTGCGCCATGAGCGAGGACGCCGTACCCGAGGTGACGCTGGCCGACATCGAAGCCGCCCGCGAGGTGCTCCGCGGGGTGTCGGTGCACACGCCCATGGAGGAGTCCCGCTGGCTCTCCGAGATCGCCGGCGGCCCGGTCCTGCTCAAGGCGGAGAACCTGCAGCGCACCGGGTCGTTCAAGATCCGCGGCGCCTACGTGCGGATGTGCCGCCTCAGCGACGCGGAGAAGGCCAACGGCGTGGTCGCTGCCAGCGCCGGCAACCACGCCCAGGGGGTCGCGCTGGCCGCGAAGCTGCTCGGCATCAAGGCGACGGTGTTCATGCCCGAGGGGGCACCGATCCCCAAGGAGAAGGCCACCCGCGGGTACGGCGCCGAGGTGCGGTTCCACGGGCACAGCGTGGACGAGGCCCTGGTCGAGGCCAAGCGGTTCGCCGAGGAGACCGGCGCGGTGCTGATCCACCCCTTCGACCACGTGGACATCGTCACCGGCCAGGGCACCTGCGGCCTGGAGATCCTCGAGCAGTGCCCGGACGTGAAGACCGTGCTGGTGTCCACCGGGGGCGGCGGGTTCATCGCCGGGATCGCCACCGCGATCAAGACCCAGCGCCCCGACGTGCGGGTGGTGGGGGTGCAGGCCGAGGGTGCCGCCGCCTACGTGCGGTCGCTCGCCGAGGGGCACCCGGTGGCGCTGGAGACGATGTCGACGATGGCCGACGGGATCGCGGTCGGCTGCCCCGGGCGGGTCCCGTTCCGGGCGGTCCAGAGGTACGTCGACGAGGTCGTCACCGTCAGCGAGGAGTCGCTGTCGCGGGCGCTGCTGATGCTGCTCGAGCGGGCCAAGCTGGTCGTCGAGCCCGCCGGGGCGGCCGCGGTGGCCGCGCTCCTCGACGACCCGCAGCGGTTCGAGAGCCCGGCCGTGGCGGTGCTGTCCGGCGGCAACGTGGACCCGCTGCTGCTGATGCGGGTGATCCGGCACGGCATGGCCGCCGCCGGGCGCTACCTGTTCTTCCGGGTCCGGATCCCCGACCTGCCCGGCGGGCTGGCCCGGCTGCTCGGCGAGCTCGCGGGCGTCGAGGCGAACGTGCTCGACGTGGTCCACGAGCGCACCTCGCCGTCCCTGCGCCTCGACGAGGTGGAGGTGGCGCTCCAGGTGGAGACGCGCGGCGCACCGCACGCGGAGCGGGTGCTCGCCCGGCTCCGCGAGTGCGGCTACCACGTCATCGAGTAGCCCCGGTCTCAGCGGGCCAGGTAGCCCCCGTCGACGCACAGCTCGGCGCCGGTCACGAAGGACGCGTCGTCGCTCGCCGCGAACGCCACCACGGCGGCGACCTCCTCGGGACGTCCGAGCCGGCGCATCGGCGTGGCGTCGGTCATCATCTGCTCGAACGGGGTCCCCTTCGCCTGGTCGAGCAGGTGGGTCTCGATGAAGCCCGGGTGCACGGAGTTCACCCGGATGCCGTCGGGTGCCCAGTGCAGCGCGAGGTTCTTCGTCAGGGTGCGGACCGCGCCCTTGGCCGCGTGGTAGTCCGGGGAGGTGCCGAAGCCGCCGCTGACGCCGAAGATCGAGCTGATGTTGACGATCGACGCGTGCGCGGACTCCTTGAGCGCGTCGCCGGCCACCTTCATCCCGAGGAACACGCTGGTCTGGTCCACGGCGATGTTGCGCTCGTAGTCCTCCAGCGTGACCTCCTCGATGGCGCCCAGCCCTCCGGTGCCGGCGTTGTTGACGAGGATGTCGAGGGCGCCGAAGTCCTCGAGCGCCCGCTCCACCGCGCCCTGCCAGTCCGGCTCGGAGGTGACGTCGTGGTGCACGTACTCGGCCTCGTGGCCCAGCTCGCGCAGGTGCTTGGCGACCAGCTCCCCGGCCTCGTCCTGGATGTCGGTGAGCAGCACCTGGGCGCCCTCCTCGGCCAGCCGGTACGCGGTGGCCTTGCCGATACCGCCCGGCGGCGCCGGTCACCAGCGCCACCCGTCCTTCGAGTCTTCTCATGTCCACTCCCTGCACGACAGCGTCGAGAGGCAGGACGCCCCTCGGTTCCAGGGTCGTCCCGGAGCCGTCTGGTCGGCAGGGCCTCCCGCCCGCGGGGACCGGGCCGAAGGTCCTGCCAGGACGCGGCGCGGCAGACGCGGAACGGCCCACGACCGCGGGGGTCGTGGGCCGTCTCGGCGGAGCGGGCTCAGCCGGTGTAGGGGGTCGCCTCGACGATCTCCACCTGCAGCTTCTTGCCGTTGGGCGCCTCGTAGGTCACCGTGTCGCCGGTCCGGTTGCCGATGATCGCGGAGCCCAGCGGCGACTGCGGGGAGAACACCTGCAGGCCCTCGGTGGTCTCCTCCATCTCCCGGGCGCCGAGCAGGAACACCTCGGTCTCGTCGTCCCCGACGAACCGGGTGGTGATCTTCATCCCCGGCTCGACCACGCCGTCGTCGGCCGGGGTCTCACCGACCTCGGCGCGACGCAGCATGTCCTCGAGCTGACGGATCCGAGCCTCGGCCTTGCCCTGCTCCTCGCGGGCCGCGTGGTAGCCACCGTTCTCCTTCAGGTCGCCTTCCTCACGGGCGGCGCTGATCCGCGCCACGATCTCGCTGCGCACGGGACCGCGCAGGTGCTCGAGCTCGTCCTGAAGCTTGTCGAAAGCCTCCTGGGTCAGCCAGATCACGTTCTGGTCGCTGGACTGCGTCACTTCGTGGTGCTCCTGTGCTTGTTGGGGACCCGCCGACGCGCATGACGCACCGGCAGTTCGTTTCCAGGCAAGTAGGAAACTCTACCAAGACGCCGCCGCCGACCCCAATCCCTCGCCGGCCCCGTCCCGGCTCAGCGCGGCTGGTGCTGGTCCTTGGTGACGCAGCCGACCAGGTCGACGGTGGTGGCCCTCCGCTCGGTGCGCACCCGGCGGTCCAGCGTGACGGTCGCCGGCCGGGCCGGGCCGACCGGCACCTCGCGCTCCCCGACGACGGCGTGGTCGGCGGCGTAGGCGCGGAGCAGGCAGCTGGCCCGCACCCCCCGGTCCTGGCGCACCACGGTGAACCGTGCGTCCGCGGCGTGCTCCCCGTGGATGTGGAACCCGACCAGCTGCGACCGGGCCTGCGGGTTGCCGTGCACGAGCATCGCCCAGAGCAGCCAGCCGAGCCCGGCAGCCGCGAGCACGGCCACGCCGGTGACCACCAGGGGACGCCGGAGCGGGGACGGTGCGCCGTATCGCTGTGCCAGCTCGCTCACCACCGCATCCTAAGATCTGACTCATGCTCCGTCTGATGCACGTCCACGCCCACCCCGACGACGAGTCGAGCAAGGGCGCGGCCAGCACCGCCAAGTACGTCGCCGAGGGGGTCGACGTACACGTCGTCACCTGCACCGGTGGCGAGCGCGGCTCGATCCTGAACCCCAAGATGGAGCGCCCGGACGTGCTGGCGAACATCTCCGAGATCCGCCGCGAGGAGATGGACCGGGCCCGGGAGATCCTCGGGGTCCGGCAGGACTGGCTCGGGTTCGTGGACTCCGGCTGGCCCGAGGGGGACCCGAAGCCGCCGCTGCCCGACGGCTGCTTCGCGCTGGTCCCGGTGGAGGAGGCGGCCGCGCCGCTGGTCCGGCTGATCCGCGAGTTCCGGCCGCACGTGATGACGACGTACGACGAGAACGGCGGCTACCCGCACCCGGACCACATCATGTGCCACCGGGTCAGCGTGGCGGCGTTCGAGGCGGCCGGCGACCCGGAGCGCTACCCGGACGCGGGGGAGCCCTGGCAGCCGTTGAAGCTCTACTACCACCACTCGTTCCACCGCGAGCGCACCCAGGCGCTGCACGACGAGATGGTGGCCCGGGGGCTGGAGTCGCCCTACGCGAAGCGGCTGCAGGAGTGGAAGCCCGACCCGGTGCACGCGGCCCGGATCACCACCCGGATCCCCTGCGCGGAGCACTTCCCGACCCGGGACCGGGCGCTGCTGGCGCACGCCACCCAGATCGACCCGGACGGCGCCTGGTTCGCCTGCCCTCTGGAGGTGCACCAGAAGGCCTGGCCCACCGAGGACTACGAGCTGGCGCGGAGCCTGGTGGACGTGCAGAGCCCCGAGGACGATCTGTTTGCCGGCGTCCGCGAGGCACTTGCGACAATGGACGCATGATGAGCCTGTGGACCGTCCTGATCCCGCTGGTCCAGAAGGGGCCCGACCCCGCCGACGTGAAGCCGGGCTGGCTGGGGCTCGGCGTGGTCCTGGCGCTCGGGGTGGCCGTGGTGCTGCTGTGGCTGAGCATGCGCAAGCAGCTGCGCAAGGTCGACTTCGAGGAGAAGGACCCCTCCGAGCCCGACGCGCCGCACCGGCCGGCCGACAACGGCAACCACTCGTGACCGCGGTCGCGAGCGGCGCTTGGAAACCGGTCCGGCGGGGCACAGTGGACGGGTGACGCCTTCCGCAGCCGCCCCCGCCGCGGCCCCCGGGGACCGTCCGGACCACGGCGCCCGGTCGCGCCCCCGCCGCCGGCACGTGGTCGCCACCGTCGTGGTGGTCCTCGCGCTCGCCGCGGTCAACGTGGTGCGCAGCCTGCTGCCGGTGGACGGGCTGCTGCTCAGCGTCGCCGCGGCGGCCACCCTGCTCGGCTTCGCGCGGGCCACCGGGCTGACCTGGGCGCAGCTCGGGCTGGCCCGCCACCGGCTGCCGCACGGGCGCCGCTGGGCCGCGGCCGCCATCGCGGTCGTCGCCGCCGTGTACCTGGTCGGCGTGGCGCTGCCCTGGACCCGGCCGGCGTTCCTCGACAGCCGCTACCACCTCCCGCTGGTCGGGGCGCTGCTGACGGCGTTCTGGGTGATCCCGGTCGGGACCGTGCTGCTGGAGGAGGTGGCGTTCCGGTCGGTGCTGTGGGCGATGCTGTCGCGGCACATGACCACCTGGCGGGTGGTCCTGGTCTCGTCGTCCCTGTTCGGCCTGTGGCACGTGCTCCCGTCCCTGCACTTCGCGGCGTCGAGCCGTGCCCTGCACGAGGTGGCCGGACGGCACGGGCCCGCGACCTGGGTGGTGATGCTCGGCACCGTGGCGTTCACCGCCGCCGGAGGAGTGGTGGCGGCTGAGCTGCGCCGGCGCAGCGGCAGCCTGCTCGCGAGCGCCGGCATGCACTGGGCGACGAACGCCCTCGGCGTCCTGTTCGGGCTGCTGGCCTGGCGGCTGGCGGCGTAGCGAGCCGGTCCCGGTCCGCCCGCGGCCGCTGAACCGGTCGGTTCCCCGGCGGCGCATCCGGCCGCCTTGGCAGGATGGGTGCGTGACCGGGGCGGTGGGCTCCCCACGGCGCGCGAGCGGTGGGTGGCAGTGGCTGGGGACGCGCGCGGCGCGCTACAGCCTGCCCGGAGCCGGGCTCGCCCTGGTCTTCGGCTGCCTGTCGTTCACCCCGTCCCTGGTGCCTCGCACGTGGGCCGTGCAGGGCATCGTGGTGGGGCTCAGTGCCGCCGTCGGGTACGGCGTGGGCAGCTTCCTGGGCTGGCTCGCCCGCGGGCTCACCGCGCGGCGGCTGCCGCCCGCGCTGCTGCGGCGCGGCTGGGCGCTGCTGGCGGTCGGCGCGGTACCCCTGGTCGGGTGGAGCCTCTGGCAGGGCCAGCGCTGGCAGGTGGAGATCCACCGGCTGACCGGGGTGCACGCGCCGTTGTCCTACGCCTGGATCCGGATCCTGCTGCTGGCCGTCGCGCTGCTGCTCGCGGTGATCGCGGTCGCCCGCGCGCTCCGCTGGCTGGTGGGGCTGGTGAGCGGCTGGCTGGTGCGGATCGTCCCGGCCAGGCTGGCCGGCCCGGTCGCGGCCATCCTGGTGGTGGTGCTCGGGGTGGAGCTCGGCAACGGCGTGATCCTGCGCGGCCTGGTGGCCGCCGCCAGCTCCGTGTCGGGCGCGGCGAACGCGAGCACCGACCGGGGCATCGTCGCCCCCCGACGGGCGGAGCGCTCGGGCAGCCCCGGCTCCCTCGTCTCCTGGATCTCGCTCGGGCGGCAGGGCCGTGACTTCGTCGCCCGCGGACCCGACACCGCCCGCCTCGAGGCGTTCTCCGGCGTTCCGGCGAAGGAGCCGGTGCGGGCGTACGTCGGCCTGCGCTCGGCGCCCACCACGGCCGCCCGCACCGCCCTCGCGGTCCGGGAGCTGCGCCGCGCCGGCGGCTTCGACCGGGCGGTGCTGGTCGTGGCCACCACCACCGGGACGGGCCTGGTGGACGAGTCCGCGGCCGAGGCGATCGAGTACATGTACAACGGCGACACCGCCATCGTCGGCGTGCAGTACTCGTTCCTGCCCAGCTTCCTGTCCCTGCTCGTCGACCACCAGCAGGCCCAGGAGGCGGGGCGGGAGCTGTTCAACCGGGTCTACGACGCCTGGGCGGCGCGGCCACCGGGGCACCGGCCGCTGCTCCTGGTCACCGGCACCAGCCTCGGCGAGTTCGGCTCGGAGGCCGCGTTCAGCGGGCTGGCCGACATCCGTAACCGCACCGACGGGGTGGTGTGGGCGGGTCCGCCGCACACCAGCGAGCTGCACCAGGCGCTCGTCACGCAGCGCGACCCGCAGTCGCCGGAGTGGCTCCCCGTGTACGACGGGGGGCGGACCGTGCGCTTCGCCGCGCGCCCGTCCGACCTGTGGAAGCCGGGACCGGTATGGCCCCGGCCGCGGGTGGTCTACCTGCAGTACGGCTCGGACGCCGTGGTCCGCTGGAGCCCCGAGCTGCTCTTCGACAAGCCCGACTGGCTGTCCGAGCCGCGGCCCCCGGACGTGTCGCGGGACATGGTGTGGATCCCCATCGTGACGTTCTGGCAGGTGACCGCCGACCTGCCCTCGACCTACGCCGTGCCACCGGGGCACGGGCACCGCTACCGCGGGCTCTACGCGGACGCGTGGGCGGCGGTCGCGCCGCCCCCGGGGTGGACGCGGCAGGACACCCGGCGGCTGCGCCGCGTGCTCGCGCGCAGCCCCGCCACGGGGCAGCCCGCCTCGACCCTGGCCGGCGACCCGGGAGCAACCCGCTCCGGACCGTGACCTGTCCTAATCAACGATCCGCTTAGCCCGCCGTTGACCCCGGTGACCGACGCGCCCAGAGTGCAGGAAGACCGTCACAGGGAGGACGTGCCATGCAGGTTCCCGCCCCGTTCGAGTACGAACGAGCCACCAGCGTCGACCACGCGATCAGCCTGCTCGAGCGGCTGGGGGAGGAGGCCCGGCTGGTGGCCGGCGGCCACAGCCTGATCCCGATGATGAAGCTCCGGCTGGCCAACCTGGAGTACCTGATCGACATCAACGACCTGCACGGCGAGCTGGGCCACGTCCGGCTCGGCGTCGACGAGGTGCGGATCGGTGCGATGACCCGGCACCGGGAGCTGCTGGAGTCCCCGGAGCTGGCGGCGCTGTTCCCGATCTTCGCCGACGCGGAGCAGGTGATCGCCGACCCGGTGGTGCGCAACCGCGGCACCATCGGCGGGTCGCTCTGCCAGGCGGACCCCTCCGAGGACCTGTCCGCGGTCTGCACCACGCTCAACGCCGCCTGCGTGATCCGCGGCGCCGCCGGCGAGCGGGTGGTCACGATGGAGGAGTTCTACCGGGGGCCGTACGAGACCGCCGTCGAGCACGGCGAGATGCTCACCGAGATCCGGATCCCGGTCCGTCCGCACGGCTCGAGCGCCTACGCCAAGGTGGAGCGCCGCGCCGGGGACTGGGCGGTGACCTCGGCCGGTGCGGCGGTGTGGTTGGACGGCGAGCAGATCAGCGACGCCCGGGTCGGGCTGGCCGCGGTCGGGCCGAACACCACCGGCATCCCGGCGATCTCGGAGGCGCTGCGTGGCCAGCGGCCGTCCGAGGAGCTCTACGCGCGCGCCGGTGCGATCGCCGCGGAGAGCTGCTCCCCGGCCACCGACAACCGCGGGACCGCGGACTACAAACGCCACCTCGCCGACGAGCTGACCCGACGCACCCTGCGCCGGGCCGTGCAGCGCGTGCAGGCGGGGGCGGCCGGCGACGAGACGAGGAGCAGCTGAGATGCAGGTGTCGATGACGGTGAACGGCGAGGCGGTCACCCGCGAGATCGAGGGGCGGATGCTGCTGGTGCACTTCCTGCGGGACGAGCTCGGCCTGACCGGGACGCACTGGGGCTGTGACACCAGCAACTGCGGGACCTGCGTGGCCTGGCTGGACGGCGAGCCGGTGAAGACCTGCACGGTGCTGGCGGCGATGGCCGGCGGGCGCGAGGTCCGCACCGTCGAGGGCCTCGAGCGGGACGGCGTGCTCGACCCGGTCCAGGAGGGGTTCATGCGCTGCCACGGCCTGCAGTGCGGGTTCTGCACCCCGGGCATGCTGATGACGGCGCGGGCGCTGCTCGACCGGGACCCGGATCCCAGCGAGCAGGCCATCCGCGAGGCGATCTCCGGGCAGATCTGCCGGTGCACCGGCTACACCACCATCGTGCGCTCGGTGCAGTGGGCCGCCGAGCACGAGAGAGCAGCGGCCGCCGGGACCGCGGGGAGCGCACCATGACCACCGTGGAGAACCGGGCGACCCGGGCCGGGACGACCGAGGACCTCGACCACGTCGACAACGACCAGCACCCGACCGGCCACGGCCGGATGCTCCGCAAGGAGGACCCGCGGTTCATCCGGGGCATGGGCAGGTACGTCGACGACATCCAGCTCACCGGGATGCTGCACCTGGCGATCCTCCGCTCGCCGGTGGCGCACGCGCGGATCGTCAGCATCGACACCAGCGCCGCCGAGGCGCACCCCAAGGTCAAGGCCGTCGTCACCGGCGCCGCGCTCGCCGAGAAGGGGCTGGCCTGGATGCCGACCCTGTCCAACGACGTGCAGGCGGTGCTGGCCACCGACAAGGTCCGGTTCCAGGGGCAGGAGGTCGCGTTCGTGGTGGCCGAGGACCGCTACGCGGCCCGCGACGCCCTGGAGCTGATCGACGTCGAGTACGACATCCTCGACCCGGTGGTCGACGTACGCCGGGCGCTCGCACCGGAGGCCCCGGTGATCCGGGACGACCTCGAGGGCAAGGCCGACAACCACATCTTCGACTGGGAGACCGGCGACGAGGCGGCCGCGGAGGCGGTGTTCGCCAAGGCCGACGTGACCGTCACCCAGGACATCGTCTACCCGCGCGTGCACCCGGCGCCGATGGAGACCTGCGGCTGCGTGGCCGACTTCGAGCGAGTCAGCGGGAAGCTCACGCTGTGGACGACCAGCCAGGCCCCGCACGCGCACCGCACCGTCTACGCCCTGGTCGCCGGGCTCCCCGAGCACAAGATCCGGGTCGTCGCGCCCGACATCGGCGGCGGCTTCGGCAACAAGGTGCCGATCTACCCCGGCTACGTCTGCGCGATCGTCGGGTCACTGCTGACCAACAAGCCGGTGAAGTGGGTGGAGGATCGCACCGAGAACCTGGTCAGCACCGGGTTCGCGCGCGACTACGTGATGCGCGGGGAGATCGCGGCGACCAACGACGGCAAGATCCTGGCGGTCCGCACCAACGTGCTCGCCGACCACGGCGCGTTCAACGGGGTCGCCGCGCCCACGAAGTACCCGGCCGGCTTCTTCGGGGTCTTCACCGGCAGCTACGACCTGGAGGCCGCCTACTGCAAGATGACCGCGGTCTACACCAACAAGGCCCCCGGCGGGGTCGCCTACGCCTGCTCGTTCCGGATCACCGAGGCGGTCTACCTCGTCGAGCGGCTCGTCGACTGCCTGGCCCACGACCTCGGGATGGACCCGGTGCAGCTGCGCCTGAAGAACCTGATCCGGCCCGAGCAGTTCCCCTACACCACCAAGACCGGCTGGGTGTACGACTCGGGCGAGTACGAGCGGGCGATGCGGCTGTCCCTCGAGATGGCCGGGTACGACGCGCTGCGGGCCGAGCAGGCCGAGAAGCGCGAGCGCGGCGAGCTGATGGGCATCGGCGTCTCGTTCTTCACCGAGGCGGTCGGCGCGGGCCCCCGCAAGGACATGGACATCCTCGGCCTCGGGATGGCCGACGGCTGCGAGCTGCGGGTGCACCCCACCGGCAAGGCCGTCGTACGCGTGTCCTGCATGAGCCAGGGGCAGGGGCACGAGACGACGTTCGCGCAGATCGTCGCCGAGGAGACCGGCATCCCGCCCGACGACATCCAGGTGGTCAACGGCGACACCGACCAGACGCCGTTCGGGCTGGGCACCTACGGCAGCCGCTCCACACCCGTGTCGGGTGCGGCGGCCGCGATGGTGTCCCGCAAGGTGCGCGACAAGGCGCGGATCATCGCCTCCGGCATGCTGGAGGTGTCGGTCGCGGACCTGGAGTGGCAGAAGGGCTCCTTCCACGTCACCGGCGACCCGAGCCGAGCGGTGACGATCCAGGACATCGCGATGCGGGCGCACGGCGCGGGTGACCTGCCCGAGGGCGTCGAGGGCGGCCTGGAGGCGCAGGTCTGCTACAACCCCGAGAACCTCACCTACCCGTTCGGCGCCTACATCTGCGTCGTCGACGTCGACCCGGGCACCGCCCAGGTCAAGGTGCGCCGGTTCGTCGCGGTCGACGACTGCGGCACCCGGATCAACCCGATGATCATCGAGGGGCAGGTGCACGGCGGGCTGACCGACGGGGTCGGGATGGCGCTGATGGAGATGATCGCGTTCGACGAGGACGGGAACTGCCTGGGCGGGTCGCTGATGGACTACCTGATCCCGACCTCCCTGGAGGTCCCGCACTGGGAGACCGGGCACACCGTGACCCCGTCGCCGCACCACCCGATCGGTGCCAAGGGGATCGGCGAGTCCGCCACCGTGGGCTCCCCGGCGGCGGTGGTCAACGCGGTCGTCGACGCGCTGAAGCCGTTCGGCGTCCGGCACGCGGACATGCCGCTGACGCCGTCGCGGGTGTGGGACGCGATGCAGGGTCACCCGACCCCGCCGATCTGAGAAGGGACGTCGGCCTCGTGAGCACCTCGCTGACCGAGCGGATGGCCGAGCTGACCACCGCCCGCGTACCGTTCGTGCACGCCACCGTGGTGCGGGCGCAGGAGCCGACCTCGGCGCGGGCCGGCGACCAGGCGATCGTGCTCGAGGACGGCTCGATCGAGGGCTTCGTCGGTGGTCACTGCGCGGCCGGGTCGGTGCGCACCGTCGCCCTGGACGCGCTCGCGTCCGGGGAGAGCGTGCTGCTGCGGGTGCTCCCGGAGGGCGAGGACTCCTTCCCCGACTCCCCGGGCGCCAGCGTGGTGGTCAACCCCTGCCTGTCCGGCGGTGCGCTGGAGATCTACCTCGAGCCGCTGCTCCCGTCCCCGGCGCTGCACCTGGTCGGGTCCTCGCCCACCGCCGAGGCGGTGGCCGCGCTCGCCCCCGCCCTCGGCTTCGTCGTCGAGCGGGCGGACCACGGCGCGTCGCCCGCCGGCGCCCTGGCCGTGGTGGTCTCGAGCCACGGCGGCGACGAGACCGGAGCGGTCCGGCAGGCGCTCGACTGCGGCGTGCGCTTCGTCGGCCTGGTCTGCAGCCGGCGCCGCGGCGAGGCGCTGCTCGCCGAGCTCGACCTCTCCGCCGACGAGCGGCGCCGGGTGCACCCGCACGTCGGCCTGGACATCGGCGCTCGGACCGCGCCGGAGATCGCCCTGGCCATCCTGGCCGCGATCGTGCGCGCCGTCCGGGTGGAGGGGCTCACCGCCCCGCCCGCCGCGGCGCCGGTGCCGCGACCGGCCACCGCGGTCGACCCGGTGTGCGGGATGACCGTGACGATCGCCGCGGACACACCGCACCTGACCGTCGACGGGACGGACTACTGGTTCTGCAACCCGGGCTGCCGGGACAGCTTCGCGCAGGCGCAGGCGCGGGCGTCATGAGCGTCGCGGCCGTGGTGCTCGCCGCGGGCGCCTCGCGCCGCCTCGGCCGCCCCAAGCAGCTGCTGCCGTTCCGCGGCGCGACCCTGCTGGACGCGGTGCTGGCCACCGCGCGGTCCGCCGGGTTCGACCAGGTGCTGGTCACGCTCGGCGGCGCCGCCGACGAGGTCCGGGCCCGAGTCGACCTGTCCGGCGTCGAGCCGGTGCCCACCCCCGACCACGGCGACGGGTGCTCGGCGTCGCTGCGCTCGGCGATCCCGCGGGTGCGCGCGGACGCCGACGGCCTCGTCATGCTGCTCGGCGACCAGCCGGGGGTCAGCCCCGCCGCGATCGCGGCGCTGCGTGCGGGCGCGGCGGGGTCCTCGGTCGGGGTGTGCCGCTACGACGACGGGCTCGGCCACCCGCTCTGGTTCCGCCGCGACCGGTTCGACCGGCTCCAGGACCTGCACGGGGACAAGGCGGTGTGGAAGCTGGTCGACGCCGGCGAGGACGTCGCCGAGGTCTGGGTCCCCGGACCGGTCCCGCCCGACGTGGACACCTGGGCGGACTACCGGGCGCTGCTGGCGCGGGAGGACCGGGTGGTGCGGCGGTGAGCGCCGGACTGGCGGACGCCGAGGACGTGCGGCGCCGGTTCGCCGAGCACGCCTACCTCGCCGACGAGGGCACGTCGACCGCGGTGTTCCTGGCCACCAGGCTCGGCCTCCCGCTGCTGCTCGAGGGCGAGCCGGGGGTGGGCAAGACGGACGCGGCCAAGGTGCTCGCGAAGGCGCTGGGCCTGCCGCTGATCCGGTTGCAGTGCTACGAGGGGCTCACCGCGAGCGAGGCGCTCTACGACTGGAACTACCAGCGCCAGCTGCTCGCGATCCGGCTCGCCGAGGCGCACCACGAGCGGCTCAGCGAGGCGGACCTGTTCAGCCTGGAGTTCCTGCAGGAGCGCCCGATCCTGCGCTGCGTGCGCTACGAGGGCCCGGAGCCGCCGGTGCTGCTGATCGACGAGGTCGACCGGGCCGACGACGAGTTCGAGGCGCTGCTGCTGGAGTTCCTCGGGGAGCAGTCGGTCACGGTCCCGGAGCTCGGCACGTTCACCGCGAAGCGGCCGCCGATCGTGGTGCTGACCTCGAACCGGAGCCGGGACCTGCACGACGCCCTGCGCCGCCGGTGCCTCTACCACTGGCTGGAGTTCCCCCCGGCCGAGCGGGTGGTGGAGATCCTGCGCCGCAAGGTGCCGGACGCGGCGGTCCCGCTGATCGAGTCCGCCACCCGGTTCGTCGGGCACGTGCGCGAGCTGGACGTCGACAAGGCACCGGGGGTCGCCGAGGCGATCAACTGGGTCGCGGCGCTCTCGGTGCTCGGCGCCACCGAGCTGGTCCGCGAGGACGTGGTGGCCACCCTGGGCACGCTGGCGAAGACCCCGGACGACCGGGACGTCGTGGCCGGGTCGCTCCAGACCTACGTGTTCGGGTGAGGGAGCCGCGATGGCGCTGCTGCGCGGGGTGGACCGGGCGGCGTTCGTCGCGGCGCTCGGGCAGCACCTGCGCGGCGCCGGGGTCCCGGTCGACCTGACGTCGCTCGCGGCCTTCACCCGCGCCCTGGCCGCGTCCCCGCCGGCGGACCTCAGCGGCCTGTACTGGCTGGCGCGGCTGACCCTGGTGCACCAGCCGCACGACCTGGACCGCTTCGACGCCGTCTTCGACGCGGTCTTCCGGGACACCGTCCTCGCCACCGACCCGCACGCGCGGCGCACCCCGCAGCAGCCGGCCCCGGGCGAGGAGGACGTGCTGGCCCCGGTGCGCGGCGAGCCGGCCGGGGAGCAGGGCGGAGAGGGGCTGCCCTGGCACACCCTGCCCCGGGTGGCCGAGCCGGCGGAGGACGCCCCGGGCGGCCGGGTGCTGCCGGAGCTGCTGCCGAGCGCGGTCGAGGGCTTTGCCGACACCCCGTTCGAGGACCTCGACGCGCACCAGATGGCGCTGCTCGGCGCCTGGCTCGAACGGTCCGCGCCACGCTGGCCGACGCGCCGGAGCCGGCGGATGCGGGTGCACGCGGCCGGTTCCCGGGTGGCGCTGCGCGAGACGATCGCCCGCTCCCGGCGCACCGGCTACGAGCCGTTCGAGCTGAGCCGCTACCGGCCGGTCCAACGGCCCCGCCCGGTGGTGATGCTCGGGGACGTCAGCCAGTCCATGCAGTCCTACTCCACGGCGTACCTGCACCTGATGCGGGCGCTCGCGCGCACCGGCCGGGCGGAGACGTTCGTGTTCTCGACGTCGCTGACCCGGCTGACCCCCGCGCTCGCGCACCGGTCGGCGCAGCTGGCGATCGCCCAGGCCACCGAGCAGGTGGTGGACCGCTACGGCGGGACCCACCTGGCGCGGAGCCTGCGGGCCCTGCTCGCCTCGAGGCACGGCAACGACCTGCGGGGAGGCGTGCTGGTGGTGGCCTCGGACGGGTGGGACAGCGACGACCCGGACCGGCTCGCCGAGGCGATGATCCGGGCGCGACGGCGGGTGCACCGGGTGGTGTGGCTGAACCCGCGGGCCGCCGCGCCGGGGTTCGCGCCGCTGGTCGGGTCGATGGCCGTGGCTCTGCCGTTCTGCGACGCCTTCCTGCCGGCGCACACGGTGCGCGCGATGACGGAGGCGCTCGACGCGATCGCGGGGGCTAGCTCCACAGGGTGACGTGGACGGACGGCCGGAACCGGCCGACCTCGACGCCCGTGCCGTGCACCATCGCCTGGGTGGCCCGCGGGGTGGTGATGAAGCGCAGCAGCTCCGCGGTCACCGGCAGCTGGCTGTGCGGGGGCAGGGCCAACGCCGACCAGCGCCCGTGGCCGCGCAACCCGGGCCCCTCGACCCGCACCAGCCGCCCGGCGGTCAGGTCGGCGGCCACCGCGAACCGCAGCGCGAGCGCGACGCCGTGCGTGCGCTTCGCCTCCTCGAACGCCGCGGCGTCGCTCTGGAAGATGCGCTGCTGCTTCTCGGGCACCCCGAGGTGGCGCAGCATCCCCGGGACCACGCCCTCCTCACCGGCGGCGGAGGGGCCGAGCAGCCAGGTCTGGTGCCGGGCCTGCCCCGGGTCCACGGAGTGCCCGGCCAGCGGGTGCCCGGGCCCGGCGACGGCGACCACCTCGTAGTTGAGGAACCGCTGGTCGACCAGGCCCGGCAGGTCGGAGCCCGGGGCCGGCCCGACCGCCAGGTCGACGGTCCGGCTCGCCAGCAGCGACGGGAACTGTCCGGCAGCGTGCACGCTGAGCTCGACGTCGAGGTCGTCGGCGCGTCCGGCGAACAGCTCGATCAGGCCCGGGGCGGCGTGCTCGGCGAACAGCGCGGAGCACGCCAACCGGAGCAGGCGGCGGCCGTGGCCGGCCTGGCTGACCTCGCGCACGGTCCGGTCCTGGAGGCCGAGGATCTCGACCGCCCGGCTGGCCAGCCGCAACCCGCCCGGGGTGAACGCCAGCCCGGAGGCGGTCCGGGTGAACAGCCGGTCGTCGAACTCGCGACGCAGCTGGCTGACGTGCATCGACACCGCCGCCTCGCTGACCTCGAGCTCGTCGGCGGCGGCCTTGACCGAGCCCAGCCGGACCACGCAGGAGAAGGCCTTCAGCTGCGTGGGCGTCACCCCGGCATCCTATCGAGGGGGTGCGAGAGGTCAGCCGGTTCAGGCGGTGCGGACCAGCCGCACCAGGGCGTCGTAGGCGGTGCGCTCCGGGCCACCGGGCTCCGCCGGGGGCAGCGTCCGGGCGACCCGCTCGGCGCGGACCACCTCGAACCGCTCCCCGTCCAGGTCCCCGAGCACCTCCTCGGCGGTGTACAGCACGGCCGGCTCCTGCGGGCCCCCGGTGCCCTCGGTGAGGTTCGTCGAGTCGTGCGCGACCAGGAAGAGGGTGCCCCCGGGTGCGAGCGAGGAGAACGCCCGTCGTACGGCGGTGCGCCGCTCGTCCTCGGCGAGCTGCAGGTAGGCGACCACGGCCAGGTCGAACGCGACCGGTCCCGGGTCGTAGGTGAGCGCGTCGGCGTGCACCCAGTCGATGTGCAGGTCGCGGCCGCGCGGGTGCCTCGCCTGGAGCTCGCGGCCCTTGTCCAGGCCGACCAGGGAGAAGTCCACCGCGGTCACCCGCCAGCCCCGGTCCGCGAGCCAGATCGCGTTGCGGCCCTCACCGGCGGCCAGGTCCAGGGCCCGGCCGGGAGCGAGGTCGCTGAGCTCGGCCTCCACGAACTGGTTGGGACTGCTCGACCAGACCAGCTCGCTCGCGGCGTACCGCTCGTCCCACCCACGTGCGTCCATCTCGTTCGCCTCCTTCACGCGATCGACTGCCCGGCCGGAGACCTGGCCGGCCGGAGACCCGCCCGGCAGGGGACTGGTCAGGCCAGGAACCTGTCAGGCCGGGGAAGACGTCAGGCCAGGGACAGGAAGAGCTTCTCCATCTTCTTGGTGTCCAGGGCGGCGGCGTCCCCCTCCTGCACCATGCACTGCTTGAGGCCGGAGGCGACGATGGCGAACCCGGCCCGGTCCAGGGCCCGGCTGACCGCGGCGAGCTGGGTGACGACGTCCTCGCACTCGCGCCCCTCGTCGAGCATCCGGATCACGCCCTCGAGCTGGCCTCGGGCGCGCTTGAGCCGGTTGATGACCGACCCCATCTCTTCGGGGGGCAGTTCCATGGTGTCTCCTGTGTCTGGGGCGGTGCTCAGGACAGCGACGCGAGCGCCGCGTTCAGCCGCTGCGCCGCGTCGTCGGCCACCGGCTTGAGGTCTTCATTGTCGGTCATCGAGACCATCGTCTGCGGATCGACCGCCTCCACCAGCGTGGTGTCGTCGTCGAGCGCGCGGACCACGACGTTGCAGGGCAGCAGCAGGCCGACGGAGGGCTCCACCTGGAGCGCCTGGTGCGCCAGCGGCGGGCGGCAGGCGCCGAGGATCACCTGCGGCGGCAGGTCCACGTCCAGCTTGGCCTTCAGCGTCGCGGCGATGTCGATCTCGGTCAGCACGCCGAACCCCTGCTCGCCGAGGGCCGCCCGCACGGCCGGCGACGGTCTCGTCGTACGGCGCGCGGACGGTCCGGCTGAGTGCGTAGCCGGCGCTCACCGCTGGGCCCCGCCGTTCTGCTGGCCCTCGCCGTTCTGCTGGGCGGCGACCGCGGCGTGCACCTCGGCCATGTCCAGGTCGCGCACGGCGGTGATCACCTGGTCGAGCGCCGGGGCGGGCAGCGCACCGGGCTGCGCGAACACGAGCACGCCCTCGCGGAACGCCATCAGCGTCGGGATCGACGTGATGTTCGCCGCACCGGCCAGTGCCTGCTCTGCCTCGGTGTCGACCTTGCCGAACACGATGTCGGGGTTCACCTCGGACGCCTTCTCGTAGGTGGGCGCGAACTGCCGGCACGGACCGCACCACGACGCCCAGAAGTCCACCAGGACGATGTCGTTGGTCTCCACGGTCTTCTCGAAGTCCGTGGCGGTCAGGGTGGTCGTTGCCATCTTCGGGTCCCTCCAAGAGGATTGACTAGATACCTGCAGGGGTATAACGGGGCGGTGTCCCCGTCCATTCCCTCACGATCGGGGGAATGTTTCCAGCGCGTGTTAGCGTTGGCCGCATAGATACCCATGGGGGTATAAATCTACCGCCGAGAACCCACAGAGGGAAGTGAGACTTTTCCATGCGCGAGGTAGACCTCGACAGCTTCGCGGCCGCACACGCGGCCGGCGCGCACGTGATCGACGTGCGTGAGCCCGGTGAGTACGTCGACGGCCACGTGCCGGGCGCGCGACTGATCCCGATGGCCCAGCTCCCGTCGCGGTTGCACGAGCTCGACAGGGACCGGTCGGTGTACGTCGTCTGTGCGTCCGGCAACCGCAGCGGCGCGATGACGGACCTGCTCGCCCAGCACGGCTTCGACGCGGTCAACGTCGCCGGCGGCACCGGCGGCTGGATCCGCTCCGGCCGGCCGGTCACCCAGGGGAAGGAGGCCTGAGGATGGCGAGCATCATCCCGATCGAGACCCCCAGCCTGGGGGACCGCAGCTACCTCGTCCACGACGGCGCGGTGGCGTTCGTGGTCGACCCCCAGCGCGACATCGACCGCGTCCTCGAGCTCGCGGAGCGTGCGGGCGTCGAGATCACCGACGTGTTCGAGACGCACATCCACAACGACTACCTCACCGGCGGCCTGGCCATCGCCCGGCGCACCGGCGCCGCCTACCACGTGCACGCCGAGGACGAGGTGTCCTTCGAGCGCACCGCGGTCAACCCGGACGACGTGGTGCACGTGGGCGAGCACATGTCGGTGCGGGCGATCGCGACCCCGGGGCACACCTACACGCACCTGGCGTACGCGCTCACCGAGAACGAGGAGACGCTCGGCGTCTTCACCGGCGGCTCCCTGCTCTTCGGCGCCACCGGTCGCCCCGACCTGCTCGGGGACGCGCACACCGACGACCTGGTGCGCCTTCAGTACCGCTCGGCGCACCGGCTCGCGGCCCTGCTGCCGGACGCCGCCGAGGTGTTCCCCACGCACGGGTTCGGCAGCTTCTGCTCGGCGACCCAGTCGGAGTCGACCGAGTCGACGATCGGTCAGGAGAAGCGCGACAACCCGGCGCTGACGGCCTCCGAGGAGCGGTACGTCGCGGACCTGCTGGCCGGCCTGGACGCCTACCCGGCCTACTACGCGCACATGGCTCCGGGCAACGCAGCCGGTCCGGGGGCCCCCGACCTGTCGCTGCCCGAGCTCGCGGACGCCGCGGAGCTGCGCAGGCGGATCGAGGCGGGGGAGTGGGTCGTGGACCTGCGCAACCGGACCGCGTTCGCCGCCGGCCATGCTCCGGGGACGCTGAACTTCGGCCTCGACGGCCAGTTCGCGACGTACCTGGGGTGGCTCGTCGAGTGGGGCGCCCCGCTGACCCTGCTGGGGGAGAGCGCCGACGACGTGGCGACGGCCCAGCGCGAGCTGGTCCGCATCGGCATCGACCGCCCGGCCGCCGCGGCCACCGGCAAGCCCGAGGACTGGACCGCCGGCGAGCTCGGCGGCTTCCCGCTCGCGACGTTCGCGGACCTGTCCCAGGTGCGGCACCACCGCCCGGTCGTGGTGCTCGACGTGCGCCGCGAGCAGGAGTTCGCGGACGCGCGGATCGAGGGCGCGCTGAACATCCCGATCCACGACCTGCCGCAGCGGCTGGCCGACGTCCCCGAGGGCGAGGTGTGGGTGCACTGCGCCGGTGGCTACCGGGCCTCGGTCGCGGCGTCGTTCCTGGCCGCGGCAGGCCGCACCCTGGTCGCCGTCGACGACTCGTTCGACAACGCCGAGTCGGCCGGCCTGCACCTGGTCGGGGCGGGCCGTTGATGCTGCTCGTCGCCGCCGTCGCCGGGATCCTCATCGGCCTCAGCCTCGGGGCGCTCGGCGGCGGCGGGTCGATCCTGGCCGTGCCGGTGCTGGTGTACCTGCTGGACCAGTCGCCCGTCGCCGCCACCACCGCCTCGCTGCTGATCGTGGGCATCTCCTCGTTGAGCGGCGCGGTCGCCGCGCACCGGCAGCGCAACGTGTACGTCGGGCGCGGCCTGGCGTTCGCGGCCGTGGGCACGGTGGGTGCCGCGCTGGGCGCCACCTGGTCGGTGCACGTCGACCCGGACCTGCTCCTGGTCGTGTTCGCCGCGCTGATGCTCGTCGTCGCGTCGGTGATGCTGGTGCGCCAGGTGCGCGACCCCCGCAGGACCGGCCGCTCCGCCAACGCGGACGACCCGATCATCACCGTCCGGCCGACCTTCATGTGCAACTGCCCCCGGGCGCTGAAGTTCGCGGTCACCGCGTTCGCCGTCGGTCTGCTGACCGGCTTCCTGGGCGTGGGCGGCGGGTTCCTCGTGGTGCCCGCCCTGGTGCTGGCGCTACGCCTGGACATGCCGGTCGCGGTCGGCACCTCGCTGCTGGTGATCGCGGTGAACAGCGCGGCCGCCCTCGTCGTACGCCTGGGACACGGGGTCGGCGTCGACTGGCTGCCCGTGGCCGTGCTCACCGGGACAGCGGTCGTCGGCAGCCTGGTGGGCGCACGCGTGGCCAGCAGGATCCCCGCACGCGCCCTGGGCATCGCCTTCGCGGTGCTGCTGGTCGTCGTCGCGGTCTACACGGCCGCCCGGAGCGTCCCGGCGCTGCTCGCCTGAGCCGCACCGCCCCCTCGCGGACCTCCTGGCTCGCCGGGTCCGCCCGGCCTCGCCGCGCACCTCCCGGCTCGGCGAGGCTCGGGGCCACAATCGCGCAGGTGCGCAGTTGTGGCCCGGGTCGGTGGCGGCGGGTGGGGCGGCAATCGCGCAGGTGCGCAGTTGTGGCCCCGGTCGGTGGCGCGGGTGGGGCCGGACCCGCGCACGTGCGCAGTTCCGGCCCCGCGGGTCGCGCTCAGCGGAGATCAGCCCAGCCCGCGCAGCCGCATCACCACGCCGGCGTGGTCGGAGGGCCACAGCCCGGTCGCGGGGTCGCGGACTCCGACGGTGCGACCGGTGACCGCGCCCCCGACCACCCGCAGCCGGCGGCCGTCCCCGGTGCGCCCGAAGACCATGTCGATGCGGTGGTCGAAACCGGCGGCGGTGGGGTCGTTCACCGTCTCGCTGAGCCCGGAGGTCCAGCCCGCCGACGCCTGCTTCCACTGCAGCCAGGTGTCCTGGAAGTCGTGCTTGCCGGTGATCAGCCAGTAGGGCGCCGAGTGCGGCATCGTGTCGCCGACCGGTGGTGCGCTCTTGACGGTGCTGTTCAGCGGGTCGGAGTTGCAGTCGCACGCGATGATCGTGGTGCCGCGGTAGCTCCCGGCCCCGGCCAGCATCTCCCCGGCCTGCTTGAACGCGATGTCGGAGCTGAACGCCTCCAGGTGCGTGTTGATGAAGCGGAACCGCTGGTGGCCGCGCCGCACGTCCACCCAGTTGTAGCCCCGGGTGAAGTCCAGGGTGTTGCCGGCGATCGACACCGTGAGCCCGTGCCGGTACTTCCGCTCGTGGTGGCGGAGCACCTTGATGCCGCTGCCGACCCGCTTGAGGATCACGTCGCGCATGGTGAGCCGGACGTCGCGCGGGTGGGTGGGCGCCTGGAGCGTCCCGCCGAAGGCCGGGGCCTCGACGTCCGAGAGCCAGTTGACGCTCACCGGACGGTAGGGCACCCCGGCGGCGCGCAGCCGGCCGCGCAGCAGCTTGAGGAAGTCGTAGTCCACGACCGTGGCGTTGGGCACGGTGAGCTGGTCCAGCTGCAGCGGGCCGTGCCGCCACAGCGCGACCTCCTGGAGGCCGACGAGGTCCGGCTTGTGCCGGGCGATCTCACGCGCGAGCAGCCGGCTCCGCACCCGGAAGTCGGTCTGGTCGACGATGTTGCGGGCCGTGTCGGTCGCGTTCGCCAGCGCCACCAGGATCGCCAGCGGGTCGGTGAGCCCCTGCACCGCCACGATCGGCCGCATGATGTCGGTGCCGAGGTACAGGTTGCGGGTCATCACCTTCAGGGCGGGCGGCGAGGCCTGTGCCTGGGTCCGGGCCACCGGCTGGGCGTGGGCCGCGGTCCCCAGCGCCGGCGCCGCCAGCAGCAGGGCGAGCGTGGCGGCAGCCGAGGTGAGCCGTCCGGTCAGTGAGCGTGGTCGAAGCCTCATGTGATTTCCTCCGTCGTCGGCTGCGTCAGCCCACCCCACCGTGGCCGGCCATCGGTGGCAATAGCCCGAACGGGTGACGGTTCCTCCTCATTCCAACATTTCGCGGAACGTCGTACGGTGGAGAGATGCCCGACGTCACGCGACCCGCGCGGCCGGTACGGCTCGGCCTGCGGGAGAACCTGCCCCAGTTCACGTTGCTGGTCGCGGTGAACGCGCTGGTCGGCGGGATGCTCGGCCAGGAGCGCACGGTCGTGCCGCTGCTGGCACACAGCGTGTTCGGGGTGACCGGCTACACCGCCGCGCTGACCTACATCCTCGCGTTCGGCGTCGCCAAGGCGGCCACCAACTACGCCGCCGGGGCGTGGGCGGACCGCTACGGGCGCAAGCCGGTGCTGGTGGCCGGCTGGCTGGTGGCGGTGCCGGTGCCGCTGCTGCTCATCTGGGCCCCCAGCTGGGGCTGGGTGGTCGCCGCGAACGTGCTGCTGGGCGTCAGCCAGGGGCTGACCTGGTCGACCACCGTCATCATGAAGATCGACCTCGTGGGTCCGGCCCGGCGCGGGCTCGCGATGGGGCTCAACGAGGCCTCCGGCTACGCGGCGGTCGCGGTCACCGCCCTGGCCACCGGCTACCTGGCGCAGGCGCACGGGCTGCGCCCGGCTCCCTTCCTGCTCGGACTGGCCTTCGCCGCGCTGGGTCTGGGGATGTCCTCCCTGCTGGTGCGGGAGTCCCGCGAGCACGCCCGGCTCGAGGCGGGTCAGCACGTGCCCCGGGCGGACGGTCGGCACGACCACCTGCACGGAGAGCTCACCGACCGGGAGGTGTTCGGGCTGACCAGCCTCCGGGAGCCCGCCCTCGCCTCGGCGAGCCAGGCCGGCCTGGTCAACAACCTCAACGACGGCCTGGCCTGGGGGCTGTTCCCGGTGCTGTTCGCGGCCGCCGGCCTCTCGGTGGCCCGCATCGGTGTCCTCGCCGCGCTGTACCCGGCGGTCTGGGGCGTCGGCCAGCTGTTCACCGGGCAGCTCTCGGACCGGTGGGGCCGCAAGTGGCTGATCGTGTCGGGCATGTGGGTGCAGGCGCTGGGTCTGGTCCTGGTGGCGACCGCGCGGACGTTCGGGCCGTGGGCGCTGGCGGCCGTCCTGCTCGGGGCCGGGACCGCGATGGTCTACCCGACGCTGCTCGCCGCGGTCGGCGACGTGGCGCATCCCGCCTGGCGGGCTCGGGCGGTCGGCGTCTACCGGCTGTGGCGGGACGGCGGGTTCGCCGTCGGAGCACTGCTGGCCGGGGTCGTCGCCGACGCCCTCGGCGTGCGCGCCGCGATCTGGACGGTGGCGGCGCTGACCGCGGTCTCGGGGCTGGTCGTGGCGGTCCGGATGTACGAGACCCACCACCGCGCACCCGCGCAGGAAGGAGCCCGCGATGGCTGAGCGCGCCGCCAAGGACGCGTTGTTCGCCGAGTTCGCCGCCGTCGGGAAGGCGCTCGGCAGCCCCAAGCGGCTCGAGCTGCTGGACCTGCTGGCCCAGGCCACCCGCAGCGTCGAGGAGCTCGCCGCCGCAGCCGGGCTGGGCCTGAGCACGTGCTCCTCCCACCTGCAGGCGCTCCGGGAGGCCGGGCTGGTCGACGCGCGCCGCGAGGGCAAGCGCGTCTACTACTCGCTGTCCGGCGACGACGTCGCGGCGCTGTGGGCGACGCTGCGCACGGTGGCGCACCGACGCCGCCCGCACACCGAGCCGGCCCGGCGCGCCTACCTCGGCCCGGACGACACCGAGGAGGTCTCCACCGCCGAGCTGCTCCACCGGGTAGGGGCGGGCGACGTGCTGGTGCTCGACGTGCGTCCCGAACCGGAGTACGCCGCGGCGCACCTGCCGGGTGCCGTGCACATCCCGGTCGACGAGCTGGCCGGGCGGCTCGCGGAGCTGCCCACGGACCGGGAGGTCGTCGCCTACTGCCGGGGCCGCTACTGCGTGCTCGCGCACGACGCCGTCCGCCTGCTGGCCGCGCACGGACTGCGGGCGCGCCGCGCGGCCGAGGGCGTGCTCGAGTGGCGGCTGGCCGGGGTGCCGATCCAGACCGGCGCCGCGTAGGCCGGCCCCTGCCCGCGGGCCCGATCGCTCCCAGCCTCCCGCCGTGGGCTGTGCCGTAGCGCCGGTTCGGATGCGGCGCACATCGGGCCGCCGGGCCACGACGGCGGCAGCACGATCCGCCACCATGGTGGTCGCGTGTCACGGCGGTTCGCACCGGCTCCGAAGGCAGCGGGTGCACCAGTAGGCCGGCCTGAACGCCGATCGGTACGTTGGAGGACGGCGTGGACGGGTGCGGATGCTGCCGGACGTGCGGCGCGCGGGAAGGCTGCCGCGAGGTGCTGAGCCCCTCCACGGCCCGGCCGAGACCCCGACCCGTGACAGGAAGGTGCCGGAGATGTCGAACCGGTTGGCGAACGCGACGTCGCCGTACCTGCTGCAGCACCAGGACAACCCCGTCGACTGGCACGAGTGGTCGCCCGAGGTGTTCGAGGAGGCCCGGCGGCGCGACGTGCCGGTGCCGCTCAGCGTCGGGTACGCCGCCTGCCACTGGTGCCACGAGGTTCCAGGGTCGACGGCTGTCAGCGGAAATCTGCGAAACCGCAGGTCAGCGGCCTAGTTGCGGTTCGCGTCGGTTCGGCGAGTGTCGGCGTTGGACACCGTTTCCGGGCCTTCGTGCATCACTCTCGTGCATCACTCCGACGGTGAAACCCCGGCGATGTAGCACGTGGCCAGTGATCGTTCCGGGGTCTTCAAGCACGATCGTACGCCGCCTCGAAGTTGTTGAGGTCCGGCGAATTCAATCGCAACACAACAACTTTGGGGTGACGAGACCTGGCAGGAATGTGTTCAGGCACCTGACACGTCCGGAGAACCTGTTAGGTTTTCGCGAAGTTCTTAACACGTTGCATATTTGCAACGCAGGCTTAGGCTGGTGACATGGACCTTGCGGAGCGCATCTCGACGCTACGCCGCGTCAACGGGCTCAGTGCTCGTCAGCTCGCGGCGCTGGTCGACGTTGCCCCGACGACAGTGACCCGGATTGAGTCTGGCGCGGTCAGCCCCTCGTTCGACCTGGCACAGGAGATCCTGACCGTGCTGGGAGAGCCGATCGGCTTCACTGGCGTGGCTGATGTCGCCGCTATCGCCGCGGCGCGCTCGGCACTCGACCCGACGCTCGCAGTCCCCGTGACGCCGGGGGTCGAATCATGGCGACAGCGCTGGACGAGGATCGGCCTCATCGACATCGCGGGCGGGGTCGTGCCCGGCAAGGAGCCGGACCTGCTGCTCCGCGCGGGCCGCGCTGCCCGCCTCACTCGTCGTCCGGGTGCCGTGGACTTCAAAGCCGGACCGTCGGCGTACGACGTGGCGGGGGCATTCAACACGGCCGGCATCGAATACGCACTGACAGGTGACGCCGGCGCGAACCTGTACCGCTCCAGCGCGGGGGAGGCATGGCCGGTGCTCTACGTCGACGACGTCACGCGTGCCGCGGACGCAGCTGCGCTTGCGCGCAAGGAGCCTGGCTCTTTCGGGATGCGGGTAACGCTGATCCCGTTCGACGGCGTGAGCGAACTTGGCCGGACGGCGATCAACTCCATCACCGTCGTCGCCCGCGATCAGGTGATCATCGATGCCTACGGCGGCATTGACCGCATGGCCGAGCAGGCCGACATGCTTCTTGGGCGGCGAGTGGCTTGACGGACTTCAAGGACCCGCGGACCGAGATCGAGTGGAGCCGCCGCGCGATCATCAATGTCGTTGACGTCCTCTCGGTCCACGCCGCGTCATTGACCTTGGTCGGCGCCCATGCCGTCCTGCTGCGGACAATGGATCTCGACGTTCCGCGGATGTTCCCAGCATCGAGGCCCTGCTGGCAGACGCCGGCTACGAGCACCGCACGACGGCGCGTCCAGGCCTGTGGGGACGGATGCCGTATGACGAGTCCGACGGCACACGATCCTTCCGCGAGAAGATCGACCTGCTCGCTCCGCACGGCCTCTCCGGCACGGCAAGCCGCAGCAAGCGCGGCGTTCCGGCCCTGCAACCTGCGCACGGCAAGCTCTCCGTGGGCAACGCACTGGGCCTTGAGCTCGCAGCGTTCAATAGGTCCTTGGTCACGATCACGGACTTCGCCGATTCCCGGCTCGCAGCCGAGATCCACGTCGCCGAGATCCCGGCGCTCATCTTGGCGAAAGGCTCGAAGATTGGCGAGCGGCTTCGGGAGCCGCGCAAGGGAGCGGTTCGCGACAAGGACCTCGGCGACCTGTGGCGACTGATGGCGGTCGCTGATCCCCTTGAGACCGCAGGGGTGATCGCAGAGTTCATTGATCACTCGGTCGTTGGGGCCGACGTCAGCCAGAGCGTCCAGTGGACCGCCGAGGTGCTGCGCGATCCCGTCAGCGTCGAGCGAGCCAAGTTGGCCTTCGACACCTTCGTGAGATCGACAGCGTCTTCGATGCGTGGCGCGATTCGTTTCGGTAAGCGCGCTGCCTCATTCGACCTTTTGCGGAAGTTGCAGTCGACCTTTTGCGGGCCTCACGCCGATCTGCGGCGTCGTTTGGCCTGGGGGAGTAGGTCGGTAACGGTCACCTCCTCCCGCTTGGGCGCGACGAGCGCTTCGAGTGCCGCCTCCGTGACGGCCATCCGCTTCTCCTCCCAGGCAAGCAGCTGGTCGAGCCGCCACCGATCCGGGTGGGTCATGACCGGTGCCGGGACCAACGAGCGGTCCTTGAGGTTCTGGTAGCCCTTCGTCTTGCCCCAGCCGTAGCGGGCCATCACGTCGTGCGCGTCGAGGAAGACGTGCCGTGGGTCGGTGTCGTCTCCGGCGTCGGGCGGCCAGTGCACGGCTCACACCGCCTTCGGCTTGCCGAGCACGGGCTGGGAGGCGAGGCGCTGGGTGCGGATGAAGGTCCGCAGGTCGCCGACGGTCGTGTAGAGGCGCCGGCCGATCTTGAAGAACTCTGGGCCGGTGCCCTCCTGGCGCCACCAGCGGACGGTGTTGACCGGTGTCCGCAGGATCTCGGCGACGTCATCGAGCGTGAGCAGCTCGTCGTCGTGGCGAGCGTGGAACGGGACGTCGTGGGTGTTGCTGTTCATGGTTCCTCCTGTCAGGCGTTGGCCCGCGAGGATCGTGGGCGACAGGTAGGTGTGAGGGCCGTGCCGCACAGAGCGCCAAATACGTTCGATCAGACATCGTCGAGAGATGGATCGGGCGTACCTGATCGAAGTCGCACGACGAGCCAGCGGTCTGACGCAGGCTGAGCTGGCCACCAGATCCGGTACGTCGCAGGCGACGATGTCGGCGTACGAACGAGGTCTGAAGTCGCCGACGCTCATGGTCGCTGCGCGAATCCTCGAAGCCGCGGGTTACGACCTCAACCTGCGCCGGCTCATCGACTGGGTCGAGCCAAGCGCCCGGAGTAGGGCACTTCTGGGTGCCGAGCACCCTCTGGAACGTCGAGACGCCCGACTGTTTCGCGATCCTGGCGTTCCCCGACCTCGTCGGCGACGGGCCGATGCGCGAGTGGGACATGCACGACCGCGCACAGCGCAAGGGCGTCTACGAGCAGTTGCTCCAAGGTGGCTCGCCCGAGGAGATGATCCGCTGGATCGACGGCCCCCTCCTGGTCGACGTGTGGGGGGAGCTCAAACTCCCGGACGCGGTCCGCGAGGCGTGGAAGTGGCCGATTGTGATCGCGCGGGGACCGACCCACCCGGACACCGCGCGGATCCTGGGCCGAGGGGACGACTCGTTCACGGCTGAAGCGTGGGTCCGCGGACACGAAGCAGTGCCAAGGAGGGCGCCGGCTCCGAAGGAGCCGCGGGTGCGGTTCATCCGGACGCGCTTCGACCCGCGGCCGCCAGAGACGACGGCGGGCGGCGACGGGAAGAATCCGGCAGCAACCGTGGCCGAGATTGCCGAACGGCTCGCCACTCAACTGGCGACGTCGCGGCACCCCGCCGCCCTGGCCAGCTGGAACGCTGGAGTCGCGTTCGCGCGGAGGTGGGCGGACTTGGGCAACGGCCACACCGTTGTGCTTGCACCGAGCGGACCCGGATGCGTCGTCGGCGTCACGGTCGAGCCCTATGACGACCGGCTCGACGTCGGCGAGCAACTGATCAGGCTGTGGCGAACGGGCTGAACCCGATCCGGTGCCTCAACCTCGCTTCAGAACCCGATGCCCGGTGCCGACGGCGATGCCGCAGGCCGGGAATCGAACTCGGCAGGAAGACGCGGCGCCGCCCGCCGCCGTGGTGCCTTCGGCCCGTACCGCTCGATTGCCTCGGCCGCCGCCTCCCGTGCGTGAGCCGGACCAAGGTCGGCACGATCGCGGCCGAACACGTCGCACCACTGCTTGCACGCATCGTTGACCGACTCGGCGACCAGGTGAGCGACGTTGCGCTCCCGGCCGCGCGCCATGCCGACGTACGCCGAGGCGGCGCCGCTGTGCTCGTCGACCAGCAGATGGCTCTCCGCAACCGTCGCACCTTGCGCGCCGTAGACGGTCGTGGCGTAGGCGAGCTCCACATCGCGGCGGACGTAGTCAGGCGGCAGCACTCGCATCCCGGCCTCGCCCCTTACGGTGAGCGCGCCGCGATCGCACGAGACGACGATCCACAACTCGCGGTTCGCGACGTCGGCATCGCGGTCGTTGCGCCGGGTCGCGATGGTGTCGCCGACGCCGAGCCGTTCACCTGCCGCGGTCAGCACCTGCTCGTCGACCTCACCGGTCGCCTTGCGGATCCGGTGCGCGAAGGCGTTGATCCGGCCCACCTGCTCGCGGGTGTCGGCAACGACGAGCTTGCCGACGCTGGCTTCAGCGGCAAGGCGTCGGGTCCGCTCGACGTCGCTTCCGTGGATGACGATCTCGCCGCGGGCGAGGAGTTCATAGAACACCTCGCCAGGCGCGGTGCCCGTCCGCATCCGCACCGACAGCTCGGCATACCGGCGGTCCTTGAAGCGGCGTACGCCGTCGAGCTGTTGCACCCGATCGGGTGCGTACCTGATCCCCAGATCCAGGACCCCGCCACGGCCGACGGCGGGGAGCTGATGGCGGTCGCCGACCAGAATCACCAGGGCCTTGGTCTCGTCGGCCAGACGGAGTAGCGCGCGGGCAGTGTCCTGGTCGACCATCCCGGCCTCGTCGATGACGAGCAGGTCGCCTCGACGCAGTCGGGCGCTGACGTCGGGCACGGAGTCGCCTCGACTCCACCGACCGTCTTCGTCCCAGCGGAAGCCGTGCTGGTGGAGCAGCCAGGCTGCGGAGTACGACGCCGCGCCGATCGCGCCCTCTGCGACCTGGGCCGCCTTGAGCGTCGGGGTGACCACGACCATCCGACGGCCGGCGGCGTTCGCCTGCTCTCGGGTGGCGGCCAGCTGGGCGGTCTTGCCGGCACCGGCCGCGCCCTCGATGACGGTGATCGCGTCGGCCTCGGCGCGGGCGATGATCCGGTCGACGATCTCGTATTCGACGGCCAACACCTCCGTCGAGGTGAAGGTGCGGACGTGGTCAGGCCCGTCGGATCGGCCGAGCAACGGCTGCGATGCGGCGATGACGCGGGCGGTCAGGTCCTCGGCCAGCTCGCGGCGCACGGCTGGGTCCACGACTCCACCGCCCCACGCGATGACACGGTCGACCTCACCCTGGGCGTCGGCCGCGTTCCACGCCGAGCGACGGGAGCAGAGGCGGACGAGGACCAGCTCGACCACGCCGTCGCGATCAACCGCACCCGCGCGCAGCGAGCAGAGCGGCGCGTTCGGCGTTGGCGGCTGATGGCCGAGCTCGTGCAGCTCCTCGATCCACCGCTGTCGCAGTTCCGCACCGCTGGCCGGCACGACCTTGTCGGGTCGGGCGTCGGCCCACGCCCGCCGATCCCACGCCTGCCGCAGCGCCGGCCCGGGCTCCTCGCCCGGATGATCGGAGCGCCACTCGGCCTCGTAGGTGTCGACGTTGGCCTCGATCTGCTTCGCCCGTGCGCTGAACGCTCCGCAGTAAGCCGCCAACTCGGCGACCTCGCCCGTCTCGGCGTCGAGTGTGAACCCGTGCCGCGCCAGCGCCTCTCGGAACTCCGGGTTGGTCATCACCGCTGCGTGCCCGATCCCGTTGATCGCCTCCAGGCTGTCGCGGACTCCGACCGTGTGCAGCCCGCGCCACTTCCCATAGGCGAAGACCCTGGCGTTGATCTGCAGATGCAAGTGCCGGTGTGGGTTCGCCGGCCCGCGAGGTGAAGTGCCGCACGACGGCCGCTTCGATGTGCTCGACCGGCACTTGCACTTGCCGCCCGCGCGGCCCGACCCGGGTGGTGGCGTGGGCGGCGAGCCAGCCGATGATCTCCTCGGCTGTCGCCACGAGCTGCGGCAGCGGCCAGGGATGGATGTAGCCGTCGATGAGCGCTCGCTTGGTGTCGGCCTCGGGCGGGTCGCAGGCGTTGTTGGTCCAGGTGAGCTGGAGTTCCTCGGCGAGCACCAGCTCCAGGTTCGTCCTGGTGAAGGAGTAGATTCTCTATTGAGTTCATCGATCCCTTGCACGCGCGGCGATCGGGCGAATCCCACCGCGGCCAGGTGATTCAGCAGGTCGTGGACGGCCGGCGTCCAAGGGCCGACCGGTCGACAAACGGAGTCGCCTACCCGGACCACCACGCTGGTGTTACCACCAGAAGCTCCTCCTCGAAAATGAGCAGAGGATCACACCTATCGAGGGGCTACGGCGATCTCATTACGCAGGCCAAGTCGGCACAGGCAGCGCCAGCGTCAGTCCCGGCGGGAGCAGGATCCGGCACACGGGGCGTGCCAGTGCGGGATCCGCGTGCGGAACAGCGGGAATGCTCGGGCCAGGTGACGACGTCCAGCTCCTACTGCGGTTCGCCCTGCGGAACGCGGTCAGGTTCGGGGCCGCACCGTCAACGAGTTGGCGCTGCGTTCGACCGGGTCCCGGTCCCTGGCGGAAAGGGCTGGCGCTCCGTTGTCGGCCCGACGAGGCTGACGGGGTTTGCAGAGGTGGTCTGCCGGTGCGTTGCCACACGAGAGCAAGCTCAATGCTGCGGCCCCGCCTTCCGCGATGACGAACAGCCCGGGGTGTGGTTACGGTGGACCGGAGGACCCCGATGTACGACTACTGGGAGGACCATGGGTTCCGCCTCGACAAGAGCCGCCGACGCTTCGCCACCAACGGCGCCGGTCTGGGACCGCGGCGAAGTGATCGGTGCGGCGGTTCTGGCTTTCGCAGGGATTGCCTGGTTCGGCTGGGCCCAGGCGGACCCACCGTCGTCGTGGGTTCCCTACCTGGCCGCGGGGTCGGTGGCCTCAGGGCTCCTCCTGGTTGCGCTGGTGGTGTTGTTGGTGCGCCGGCGTACGACGACCGGCTCAGCGATGGCGGACCCGAGGGTCCGCCATCGCTATTGGCTGACCGTGGCGGTCGAGGTGGTGCTGATCGGGGGCGGGAACTGGCTCTTGGCCGCGGTGGGTCATCCGGACTACGACGCGGCATGGACGCTGTTCGTCGTCGGTGTCCACTTCGTCCCTCTGGCCAGAATCTTCCACGCTGGCGCCCTGGCCTCTGTAGGTGTGGTGGTGGCGGTCGTCGCGGTGGCTGCGGCGTACCTCGGGCTCGCCAGCCACTTGGCGCCGAGCGCGGCGGCCGGCGCCGGCGCCGGACTCGTGTTCATCGGGTACGCCGCCTGGGTGCTCGGGCGCGGACCCACCGCCCGGGCCGGAAACGTGACGCTCGACAAGCGACGCCCTCGGGCACTCCGGTAGGTCATCTCGACCGGAGCAGCCAAACGACGGGGCTGGGTGGCGCAAGTCCGTCGTGACGCCGATGACCAAGATGACAACTCGTTTGACATGCCCGGATGATGTCAAGCACGCTTGTCATATGACACGAACACCCCCGGACCCGGATCACCGTCCTGACCGGAGCCGTCGGTCCCGTCTTCTGTGGCCCGTTCTCCTAACACTGGCCGCGGCCGCGATAGCGATCAATGTCATCGTCGTCGATTCCATTCAGCCCGGTGTTCTGATCCCCATCTTCGTTGCGGCTGCGATCGCGATATTCAGCGGCGATCGGCCGGGCGGGTGCGGACGCCGGCATGCGAAATGAAGTTCGCGCGATGAGGACGACGCGCGGGATCTCGCAGGCCGAGCTGGGGCACGCACTGGGCGTCTCGCGCCAAACGATCAACTCGATCGAGGCGGGACGGTACCTGCCGTCGCTTCCACTGGCCCTGGCCATGGGCCGCTTCTTCGGCGCGGCCGTGGAGGAGATCTTCCATGAGGACGCCTAGCGCGACCGAGCTCACCGTGCCGGCGATCGCGGTCGCTGGCGGAATCGTGTATCTGGTAGCAGGCCTGATCGGCGGGCGAAGCTGGTTCGGGGTCGGTGGGCTCGTGGTCATGGTGGCGTTCGCCGGGCTGCTGTGGCTGGTGCGCCGCCGTAGCGAGACCGTCAAGGGCCTGCTGGACCGGCGGGACGAGCGCATCAACACCATCGATCTGAAGGCGACCTCGCTTGCCGGCGGCGTCGTGCTGGTGGCTCTGATCGTCGCGTTCGCGATTTCCATCGCCCGCGGCGGCAGCGGTGCCCCCTACGACTGGCTGCTCGGCCTCGGCGGCCTCGCCTACATAGTCGCCGTCGTGGTCTTGCGCGTGCGCGGCTGACGGCAGCGTGCCTCGCCCGCGCACGCTCTGCTCTGCCCGCTCAAGGATCGCGCTGCGGGCGCGCTCAGCCCTCCTCGGGCGGTCGGAGGCGGAAGTGTCAGCACCCGATGAAGGTGACGGTCTCGGTCAGGTCGGCCCTGTGGGTGCGTAGGCGCGGCACGGCCTCGTCCTCGTAGCCGATGGCGACGCCGCACAGCAGGACGAGCCCGTCGGCCCCGACCACGTCGCTGACGGTGCGGCGGTACATGGTCCACATGACCTGGGGGCAGCTGTGCAGGCCCTCGGCGCGCAGCAGGAGCATGATGGTCTGCAGGTACATCCCGGCGTCGGCCCACTGCCCCGGACCCATGAACGGCGACAGGTAGCAGAAGAGGACGACCGGGGCACCGAAGGCGTTCGTGTTCAAGGCCGCGATCTTCGCGGGCCGTTCGGGGTCGTCCCGGTCGATCCTGAGCGCCTGGTAGCGCTGTATCGCCGCGTCGGTGAAGCGGTCGGCGTACGGCGGACCGCCGAAGCCGTCGGGGTACATCGGGTACTCCCGCTCGTCACCCGGATCACCGCGGAGCGCTCTGGCCGTTGCCCGCCGCTTGAGCTCAGCCAGGGGTTCGCCCGCGACGACGAACAGTCGCCACGGCTGCAGGTTGCCGCTGGACGGCGCCCGAGACGCCGTTACCAGGACCCGCGACAGGATCTGTGTAGGCACCGGCTGCGGGCTGAACGCCCGCACTGCCCGGCGGCTGTCGACGGCCGCGTAGACGTCCACTTGAGCCACGCTCCCTTTCGCTTCTGGGCCCGCAGCCGCGAGCGCTGGCCCGACTCTGGCACACCGCCGCCGCGGCTGCGCCTCGAAGGTCGCCTGCCCCCGGCCATCGCTCTGACGCTCGCTTGCACAGCTGGTCGGACGGGAGCAGTCGGACCCGCTGTCCAACCGACCAGCACGTAGCTGTCCCGGAAGCCGAAAGGCTGCGGTGACTTCACGGCACACCGACTTGGTCGAGACCGAGGTCGTCGCCGGCACCGCATGGGGATCCTCAATCGGTGACTCTAACCGCTCGAACGGCGTTACCCAGGCTGGCCGCATTGGCAGCCTTACACGGGAGCCAATGGACGGTGTGGCGCCCGCGGCAGGACGACCTCGATGAGCATGTCCGGATGCACGTCTCCGCCTCGCTCTATGACGGCCATGACGCCGGCCGTGCGCACGATGCCGACGCCGTCGATCGACTTCGCCCCACCGGTGGCGCTGAGCGCCACGTCAGAAGTCGATTCGACGCCGTCGACGCGGGCAACGACGAGCTTGAGCAGGCCCGCCGAGTACTCGTTGATCTGCCGACATGGGTTGCGCAGCCCGGTGACCCGTAGCACGACTTCGCCGATCAACAGACGGGTGTCGGTGGGCAAGCCGAGCAGGTCGAGACCCTCGGTGAGGATGTTCTCGCCGAGGCTGCCGGGTGCGACATCGTGACCGGTCGCGCGCGCCTCGTCGAGGAGTTCTGCGTGGAGCAGATGGACCTGTCGCAGGTTCGGCTGATTGGGGTCACGGCGCATGGGAGACGGGTGCTGCGTGAGCGTCCCGGCGTGCGCGTCGCCGGCGACGCCCATGCCCTCGACCAAGGTGATCGTCTCGCATGACACTTTGCTGAACCGGTGGACCTCGTCTCGACTCACCGCGACCACCCGCGCGACCATGGCTTCGCGCATGGTCAGCACTTGTTCTTCCCTCTCCGTAGTGCGATCGCGGCGATGATGATGATCGAGATAAGGACGATGACCAGGGTGGGCGTCTCCATCTCTTCCTCTCTGCTTGATTGCCGAATGGTGGCTCGGTTCCGCGCGGCCCTTCTGCGTGACTGGAAGGTCCGGGGTCGAGATGCTGCTGCTGGCGGGTTGCGGGATTATGGCGTGGTCCGGCACCGCAAGGCGGTCACTGACCAGTCGAGGATCGGCGCGAGTGGTTCGGGGGTGGGCCAGCCGTTGACTTGGGCGAGCAGCTGGACGTAGCGGTCTTGGCGCGTATCGCTGGCGGCCTCCAGACGGTGAAGCAACCACTGGTGCAGCTCGGTGTCGTCGCTGTGGTCGAAGTTGAGTGCGCACTGTTCGGTGAGCTTCGCTACGACACGGTCGGCCTGTGAGGAGTCCGGCGCGATGCCGGAGGCCACCGCTGCTCCCACGACTGCACGGGTGATGGCGACGATGTCCGGGCGCGGCGAATTCGTGTGGCCATCGACGTCTCCGGTCAGATGTTCCTCGGCCAGGCAGCGCAGGTGGGCACGGAATCCGGTGTCTTGGGCCAGCTCGGCCAACTCCACCCAGGCTGCGAGCTGTTCTGCGGTCGGGTCGTCGGGCAGGGCGGGCGTCATGGACCGCCGGACCCCGGCGCGACTGGGGTAGCGACGCGGGTCGTCGAAGACCGCGTCGAGAAAGTCGTCGATGAGGCGTTGTCGTTCGGTCTCGGACAGGCTCGCCATCTGGTGCATGAGCTCCATCTCCTCGAGGGTGTGGTTGCGTCTGGCCGCATTCGTCAGAATCGCTCGCCGCAGGCGCAAGATGTTGATCTGCGCGTCGAGCGCGGCGGCGTGCTCGGCTGCGACTTCGCCGAGCGTCAGCTCCTCATCGACTACTCGTCGGATGTCGTCGAGGCCGATCCCCAGCTCGCGCAGCGTCCGAACAAGGGCAAGGTGAGCGACCGCCTCGGGGTCGTAGCGCCGGTAGCCGGCAGGTGTGCGACCAGCCGGCGAGACGATGCCGCGGTCGGAGTAGAACCGGATCTTCTTGACCGTCAGTCCGGTCCGCCGAGCCAATTCACCAATCGATACAAGGCCGTCCTGGTCCATAGCCCCACCTTCGTGTCTCCCCTGGCAGGAGACTCAAGTGCCGCGCTCAACACCGTTGGTCCGGGCCCGCTGACTGTGGGCTCGCGCTCGAGGCTATGCCGTTTTCCGGTGCAGGTCCTGCCCTGCACTCATGGCCGTGAGGGCCAGTACGCCAAGGGTGAAGCTCTGCGCCAGCCAGATCGGGTCGACTCCGCTTCGCGCGGCGGCGAGGAGGTTCTGGCCGGAGGCGAGAATCAGTCCCGTGCCGATCAGCAGAAGAGCGATCGAGAGTCGGCGTCGGCTGGGCAGGACCACGGTGCGGGTGGTCCGGGCGACCAGCGTGCACATGCGAAGCGCGACGAAGCCGAGCGTGAGCCAGTAGTAGGCCATCAGGGCGACGTCGGCCACGCCGGTGAGGTGGACGGTCAGGCCGCTCCATGCCAGCGCGAATAAGGCCGCAACTGCCGCGGCCGGTGCAGCCAGTGTGCGTGCGGCCGTGGCGCCCAGTCGGCGGAGCCGGTCGCCTTGCCGCGGTGGCAGTGGTGTGGCCAGAGCGAGCCCGAGCACCAGCGGCACCAGCCACAGGCTGGTGGCCGGATGGTGGAAGTCGGCGGTCAGAGTTGACGACGGCGTGACGGTGCGCAGTACCAGTGCGGTGCCCGCGATGATCGCGAAGAACATGACGACGAGGACCCGGCGGGTTTCGCCGCCCTGGGTCTCGGGCCAGGTGCTGGGGTGTAGCCAGAGCCGGACAGCGCCGAGCACGGTGTCCGGCCAGGAACGGATCCCCGAGGAGTCCACCTCGTCACGCAGGTCGGCGCCCCATCGGTCGCGCACCGCCGGCGGAAACAGGCCGGTCAGGAACGTGGCCGCGCTCATGCCGGAGCCACCCCCAGCGCCCGCAGCCCCGCGGCGGAGACCCGCGCCATCTGTCGTAGCGCGGCGCCCAATTGTTCACGACCGGCGTCGGTGATCTCCATGGTGCGGTGGCGATCGGAGTTCGTGGCCTCCTGACCTACTGCTCGGATCAGGTCGCGGGCCTCCAACCGGGACAGTGCGCCGTAAAGGCTGCCCGGGCCGAGCCGACGTCCGGTGAGTTCCTCGATCGCGGTGTTGATGGCGTACCCGTGCAGCGGTCCATCCGCGAGGACGGTGAGCACCAGCATCTGGGCGTCGTTGCTGTGCATCGCGGCTCCCTCCTGATTCCGCTGGAGAGCATAGTACGTGCAACGATGCTACTTGACACGTAGTACGTGACGCGTACTATACCCGTGAGCTACCCACCTCAAGAACAGGAGGCAAGGCGTGACTGATGCGGTCGCTGTGGCGGCGTACGGGCTGACCAAGAGCTACGGCCGCCGGCGCGCCATCGATGGCGTTACGTTCGAGGTCGAGCCCGGGCAAATCTGTGGCCTGCTCGGCCCCAACGGCGCTGGGAAGACCACCACCATGCGTGTGCTGGTCGGCCTCTCCCGGCCAGACCGCGGGAGGACCAGCCTGTTGGGGGAATCGAGTCGCCTGGCGGTGGGCGTCCTGGCTCGGATCGGCGTCGCGATCGACGGCCCCGGATTCGTCCCGCACCTGACCGGGCGGCGGAACCTGGAGCTGTTCTGGAGGGCGGGTGGGCGCAAGTGGCCCCCGCCGGCGCTGGAGGAGAGCCTGCACCTGGCCGGCCTTGGCCGGGCCTACGACGCCAAGGTCAAGCGCTACTCGATGGGCATGCGCCAGAGGCTGATGCTGGCCCAGGCCTTGATGGGTGCCCCCGACCTGCTCATCTTGGACGAGCCTGCCAACGGGCTGGATCCCGGTGAGGTCCGTGCGCTGCGCGAGCACCTACGCCGCCTCGCCGAGCACGGCGCGGCAGTGCTGATATCGAGTCATCTGCTCGCCGAGATCGAGCTGCTCGCCACGCACGCTGTCGTCATGAGCAAGGGCGCGGTGCTCGCGCGGGGCCGGCTGCAGGACCTGCTCGGCGCCGGCTCCCACGAGTTCGTCGTGGACGACATCGCCCGCGCCGAGAATGCCATGCGCGCTGTAGCGGGTGTGGACTCCGTCGAGACACAGGGCGACCGGCTGTCGGTCACCGCGCCGGGGCACACGCCCAAGGAGCTCAACCAGGCACTGGTCGCCGCGGGCGTGGGCGTCGATGCCGTGCGCGCGAAACGAAGCCTCGAAGAGGCATTCCTCGAACTGGTAGGAGACACCGATGCTGCGCGTTGAGCTCGCGACCCAGCTGTGGAGGGTGCGCAGCCTGGTGCTGCTCGGCATCCTGGTGGGACTCCCCGTACTGGCCACCGCGACCCACGGCAGCCATGGTGTCGCGACCTTCTCTGCCCTCAACTTCGCCGAGTCCGGCCTGAACTTCATGGACCCTGTGCTGTTCGGGCTCCTCGTCGGCGTCATCGGCAGCACGCTGGGTGGCGCAGACCGCGAATGGGGCACGCTGCGCTACCTGTACGTGCGGCCGGTGAGTCCGATGCGGGTGATCACCGGCAAGTGCTGGGCGCTGGTGATCTGCAGTGCCCTCGTCGTCGCCGCCTTCCTGTTGGCCGCTGTACTGGCCGGGTTCGTGGCCTACGGTTGGCACCCCTACCACCGCGGCGCCAGTAGCGACCTCTCGGCGACGGCCGCCGTCTGGGCAACCATCGGCGCCGGAGCCTACTTGGCCGTCTGCCTGCTGAGCCTCGGATCCATCGCGCTGGCGCTGGGACTGCTACTTCCCCGGTCCGTGGAGGCCCTGGGGATCAGCATGGCGTTCCTCATCGGGTCTCTGATGATCGAGGGCGTGCGACCGCTGCACGCCATCGCGGTGAGCCTTCCGGTGCACTACTGGATGCGCTGGACGCAGCTGTTTCACATCGGAGGCGGCGGCAGCGGCGGGCTCCTTCTCGGACTTGTCGTGCAAGCGGCCACCATCGCGGTCGCCTTAACTGCCGCGTTCGCCCTCCTCCGTCGACGCGACCCTGCTGCCTGAGCACCGTTGCCCCAACCCTCGAGGACCGAAACGTGAACTTTCCCGGCCAGCAGCTCGCCTACCGCCTCTACACACGTCGGCTGCGCATGCAGCTTGCCGGCGGACGGCTGCCGCAACATGTCGGCGTCGTCATGGACGGCAACCGACGCTGGGCACGGGCCGCCGGCCTAGGAAGCCCGAGTCTCGGACACCGCCGGGGTGCGGAGCACCTCGACGACCTGTTGAACTGGTGCGAATCGGCAGGAATCCTGCACGTGACGACCTTCGTCTGCTCCACAGAGAACCTCACCCGCCGTGACAGCGACGAAGTCGGATTCCTCATGCAGGTCATCGAGGAAATGGCCGACAGAGTCCGCGACGAGCCCTACCCCCGATGGCGTCTGCACGTTGCCGGCCAACTCGACGAACTGCCGGCCTCCACCGCGAACTCCCTGAAGGCAGCCATCAGTGCGACCGAGGCCTGCCGAACCGGTAGCCATCTCACCCTCGCCATCGGGTACGGCGGCCGACAAGAGCTCCTCGATGCGATTCGTGACCTGCTGCGGGACCGCGCAGACGCCGGCAGCACCCTCGAACAGGTGGCAGACAGCCTGAGCGCGGAAGACATCGCCAGCCGGCTCTACACCGCCGGTCAACCCGAGCCCGATCTGGTCATCCGCACATCCGGCGAACTGCGCCTGTCCAACTTCATGCTTTGGCAATCGGCCTACTCCGAGCTCTACTTCTGCGACGCGTACTGGCCGGCCTTCCGCGAAATCGACTTCCTGCGCGCCCTACGCAGCTACGCCGGCCGACAACGACGCTACGGACGATGACTCACCCCACAAACTCACCACCGGACTGGGAGCGACCATGACGGCCGCACCGCCCGTGCTCAGCATGCTGTGGGAGTCAGACGATCCCGCAGACGCCCTGTCTGAGCGCTTTGGCTTCGCCGATGCTGGTTCCGCTGCCGGTTGGCTGCAGGACACTCTGTGGGACACCTGGGCGATCGCGGTTGACGACTGCGACCGGCTCGTCATGAGCGCCAGCAACGTGCTGGCCTGGATCACGAGCGGCGGAAGGCACCTCATCGCGAAGTGGTCCGTCTCGCCGTGGCTCTTCCAGCGTCTCGCCGACACAGCAACGCTCACCGTGTGGCTCAATGCCAGAGGAATCCCCGTCGCTACTCCCATCCCGGCAACAGATGGTCGCCTGCGCGTCGAGATAGACAACGTCTCGCTCGGCGTTTCTCCCGTCATCGGCGGCGATCTGCTCGACGTCGGCGATCCATGGCACGTCACCGAGGCGGGCCACATGTTGGCGAGGCTCCACGAAGCGCTGACGGCCTATCCCCGCCGCATGGACGGCGGCAGGCCGACCCGAGGCGAGCAACTCGTCCAGAACGACTTCCGGTCCGCCAACCTCCTCCACGACGGCACGAGTATCACTGCAGTCTTGGACTTCGAGGAGGCCACCTACCGCACACGGGTCGCGGACCTCGCCAAGGCGGCGGTCCTGCTCAGCACCCAGTACCACGACTGGGAACCGACGAGCCAGCCCGTCCGTGAAGCGTTCATCGCCGCCTACCATGACCAGGCGTCCTTGAGCATAGCCGAACAGCGCGAATTGCAGCACGGCATCCGCGCAGTCCTGCGGCATCTAGGTTGGGCATAGGAAAGCACCACTGGGCATCGGAATCCAGCTCGGACAAGACCAGGGGACTTGTCCGGGCAGTCGGACCGCTGCCCTATATGGGTCGCGGCCGAGCGTCACTCCACTGACGCCTAGCCGCAAGCGGAACCGCAAATGGACACTCGGCCGTGCTAGATCTCGCGCGGCCAGCCGGCGACCGCCTTCCGTCCCGTAAGGCCCGCCCGGTGGACCGTCCGGTGAGGGGAGGTCAACTGGGCCGTGGTTGGGCAGGTCATGAAGATCTTGGTTAGAGCTCCGCCAGCTTGCTGACCGAGTCGCGGAGCGCGTCCTCACCGGCGCGGACGTAGTGGTTCAGGACGGTGGTGAGTTTGTCGCCGAGGTATTGGGCCACGACCTCCCAGGGCTCGCCCAACTCCTCGTGGAACCATTTGGTCGCGGCATGGTGCCGCAGGTTGCGGTAGACGATGCTGCGGGGCCAGGCGTTGTCCGGGTCGTTCGCGTCGACCCAGGCGCGGACGCGGTGCCAGCGTTCGTTGTGCATCTCGGGCTTCACCGGAAGACCGGTGATGGTGTCGACGAAGAGCCACAGCTCGTCCTGGGGTGGTACAGGGTAGTTCCACCAGGCGAGGTTCTTGTCCTTCTCGCGCGCCGCCAGAGACGCGCGGCGCTGGCGCTCGGCCTCCTGCGCGTTGATGACCTGCTGAAGCGACGCCTTCGCGGGCAGGTCGAGCAGCTCCTTGACGCGGGGGAGGAGCTCGTCGTGCATCAGCGACTTTGGCAGCGGCACCTCGTGAAGCGTGTGGTTCTTCACCGGGCCGCGGAACCCGGCCTGGCCGCGCGGGGTGATCCACGAGCCGTTCACATGGACGTAGCCGCGGTCGAAGAACACGTCGATGGCCCGCAGCGCGTTCTGCTCGCCGAGGCGCAGGCCGCCGAAGCCCGCCACGCGGATCTTCGTGCCGAACAGCGGGAGCCGAGTCATCAGCGGGTCGGTGCCCTCCGGGCCGCACAGCGTGTTGGCGGCGGCCGCCATCGCCTTCACCTGACGGGTCTCCGGGCGCAGGCGCGGGTCGACGTACTGGGCGGTCGCTCCATGCAGCACGTTCGTCCGCCCGATCTCGAGACCGTCCAGCGGGTCGATGCTGCGGTCGAGCCAGCCCAGCCTCCAGGCGAGCTTCCGCATCGCCGCGAGCTGGCCGCGGAGGTCCTCGCGACCGCGGGTGGAGAAGAGTGTCTTCGACCCCTTCTCCATCACCGTTCGGCTGTGCTCGACGCGCCACTTCGTCACCGGCACGTCGCCGATGGTCGGCAGGATGTGGGCGTTGAGCCGGGACTCGCGCCCTTCCATCGTCCGCGGCTGCTTCCCGCGCTCGATGCTGTCCTTGAGGTACTCCTCGCCGAGCATCCGGATCGTTCGCGACGCGCGCACATCGGCACCGACCGGCGTCTCCGATCCCGTGTCCAGCGCCGCCTCGGCCTGGGCGAAGATCCGGCGCGCCTCCTCCTCGGAGGCAGCGCGGCGCAACACCCGCTTCCACGGCTCGCCCTCGCCGGCGGGCGCCCGGAAGAACACCTGGTACTTGTTGGTGCCCGCGCCAGGGGCGTAGAGGCGCACCCGCCACGGCCGCGTGCTGCCGCCGAGCGTGCGCGGCTTGCCCTGCGCGAGCAGCTTCGGCGGGGAACGCGTCGCCACGAGACCTCCTACGCTGGAAGAACCATCGTACGCTGATTTCGTGCATCACTCTCGTGCATCACTCAAGGGAAAAGTGATGCACGTGCCACTCGTGAGGAGTCATTGGACATGGCCAACCGCCTCGCCTCGGCAACGAGCCCCTATCTGCTCCAACACGCTGAGAATCCGGTGGATTGGTGGGAGTGGGGGCCTGAAGCATTCGCCGAGGCGAAGCGTCGTGATGCACCAATCCTGCTGTCCGTCGGGTACGCCGCCTGCCACTGGTGCCACGTGATGGCGCACGAGTCGTTCGAGGATCGCGCGACCGCGGCGTACATGAACGAGCACTTCGTCAACGTCAAGGTCGACCGCGAGGAGCGACCCGACGTGGACGCCGTCTACATGCAGGCCACCACCGCGATGACCGGGCAGGGCGGCTGGCCGATGACGGTCGTGCTCAACCACGACGGGGAGCCGTTCTTCGCCGGCACCTACTTCCCCGAGCGGCCCCGGCACGGCCAACCCGCCTTCCGGCAGGTCCTGGAGGCGCTCGACGACGCGTGGCGGGACCGCCGGGAGGAAGTGGCGAACGTGGCGGCCGAGGTGGCCCGGCACCTGCGCGGGCAGCCGGCGCTCGCCGGCGAGGAGCCGCTGGACGGGGACGTGCTGGATGCCGCGGTGGCGACGCTCTCCCGGGAGTTCGACGACGAGCGGGCCGGGTTCGGCACGTCGCCGAAGTTCCCGCCGTCGATGGTGCTGGAGTACCTGCTCCGGCATGCCGCGCGCACCGGGTCCGACCGGGCCGCCGCGATGGTGGACGCCACCTGCCGGGCGATGGCCCGCGGCGGGATGTACGACCAGCTCGCCGGCGGGTTCGCCCGCTACTCGGTGGACCGCGGCTGGGTGGTGCCGCACTTCGAGAAGATGCTCTACGACAACGCCCAGCTGCTCGGCGTCTACACCCGCTGGTGGCGGCAGGGCGGCGACCCGCTGGGCGAGCGGGTCGCCCGCGAGACGGCCGAGTTCCTGCTCGCCGAGCTGCGCACCGCCGAGGGCGGGTTCGCCTCGGCGCTCGACGCCGACACCGAGGGGGTGGAGGGCCGGTTCTACGTCTGGACGCCGGCCGAGCTCGTCGACGTGCTGGGGCCCGACGACGGCGCCTGGGCCGCCGACCTGCTGCAGGTCACCGAGGCCGGGACGTTCGAGCACGGCTCCTCGACGCTGCAGCTGCCCCGCGACCCGGACGACGAGACCCGCTGGCACCGGGTGCGGGCCCGGCTGCTCGAGGCCCGGGGCCGCCGTACCCGGCCGGCGCGCGACGACAAGGTCGTCGCCGCCTGGAACGGCCTGGCCATCGCGTCGCTCGCGGAGGCGGGTGCGCTGCTCTCCGAGCCCCGGTACGTCGACGCGGCGCGGGACGCGGCCCGGCTGCTCGTCGACCTGCACCTCGACGGGGGCACGTTGCGCCGGGTCTCCCGGGACGGGGCGGCCGGACGCCACGCGGGGGTGCTGGAGGACTACGGCTGCGTCGCGCACGGCTTCCTGGCGCTGCTGTCGGCCACCGGTGACCCGACCTGGCTGGCACACGCCCGCACCCTGCTGGACACCGCGCTCACGCTGTTCCCCGCGGGCGACGGCGGGTTCTACGACACCCCGGAGACCGGGGAGACGCTGGTCGCCCGGCCCCGCGACCCCAGCGACAACGCCAGCCCGTCCGGTCAGTCGGCCCTGGTGCATGCCCTGGTGGGGTACGCGGCGGTGACCGGGTCCGGGCGGCACCGCGAGGCCGCGGAGTCCGCGCTGCGGGGGGTGCGCACCCTCGCGGAGCGGGTGCCACGGTTCGCCGCCTGGTCGCTGGCCGCCGCCGAGGCCACCGTCGCCGGCCCGCTGGAGGTCGCCGTCGTCGGCCACCCCGACGACCCGGGCCGCGCGGCCCTCGAACGGGCCGCCCGGATGACGGCGAGCCCGGGCGCGGTGGTCCTGGTCGGCGACCCGGCCGACCTGGCCGACGTACCGGGGGACGGCGCGCCGGTGCCGCTGCTGGCCGACCGTCCGCTGGTGGACGGCCGGGCCGCCGGCTACGTCTGCCGCGGGATGGTGTGCGACCGGCCGGTCACCTCGGTCGACGAGCTGCGGGGTTTGCTTCGCTGAGGCTGGGTACGGTCCTCGGCGACAAGCCCCGGCGCGCTCCGGGCGCCGGGCCGGCGCAGACAGGAGCGTCTCGTGACCTATCTCGGAATTCCCGCTGCCGCTGACCAGCCGCTCAGCAGCGCCGGCAGCGGCCAGCTCATCGCCGCGGCGCTGCTGGGCATCGCCGCGGTCGTCGTGCTGATCGTCTGGGCGAAGTTCCACCCGTTCATCGCGCTGATCCTCGGCACCGCCGTGCTCGGGGTGGTCGCCGCCGTCGCCCCGCTGGACGTCGTCACGAGCTTCACGGACGGCCTGGGCAGCACCTTCGGCAGCGTCGGCCTGCTGATCGCCCTCGGCGCGATGCTCGGAAAGCTGCTCGCCGACTCCGGCGGCGCCAGCGAGATCGTGGACCGAATCGTCGACCGGGTCGGGCCGAAGACGCTGCCCTGGGCGATGGCGCTGATCGCGGCGATCATCGGGCTGCCGATGTTCTTCGAGATCGGCGTGGTGATCCTGGTGCCGATCATCGTGCTGGTCGGGCGCCGCACCGGGGTGTCGCTGATGAAGATCGGCATCCCGGCGCTGGCGGGCCTGTCGATCCTGCACGGCCTGATCCCGCCGCACCCGGGTCCGGTCACGGCCATCGACCTGTTGAAGGCCGACCTCGGCACCACGCTGATCTTCGGTCTGATCGTGGCCGTGCCGACCCTGATCATCAGCGGTCCGGTGCTCGCCCAGATCATCGACCGCGTCGTGCCGGTGCACGCGGATGAGACCTCCGGGGGCATCGGCGCGGTGATGGCCGAGGACCGCGAGCTGGTCGGCGCCGCGACCACCGGGACCGCGACCACCGGCACTGCGACCACCCGTTCCGCGACCACCGGCGGCGGTGCGGGCTCCCCGGCGCGCGGGCTCCCGGGAACGGGCGGTGCCGGCGGTGCCGGCGGTGCCGGCGGTGCCGGCGGCTGCCGGCGGGGCGGAGGAGCCGGCCGACGAGGCGCGCGGCGACGTGTCGTCCCCCGCGCCGACTCGCGGCACCGGGGCCCTGCGGCGGCCGCCCTTCGCCGCCGCGGTGCTGTGCATGGTGCTCCCGGTGGTGCTGATGCTGGCCAAGGCGATCGGCGACCTGACCCTGACGTCGGGCACCGGCTCGGCCGACTTCTTCGACTTCGTGGGCACCCCGTCCGTCGCCCTGCTGGCCGGGGTGCTGGTGGCGATGGTCGCGCTGGGCCGCGCCTCGGGCATGCCCCGGGCCCGGATCCACGAGTCCCTCGGGTCCGGCCTCCCGGGCGTCGCCTCGATCATGCTGATCGTGGCCGCCGGGGGCGGGTTCAAGACGGTGCTCTCGGACTCGGGCGTCGCCGACGTGATCGCCGGCTACGCGCACGACTCGCACCTGTCCCCGCTGGTGCTCGGCTGGCTGGTCGCCGTCGCGGTCCGGCTGGCCACCGGCTCGGCAACCGTCGCGACCGTCACCACGGCCGGCATCGTGGGCGGGGTGGCGGGCAGCCTCGACCAGCCGCACCTGGCGCTGCTGGTGCTCGCGGTCGGGGCCGGGTCGCTGTTCTTCAGCCACGTGAACGACGCCGGGTTCTGGCTGGTCAAGGAGTACTTCGGCCTGACCGTGGGCCAGACCCTGAAGTCGTGGTCGGTGATGGAGACGGTGATCTCGGTGGTGGCGTTCGTGTGTGTGCTGCTCCTCGGGGCCGTGGTCTAGCGCCGGCCCGCAGGCATGACGAAGGGGAAGGCGCTCGGCCTTCCCCTTCGGTGTTCTACCAGTCTCTCGTCACGGGCCCTCGGGCTCGTGGTGTGATCGTGCGGGGGGCAACAACAGTGACACCTCCATCCCGATCAGCTGGAACTGTGCTCCGAATTTAGACCCGGGAGCGGCGCGCGTCCAGACCCCGCGCCGAGAAGCACTCAGCGCAGCGAGTACGTCGCGATCGAGACGCCCACGTAGTGCGTGACGAAGGCGGCGATGGTCAGCGAGTGGAAGACCTCGTGGAAGCCGAACCAGCGCGGGAACGGGTCCGGGCGCTTCAGGCCGTAGACCAGGCCGCCCAGCGTGTAGAGGCCGCCGCCGACGCACATCAGCACCAGCACCGTCGTACCCGCGCCGCGCACGAAGTCCCCGAAGAAGAAGACCGCGGCCCAGCCGAGGGCCAGGTAGATCGGCGTGTAGAGCCAGCGCGGGGCGTCGTTCCAGAACACGCGGAACAGCACGCCGAGCACGGCACCGCTCCAGACCACGGCCAGCAGGGCCAGCCGGTCCCCGCCGCGCAGCAGCAGCAGCGTGAACGGCGTGTAGCTGCCGGCGATCAGCAGGAAGATGTTCGCGTGGTCGAAGCGGCGCAGGAACCGCTGCACCCGCGGGCTCCAGGTGCCCCGGTGGTAGATCGCCGACACCGTGAACAGCACCAGGGCGGAGGTCACGAACACCGCCGACCCGGCCCGCGTGGTCGCGGTCGGGGAGAGGGCGACCAGCACCGCTCCCGCGGCGAGCGTGACCGGCGCGGTGACCAGGTGCAACCAGCCGCGCAGCCTCGGCTTGACCTCCTCGAACCTCTCCCGCACGTGCCCACCGAGGCGCTCGGTGGCGGCCGCCACGGCCGGGGTGGCGGCGTTGCGGGGCTGAGCCGGTCGGTGCGTCACGGGCAGAAAGTTACCGGTGCCGGCAGTCCGACACGCCCGATCTGCCGAGTAAGGTGGATCACCGTGGCGGACTGGAAGCAGGCAGTGCGACGGGTGCTCTACCCGGCCTACGAAGCACGGGTGGTGCGTCGCCTCCCGCCGGATCGGCTCCCCAAGCACGTCGGGGTGATGCTCGACGGCAACCGGCGCTGGGCCAGGGCGGTCGGCCAGGACGCCGCCCACGGGCACCGGGCCGGCGCGGCCAACATCTCCCCGCTCCTCGACTGGTGCGAGGAGCTCGGCGTGGAGGTGGTCACCCTGTGGCTGCTGTCCACCGACAACCTCAACCGGCCGCCGGGCGAGGTCCGCGAGCTGCTGGCGATCATCGAGGAGGCGGTGGCCGACCTGGCCGCCGCGCGCCGCTGGCGGCTGAACCCCGTGGGCGCCCTCGACCTGCTGCCGGACGAGACCGCCCGCCGGCTGAAGGAGGCGGCCGACGAGACCCGGCTCGTCAACGGGATGATCGTGAACATCGCGGTCGGCTACGGCGGACGGCGCGAGATCGCGGACGCCGTACGCTCCCTGCTCCAGGAGCACGCGTCCAAGGGCACCTCGATCGAGCAGCTCGCCGAGATCCTCGACGTCGAGCACATCGCCGAGCATCTCTACACCAAGGGCCAGCCCGACCCGGACCTGGTGATCCGCACCTCCGGCGAGCAGCGGCTCGGCGGGTTCCTGCTCTGGCAGAGCGCGCACAGCGAGTTCTACTTCTGCGAGGCCTACTGGCCGGACTTCCGGCGGGTGGACTTCCTGCGCGCGGTCCGCGCGTACGCCGAGCGGGAGCGCCGGTTCGGCGCCTGACTCTTAACCTTCCGGCCATCTCACATCCGGGCGTGTCGCGGGACACCGGCCGGGTCGCGGGCTTACCGTCGCAGCAACGGCGAGTGGGGAAGCTCGCCGTTTCGGGAGGCCCGTTCGTGAGCAGTCACGACCACGCGACACTCGGAGGTCCGCACTCGGACTTTCGGGCCCGGTCCCGGCCCAACGCAGATTGCTGACCAGGGCCGGGACGCGAGTGCGCGTGTCGGTCCGCGAGGGGACGAACCGTGGCTGCAAGCAAGAGCACCACTGCGTCAACCACCCGGCGCACCGACGCCGCGATCGAGGTGACCGAGGCGGCGTCCGAGACCCGGACCTACGTGCTCGACACCAGCGTCCTGCTGGCCGACCCGGGCGCGCTGCGCCGGTTCGACGAGCACCAGGTGGTTCTCCCGGTGGTCGTGATCACCGAGCTCGAGGGCAAGCGACACCACCCCGAGCTCGGTTACTTCGCGCGCGCTGCCCTGCGGATGCTCGACGAGCTCCGGGTGCTGCACGGTCGTCTCGACGAACCGGTGCCGATCGGTGACGCAGGCGGCACGGTCCGGGTCGAGCTGAACCACACCGACCCGCAGTCGCTGCCGTCGGGGTTCCGGCTCGGCGACAACGACACCCGGATCCTCGCGGTCGCCCGCAACCTGGCCAACGAGGGCCACCAGGTCACGCTGGTGTCAAAGGACCTGCCGCTGCGGATCAAGGCGTCCTCGGTCGGCCTGGACGCCGAGGAGTACCGCGCCGAGCTGGCGGTCGAGTCCGGCTGGACGGGCATGGCCGAGGTCGAGGTCGCCGCCGCCGACCTCGACGAGCTGTACGACGACTCCGTCATCGACCTGGAGGAGGCCCGCGACCTGCCGTGTCACACCGGGCTGGTGCTGCTCTCCGAGCGGGGCAGCGCGCTCGGCCGGGTGAAGGCGGACAAGCGGGTGCACCTGGTCCGCGGGGACCGCGAGGCGTTCGGCGTGCACGGCCGCTCCGCCGAGCAGCGGATCGCGCTGGAGATGCTGCTCGACCCCGAGGTCGGCATCGTCTCGCTCGGCGGCCGGGCCGGCACCGGCAAGTCGGCGATGGCGCTGTGCGCGGGGCTGGAGGCGGTGATGGAGCGCCGCCAGCACAAGAAGGTGGTGGTGTTCCGGCCGCTGTTCGCCGTCGGCGGCCAGGAGCTCGGCTACCTCCCCGGCAGCGAGAACGAGAAGATGTCCCCGTGGGGGCAGGCGGTGTTCGACACCCTCGGCGCGCTCACCACCCGCGACGTGATCGAGGAGGTCCTCGACCGCGGGATGCTCGAGGTGCTGCCGCTGACGCACATCCGGGGCCGCTCCCTGCACGACGCCTTCGTGATCGTCGACGAGGCGCAGTCCCTCGAGCGCAACGTGCTGCTCACCGTGCTGTCCCGGATCGGCGCGAACTCCAAGGTGGTGCTGACCCACGACGTCGCCCAGCGCGACAACCTGCGGGTCGGCCGGCACGACGGGGTGGTCGCGGTGGTGGAGCGGCTCAAGGGCCACCCGCTGTTCGCGCACGTCACGCTGACCCGCTCGGAGCGCTCCCCGATCGCCGCGCTGGTCACCGAGATGCTCGAGCACGTGGTGGTCTGACCCCCTGCGGACGTCATACGTTCCGGTCGTCATCGCGACCGGAACGTATGACGTCCCGGGGCGGGCTGGCTCAGCCTCGGCGGCCCGTCGTACGACGCAGCACGCGCGCCTCCCAGGGCGCCAGGGCGATGCCGGCAGAGCCGGCGGGGCGCTCGTCGTCCGGCACGTTGCCGACCAGCAGCTCGGCCTCGAGCCAGGTGTCGGCCCCGGTATCGGTCCCGGTATCGGCCCAGGCGTCGGGGCCGAGCTCCTGCGCGGTCCCGGAGAAGTTGCCGAGCACCAGCAGCTCGGTGTCCCCGAGCCGGCGGGTGAACGCGTACACGTGCTCGTGGTCGGGCAGCAGCAGCGTGTAGTCCCCGAGCGCCACCACCGGCTCGGAGTGCCGCAGGTCGATCAGCCGGCGGTAGTGGTTCAGCACCGAGCCCGGGTCGTCCTCCTGCGCGGCCGCGTTGACCTCGTCGTGGTTGGGGTTGACCGCGATCCACGGCGTCCCGGCGGTGAAGCCCGCGTGCGCGGTGGCGTCCCACTGCATCGGGGTCCGCGCGTTGTCGCGGCTGCGGGCCCGCAGCGCGGCCAGCACGTGCTCCGGCGGGTCCCCGGCCGCCACCGCGGCGGCGTAGTGGTTGAGCGACTCGATGTCGCGGAAGTCCTCGATCCCGGCGAACGGCGCGTTCGTCATCCCGAGCTCCTCACCCTGGTACACGTACGGCGTGCCGCGGTGCAGGTGCAGCACCGTGGCCAGCATGGTGGCCGAGCGCCGCCGCCACCGGCCGTCGTCCCCGAAGCGGGACACCACCCGCGGCTGGTCGTGGTTGTTCCAGTACAGGCTGTTCCAGCCGGTCTCGGCCAGCCCGTGCTGCCACCGCGACAGCGAGGTCCGCAGGTCGGGCAGCCGGAACGGGCGCAGGTCCCACTTGGAGTCGCCGGCGTCGACCTGGACGTGCTCGAACTGGAACACCATGTCGACCTCGTCGCGGGACGGGTCGGTGAACAGCTGCGCCTCCTCCACGGTGACCCCCGGCATCTCCCCGACCGTGATCAGCTGCCCGGCGCGGCCCTCGAACACCTCGCGGTGCATCTCCTGGAGGAACTCGTGGATCCGGGGGCCGCAGGTGAAGTGGGGCGACCCGTCACCCCACACCCCACGGTGCACGTGGCCGTCGGGGAGCGCGGTGTCCTTGGAGATCAGGTTGATGACGTCCATCCGGAAGCCGTCGACCCCGCGGTCGAGCCACCAGGTCATCATCGCGTAGACGGCCCGCCGCACCTCGGGGTTCTCCCAGTTCAGGTCCGGCTGCTTGCGGGAGAACAGGTGCAGGTAGTACTCGCCGGACGCCGCGTCGTACTCCCAGGCAGGGCCGGAGAAGATCGACGCCCAGTTGGTCGGCTCGGCGCCCGGCTCCCCGCCGCGGAAGCCCGGCCTCGGTGGCCGCCACCAGTACCAGTCGCGGCGGGCCGCTGCCGTCCCGGAGCGGGAGTTCTCGAACCACGGGTGCTCGTCCGAGGTGTGGTTGACCACCAGGTCCATCACGAGCCTCATCCCGCGGTCGTGGATGCCGGACACCAGCCGGTCGAAGTCCTCGAGCGTGCCGAAGACCGGGTCGATGTCCTGGTAGTCGCTGATGTCGTAGCCCGCGTCGTCCTGCGGCGAGGGGTACACCGGCGACAGCCAGATCACGTCCACGCCGAGCCGGGCGAGGTAGTCCAGCCGCGACACGATGCCCGCCAGGTCGCCGACGCCGTCCCCGTCGGAGTCCGCGAAGCTGCGCGGGTAGATCTGGTAGACGACCGCGTCCCGCCACCACTCGTCCTGCATGTCCGTCCTCCCGGCCGTCGCTGCGGTGCCGCCTCACGGTAGCGCCGTCGCCGGGGGTGCCGCGTGCTCGCCTCCCGGCCCCCCCGAGCCCGGACCGGGCCTCGAGACCGCTGCTGCACGGGTGGTGTGCTGAGTAACATGCGCGCAGTGAGCCCGCGCCTCGAGTCCCGTCACCTCCGCGCTGCCGGCAGCAGCCTGCTCGTCGCTCTCTGCCCGGGCGACCGGGACACCACCACCCCGGTGGTCCTGCACTGGGGCGCCGACCTCGGTGCGCTCTCCGACGAGGATGTCGCCGAGCTGGTCCGGGCGCGGGTGCAGCGCGCCCCGAACAGCGCCCTCGACGCCCCGCGCTGGTTGTCGGTCCTCCCCGAGAGCGTCACCGGCTTCACCGGCACCCCGGCCGTCGAGGGGCTGCGGGTCGACCCGGGGGCGGCCTGGGCGGCCCGGCTGTCCGGGTGGGGGCTGCACCCGAGCGAGGAGGGCGTGCGCCTGGCCGGCACCGACCTCGAGGCCGGGGTCGAGGTGCAGGTGGAGCTCGAGCTGACCGCCGAGGGGGTGGTGCGCCAGCGCAGCACGCTCACCAACACCGGCGACGGCGACTTCGTGCTCGGGGCCCTGCGGTCCGCGCTGCCCGTGCAGCCGGAGGCGGCCGAGCTGTTGGACCTCACCGGCCGGTGGACGCGCGAGCGGGTCCCGCAGCGGCGCCCGTTCCAGCAGGGTGCCTGGCAGCGAGCGGGACGGCACGGCCGGACCGGGCACGACGCCACCCTGCTGATGGTCGCCGGCACGCCGGCGTTCTCGTTCCGCTCCGGCACGGTGTGGGGCGTGCACCTCGGCTGGAGTGGGGACACCGTGCACTACGCCGAGCGGACCGCGGAGGGGGAGTCGCTACTGGGGGCCCACGAGCTGCTCGCTCCCGGGGAGGTCGTCCTCGCTCCCGGGGACCGCTACACCACCCCCTGGCTGTTCGGGTCCTGGTCGGACCGGGGCCTGGACGGCCTCAGCGCGCGCCTGCACGCCTGGCAGCGCCGCCGCCCCCGGGCGCCGCGCTCGCCCCGGCCGGTGCTGGTGAACACCTGGGAGGCGGTGTACTTCGACCACGACCTCGACCGGTTGACCGCCCTCGCCGACGCCGCGGCCGAGGTGGGTGTCGAGCGTTTCGTGCTCGACGACGGCTGGTTCACCGGGCGTCGCGACGACCGCGCCGGCCTCGGCGACTGGACCGTCGACCGGACCGTCTGGCCGAACGGTCTGCACCCGCTGGTCGAGCACGTGCACGCGCGGGGCATGGACTTCGGCCTGTGGGTGGAGCCCGAGATGGTCAACGTCGACTCCGACCTCGCTCGGGCGCACCCGGACTGGGTGCTCAGGGGGCGCGCCGACCTGCCGCCGGAGTGGCGCTTCCAGCAGGTGCTCGACCTGCAGCATCCCGAGGCGTACGCGCACGTCCGCGACGCGCTGCTCGCGCTGCTCGACGAGTACGACATCGCCTTCCTCAAGTGGGACCACAACCGCGACCTCGTCGACGTCGCGCACGCCGGGCGGCCCGCCGTGCACGGCCAGACCTCGGCGCTGTACCGGCTGCTCGACGAGCTGCGGGAGCGGCACCCCGCGCTGGAGATCGAGTCCTGCGCGTCCGGGGGAGGACGGGTCGACCTCGGCATCCTCGAGCGGACGGACCGGGTGTGGCCCAGCGATACCATCGACGCCCTCGAACGGCAGCAGATCCAGCGCTGGACCACCCTGCTGGTGCCGCCGGAGAAGACCGGGGCGCACGTCGGCAGCCCGGTGGCGCACACCACGGGCCGCAGCCACCGGCTGGGCTTCCGCGGTGCCACCGCGCTGCTCGGCCACTTCGGCGTGGAGTGGGACCTGACCCGCGCCTCGGACGAGGAGCGCCGCGACCTGGCCGCCTGGATCGCCCTGCACAAGCAGGTGCGTCACCTCGTCGCGCACGGCACCCTGGTCCGCGGCGAGCCCGCCGACCCGGCCCTCGCCGTGACCGGAGCGGTGGCCGAGGACGGGTCGGAGGCGGTCTACGTGCTCGCCTGTCTCGCCGCCACCGCGACCCAGACGCCGGTCCCGGTCACCCTGCCCGGTCTAGACCCCGGGCGGCGCTACCGCGTGCAGGACGTCACACCGGCGGGGGAGGACGCGCCCCCGGCCGAGGAGGGCTCCTGGGTGCCGGGACCGGGCCTGACACTTCCGGCAAAACTGCTGGTCAGCGGCGGGATCCGGGTGCCGGTGATGCTGCCGGAGACCGCCCGGGTGCTGCGGTGCCGCGCAGTGGGGTGAGCGGCGCCACATAGATCCCGGCGTGTCCCCTCTGCTCGGTTTGCACCTTTGGGCAAAATCAGCCATTGTGTTTGCTTCCCCGTCGCACGGAAACACTTTCGTGCTGCTGCCGACAACCAGCAGTTTGCCCTGTTAGCCGACGTTTGTGAGTCCCCCCTGTGCCCCGACGCGAGCAGTACCTCCCGAAGCATCGAGGACCGGTCGCCGAGCCAGCCCTGAAGCGGAGCATCAAGAAGTCGGTCATGTTCTCCGGGGTGGCCGTCGCTGCCACCGGCATCGCCGTCTCCTCGGGCATCGTGATCAAGGACGACGCCCCGGCCGACCCCGCCTCCACGGCACTGGCCTCGGCGGTGGCCGACCACCAGGACCACCCCGACGCCCACGCCCAGGTCCAGGCCCGGGCCGACCTGTCGGATCGCACGGTCAACGCGTCGCGAGCCGACCACCGCACCTCGATCGACCCGGTCAAGGCGAGCACGCTTGACCAGGACTCCGGCGGGCAGACCACCAAGACCGAGGACCTGACCAGCCAGGACCCCCGCACGATCGCGCGGGCGCTGCTCCCGGAGTTCGGCTTCGACGACTCGCAGTTCTCCTGCCTGGACTCGCTGTACATGAGCGAGAGCGGCTGGAACATCCACGCCGACAACCCGACCTCGAGCGCCTACGGCATCCCGCAGGCGCTTCCGGGCGCGAAGATGGCCACGGCCGGCCCGGACTGGCAGAACGACGCCGAGACGCAGATCCGCTGGGGGCTGGAGTACATCAAGAGCAGCTACGGGACGCCGTGCAGCGCCTGGAGCTTCAAGCAGGGCCACAACTGGTACTGAGCCGACCGGCCCGACCACGGTGAGGAGCGGCGGTGGCGTTCGCGAAGGACGCGCACTGGGTGTGGGACTTCTGGTTCGCCCGCGACGGTGACGACGTCCACCTGTTCTACCTGCACGCGCCGCGGTCCCTGGGCGACCCCGAGCTGCGGCACGCCAACGCGCGGATCGGGCACGCCATGTCCACCGACCTGGTGCACTGGCGCGACCTGGGTCCCGCGCTGCCGGAGGCCCCCGCCGGCGCGGCCGACGACATGGCCAGCTGGACCGGTTCGGTCGTCCGGGACCACGACGGCCGGTGGCGGATGCACTACACCGGCATCTCCCGCGTCGACGACGCCGCCCGCCAGCGGGTGATCTCGGCGGTCTCCGAGGACCTGCACACCTGGGAGCGCACCGGCCTGCGCGTCGAGTCCGACCCGCGGTGGTACGAGCCGCGCGACTGGCGGGACCCCTGGGTGCGCTGGGACCGCGAGGCCGGCCTGTGGCGGATGTACCTGTGCGCGCGGGTCACCCACGGCCCGGAGGACGGCCGGGGGGTGGTCGCGCACCTCACCTCATCCGACCTGGAGAGCTGGACCGTGCACCCCCCGGTCAGCGAGCCGGGCGAGCTCCGGCAGCTCGAGGTGCCGCAGGTGGTCCCGTGCGGCTCCCGGCTCGCGCTGCTGTTCTGCGCCGGCGACACCGACCACAGCGCGGCGCGGCTCGCCCGCGGGGCGCACCCGGAGTACGGCACCCACGTGCTGTACGGCGCCGGGCCGACCGGTCCGTTCGCCCTCGAGTCCGACGACTTCCTGTCCGGGGACAACGGACCGTCGCTGTACGCCGGGCGGGCGATCGAGCACGACGGTCGGTGGTGGTTCCTGGCCTGGCGGCGGCTCGACGCGCGGGGCCGGTTCGTGGGCGCGCTCAGCGACCCCTACCCGCTCGAGGTCGTGGACGAACGGCTCCGGGTGGACTTCGGCTGAGGTGCCGCCGGCTCAGGGGTGGGTCATCCGGGCCACGTCGAGGGCCTCGTCGAGCTGCTGCTCGGTGAGGTCGCCGTTCTCGACGAACCCCATCTCGAGCACCACCGCCTTGATCGTCTTCTCCTCCGCGAGCGCCTGCTTGGCCACCTTGGCGGCGTTCTCGTAGCCGATGTAGCGGTTCAGCGGCGTGACCACGGACGGGGAGGACTCGGCGTAGGTCCGCATCCGCTCCGCGTTCGCGGTGATGCCGGAGATGCAGCGGTCCGCGAGCAGGGTGCTGCTGGTGCTCAGCAGCCGGATCGACTCGAGCAGGTTGCGCGCCATCACCGGCATCATCACGTTGAGCTCGAAGCTACCGGAGCCACCGGCGACCGTGACCGCGGCGTCGTTGCCGATCACCTGCGCGCAGACCATCAGCGTCGCCTCGGGGAGCACCGGGTTGACCTTGCCGGGCATGATGCTGGACCCGGGCTGCAGGTCCGGGAGGGCGATCTCCGCGAGGCCGGTCCGCGGGCCCGAGGACATCCAGCGCAGGTCGTTGCACAGCTTGGTCAGGCCGACCGCGATCGTCTTCAGCTGCCCGGAGAGCTCGACCAGCGCGTCGCGTGCGCCCTGCGCCTCGAAGTGGTCGCGGGCCTCGGTGAACGGCAGCCCGGTGGACCCGGCCAGCTCCTCGATCACCTTCGCGGCGAACCCCGGGGGCGTGTTGATCCCGGTGCCGACCGCCGTACCGCCCAGGGGGAGCTCCGCGACGCGGGGGAGCGCCGACCCGAGCCGCTCCACGCCGAGCCGCATCGCCGCCGCGTAGCCCCCGAGCTCCTGGCCCAGCATCACCGGGGTCGCGTCCATCAGGTGGGTGCGGCCGGACTTCACGACGTCGCGGAACTCCGTCGCCTTGGTCTCGAGCGCCTCGGCGAGGTGGGTGAGCGCGGGCACCAGATCGTGCGTGGTGGCGGCGGTGGCCGCCACGTGGATCGAGGTGGGGAAGGTGTCGTTGCTCGACTGGCTCGCGTTGACGTGGTCGTTGGGGTGCACCTCCACGCCGGAGCCCTGCGCGAGGCTGGCCAGCACCTCGTTCATGTTCATGTTCGACGACGTGCCCGAGCCGGTCTGGAAGACGTCGACGGGGAACTGGTCGAGGTGCTCGCCCGCGATGATCTCCCGGGCGGCCTCGGCGATCGCGTCGGCCTGGCGCTCGTCGAGCACGCCGAGCTCGGCGTTGACCTTGGCGGCCGCCGCCTTGACCCGTGCCATCGCCTTGACGTGCTCGTGCTCGAGGGTGCTGCCGCTGATCGGGAAGTTCTCGACCGCCCGCTGCGTCTGCGCCCGCCAGAGCGCGTCCTTCGGGACCCGGACCTCACCCATGCTGTCGTGCTCGATGCGGAACTCAGCCATGCCGCCGAGGCTACCCTCGACGATCCGGGGGAAACGTCGCGCGCCGGTGACCGGGGAGCCTCAGGCCCGCGCGAGGTAGAGCCAGTACCGCTCGTCGCGGCCCTGCAGCTGCACCTCGTAGGGCACCGCCACCACGTTGCCGAACACCGCCTCCAGCCCGGTGCGAAGCTCCTCGGAGGCGTCGGCGGACCACACCGCCAGCGCGCCGCCCGGCCGCAGGGACGCCGCGGCCCGGCGCAGGAACGGGTCCTGGTAGACCTCGGCGTTGTCGTCGTAGACCAGGAACCCGGGGCCGTTGTCCACGTCGAGGAGCACCAGGTCGTAGCTGGCCGGGACCACCTCGGCCAGCGCGGTGCGGATGTCCGCGGTGACCACGTGCAGCCGTTCGTCGGCGAGGAACTCCGGGCCGTGCGGGATGGTCCCGTCCCGCATCCAGCGGACCAGGGCGTCCTCGATCTCGACCACGACGAGCCGCTCCACCCGGTGGTCGCCGAGCACCTCGCGCAGGGTGAAGCCGAGCCCGAGCCCCCCGACGAGCACGGCCCGGGGCCGCTCGACCTGGGCCAGCGCGACCCGCGCGAGCTCCTTCTCGGTGGCGGTCTCGAGGGTGTCCATCACGAAGACGCCGTTCACGCGCAGCTCCAGGGCCTCCGGCGCCTGCTCGGGGCGGTCCGGGTCGTGCCGCCGGCGCAGCACCAGCTCGCCCCGCCCGGACACGGCGCGCGCCACCTCGACGTACTCCACCGCCGCCCCTTGCGTCATACGAACTGGTTGCTGTGACGGCCACAGCGTATGACGTCCGGGTGCTACTTCTCGGCGGAACGGGTGCGCACCGTCAGCGCGATCGGCTTCTGCGTCTCGGCGAAGAAGTCGTTGCCCTTGTCGTCGACGACGATGAACGCGGGGAAGTCCTCCACCTCGATCTTCCAGACCGCCTCCATGCCGAGCTCGGGGTACTCCAGCACCTCGACCGACCGGATGCAGTCCTGGGCCAGCCGGGCGGCCGGGCCGCCGATCGAGCCGAGGTAGAAGCCGCCGTGCTCCTGGCAGGCGCGGGTGACCTGCACCGACCGGTTGCCCTTCGCGAGCATCACCATCGAGCCGCCGGCGGCCTGGAACCGGTCGACGTAGGAGTCCATGCGTCCGGCCGTGGTGGGGCCGAACGAGCCCGACGCGTAGCCCTCGGGGGTCTTCGCCGGACCGGCGTAGTAGACCGCGTGGTCCTTGAGGTACTGCGGCATCTCCTCCCCGGCGTCGAGCCGCTCCTGGATCTTGGCGTGCGCGATGTCGCGGGCCACCACCAGCGGCCCGGTCAGCGACAGCCGGGTCTTCACCGGGTGCTTGGACAGCTCGGCGCGGATCTCGTCCATCGGCAGGGTCAGGTCGATCCGGACCACGTCGCCGTCCCCGGCAGACAGCTTCTGGTCGGTCACCTCCGGCAGGTACTTCGCCGGGTCGGTCTCGAGCTGCTCGAGGAAGACACCGTCCTTGGTGATCTTGCCGAGCGCCTGCCGGTCGGCCGAGCAGGAGACCGCGATGGCCACCGGGCAGGAGGCCCCGTGCCGGGGCAGCCGGACCACGCGCACGTCGTGGCAGAAGTACTTGCCGCCGAACTGGGCGCCGATCCCGAACGACTGGGTGAGCTCGAAGACCTGCTGCTCGAGGTCGAGATCCCGAAAACCGTGAGCACTCGGGCTCCCGTGAGTGGGCAGGTCGTCGAGGTAGTGCGCGGAGGCGTACTTCGCGGTCTTCAGGGCGAACTCGGCGCTGGTGCCGCCGATCACCACCGCCAGGTGGTACGGCGGGCAGGCGGCGGTGCCGAGCGAGCGGATCTTCTCGTCGAGGAACGAAAGCATCCGCGACGGGTGCAGGATCGCCTTCGTCTCCTGGTAGAGGAAGGACTTGTTCGCCGAGCCGCCGCCCTTGGCCATGAACAGGAACTTGTACTCCGGGCCGGTCCCCGCGGTGCCCGGGGTCGAGTAGAGCTCGATCTGCGCGGGCAGGTTCGAGCCGGTGTTCCGTTCCTCCCACATCGTCAGCGGCGCCATCTGCGAGTAGCGCAGGTTCAGCCGGGTGTATGCGTCGAACACGCCCCGGGAGATGGCCTCGGCGTCGTCGGCCCCGGTCAGCACGCCCTCGGACTTCTTCCCCATCACGATCGCGGTGCCGGTGTCCTGGCACATCGGCAGCACGCCGCCGGCGGAGATGTTGACGTTCTTGAGCAGGTCGGTGGCGACGAAGCGGTCGTTGCCGCTGGCCTCCGGGTCGTCGATGATCCTGCGCAGCTGGGCGAGGTGCGCCGGGCGCAGGTAGTGCGCGATGTCGTGCATCGCCTCCGCGGTCAGCAGCCGCAGCGCGGACGGCTCGACCTGGAGGAAGGTGCGGCCGTTCGCTTCGAACGTGCTGACCCCCTCGCCGGTCAGCAGCCGGTACGGCGTCTGGTCGGTGCCGAGGGGCAGCAGGTCGGAGTACCGGAACTCGGGGTCCACGCTCATGACCGCTCAGGATAGGCGAGGGCCCGGGCGGTGACCCGCCCAGGCCCTCGGTGCACGCCGTACGTCGACCGGCTCGCTCAGCCCTTCACGGCGCCGGCGGTGAGGCCGCGGACGAAGAACCGCTGCAGCGCCAGGAACACGATGATCGGCACGACCATCGAGAAGAAGCCGCCGGCGGTCACCAGGTTCCACCCGGCGCCCTGCTGGCCGAGCAGGTTGTTCTTGACAGCCACCGTGATCGGCGCGTTCTCGCCCGGGCCGATGAACACCAGTGCGACCAGCAGGTCGTTCCACACCCACAGGAACTGGAAGATCGCGAAGGACGCCAGCGCCGGCACCGACATCGGCAGGATCAGCCGGAAGAAGGTCTGGTAGTGGGTCGCCCCGTCGATCTTGGCCGACTCGATGACCGTCCTGGGCAACGTGGCCATGTAGTTGCGCAGGATGTAGATGGCCAGCGACATGCCGAAGCCGATGTGCGCCAGCCAGACCGTGGGGAAGCCCTTGAGCCCGATGTTGCCGTAGACCTTGAGGACCGGCACGAACGCCACGTAGTTCGGCACCACCAGCAGGCTGACCACGAGCAGGAACAGGAAGTTGCGGCCCGGGAACTCCATGAACGTGAACGCGTAGGCGGCGAAGGCCGCGACGAGGATCGGGATGAACGTCGCGGGCAGGGCGATCGCCACGCTGTTGATGAAGGCCGTGCCCAGGTGCGCCTGGTCGATCGCCTGTGAGTAGTTGCTGAAGGTCAGGTCCTTCCAGGACGACGGGTTGGTGAACAGCGTCCACCAGCCGGTGGTGTTGGCGGCGTCGAGGGGACGGAACGACGTCAGGAACAGGCCCAGCGTCGGCACCACCCACAGGAAGCAGACGAAGATCAGCACCCCTCTCGTCGCCCAGCCGGCGTTGGCCGGGTTCTGGCCGCGCGGCGCGCGCTTGCGCGCCGTCTTGGCCGTGGTGCCGACGCCCGCGATGGTCTCGGTGGAGCTGCTCATGCCGCCGCCTCCTCGTTCCGGAAGTGCCGTACCTGGTAGAACATGATCGGGATGGTGGCGATCATCAGGATGACCACGATGGCCGCGGCGGCACCGTTGTTGAAGTTCGTGAAGAGCTGGTTGAAGAACTCGTTGCCCAGCACGTTGGTGTTGAAGTTGCCGTTGGTCATCACGTACACGATGTCGAAGATCTTCATCACCAGGATCAGCGTCGTGATGAAGACCGTGATCACGGTGCCCCAGATCTGCGGCACCACGACCTGGAAGAAGATCTGCCGCTCTCCGGCTCCGTCGATCCGGGCGGCCTCGAGGGTGTCCTCGGGGACCCCCTTGATGGCGGCGGACAGCAGCACCATCGAGAAGCCGACCTGCGCCCACAGCAGCATCAGCATGAGGAACAGGCTGTTGATGTGGAACTGGTTCTGCTCCAGCCACGGCACCGGGTGCCCGCCCAGGCCGACGACGATGGCGTTCTGCAGTCCGACCTGCGGCCGGCCCTGGGGTGCGTAGGCGTAGAGGAACCGCCACACGGTGCCGGCGCCGACCATGCTGATCGCCATCGGTAGGAAGATCAGGGTCTTCGCCGCGCTCTCCGCCTTGGGCTTGAGCCGGTCAGCGAGCACCGCGACGATCATGCCCACGATGACGACCGCCACCGGCACGATGATCATCCACAGCAACGTGTTGAGCATCGTCTGCTGGAAGCCGTGGCTCTGGAAGAGGTTGGTGTAGTTGTCGAAGCCGACCCACGCGGTGCTGCTGGAGTCCTTGAAGCTGAAGACGGCCGACTGCACGGCCGGGTAGATCAGGAAGAACGAGAGCGCGGCGTACGCGGGCAGGATGTAGAGGAAGGGCTTGAGCCGGCCCTCCCATCTGGTCGGGAGGATCTCGGCCAGCTTGTTCAGCAGCCAGTAGAGGACGAGAGCCGCCCCCACGCCGACCAGCACGGTGATGATGGTGGTGACGATCTTGGTACCCATGAACGCGCCTTCCTGTACCTGATCCGGGTCGCGGTTGGACGAGGTGGCGCAGGTGGGCGGGTCCGGGCGGAGCCGGACCCGCCCACCTGCGCTGTCAGGGCCTCAGCTGGTTGGCCAGCTCTGGTCGATGTTCTTCAGTGCCGTGTCCAGGCTCTCCTGGCCGCTGATCCAGGCGGTCATGTCCTTCCAGAACGTGCCCGCACCCACGGCGCCCGGCATGGCGTCGGAGCCGTCGAACAGGAACGTGTCCGACTTGTAGGCGATGTTCGCGATCTGGCGGGTCAGGTCGCTCGGGTAGAGGGACTGGTCGAAGGTCTTGTGCGGCGAGATGAACGAGCTGCTCGGGGCGGCCTTGTCGCCGACGCTCGGGTCGGCCATGATCTGCATGACCTTCTTGGCGTTGGGGTTGTCGCTGAGCAGGGTCGCCAGGTCACCGCCGCCGAGCACCGGGTTCGGACCGCCCACCGTGGCCGGCGGGAAGCCGAAGACGCCGATGTTCTGGTCGACGTTGGCCACCACGCCCGTGGGCATGAAGTCCTTGGAGACGATGAAGTTGCCCTGCTTGAGCAGGTAGCAGCCGGGTGGGTTGTCCCACATCGGGTTGTCGGCGTCACCGAACGCGGTGCTCGCGATGGAGCCGCGGCCACCGGCCACGTTGCCGTCGGTGAGCAGCAGCTTCTCGAACTCGGCAGCCGCCTTCCGCACCAGCGGTGAGTCGAACTTGATCTTGTGCGTCACCCAGGCGTTGTACTGGTCGGGACCGCCGTAGCGCATGATCAGGTCCTCGAACCAGTCGGTCGCCGGCCAGCCGGTCGCGGCGTCGGAGCCGATGGCGAAGCACCACGGCGGGGTGCCGTCCTTCTTGATCTGTTGGGTGAGCGCCTCGAGCTCGCCCAGGGACTGCGGCACCTTGTAGCCCGCCTTGTCCCAGGCCTGCTTGGGGTAGAACACCAGGCTCTTGACGTTCATGCTCACCAGCAGTCCGTAGAGCTTGCCGTTGAAGGTGCCCGCCTCGAGCGTGCCCGGCGTCATCGACGACTGCAGCGCGTTCATGTCGACCACGTCGTTCAGCGGCTGCGCCTTGCCGCGCTTGACGATGTCGCCGACCACGCCCGGCTGCGGGATCATCGCGATGTCCGGCGTGTCGTTCGCCTGGATCTTCGTCATGATCAGCTGGTTGATGTTGTCGACCTTCTGCATGTTGACGGTGATGCCCTCCGCCTTGGCCTTCGCGACGATCTGCTTCTTCAGGCCGGCGAAGACCAGCGGGTCCGTGCTGGACCACACCGTGACGGTCTTGCTGGAGCTGCTGCTGCCGCCCCCACCACCGCAGGCAGCGACCAGGAGCATGGAAGCGGCCGCGGCGACCGCCGCGATCGCCTTACGACCTCGCACGTGGTTGTGCATCGTGAGTATCTCCTCCAGTTGAGCGGCACTTTGAGTGCTGTCTGATTCGAGGCGTACTGTGAGACAGATCACTGCTGAATCGAATCAGCACCATAGTTTTCCTGCTGGCTGGCCATGTCAAGGGAGCGAGACGGAATCGAGACGCCCTTGCTGGTGCCGGTCGACCCGGTGGTCGGGTCACGGTCAGAACGGGAGTGGGCACGTGACACTGCAGCGCAAGGTGACCCTCAGTGACGTCGCGCGGCGGGCGGGCGTGTCGACCACGACCGCCTCCTACATCCTCAACGGCCGGTCCGCACAGATGCGGATCTCTGCCGACACCGAGCAGCGGGTGCGCGAGGCCGTCGCGGAGCTCGGCTACCGGCCGAACCAGAGCGCGCGCAGCCTGCGCACGGCCAGCACCGCGACCATCGGCGTCATCTCGGACTTCGTGGCCAGCGGGCACTTCGCCAGCCAGATGCTTACCGGTGCCGGCGCGGCGGCGCGGCGGAGCGGCCGGCTGCTCGTCATCGGCGAGACCGAGGGGGACCCGGACGTCGAGGTGCGGCTGATCGAGGAGATGCTCGACCGGCAGGTGGACGGGATCATCTACGTCCGGCTGGTGACCTCGGAGATCGCCGCCCCGGCGTTGCTCCAGCAGCACCGCGCGGTGCTGCTGAACTGCGTCGACCCACGCGGCGGGCTGCCGGCGGTGCTCCCCGACGAGTACGAGGGCGGTCGGACCGCCGCCGAGGCGGTGCTCGCCGCCGGCATCGCCGGCCGGGTGTACGTCGTCGGGCAGGACCCCACACCCGAGGCCATCGGCGGGCCGCTGCGGCTGAAGGGCGTGCGGGCCCGGATGCGGGAGGCGGGGCGGTCCCTGACCGGGGTGGTGCCCTGCGACTGGGCCGTGCGGGCCGCCTACGACGCGGTCGACCGCTGGCTGGGCAACGGGGCCCACCCGGCCGCGCTGATCTGCCTCAACGACCGGGTGGCGATGGGCACCTACCAGGCCCTCGCCACGCACGAGCTGGACGTGCCCCGTGACGTCTCCGTGGTGTCGTTCGACGGGTCGGAGCTGGCGGGCTGGCTGCGCCCCCGGCTCACCTCGGTCGCGCTGCCCTACGCGGCGCTGGGCGCCCGAGCGGTACACATGCTGCTCGACCCGGCCGGACCGGCGGACAGCGTGGTCCGGCTGCGGATGCCCGTCAGCGAGGGGGACTCGGTCCGGCGCCTGCCGGACCCGGGCGGCGCCTCGCCCCGCGGCCGCGCGCCGGCCCGAAGGCCCGCGGCGCGACGCCGCTCCACGGGCGCCGCGCGCTCGTAGGATGACCGCATGGAGGAACAGGCACGCGAGTCCCGTCCCACCGGACTGCAGCCGACGGACCCGTCGGCGCTTCGCATCTCCGACGCGGACCGGCACCAGGTCTCGGAGGTGCTGCGCCGCGCCGCGGGGGAGGGGCGGCTCGACCTCGACGAGCTCGACGAGCGGCTCGAGGCGGCCTACCGGGCCAAGACCTACGCCGACCTGGTGCCGATCACGGCCGACCTGCCGGTGCACGCGGGCGAGCGTCCCGCGGTCCCGCGTGCGGCCCGGGAGCGGCGTACGGCGCCGGCCGGCCCGTCGTACGACTCGTCGGTGGCGGTCCTGTCCGAGACCAAGCGGGTCGGGCCGTGGCAGCTCGGGGCGAGCCACGGGGCCCTCGCCCTGATGGGCTCGGTGACCCTCGACCTGCGCGCCGCCCACTTCGCCGAGCGGGAGGTCACCCTCACCGCCAACGCGGTGATGGGCGAGGTCAAGATCGTCGTGGACGCGGCCACGGTCGTGGTCGTCGAGGGGTTCGGGGTGATGGGCGAGTTCAAGGAGCAGCGCCCGCGCGTCGACCACGCGCCGCACCCGGACTCGCCGGTACTGCGGGTGCGCGGCGTCGCCCTGATGGGCTCGGTGACCGTGCGCCGACGGGGATCGGTCCCGGGTGCCCGCAGCCCCCGGGAGCTGCCGAAGCGCTAGGACCTCTGTTGCCGCCGGTGGCCGATCGGTAATGTGATCGCCACCACACCTTTACGACGGATCGTCCGGCACGTACCTGCCGGTGAAGGGAATGACAACAGATGGCAACAGTGACCTACGACCACGCGGAGCGGATGTACCCCGGTGGTGACCGTCCCGCGGTCGACGACCTCAACCTGGAGATCGAGGACGGCGAGTTCCTGGTACTCGTCGGGCCGTCCGGCTGCGGCAAGTCGACCAGCCTGCGGATGCTGGCCGGGCTGGAGGAGGTGACCAACGGGTCCATCCGGATCGGGGACCGCGACGTCACGCACCTGCCGCCCAAGGACCGGGACATCGCGATGGTGTTCCAGAACTACGCGCTCTACCCGCACATGACCGTGGCCGACAACATGGGCTTCTCGCTGAAGATGGCCAAGGTCGGCAAGGAGGAGCGGATGGAGCGGGTCAAGGAGGCCGCGAAGCTCCTCGACCTCGAGGAGTACCTGGAGCGCAAGCCGAAGGCGCTGTCCGGCGGGCAGCGCCAGCGGGTGGCGATGGGTCGCGCGATCGTGCGCCAGCCGCAGGTGTTCTGCATGGACGAGCCGCTGTCGAACCTGGACGCCAAGCTGCGGGTCTCCACCCGCACGCAGATCGCCGCGCTCCAGCAGCGCCTCGGGGTCACCACCGTCTACGTCACCCACGACCAGGTCGAGGCGATGACCATGGGCGACCGGGTGGCGGTGCTCAAGGACGGCGTGCTGCAGCAGGTCGACACCCCGCTGAACCTCTACGACCAGCCGTCGAACCTGTTCGTGGCCGGCTTCATCGGTTCGCCGGCGATGAACCTGCTGAGCGCCAAGACCAGCGACGGGAAGGCGCAGATCGGCGACTACGAGGTGCCGATCGACCGCACCGCGGCGGGCAAGGCGCAGGGGGCCATCACGGTCGGCGTGCGGCCGGAGTCGTGGCGCATCGTCGGTGAGGGCGAGGGCGGCCTGCCGGTGAAGGTGACCGTGGTCGAGGAGCTCGGCGCGGACGGCTTCCTCTACGGCGACTGCGGCGTGGAGGGGGCCCCGGACCAGGTCATCGTCCGGATCGACGCCCGCCGCACCCACCGCAAGGGCGAGACGATCTACGTGAGCACCGACCCGGCGCACGTGCACGTCTTCGACACCGAGTCCGGGGCACGCCTCTCCGACTGACCGCTGGGTACGCCGGCTCCGTGGACCCGCGGAGCCGGCGTACCGCTGCCTGATCCCGGGGCCGGGAGGCCTGACACCGGGCGGATCGGCCGCTACCGTTACTGTCCAGTCACCAGCAGGACACCAGGGGGACGTACGCCGGACGCTCGGCGCTGCGACGGTTCACGCTGGCACCGTGCCGTTGGTCGAGTTGGAGGATGTCTTGAGTCGCATTCGAGTTCTGAGCATGTCCGTCGCGGCGGCGGTGACGCTGACCGCCCTCGCCGCCTGTTCCCCACCGGCGAACAACACGTCCGGCGGCAGCGACGCGGCGAAGGCCACCTCCGCCTCCGACCTCGGCGGCATGGACGCGCTGGTCAAGGCGGCCAAGAAGGAGGGCCAGCTGAACGTGATCGCGCTGCCCCCGGACTGGGCCAACTACGGCAACGTGATCAAGGCGTTCAGCGACAAGTACGGCATCACCGTCAAGTCGGCGCAGCCGTCCGCGGCCAGCCAGGAGGAGATCGACGCCGCCAAGCAGCTGAAGGGCACCTCGCGGGCCCCGGACGTCTTCGACCTCGGGCAGTCCGTGGCCCTCGCGAACACCGACCTGTTCGCGCCGTACAAGGTCTCGACCTGGGGCGACATCCCCGCGGACTTCAAGGACCCCGACGGCACCTGGACCAACGACTACGGCGGCTACATGTCCGTCGGCTACGACTCGAGCAAGGTGCCGGACGTCAAGACGCTCGACGACCTGCTCGGCCCCAAGTTCAAGGGCAAGGTGGCGCTGAACGGCAACCCCACCGAGGCGGGGGCCGCGTTCAGCGGCGTGGTGATGGCCGCGGTCGCCAACGGCGGCGGGCCCGACAACGTCGCACCGGGCGTGGACTACTTCGGCCGGCTGAAGAAGGCCGGCAACTTCCTGCCCGTCGACCCGACCCCGGCCACCATCGAGTCGGGCCAGACGCCGGTGGTCATCGACTGGGACTACCTGAACGCCGGGGAGACCTCGAAGCTGCCGACCTGGAAGGTCGTGGTGCCCCAGGGCGCCGCGGTCGCCGGCTACTACTACCAGGCCATCAACAAGGACGGGCCGCACCCGGCCGCCGCCCGGCTGTGGGAGGAGTTCCTCTACTCCGACCAGGGCCAGAACCTCTGGCTGGCGGGCGGTGCGCGCCCGGTGCGCGCGGACGCGATGGCCAAGGCGGGCACCATCGACAAGGCGAAGTACGACGCGCTCCCGACGGTGACCGGCAAGCCGGTCATCCCGACCACCGAGCAGACCGCGAAGGCCGCTGACTACCTGTCCAAGAACTGGGCCAAGGTCGTCGGCTGACCGATGACCGTCTCGGAAGGGGTGGCGGCGTGAGCCGCGTCCGGCGGCTCGCGCCGTCGCTCGGGCTCACGCCGTTCCTGGCCTACCTCGTCGTCTTCCTGCTGATCCCCACCATCACCGTGGTGGTGGGGGCCTTCCAGGAGAACGGCCGCTTCACCTTCGCCAACATCCGGTCGCTCGGCTCGGCGACGGTGATGACCACGTTGTGGAAGAGTCTCGTGCTGGCCGGGAGCACGGCCCTCATCGGCGCGGCGCTCGGTGCGCTGCTCGCCTACCTCGTGGTCACCCGCCCGCCGACCAGCCTGCTGCGGCGGGCGGTGACCGCGGTCGCCGGGGTGCTGGCGCAGTTCGGCGGGGTGATGCTCGCGTTCGCCTTCATCGCCACCATCAGCTTCGCTGGCACCCTCACCGTCGTGCTCAAGAACACCATCGGGTTCGACCTCTTCGGGTCCGGGTGGCTCTACGGCCTCCCCGGCCTGATCGTCGTCTACTGCTACTTCCAGATCCCGCTGATGGTGATCGTGTTCCTGCCCGCCCTCGAGGGACTGCGCCCCCAGTGGCGCGAGGCCGCGGTCAGCCTCGGCGCGAGCACCTGGCAGTACTGGGCCAAGGTCGGGGTGCCGCTGCTGTTCCCGCCGTTCCTCGGCGCGATGCTGCTGCTGTTCGCCAACGGGTTCGCCGCGTACGCGACCGCGGCGGCGCTGGTCACCCAGGGGAACCCGATCCTGCCGCTGCTGATCCGCTCCGCGCTGACCAGCGAGGTCCTGCTCGGCCGGCAGAACCTCGCGTTCGCGCTCGCGTTCGAGATGATCGTGGTGGTCGCTGTGGTGATGACGCTCTACGCGCTGCTGGTGCGCCGCACGTCCCGGTGGTTGCGGTGAAGGAGTCCTTGACCTGGCGCGTGGTGCGGTGGGTGCTGCTTGCGCTCTTCGGCATCTACTTCGCCGTACCCCTGCTCTCCATGCTCGACTTCAGCACCCGGACGGTGGGCACTTCGGAGCGCACCGGCGCGGCCTGGGCACAGCTGGTCGAGGACCCGCAGCTGCGCTCGGCGATCTTCACCTCGCTGCTGCTGGCCCTGTTCACCGTGGTGCTGATGGTGCTGCTGCTGGTGCCCACGATGATCTGGGTGCGGCTGCGGGTGCCGAAGGCGTCTCGGCTGGTGGAGTTCCTGTGCCTGCTGCCGTTGACCATTCCCGCGCTGGTCATCGTCGTCGGCATCACCAACGTCTACGCCTGGGTCACCTACCTGCTGGGCGACTCGGCGCTCACCCTCACCTTCGCCTACGTCGTGCTCGTGCTGCCCTACGCCTACCGGGCGCTGGACGCCGCGCTGTCGTCGATCAATGTCACCACGCTGTCGGAGGCCGCCCGCTCGCTCGGGGCCGGCTGGGGCACCGTGATCGTCCGGATCGTGGTGCCGAACATCTGGTCCGGGGTCATGAACGCGGCGTTCATCTCGGTGGCCCTGGTGATGGGGGAGTTCGTCTTCGCGTCGCTGCTGCACTTCGACACCCTCCCGGTCGTGATCGCGCTGCTGGGCAAGAGCGACGCACCGGTGTCGGTCGCCGCATCGCTGGCGGCGCTCACGTTCGGCGTGGTGCTGCTGCTGCTGATCTCGTTCGTGGGGCAACGGTCCCGCACGTCGAAAGGTGAGGAAGCGTGAGCCTGAACCAGCGCGAGAGGACGGGCACCACCGTCCACCTCGACGGTCTGCACCGCAACTACGGACCGATCCGCGCCCTGGACGGGCTGACCCTGCAGCTGGGGGCCGGGGAGCTGGTGGTCCTGCTCGGCCCGTCCGGGTGCGGCAAGACCACCGCGCTGCGCATCCTCGCCGGCCTGGAGGCCGCGGACGCCGGTCGGGTGGTGGTCGGTGGCAAGGACCTCACCACGGTGCCGGCGAACAAGCGGGACATGGGGATGGTCTTCCAGGCCTACAGCCTGTTCCCGCACATGACGGTCCGCGACAACGTGGCCTTCGGCCTCACCCTGCGCGGACATCCCGGCGCCCGTCGTACCGACGCGGGCCCGGGAGATGCTCGAGATGGTCGGGCTGGTCGAGCACGAGAAGCGCTACGCCCACCAGCTGTCCGGCGGCCAGCAGCAGCGGGTCGCGCTGGCCCGGGCGCTCGCCATCGAGCCGTCCGTGCTGCTGCTCGACGAGCCGCTGTCGGCGCTGGACGCCAAGGTCCGGGTGCAGCTGCGGGACGAGATCCGGCGGGTGCAGCTCGAGGTCGGCACCACGACGCTGTTCGTCACCCACGACCAGGAAGAGGCGCTCGCGGTCGCGGACCGGGTCGGGGTGATGAACGCCGGCCGGCTCGACCAGATCGCGCCGCCGGACGAGCTCTACGAGCGGCCCACCAGCCGGTTCGTCGCGGAGTTCGTCGGCCTGAGCAACAGGCTGCGCGGGGACGCGTCCGGCGGCGAGGTGACCGTGCTCGGCTGCCGGGTGCCGACGGTCGCGGGATCGGTGGCCCAGGGCAGCGGCGTCGCCCTGGTGCGGCCCGAGTCGCTGACCGTGGAGCCCGACGCGGGGGGCAACGGGCGGGTCACGTCGGTGGCGTTCCTGGGCCCGATCTCGCGGGTGCACGCCCGGCTCGACGACGGCCAGGACGTGCTGGCCCAGGTGCCCAGCAGCCTGGCCACCCGGCTCGCCCCGGACGCCCGGATCCAGGTCGGCGTGGAGCCCAGCCCGGTGCTCGTCGTACCCGACTGAGCGGTTGTCTCATCGGTGTGAATTCTCCCGGTGATCGGGTAAGACTGGCGCCATGCGCCAGCTGACCTCCCTCGATGCCCAGTTCCTCAACGTCGAGTCGCCGACGACCGTCGGGCACGTGGGCAGCCTGGTGGTGCTGGACCCGTCCACGGCCCCGGGCGGGGAGTGGAACCTCGAGACCGTCCGGGCCGTGTTCGAGCCGCGGCTGCACCTGGCGCCCCCGCTGCACCAGCGGCTGGTCGAGGTGCCGCTCGGGCTCGGCCGGCCGTACTGGGTCGACGACCCGCACTTCGACATCGAGTTCCACCTGCGCGAGCTGGCACTGCCCGGCCCGGGCACCCCGCAGCAGCTCGGCGAGCAGGTGTCGCGGATCCACGCCCGCCAGCTCGACCGCACCCGGCCGCTGTGGGAGGCCTACGTCATCACCGGCCTCGAGGGCGGCAAGGTGGCGTTCTACTCCAAGATCCACCACGCCGCGATCGACGGCGTCTCGGGCGCGGAGATCCTCGAGACGCTGATGGACCTCACCGTGGAGCCGCGCGACGTCCCGGTCGAGCAGGACCCGTTCGTGCCGCGCGAGATGCCCTCGACGCTGGGCCTGCTGCGCCGCGGTCTCACCTCGATGGCGGTGAACCCGCTCGAGCTGGCGCGGGTGATCCCCAAGTCCCTGGCGTACGTCGACGAGCTGCCCGGGGCCGCGAACTTCCCCGGCGCGCGCCTGGTCAGCGAGACGGCCGGCGTCGTGGGCCGCGTGCTGGGCCGGCCCCGCCCCGAGCTGGCCGGCCGGGACCTCAAGGCCCCCCGCACCCCGCTCAACGGCACCATCACCGCGCACCGCCGGTTCTCCTACGGCTCGCTGCCGCTGTCGGACGTGAAGCTGGTGAAGAACCACTTCGAGATGACCGTCAACGACGTGGTGATGGCGTTGACGGCGGCCGCGCTGCGCCGTTGGCTGCTCGACCACGACGCGCTGCCCAGGACGCCGCTGGTGGCCGCCGTACCCGTCTCGATCCGCACCGAGGACCAGCGCGGGTCGCACGGCAACCAGGTGTCGGTGATGCTCGCGGAGCTGCCCACCCACCTGGCCGACCCCGAGCAGCGGATGCATTTCATGCGGGGTTCGATGAAGGAGGCCAAGGCGCACTTCGAGGCGGTGCCGGCCTCGCTGCTGCAGGACCTGTCCGCGCTGATCCCGACCGCGCTGTCCGGCCTCGCGGCCCGCGCGCTGTTCAAGCTGGCCACGGTGCCCGGCGTGCTGTTCAACCTGTTCGTCAGCAACGTCCCGGGTCCCCAGCTGCCGCTGTACATCGCCGGGGCGCAGGTGGAGGGCATCTACCCGGTCTCGGCGGTGACCGACATGACCGGCGGGCTGAACATCACCTTGTTCTCCTACCACGGCACCCTGGACTTCGGGCTGATCGCGTGCCGCGAGATGGTGCCGGACGTGTGGAACCTGATCGGCTACCTGCAGGACGCGATGGCCGAGATGGTCGCGCTGGTGCCGGGGCAGCGCACCGCCGGTGTGTCGGCTCCGCGGGCGGCGAGCACGCAGCGGGCCGCGGCCGCGCGGGCGACAGCCGGGAGCGCGCCCGCGGCCGCCGAGGCGGTGTCTCCGGGAGGTGCGGCCGCGGTCCGCGGGGGGTGCGGCTGCGGGGGGTGCGAAGCAGGCGGGGAAGAAACCCGGGAAGAAGCCGGCGAAGAAGACGGCGAGGAAGCCGGCTCCCCGGTCCGCGTCGGCGAAGGCGGCTCCCCGGTCCGCGTCGGCGACAAGGCGGCTCCCCGGTCGGCGTCGAAGGCGGCTCCCCGGTCGGCGTCGGCGACGAAGGCGGCTCCCCGGTCCGCGTCCGGGTCCCCGGCGAAGCGGGGCGGTGCCCGGTCGACGTCGGGTGCGCAGCGACCGGCAACCACGCAGGCCACGGATGCGAGGACGACCGGCACGAGCACCGAGTGAGACCAGGCGGCGCCGGTCCGGGCACGACCCGACCGACGCCGGCGCCCGAGGCTCCTCGCCCTGCCGCCGCTCTGCCCACCCGGTGTCCTGGGGCGCACTGGCGCACTGCGCACTGGCGCACTGGTGAACGCAATTGTGCTGTTCTGACCGTCGAACAGCCGGCGGACGCCTCCAAGACGCGCAATTGTGCTGTTCTGGCGGCACGAACGGCCCCGGAGGCCTCACAAGCGGCCAATTGTGCCGTTGTGACCGGGAGAGCGCCCTCAAAGCCGTCAAAGACGGGCGATTGTGCTGTTGTGACGGGTCGGCCCGTCCCGTTGGCGCCACAAGCGGCCAATTGTGCCGTTGTGACGGCGCCCGGTCACTCGCTCGCGGCGCGCCCGGGGGGCCCGTCGGCGGCCCGGTCGGCGTTGCGCCGGATCGCCTCGACGAAGGTCTCGTGCAGGGCCACCGGCACGTCGTGGCCCATCCCCGGGATCAGCAGCAGCTCCGAGCCGGGCACCGAGTGCGAGGTGGCGCGCCCCCCGGAGACGTGCACCATCTTGTCGTTCGTCCCGTGGATGACGAGGGTCGGCACCCGCAGTCCGCGCAGCTGGCGGGAGCGGTCGGGCTGGGAGAGGATCGCCGCCATCTGCCGCGCCACCCCGGCCGGGCTCACGCCCCGGTCCCAGGTCTCGCCCGCGCGCTCGCGCACCGCCTCGGTGGTGTCCGGGTAGAGCGGCGAGCCGATGATCCTCCACAGCCGCGACGAGTGCTCGACGTACGCCTCGCGGGACCGGCCGCGCGGGGTGAGCAGCAGCGGCAGCAGCCGCGGGTCCTGCCAGCCCACGCTGCGTCGGCCGGTGGTGGACATGATCGAGGTCAGCGAGAGCACCCGGTCCGGGTGGCTCAGCGCCACGGTCTGCACGATCATCCCGCCCATGGAGATGCCCACCAGGTGCGCCGGCCCGATGCCCAGGTGGTCGAGCAGGCCGAGCGCGTCGTCGGCCATGTCCTGCAGGGTGTACGGCGGCCGGCCGCGTCCGCCGACGAAGGCGCGCAGCAGCATCCGCCGGTTCACCCGGGCCCGGATCCGCGTGGAGCGGCCGCTGTCGCGGTTGTCGTAGCGGATCACGTAGAAGCCCCGGTCGGCCAGCATCGTGCAGAAGTCCGGGCTCCACCAGGTCATCGGCCCGCCGAGGCCCATCACCAGCAGCAGCGGCTCCGCCGACGGGTCGCCGAACGTCTGGTAGCAGATCTCCACCCCCGTGGGCAATGCAGCGAACGTCTCCTGGGACATCTGGACGGGGGAACGGGACATGGAGCCCTCTCGTACGACGGCGTGGGTTACCCACGAGTTTAGCCGGGCGGCGCGCCGCCGGTGTTGAAGGTCGTCCCGATGACGCCGGGGGGACCGCCGTTGACAACGGTTCGGTCTCTTAATGGTCACTTCGGGGCGTCTTGACGCATACTTTCGCACCGGTGTGGTTACCGTCACATCATGGCATCGCCTCTGGGAGCGTTCCTCTGCCCGCCCGGCTTCGCGGGGCCCACCGGCCTGCGCGCGATCGCCCGGGAGGGCAGCGCGGTCGCCGAGGCGGCCCGCTACGTGCGACGACGGCGGGAGGACCGGCGGGAGCGACGCAACACCCCGTACGCCACCCGGGGCACCGCCCGCGGCCTCGAGCCGGTCGTGCTGGTCCCGGGGTTCATGGCCGGCGACGCCACCCTGTCCCTGATGAGCCGGCACCTGCGCCACCTCGGTCACCGCACCTACCGGTCCACGATGCACGCCAACGTCGGCTGCACCCAGGCGGCCTCGGAGACGCTGGAGCGGCGGATCGAGTCGATCGCGATCAAGCGCGACCGCAAGGTCACCATCGTCGGGCACAGCCTGGGCGGTCTGCTGGCCCGGGGGCTCGCGGCCCGCCGGCCGGACCTGGTCGAGGGCATCGTCACGCTGGGCAGCCCGATCCTCGCGCCGGGCGCCGCCCACCCCGCCCTGCTGTTCGACCTGGCCCTGATCGTCAAGCTCCGCAACGCCGGCATCGGCGGGATGATGGGCGAGGACTGCACCTCCGGCGACTGCGCCCAGCTCAGCTGGGACCAGGCGCGAGCACCGCTGGACCAGGACGTCGCCTTCACGTCGGTGTTCTCGCGCCGCGACGGCATCATCGACTGGCGCAGCTGCCTGGACCCGCAGGCGAAGACCGTCGAGGTCTCCACCAGCCATCTCGGGATGGCGTTCGACCCGGTGGTGCTCGACATCGTCACCGAGTCGCTCGCCGCGCACCGCGAGCTGCGGGAGGGTCAGGTCAGCCCTGCGGCCACGTTGGCGGCAGTTCCCGACGCGTCGGTGGGTTAGCCCCGCGCCGGCTGCAGGTGACCGCGGCCGCCAGCGCCGCACCGTCGAGGAGCAGCGCGAGCCGGTCCTCGTCGAGCGCCTCCAGGCTGCCCTCACCGTCCACGGTCAGGTCCCAGTCGCAGAGCACCGCGAGCAGCCCCGCCATGAACGAGTCGCCCGCGCCGACGGTGTCCACCACCGTGGTCGGGGGCGCCGGGACGTCGACTAGCAGGTCGCGGGTGTAGGCGGTCGCCCCGGCACCGCCCTTGGTCACCACCACCAGCTCGGTCGCCCCGGCGGACAGCAGCTCGCGCGCGAGGTCGGGCTCCGCCTCGCCGGGGCGCAACGCCGCCAGGTCCTCCTCCGAGCACTTGACGAGGCGGGCCCTAGCGGCCACCTCGGCCAGGTCGCGCCAGGCGGCGGCCGGGTCCGTAACGAAGGCCGGGCGCACGTTCGGGTCGTAGGACACGAAGCCGTCGCCGACCTGCGCGACCAGGTCGAGCACGGCGTCCCGGCCCGGTCGGAGCGCGGCGCCCAGCGAGCCGACGTGCAGCCCGGCGGTGCCCTCGGGCAGCCGGTGCGGCGGCAGGTCCCAGGCCAGGTCGAACTCGTACGTCGCGGCGTGCTCCGCGTCCAGCCACGCCGTCGCCGTACTGGTGCGCCGCCCGGACGCGACCGTGCCGTCGGCGAGCCGGACGTCGCTGGCGGCCACGTGCCGCGCCACGAGGTCGCCGTGCTCGTCGTCTCCGAGCTGGGTGATCAGCACCGTGTCGATCTCGAGGCGGGCCAGGCCCACCGCGACGTTGAGGGGCGAGCCGCCGGGGGCGGAGACCTCCTCGCCGGAGACGGGCTTCACGATGTCGACGAGCGACTCGCCCACCACCACGAACGGTCCGGGTGCCATCGGCTGCTCAGCGCTCGAAGTCGACCGCGGAGTAGGAGCGCAGCTTCTGCAGCTTGTGCTCGCTGGTGATCGAGCGGATCGTGCCGCTGCGCGAGCGCATCACCAGCGAGTGGGTGCTGGCGCCGCCGGCGCCGTAGCGGACACCCTGCATCAGCTCGCCGTCGGTGATCCCGGTGGCCACGAAGAACACGTCGTCGCCGGTGACCAGGTCCTCGGTGCGCAGCACGTGGTCGCGGTCCAGGTCGTGCCCGGCGTCGATGGCGCGCTGGCGCTCCTCGTCGCTGTGCGGCCACAGCCGGCCCTGGATCACCCCGTCGAGGCACTTCATCGCGCAGGCGGCGATGATCCCCTCGGGGGTGCCGCCGATGCCGAGCAGCAGGTCGATGCCGGTGCCGGCGCGGGCCGCCATGATCGCACCGGCCACGTCGCCGTCGGTGATGAACTTGATCCGTGCGCCGGTCCCGCGGATCTCCTCGACGATCTTCTCGTGGCGGGGGCGGTCGAGCAGCACCACGGTGACGTCCTCGGGCCGGGAGCCCTTGGCCTTCGCGACCTGGTGGATGTTCTCCGCGACCGGGTAGCGGATGTCCACCACGTCGGCCGCCTCGGGTCCGGTGACCAGCTTCTCCATGTAGAACACCGCGGACGGGTCGTACATCGAGCCCCGCGGCGCGACCGCCATCACCGAGATCGCGTTGGTCATGCCCTTGGCGGTCAGGGTGGTGCCGTCGATCGGGTCCACCGCGACGTCGCACTCGGGGCCGGTGCCGTCGCCGACCTGCTCGCCGTTGTAGAGCATCGGCGCGTTGTCCTTCTCGCCCTCGCCGATCACCACGGTGCCGCGCATGCCGACGGTGGAGATCAGCTTGCGCATCGCGTTGACCGCGACCCCGTCGGCGCCGTTCTTGTCCCCGCGCCCGACCCAGCGGCCCGCCGCCATCGCGGCCGCCTCGGTGACGCGGACCAGCTCCAGAGCGAGGTTCCGGTCGGGGGCCTCGTGGGCGGCGGACAGACCGTGCGACAGCGGGGTCTCAGACATGGCCGGATCTTATCCGAGGGACGAGCTGAGGCCGTAGACCGCGATCTCGGTCGCCTTCACGGTGGCCCACACCCGCCGCCCCGGGCTCAGGCCGAGCTGGGCGGCGGACGCGGGGGTGACGTCGGCGATCAGCCCCGACACGGCGTCCAGGTGCACCCGCACCGCCGAGCCGTGCGGCGCCACCGAGGTCACCGTGCCGGGCCACCGGTTCCGGGCGGACCCGGTCGGCTCCTCGACGGTCAGCGTCACCGCCGCCGGGCTGAAGCAGGCGTTCACCGGGCCGTGCGCCGTGGTCGTGGACACCAGGGCGGCGCCGTCGGCGAGGCGTACGTCGGTCCCGGTGCTGGTCCCGCGCAGCACGTTCAGGCCGACCAGCCGCGCGACGTGGTCGGTCTGCGGCCGCTGCGCGACCTCCGCGGGAGTGCCCTGCTGCGCGACCAGGCCGCGGTCGAGCACCAGCACCCGGTTGGCGAGCGTCATCGCGTCCAGGGCGTCGTGGGTGACCAGGACCGCCACCCCGTCGTACTCCTGCAGGTGCCGGGCGAGCTCGACGCGCAACGCCATCGCGACCCCCACGTCCAGCGAGGCCAGCGGCTCGTCGAGCAGCAGCAGCCGCGGCGCGGTGGCCAGCGCGCGGGCGATCGCGACCCGCTGCGCCTGGCCGCCGGACATCTCACGGGGCCGGCGGTGCGCCAGGTCGCCCACGCCGAACCTGTCCAGCCAGGTCCGGGCGAGCACCGCGGCCTGCTTGCGCGGCACCCCGCGGCTGCGCGGCCCGAAGGCGACGTTGGCCAGCGCGTCGAGGTGGGGGAACAGCAGCTGCTGCTGGAACACCATGCCGACCTCCCGCTGCTGGGTGCGGGTCCGCTGCCGGTCGGCGCCCTCCCACGTGGCGCCGCCGCAGCGCACCCAGCCCTCGCTCAGCGGGAGGACGCCGGCGAGTGCGGCGAGGAGCGTGGACTTGCCGGCGCCGTTGGGGCCGATGACGGCCACCACGTCGCCCGGGTCCGCGGCGAGGTGTACGTCGAGGGTGTGCGCCGGCCGGCGGACGACCACCCGCGCGTCCAGCAGGCTCATCGTGCCGCCTGGTCGAGCCAGCGGTCGCGCAGCAGTGCGAGCACCACGACGGAGGCGAGCAGCAGGATCACGCTGAGCACCATGGCCGCCTCGAAGTCGGTCTGCAGCGCGGTGTAGACCGCCAGCGGCATGGTGCGGGTCGTGCCCGGGAAGCTGCCGGCGAAGGTGATGGTGGCGCCGAACTCGCCGATCGAGCGGGCCCAGGCCAGCACCACGCCGGCGACGACCCCGGGCAGGGCCAGCGGCAGCGTCACCCGCCGGAAGACCGTCCACCGGTCGGCACCGAGGGTGGCCGCCACGACGTCGTACTCCGGCTGCGCGGCACGCATCGCCCCCTCGACGCTGAGCACGAAGAAGGGCAGCGCGACGAAGGTGTGGGCGAGGACGACCGCTGCGGTGGTGTAGGGGATCGTGACGCCCCACCACTCCCGCAGCGGGCCACCCACCAGGCCGTTGCGGCCGAAGGCGACGAGCAGGGCGACGCCCGCCACCACCGGCGGCAGCACCAGCGGGACGCTGACCACGGCCCGCAGCAGCCCGCGACCCGGGAAGCGCACGCGGGCCAGCAGCCACGCCAGCGGCAGGCCGAGGACCAGGCAGGCCGCCACCGCGGCCGCCGAGGTGACCAGGGACAGCCGCAGCGCCGCGAGGATGGCGGGGTCGGTCAGCCGTTGCGGGAGGGCGGCCCAGGGAGCGCGCTGGAGCAGCGCCACGAGGGGGAGCACCAGCACGCCCACCGCGAGGACGGCGGGGACGAGCAGCCGCGCGGGAACCCGGCCCATCCCGCTGTCCCGGGAGGCGTGCCGCGTGGTCATGGCTGCCCGAAGCCGTGCGCGCGCAGCACCCGCTGCCCGCGCCCGGAGAGCACCAGGTGCACCCAGTCCTTCGCCAGCGCCGGCGCTCCGGAGCCCGCCACCGGTGCCACCAGGTAGGTGTTGATGGCCGTGGACGTGTGCGGGATCGGGAACGACCGCACCTTGCCGGGGGCGCTCGCGGCGTCGGTGGCGTACACCAGTCCCGCGTCCGCCTCGTCCAGCGCCACCTTGGTGAGGACCGACTTCACGTCGGGCTCGAGGCTGTCGGGCTGCGCCGAGACGCCCGCCAGCCCGAGCACCCGCCGGCCCAGCGCACCACAGGGTGCCGCCGGGTCGCACATCACGAAGGCGACCCCCGGCTTGGTGATGTCGGCGACGCCCGAGACGTGCGCGGGGTTCGCGGCCGGCACCACGAGCACCATCCGGTTGGTCGCGAACCTGCGGGGGGTGGCCGCCACGGCCTGGCCGTCCACGGCCGTCTTCATGGTCCGGGCGTCGGCGGTCGCCAGGACGTCGCCCGGTGCGCCCGCCACCGCCTGCTGGGCCAGGGTGGCGCTCGAGTCGTAGGTGAGGCGGACCCGGACCCCGGGGTGCTGCCTCTCGAAGGTCTTGGCCAGCTGGTCGAACGACTCGGTGAGCGAGGAGGCCGCCAGCACGGTCAGGGTCCCGCCGCCGCTGCCGCCGCCCGGGGCCGCGCCGTGCCCCCCGCAGCCGCCGAGCGCCAGCAGCGCGATGAGCGCGCTCAGTGCCCTGACCGGCACGGCCCTCACGGCAGCTCCACGACGACGTTGGTGGACTTGACCGAGGCGATCGCGAGCACCCCGGGGGCCAGCCCGAGCTCGTCGGCGGCCTCGGTGCTCATCAGCGACACCATCCGGTAGGGGCCGCAGACCATCTCGACCTGCGCCATCACGGTGTCCTTCGTGACCGAGGTGACGATCCCGCGCATCCGGTTGCGGGCGCTGACGGTGGCCGCGCGGGTGCTCTGCGCCAGCCCCTCCGCGCCGCTGTCGGCCAGCGCCCGCGCCAGCCGGGCCAGGTCGGGGCCGGTGATCCGGGTGCGCCCGTCCGCCCCGCTGGTGGCGTCCACGCGGCCGGACTCGATCCAGCGGCGCAGCGTGTCGTCGCTGACCCCGAGGACCTCCGCCGCCTGCGCAACTCGGTAGCTCGTCACGCTCATATTGTGCCGCATCTGCGTGCCCCTGGGAAGTATCAAGCCGCAGATGCGGGAATGCCGGTCGGTTGCATCCTTTCCGCGGCCGGTGGGTACCGGCGCCGTACCACGGAGGTCGTACGACGGAGGGAGCGCGCGATGGCCAACTACGGCTACACGTTGATGACCGAGCAGTCCGGACCGCGGGAGCTGGTGCGCTACGCGGCCGCCGCCGAGCGGGCCGGTTTCGACTTCGAGGTGATGAGCGACCACTACTTCCCGTGGCTCGACGAGCAGGGGCACGCGCCGTACGCCTGGAGCACGCTCGGGGCGGTGGCGCAGGCGACCGAGCGCGTGCAGCTGATGACCTACGTGACCTGCCCGATCCTGCGCTACCACCCGGCGGTGGTCGCGCAGAAGGCGGCCACCGTGGGGCTGCTCAGCGACAACCGGTTCACGCTCGGGCTGGGCGCCGGCGAGAACCTCAACGAGCACGTGGTCGGGCAGGGCTGGCCGCCGGTCAACGTCCGCCACGACATGCTCGCCGAGGCGGTCACGATCATCCAGGCGCTGTTCGGCGGCGACTACGTCAGCATCGACGGCGCGCACTACCGGGTCGACTCCGCCCGGCTCTGGGACCTTCCCGAGGAGCCGGTGCAGATCGGGGTCGCGGTCTCCGGGCAGCAGTCGATCGGCCGGTTCGCGCCGATGGTCGACCACCTGGTGGCCGTCGAGCCCGAGCCGGGGATCGTGGACGCCTGGGACCGCGCGGCCGGCGGTCGCGACTCGCGCAAGATCGCGCAGCTGCCGATCAGCTGGGACCCCGACCGGGAGCGCGCCGTGGAGCGCGCGCACCAGCAGTTCCGCTGGTTCGGCGGCGGCTGGAAGGTCAACGCGGAGCTTCCCGGCACCGCCGGGTTCGCCGGGGCCACCCAGTTCGTGCGGCCGGACGACGTGGCCGCATCGATCCCCTGCGGCCCGGACGTCGACGGGATCGTGGAGGCCGTCCGGAAGTTCGAGAAGGCGGGCTTCACCGACGTCGCGGTGGTGCAGATCGGCGACGAGCGCCAGGAGGACTTCCTGCACTTCGCGGAGCGCGACCTGCTGCCGGCGCTGCGGGCCTGAGCGCCGCGGCCGCCCTCAGCCCGGGGGCCGCCCCGGCGCGCCCTCCGCGGCGGAGGGTACGGCGGACGGGAGCAGCGGGGCCACGCCGGCGTACCGGGCCAGCAGTACCGCGATGTCGTCGTTGTGCTCCGCCGACGCGGTCCGGGCGAGCAGCTCGTCCGCCAGCGCCTCGAGGTCGAGGGGGTGGGCCGCGGCCACCTGCTCCACGGTGCCGACGAAGTCGGGCAGGCCGTCCAGCCCGGTGGTCCGGTCCTCGACGATGCCGTCGGTGTAGAGCACGAACAGGCTGCCCGGCGGGACCCGCACCTCGGCCTCCAGGCGCTCGCCGACCGGGCTGCCCAGCGGCGGCGATCCGCCCGCGTCCAGCATCTCGGCGCGGCCGCTCGCGTCGACCAGGAGCGGCGGCAGGTGGCCGGCCCGGCCCAGCCGCGCGACCCCGGCGTCCAGGTCCAGCAGCACGTAGGCCACCGTCGCGATCTCGAACGGGTCGAGGTCCTGGGTGAGCCGGTCCAGCCCGTTGAGGACGGCGACCGGGGACGGGTCGGCGATCGCCAGGGAGCGCAGCGAGGTGCGGATCTGGCCCATCAGCGCGGCGGCCCGCAGGCCCTTGCCCATCACGTCCCCGACCACCAGCGCGACCCGCCGCTCGTCGATCTCGACGCAGTCGTACCAGTCGCCGCCGACCCGCAGCCCCTGCTCCCCCGAGACGTAGCGCGAGGTCATCGTGATCCCGTCCCGTCGGGGCAGGCTCGACGGGAGCAGCGACCGTTGCAGGGTGGCGGCCGCGGTGGCCTCCTCCTCGTACGCCTGCGCCCGACGCAGCGCCTGGCCGCCCTGGGCCGCCAGCCCGACCAGCACGTCCCGCTGCAGCGGTGTCCACGGCCGGGCCCGGCTGTCCCAGACGATCAGGGAGCCCACCGGCTCGTTGCGGACCCGGATCGGCAGCGCGGCGGCGACCGCGGCGGCGCGCATCGGCGTCTGCGGTCACCCCGGGGAACCGGTCCCGGATCGCCTCCTTGGTCTGCAGGAAGACCGGCTCGCCCTCGAGCAGCGAGCGGGGTCCTGGGTGGGCCGCGTCCCACCCGATCAGGCCGACCTCGGCGCGCATCGCGGCTGTCGTAGCCGGCGCTGCCGAGCAGCGGTGAGCGACTCGCCCGCGCCGCGCGACCAGCATCGAGGCGTGGCCGAGCCCGCTGGTCTCGAGGGCGTCGGCGCACAGCGCGTCCGCCACCTCGCGGGGGGTGACCGCCCGGGCCAGGTCCTCGGCGTAGCGCAGCAGCTGCGCGGTCAGCCGCAGCGACGAGCGCAGCTGGCCCTCGCGGCGCTCCAGCTCGTCCTCGCTGTAGGACTCGACGTCGCGGAGCCGGGCGAGCACGGCCAGCAGGCAGCCGATCGCCAGGATGGCGAACGTCGCCACCCGCATCGAGAGGCTTGCCCACCACACCGGGGCGAAACGCTGACCGCCGACCGCGTTCAGCAGCACGTCGTACACCGACAGCGACAGGGCGACGCCGACCCAGCCGCGCAGCGCGGGTGCGGCGCGACCGACGCGCTGCACCCACAGCCAGGTGGCCGCGGCCACCACCGCCGCCACCAGGAGCTCGGCGGCCACCAGCACCCGGGTGTACGACGCGTCCGGGCGCAGCAGCACCGGCAGCGGAACGACGTCCTCGCTGATCAGCAGGGTGAGCGTCATGCCGACGGCGGTGGCGGGGAGCCGCCAGGCCCGCGGCGCGTTGAAGGCGCCCGCGATCGCCCCCAGCGCGACCGCGAGGTGGAACCACACGTACAGGCCGGCGCTGCTCTGGTCGTTGGTGCCCAGCACCCCGCCCCCGGCGGAGACGGCGGGGAACGAGATCAGCTGCAGCACCATCGCCACCCACGACACGGCCAGTCCGGCGGTGAACCAGGCCAGCGGCTCGTCGTGCTCGCTCCGGGACCGCGCGAGCAGGACCACCAGCGCGAAACCGGCGCTGATGGGCGCCGCGGCGACGAACACCACCGCGAGGCCGCGGGGCGGCAGCACGTGCGCGAACAACGCGACCGCGTAGGCGACGCTGGCCAGCGCGGTGGCGGACAGCGCCCAGACCACGTCCATGCGTCGGTCGGGCGCGGGACGGCGGGGCTCGACCTCCAGGGTCGAGGCCGCGCGCACGGGCTCCATCCGTTCATCGTTCCACCCCGGGACGAACGCCGATCCACGATGCCGGAAATGCGAGGGGATGTGCTCAGCGGCCGAGCACGCGGGACCATGCCCAGAGGACCACGACGGCCGCGGTCACGGCCGGCGGCGTGACCAGCACCGCCAGCAGGTGGAAGTCGCGGCCCGACGGCAGCTCCCCGTGCCGGACGAGGGTGCGCCGCCACAGCAGGTTGGCCAGCGAGCCCGGGTAGGTCAGGCCGGAGCCCACGTTGAGCCCGACCAGGGCGGCGAGCACCGCGGTCACGCCGAGCGGGGCCACCAGCGGGACCAGCAGCAGCGTGGCCGGCAGGTTGTTCACCAGGTTCGCCAGCACGGTGGCCAGCAGCGCGACCGCCAGCAGCGCCCCCAGGGAGGGCTGCCGGGGAGCAGCCCCGCCACCAGGTCGCCGAGGAAGGTGTCCCCGACCGCGCCGACCACGACGCCCAGCCCGAGCACGAAGACCGCGAACGGGAGGTGCGCGGCGCGCAGCACCCGGTTCGCCCCGACCCGGCCGCGGCGCAGCGAGTGCCCGGCGAGCACCACGGCGGCGGCGGCCGCCACCCAGGCCGGTGCGACCCCGAGCGGGGAGGCCACCGCGAACCCGACCAGCATCAGCCCGACCACGACCAGGGGTACGACGGGCAACGGACGGTCCTGCCCCGCCGGGTCGCCGGTCGCCCCGCGGGACAGGTCGTCGCGGAAGAACAGCCGGTGGCCGACGTACTCCACGACCAGCACGACCGCCCACACCGGCGCCATCCGCAGCGCGAAGCCGAGGAACGACACCCGCAGGTAGGGCAGCGCCAGCAGGTTGGTGAGGTTCGAGACCGGGAGCAGCAGGGATGCCGAGTTGGCCAGCCGGACGCAGGCGAACACCACCGGTCGGTCGCTGAGCCGCGACCGCGTGGTGGACGCCGCGACCACCGGGGTGAGCAGCACCACGGTGGCGTCGAGGCCCAGCGCGGTGGTGACCAGCGCGGCGACCACGAACGTCAGCAGCAGCAGCCGCTGCGGGCGGTGCCGGGACAGCCGCGCGACCGCGGTGCCCAGCGCCAGGAACAGCCCCTCCGCGGCGCACATGTCGGCCACCACCAGGATCGCCACCAGGAAGCCCACCACCGGGAGCATCCGGTCCACCTGCGCGCGGCCCGCGCCGGGGCCGAGCGCCCCGGTGGCCACGACCACGACCGCCATCAGCACCCCGGCGGCGGCCTCCACTCGGCCCCGCGGGTGCACGAAGGCGACGGTGAGGAGCACCAGCAACGCGGCGACGGCGACGGCGTCGAGCAGCGCGGCGGGCACCGGCGCAGCCTACGCCCGCGAGGAGCGCTCACTGCGCCGGTGCCCGCCCGGGTCACCCGGTCCTGGCGGCTACCGGTGCACGTGCACCCGCCTCGTCCGGCGGTCCACCAGACCCAGGGTGTTCTTCACCCACACCGTGACGTGGTGCCAGCCGGGGTGCCGGAACCGGCAGTGCGTCACCGCGTGGCGCGACCAGTGCCGGTGCCGGGCCGGCCCGCAGCTGAACCGGTAGCGCACCACCGCGGAGACCGCGGTGCCCGTAGACCGGATCGCGTCGAGGCGGATCCGCTGGCCGCGGTGCGGTGTCCGGTCGGAGATCCGCAGCCGGGCGGTGGGCGGCACCCCCCGCCTCACCGTGACGGTCCGGGTCGCCGTTGCCGTCGCGCCGTGCCTGTCGGTGGTCACGACCACGAGCGTCTTGGGCCCGGTCCGGCGGAACCGGCAGATGGCCGTCGGGCTCGCCTGCGGCGCCCGGGTGTGCTGCCGGCCGCACTTGAAGGTGTACGTCGCGATCAGCGCACCCCCCGTTCCCTGCGAGGCTCCGGCGTCGAGCCGCACCCGCACGCCCTGGCGCGGCCTCGTCCGGTTCACGTCGAGGACGGCCGAGGGGGCGGCGGACGCCGCCACCGTCACGGTCGCGGCGGCCGTGCCGGTGTGGCCGCCGCTGTCGGTCACCGTCACCGAGGGGTGGTAGGTGCCGGCGGCGGCGTAGGTGCAGCTGCTCGTCGGCGTGGTCGTGCTGGTGACGGCGCCGCCGGTGTCGCAGCGGAAGGCGTAGCCGCTGATGGCCAGGTCGTCCGTGGAGGCGCTGGCGTCCAGGGTGACCTTCTCGCCGGGGTTGGCCTGGGTCGGGCTGGCGCTCAGCCTGGCTGTCGGCGGCTGGTCGACACCGCCACCGCCACCACCGCCGCCGCCGCCGCCGCCGCCACCGCCGCCACCGCCGCCGCCGCCGCCGGACGCGGTGACCGTGACCGTGGCACTGGTGGTGCCGGTCTGGTTCGCGGCGTCCTTGACGGTCACCGAGGGGTGGAACGTGCCCGCGGCCGGGTAGCTGCAGGTCGTCGTCGCCGTGGCCTGCGTGACGGCGGCGGTGCCGTTGTCACAGCTGAAGGTGTAGCCGGTGACGCCCTTGTCGTCGGTGGAGCCGCTGGCGTCCAGGGTCACGGTGCCCCCGGCGGTCAGCTGGTTCGGGGTCGCGGTGAGCTGGGCCGTCGGCGGGTTGTCCACCGGTGGCGGCGGCACGTTGGTGAGCTCCAGGGCGCCGAGGTCGGCGTACGTGACCGGGCCCGTCCCCGTGTCGACGCCGGTGTTCGCGACGGCGGGGTCGTCCACCGGCGCGATTCCGTCGTGGTCCGCGCTCGTCCAGCCGGGCACCGTGGCGTCCGCGGCGTCGATCGCCGGCGAGGCGGCGGTCAGGTGCAGGTCGCGGCCGGAGAGCGAGACGAGCTTCGGGTCGGCCGCGATCCCGTGCATCTCCTGCCCGGACGCGGCCTGCATCGCGGCCAGGGTCGAGTAGAGGGCGGCCCCGCCGGTGGTGGGGTTCGAACCCCACTGGAACAGCGTCTGCGGGCGGCCGGGGGACTGGAACACGAGGTCGCGGTCGAGCGTGGTGCCGGTGAGCGAGTCCTTGTCCACCCGGATGTTGCCCGACGTGCGGGTGCCACCGTCGTCGACGGAGATGTTGTTGCGGATCGTCGCGCTCGAGGGGGCGGGCGCCGCTGCTGGTGGCGTTGGTGCCCAGCTCGACGTTGAGGCCCGCGGACGTGTTCCCGACGCTGGTGTTGGAGATCAGCGACACGGACGCCGAGCCGGAGACGTCCACCCCGTGGTCGCCGTTGTCGTAGGTCAGGTTGCGGCGGATGACCGCCCCGTCGGACCCCTTGTAGACCTCGATCCCGGAGTCGTCGTTGCCGTAGGTGGTGTTCCGCTCGACCAGGGCGTTCAGTGCCCCGCTGTTCAGGTCGATGCCGGTCGCCTGGCGGACGGTCGGGGGTCAGGTTGCCGGTGGTGGTGTTGCCGACGATGTGCGCCCCGGTGCCTCCTCGGACGCTGATGCCGTGGAAGCCGTTGTTGCTCGAGGTGGACGACGAGACGGTGGTGCCAGTGGTGCCGTTCAGCAGCACGCCGATCTTGAACCGTTGCCGGTGGCGGTCACCCCGTGATCGTGTTGCCGCTGCCGTCTCGACCCGGATGCCGTTGTCGTCGGAGGCGGTCGCGGTGACGTTCCGCACGACGGACCCGGTGGAGTTCTGCACCAGACGCCGGCGCTGGTCTGCTGCTGGACCGCGAACCCGTCGACCGTGACGTTGTCCTTGCCCTGGATGGCGAACCCGTAGGTCCAGCGGAGCACCAGGTTGTCCTGGGCCGTCGGGGCGGTGGCGGATCCGAGGTCGACGTACAGGGTGCCGGTGGACTTGTCGAACGCCCAGGTGTTCGCGCTGCTCGGCGGTGGTGAGGGTCCGGTAGCCGAGCTTGGTGCTGCCCTGGTACACGCTGGAGGGCATCGCTGCGTCGGTGAGCACGGTGCTCCAGACCGTGCCGCCGGCGGAGGTCCAGGTGGCCCCGGCCAGGCTGTCGCTGCCGAGGAGCACCGGTGCGGGGCTCGCCCCGTGGTAGGTCACGCCGCCGTTGGTCGGGGTCACCTGCTCGAGGTAGGTGCCCGAGGCGACCTGGACGGTGTCGCCCGGGGCGGCCACCGCGGCCGCGGCGGAGATGGTGCAGAACGGTGCGCTGCTGGTGCCGCTGCCGGTGTCCGAGCACGCGGCGTTCTGGGTGTCGACGTAGAGCGTCGTCGCGGCCTGCGCGGGTGAGGGGAGTGCGACCAGCGAGGTCACCGCCAGCGCGGGCACGGTCACTGATACCAGTCGGCGGACGAGCCTCTGCTCGCGCGTCCTTCCGGTTCTTCCCCGAATCAGTTGATTGTGCATGTCGGTCTCCTGTGAGAAGGGTCTCCGACTCACGCTAGAAACGCCCGACCGATCCTGCTTCGCCCCGAGGGGTGATCCGAACTACGTCAGATGGACCAGGCACATCGCGGTTGGGCCGCGGTTGGCAAGATGGTCGCGTGAGTGAGCAGGCGGGCAGGTACCAACGATCGTTCTCCGGGATGGTCGGCGCCCTGGTCGTGCTGCTCGGGCTGATCGCGGTCTTCGTGGTCCTCCGCGCGGTCAACCGCACCACACCGCCCAGCCCGGTGCACGCGATCGACTACCACCAGGACGTGCGCTACGCCCGCAAGCAGGCCGGCATCCATCTGCTGGCCCCGCCGTCGCTCCCGGCGGGCTGGAAGGCCACCACCGTCAACTACGTCGACGGCGCCCAGGAGCACTGGCACCTCGGCTGCCTCACCGGCGCCGGGCGCTACGTGGGTCTCGAGCAGGCGGACCGCCCGGTCCTCACCATGGTCCGGGCGTACGTCGACCCGCAACCGTCCCGGGGCGCCCCGGTGATGATCGACGGCGCGGCGTGGAAGACCTACACCGACTCGGGCGGGGACCTGGGGCTGGTGCACCGGGCCGGGAACACCACCACGCTCGTGGTCGGCCACGACGTCGCGCGAGGCGAGCTGGTGACCTACGTGAAGTCGCTGCGGTAGCGCTCAGCCCTCCGCCTCGTGCTCGGCTATCACCTCGTCGAGCCGCTTCTTGGCGCCGTCCAGCCAGTCCTGGCACACCCGGGCGAGCTGTTCGCCGCGCTCCCACAGCGCGAGGGACTCCTCGAGGTCGGTGCCGCCCGACTCGAGCCGGCGCACCACCTCGATCAGCTCCTCGCGGGCCTCCTCGTAGCTGGGCCGCTCGCTCATGGTTGCTTCTCCTCGTGTGTCGTCGAGTCGTCGGGCGCCGTACCCGCGCCGGAGTGCGCGGCACCCGGCAGGTCGGCGGGGGTGGTGTCGCGGACCACGACGCCGAGCCGGCCGTCGTACACCCGGACGGTGAGCTCCTGGTCGGGCGCGGTCTGGCCGACGTGCGTGACCACGTGGCCGTCCGCGTCCTGCACCACCGCGTAGCCCCGTTTGAGCGTGGCCAGCGGGGACAGCCCGCGGACCCGGGCCAGCTGGTGGGTCAGGTCCGCGCCGGCACGGTCGAGCTGGTGGTGCAGGCTGCGGCGTACCCGGCCGCACAGCTCCTCGACCTCCCGGCCGCGCTCGTCGAACCCGCTGCCGGGGTCGGCCAGGCACGGCCGGGCACGCACCGTCTCCAGCTGGTGCCGTTCGCGGTCCAGCCACGCGCCCAGCACCCGTCGGCCCCGGTCGCGCAGGTGCAGGATGCGATCCAGCTCCTCGGCCACGTCGGGCACCACCATCTTCCCGGCGTCGGTGGGGGTGGAGGCGCGGGCGTCGGCGACCAGGTCCAGCAGCGGGGTGTCCGGCTCGTGACCGATGGCGGACACCACCGGCGTGCGGGCGGCGAACACCGCGCGCAGCAGCCCCTCGTCGGAGAACGGCAGCAGGTCCTCGACCGAGCCGCCGCCCCGCGCGACCACGACCACGTCGACCTCGGGATCCCGGTCCAGCGCCCCGAGGGCCTCCATCACCTCGGCGGCCGCGTTCGCGCCCTGCACCGCGGTGTTGAGCACCCGGAAGCGCACCGCCGGCCAGCGACGGCGCGCGTTCTCGAGCACGTCCCGCTCGGCGGCGGAGTCCCGGCCGGTCACCAGGCCGATGCAGTGCGGCAGGAACGGCAGCGGGCGCTTGCGCTCGCGGGCGAACAGCCCCTCCGCGGCGAGCAGCTGCCGGCGACGTTCGAGCCGGGCGAGCAGCTCACCCAGGCCGACCATCCGGATGTCGTCGGCGCGCAGCGACAACGTGCCGCGGTTGGCCCAGTAGCTCGGCTTGGCGTGCACCACCACGCTCGCGCCCTCCACGACGGGCGGGTTCAGCGAGTCGAACAGCTGCCGGGAGCAGGTGACCGAGACCGACACGTCGGCGACCGCGTCCCGCAACGTCAAGAACACGGTGTTCATGCCCTGCCGCCGGCTCAGCTGCGCGACCTGGCCCTCGACCCACACCACGCCGAGCCGGTCGACCCATCCGGAGATCAGGTTTGCGATCTGCCGGACCGGGGCCGGGCGTTCGGGGGAGGTCTCGAGTGCCACGCCTGGCACCTTAGGGGACAACACCTACGATGGGGCCCATGAGCACCTCCGACCTCGGGATCCCGCCCGTCCTGTCCGCCGGTGAGGCGGAGAGCCGCAGCGTGCTGCTCGCGGCGCCGCGCGGCTACTGCGCCGGCGTGGACCGGGCCGTGATCACGGTGGAGAAGGCGCTGGACCTGTACGGCGCCCCGGTGTACGTGCGCAAGCAGATCGTGCACAACAAGCACGTGGTCTCCAACCTGGAGTCGCGCGGCGCGGTCTTCGTCGAGGAGCTCGACGAGGTCCCGGAGGGTGCGACCGTGGTGTTCTCCGCTCACGGCGTCTCCCCGGAGGTGCACCAGCAGGCCGAGCGGCGGCAGCTGAAGACCATCGACGCGACCTGCCCGCTGGTCACCAAGGTGCACCACGAGGCCCGCCGGTTCGCCACCGAGGACCACGACATCCTGCTGATCGGGCACGCCGGGCACGAGGAGGTCGAGGGCACCGCGGGCGAGGCCCCGGGGCACATCCAGCTGGTGCAGACCCCCGAGGACGTGGCCAACCTCGAGGTGCGCGACCCGGCAAAGGTCTCCTGGCTGTCCCAGACCACGCTGTCGGTCGACGAGACGATGACGATCGTGGACGCGATCCGGGAGCGCTTCCCGCTGCTGCTGGACCCGCCCTCGGACGACATCTGCTACGCCACCCAGAACCGGCAGATGGCGATCAAGGAGATCTCCCGCAACGCCGACCTGGTGATCGTGGTCGGCTCCGGCAACTCCTCCAACTCGGTGCGGCTGGTCGAGGTGGCGCTCGAGGCGGGCGCCAAGGCCGCCTACCGCGTCGACGACCACACCGAGATCGACCAGGCGTGGCTCGAGGGCGTGGACACCGTCAGCGTGACCTCGGGCGCCTCGGTGCCCGACGACCTGGTGGACGGGGTGCTGGAGTTCCTCGCCGCGCGCGGCTACCCGGACGCGCAGGCGGTGCACACCGCGGAGGAGTCGCTGATCTTCGCGCTGCCGCCCGAGCTGCGGCGCGACATGCGGGCCGCAGGCACCTCCTGACCGACTTGTCAGGCGCTGCGTGCGCTGAAGCGACCTCACCGCCTGACAACTCGGTCAGCGCAGCTCCTGCTCCGGGTCGCCCTCGACGACCTCGCCGTGCCCGAGCCGGCTGTGCCGGTAGCCGTAGAACGCGTACACCACTATGCCGATCAGGAACCAGACCGCGAACCGCACCCAGGTCTCCCACTGCAGCTTGCTGACCAGCCACAGCGAGAAGACCACGCCGACGATCGGGGTCACCGGCATGAACGGCGCCCGGAAGGTGCGGGGCAGCTCCGGCGAGCGGTAGCGCAGCACGATCACGGCGACGCAGACCACGACGAAGGCCAGCAGGATCCCGATGTTGGTCAGCTCCGCGGCGGTGCCGATGGACACAAAGCCGGCGATGCCCGCCGAGATGAGCCCGACGATCCACACCGGCCGGTACGGCGAGTGGTGCCGGTTGGTCCGCGCGAACCAGCCCGGCAGGAGCCCGTCGCGGCTGATGGCGTACCAGACCCGGGAGGCGCCCAGCGTGAACGAGAACAGCACGGTGATGATCCCGACGATCGCGCCGACCGCGACCACCTTCGCGAACTGCGGCCGGCCGACCGCCGCGAACGCCTCGCTGAACGCGGCGTTCTCCGACAGGTTGGTGTACTTCACCATCCCGGTGAGCACGGTCGCCGCGAGCAGGTAGAGCACCATCGCGATCGCCAGCGAGAGCACGATCGCCTTGGGCAGGTTCCGCTCGGCCTCCTTCGACTCCTCCGCGGCGGTGCTCATCGCGTCGTACCCGAAGACCGCGAAGAACACGGTCGCGGCGCCGGTGGCCGCGCCGCTGATCCCGAACGGGAAGTACGGCGTCAGGTTGTCCGAGCTGACGTAGAAGGCGCCGACCACGACGACCGCGAGCACGATCGCGATCTTGACGAACACCAGCCAGGTCTCCACCCGGGCGCTGCTCTTGATGCCGCGGTTGAGCAGCCAGGCCACACCGAGGCAGAGCAGGATCGCGAACAGGTCCACCCGGTGCCCGTGCCCGGTGCCGGGCGCGCCGAGCATCCAGGCGGGCAGGTTCAGGCCGAGGGCGGTCAGCAGGAACGAGATGTACTGCGAGACGCCGATCGCCACGACCGCGACGATCGCGGTGTACTCGAGCAGCAGGTCCCAGCCGATGAACCAGCCGACCACCTCGCCGAGCACCGCGTAGCCGTAGGTGTAGGCCGAGCCCGCCTGCGGGATCAGCCCGCCGAACTCTGCGTAGGACAGCGCCGCGCAGGCGCTGGCGACCCCGGCGATGATGAACGAGATCGACACCGCCGGTCCGGCGTTCTCCTTGGCGACCGGCCCGGCGAGCGCGAAGATGCCGGCGCCGATGATGGCGCCGAGGCCGATCGCGGTCAGCTGCCACAGGCCGATGCTGCGTTCCAGGCCGCTGTCGTCGCTCGAGGCGCTGATCGGTTTGCGGCGGAAGATCCCCGTCGTGGTGGTCGTCGTTCCGGGCTTCTCCATGAGCGCCTCCTCGCGGCGGATACCCGCCTCTTGCCCGCCCGGGTCGCTGCCTAACCCTCCGGCGCGGCCCGTGCTGCCAAGACGCCGGGTCAGGACGAGGGACGCCGAGGTCAGGACGCCGGGTGCGAGGACGGACGGCCGGCGGTACGGCGACCGGGCTGGTGCCCGGCCCGGATGCTGCCGGCGTTCCTGGCCGCGACCTGGCGCAGCGCGAGCACGGCCAGGGTGAGGCCGTAGCCGACCACCAGGGCGCCGGCGTGGTGGGCGAGCCCGGAGACCAGCGCCTGGACGAGTCCGTCGCTCGGGTCGGCCACCCACCCGCGGGCCAGCACCGCGAGCACCGCCACGGTCACCGCCATCAGCAGCGGCGGGAAGACCCCGACCGAGAAGAAGTCCCGGGGCCGGACGGCCAGGGCCGAGGCCACGCAGATGACCACGAAGGCCACGTCGAAGAACCAGGTGATGTCGTCGGTGAGGAGCACGTCCAGCACCACCACCGCGACCGCCACCAACGCCGCCACGCGGGTGACCAGACGGCCGGGGTAGCGGCCCTCTTCCCAGAGCGTGCGTCTCCTGCTCACGCTTGCACGGTATTGCCACCGACACGCCCGGGGCGCGCGACGCGCCGGGCGCACGCCGGGCAGGCGAGGGCGCAGAGCACGCCACGCGCTGGCACGCGACGCGCGCTTCGGGGGCCCGCGGCCGCGGGCTCAGGCGCTGCGTCGGTCCGCGTCGGCGTCGACGGGACCGTCCCCGTCCGCCAGGGCGGGCAGCGCCAGCCGGTGGTCCGCGACTGCGTCCAGCAGCTCCGCGGAGGTCAGCGGCCGTGCCGACTCGGTCACCACACCGGGGGCGGGCAGCTTCTCGCGGGTCACCTCGAGGTCGGTGAACTTGCGGGCCGAGACCAGCACGCGGGTCTCCAGCGAGCCGACCGCCTTGTTGTACGAGCCGACCGCCGCCGTCAGCGACCGGCCCAGCTTGTCGAGGTGCCCGCCCATCGTGCCCAGCCGCTCGTGCAGCTCCCGGCCGAGCTCGTGGATCTCCCGGGCCGTGTCGGTGAGCGCCTCCTGGGTCCAGGCGTAGGCCACCGTGCGCAGCAGCGCGATCAGCGTCGTGGGCGTGGCCAGCACCACCTGCCGGTCGGCGGCGTACTCCAGGAGGCCGGGTGCTGCCTCGAGCGCGGCGGACAGGAACGACTCGCCGGGCACGAACAGCACCACGAACTCCGGGGTCGCCGGCAGCGTCCGCCAGTAGGCCTTGGCGCCCAGCGCGTCCACGTGCTGGCGCAGCTGACGCGCGTGCCTGGTGAGGTGCGCGTCGCGCTCCTCGTCCTCGTCGGCGGAGGTCGCGTCCAGGAACGCATCCAGCGGCACCTTCGCGTCGACCACCACGTGCTTGCCGCCGGCGAGGTTGACCACCAGGTCCGGGCGGAGCAGCCCGTCGTCGGTGCGGGCGGAGACCTGCTCGGAGAAGTCGCAGCGCGCGACCAGGCCGGCCAGCTCGACGGCGCGTCGCAGGTGCAGCTCCCCCCAGCGACCGCGCACCTGGGGCTTGCGCAGCGCGGTGGACAGCGCGAGCGTCTCGCGGCGCAGCGAGTCGGTGGAGTGCCGCACTTCGGCCACCTGCTGGCGCAGCTGGCTCTGCCAGGACACCCGGTGCTGCTCGAGGTCACGCATCTGGTCGTGCAGCCGGTCCAGGCTCTCGCGGACCACGGCCTGGTCCGCGGCCCGGGTCTCCACGGCCAGCCGGTCGGCGGCGACGTCGCCGGTCGAGCGGTGTGCGCGGGCCCACAGCGCGCCGACCAGCGCGCCCAGCCCGAGACCGAGCAGCAGCGTCAGCAGCAGGGAGAGTGTCGTGGCGATGTCCATGAGGCCATGCTCGCGGACCGCGCCGACAAGTCCCGGCATCACGCGCGGGTCAGCGGACGGTCCGGCCCGGCGACACGCCGACGCCGTTCGGCAGCTGGTCACGATCGGCCGCCCCGGTGGCCCTCCGGCCCACCGATCCCGACCAGTTTCGGCAGCCACCCGGGCGTGTTGCGGGCCGGGCGGACTGTTCGGCCCGGACGTCGCGAGTCAGTCCACGTCGACGATCACCGGCGCGTGGTCGCTGGCACCCTTGCCGGCGCGTTCCTCCCGGTCGATCGAGGCGCCGGTGACGCGTGTCGCCAGCGCCGGGGAGGCGAGCACGAAGTCGATGCGCAGGCCGCGGTTGCGCTCGAACCGCTGCCGGTAGTAGTCCCAGTAGGTGTACACCTCCGGTCCCGGAGTGTGCGGCCGCACCACGTCGTCGTACCCGGCGTCCACGACCGCCTGGAACGCGGCACGCTCCGGAGGGGTGACGTGGGTCGACCGCGCGAACTGGGCGATGTCGAAGACGTCCTCGTCCCGGGGAGCGATGTTCCAGTCGCCGGTCAGGGCGATCTGCGCGTCCGGGTCCTGCTTCAGCCATGCCTCGGCGTTGTCGCGCAGCGCGGCCAGCCAGCGCAGCTTGTAGTGGTAGTGCGGGTCGTCGGGCTTGCGGCCGTTGGGTACGTACAGCGACCACACCCGCACACCGCCGCAGGTGGCCCCGATCGCGCGGGCCTCGGCGGCCAGCGGGTCGCCGTACTCCGGCATCCCCTCGAAGCCGTGGCGTACGTCGGACAGCCCGACCCGGGACGCGATCGCGACGCCGTTCCACTGGTCGTGGCCGTGCGTCGCGACCTCGTAGCCCATCGCCTCCAGGCCCATCACCGGCCACTGGTCGTCGCGGGCCTTGGTCTCCTGCAGGGCGAGTACGTCGATCCCGTGCCGCTGCACGAGGGCCTCCACACGATCGATCCGGGACCGGACGGAGTTCACGTTCCAGGTGGCGATGCGCATCGGCACAGCCTACGGGGACGCCTGCTGCACGATTCGTCCGTGGCCCGAGCCCCACGTAGCATTGCCGCCCGTGGCACTCACCATCGGAATCGTCGGGCTCCCCAACGCCGGCAAGTCGACCCTGTTCAACGCGCTGACCAAGAACGACGTCCTCGCGGCCAACTACCCGTTCGCGACGATCGAGCCGAACGTCGGAGTCGTGGGCGTCCCGGACGCCCGGCTGCCGAAGCTCGCGGAAATCTTCGGGTCCGCGAAGATCCTGCCGGCGACCGTGGAGTTCGTGGACATCGCCGGCATCGTGCGCGGCGCGTCCGAGGGGGAGGGGCTGGGCAACAAGTTCCTCTCCCACATCCGCGAGTCGGCCGCGATCTGCCAGGTCACCCGGGTGTTCCGGGACGAGGACGTCAGCCACGTCGACGGCGCGGTGAACCCGGCAAACGACATCTCCACGATCCAGACCGAGATGATCCTGGCCGATCTGCAGACCGTCGAGAAGGCGCTGCCCCGGCTGGAGAAGGAGGCCAAGGGCAAGAAGGAGCTGGCCCCGGTGGTCGCCGCGGCGAAGGAGGCCAAGGAAGTTCTCGAGGGTGGCACCCCGATCATCGCCGCAGACCCTCAGAGGATCGACCGCGAAAAGCTCCGTGAGCTGATGCTGCTCACCTCGAAGCCCTACATCTACGTGTTCAACTGCGACAGCGACGAGCTGGGCGACGAGGCGTTGAAGCAGAAGATGCGGGACCTGGTCGCGCCGAGCGAGGCGATCTTCCTGGACGCCAAGTTCGAGGCCGAGCTGGTGGAGCTCGACGACGAGGACGAGGCCCGCGAGATGCTAGCGGAGATGGGGATCGACGAGCCAGGGCTCGAGGTGCTGGCCCGCGTCGGCTTCGACACCCTGGGGCTGCAGACCTACCTGACCGCGGGTCCCAAGGAGACCCGGGCCTGGACCATTCCCAAGGGCGCCACCGCCCCCGAGGCGGCCGGGGTGATCCACACGGACTTCCAGCGCGGCTTCATCAAGGCCGAGATCGTCTCCTACGACGACCTGGTCGAGGCCGGCTCGATGAACGCGGCCAAGGCCGCGGGCAACGTCCGGATGGAGGGCAAGGACTACGTCATGCAGGACGGCGACGTGGTGGAGTTCCGCTTCAACGTCTGATCCCGGCCGACCGGACAACGGTCTCAGTGGCGTGACGTGCCGTCGTGCGCTGCCGCGGCGAGCGCGAAGCCGCACATCATGACGCCGGCCACGACGAAGCCGACGCCCACCACCGTGGCGTCGTGTGGAGTGGCCGCCCCCATGTGGTCCCCGCTGAACAGGATTCCCATCGCCGTCACCCAGGACAGTGCGGCCATCAGCAGGAAAGTCACGATGGCGAACCGGCGGCGCTGGTCCGGGCGCTTCCACGATGCTGGAATCACGGCTCCCAGGGCGACCTCCAGCACCACGGTGAGCAGGACCGTGCCGATGATCGAGAGGATCCAGTGCATCCGGAGAGGTTAGTCAACGCCACAGTGTTGAGACGCCGGAGTTCAGCACCGTCCGACACGCCCTTCTGCCGGCCAACGTGGGTTCCTCAGACAGCTCCCCGCCACATCGGGAGGTCTTCACGCGGCTACGGCATCGGCCCCTGCCGGCAGACCTCGAAAAACCCGGCTGGGACATCACAGCTAGCCAGCGACCAGCTGGAGGTAGGCCATGCCGAGGATGCCCCGGTACCCGCGGAGCCAGGCCTCCCGATGCTGGTCGGCTCGGTCCAACACCCGTGGGTAGTCGGGATGGCTCGTGTCATGGGAGGTCAGCCATTTCTCGTACCCGCGGCCGTAGCCCGACTCGAAGGCGTCCCACTCGTCGAGTGTCGCCGTGGAGATCCCGAAGGGCCGGAACCCGTGCTCGACGACCGTGTCCACCAGATCGGGAAGGGACTTGTACTCGGTTGGTGAACCACCCAACGGTCGGATGGCGTCGTCCGTCGGAGGCTGGGTCCAGATGCCCTCGCCGTACACGACTCGTCCGCCACGCGGCACCAGGTCGCGAAGGGCGGTCAGGGCTGCCGGGTAGTCCATGTCGACGGCGCCTTCGGTACCCCAGACGTGGCTGGACCCGAGGCAGAGCGCGCCGTCCGCCCGGGCAGGGGCCGTCTTCGCGGCATCACCGACGACCAGGTTGACTCGATCCTGGATTCCGCGGCCGTGGGCGAGCGACCGCGCATGGCTGATGTCCTCCTGGCTCAGATCGACCCCTGTGCCCGTGAGGGCGGGGTTCGCCTCGAGGACTCGGAGCAGCAGCTCTGCCCATCCGCAGCCGATGTCGACGATGCACCCGCTGTCGATCGCGCTGAGGAACGCCACGAGCTCTGCGGCTCGGGCCTCGGACAGCGGGCTGTGGAAGGTGAGGTCCTCGTGCAGAGGAGGAAGCGCGAGAGTCGTCATGGCGTGCATCCTGTCGCTGCGCCCACCGCCCGCGCGACTGCTTTTCTCGTGCTCGTGCGCCGGTGCTGGATGCGGGACCGCCGCCCCGTGGCTGCTCGGTACCCGACCGGGTCCGGGCGCCGCTCGCGGTTCTGCCCGAGGGCTTTGCATATGACGATGCCTGGTCGGGTACGAGGGCAGCATGAGAACACGGACCATCGGCAACGACACCGTCGGCCGCGCCGAGGTCGGCGCGATCGGTCTGGGTCTGATGACCTTCGACCAGACCGGGCCCCAGCCTCGCGAGCAGCTCGCTGACACCATCAGGGCGGCCCTGGACGCCGGCGTCACCCTGCTCGACACCGCCGACGCCTACGGCCCCGGCGAGGAGAAGGGCGCGGACGCGCAGGGCGAGAACGAACGACTCGTCGCCTCCCTGCTCGACGAGCTCGGCGCGCGCGACCAGGTTCTGCTGGCCACCAAGGGCGGTCACGTGCGCACCCAGGGAGGGGGCTGGGATACCGACAGCTCCGATGCCCACCTGAAGAAGGCCGTCGACGCCAGCCTGCAACGACTCGGTGTCGAACAGATCGCCCTGTGGCAGCACCACCGGCCGGACCCGGCCGTGCCCTACGAGGACGTGATCGGCACCCTGAAGGAGATCGCCGACTCCGGCAAGGTCGGCATGGTCGGGCTGTCCAACGCCGACCCCGACCAGATCCGCGCCGCCCACAAGGTGCTCGGCGACGCGCTGGTCAGTGTGCAGAACCAGTTCTCGCCCGCCTTCCGCAGCAGTCGCCCGGAGATCGACGTCTGCGACCAGCTCGGGCTCGCGTTCCTGCCGTGGAGTCCCCTGGGTGGGCTGGGGGACGCCAAGCAGCTCGCCGACAAGCATCCCGCGTTCGCCGAAGTCGCCGCCGGCAGCGATGTCAGCCCGCAGCAGGTCGCGCTCGCGTGGGAGCTCGCACAGTCCGCGGTCGTCATCCCCATCCCTGGTGCAAAGCGACCCGGGTCGATCCGCGACTCCGCAGCAGCCGCCGACCTCGACCTCACCCCGGAGGAGCTCACCCGGCTCGACCAGTCGTAGCACCCGGGCGAACCGGGAGAGGGTCACCCGTCGTCTCAGGGTCCGCCGACGGGTCGGGCGGAGCATCCGTCCGCGGAGCGGCGTCTTCGTGCGTGGCGGGGCGCGGCCCAACAACCGGGCCGGCACGTGGCGGCGGCTCGGCAGCCGGCGCGGCTAGCCGGCCCCACAACCACCACGCGGGCCCGCAGCAGCCACGTTCCCGGTGTTCCCTCGCTCGGCTGCAGCCTGGCCGACCGGGATGAACAGGGGCGGGACGTTGGCCTCTTGCTGGACGGCGCACATCGTCCGAACGCTTGTCGCATGGCATGCGCACGCAGGTTGGCTCGCAAGCTGGTTGGTGTGACAGGGGCGGCAGCCGTCGCCTATGGAGCTCTCGTGCACCCGAGGCTCATGCGCTGGGGCGCAAGTGACGAGGAAGTGGCCGGGCCGTATCCCGGTGCCGACGTGGTCCCCGGCGGTCGACGGGGGCCGACGATGGCCGTCACGATCGACGCTCCGCCGGATCGGGTCTGGCCGTGGCTCGTCCAGATGGGCGGGGACCGCGGGGGGTGGTACTCCTGGGACCGCCTCGACAACGCGGGTCGCCCGAGTGCTCGAAGAGTCCATCGCGAGTGGCAAGAGCTCGCGCTGGGCGACTACGTGAAGTACCGCACCCGCCGTCACGGCCCCGTGGACGCCTGGAAGGTCGCCGCCCTTGAACCGAACCGGTTCTTGGGACTGCATGGACTGACCGATCTGCGGCTCCGCAACCTCGACCCGGAGCAGCCACGGCCACGCGCCTACACCGAAGGTCTGTGGGGCTTCCTGTTGAACGAGCTGCCCGACGGGCGCACACGTCTCGTCATCGGCGGCTACGAAGTCATGCGCCCTCGATGGCTCCAGCGCCTCTACTCGCACATCCCGGTTGTCTGGGTCATGCAGGCCCGGATGTTGGCCGTGCTCAAGCGGAACATCGAGGGCAATCCGTGACGCATCGCCAACAGCCTGGCCCATCTCCACGGCGATCGCCTACCGGGATGGCAGGATGCGCTGCGTGACGATCATCGCGGCCGCCGACGGTTCGGCCCTCGGCAACCCGGGGCCGGCCGGGTGGGGCTGGTACGTCGACGACGGGTGCTGGGCGGTCGGGGGGTGGGCTCACGGCACGAACAACATGGCCGAGCTGACGGCCGTGCTCGACCTGCTCCAGCAGACGGCGCACCTCGACGAGGACCTCTTGGTGTACTGCGACAGCACCTACGTCATCAGCTCGATCACCAAGTGGATGGCTGGCTGGAAGCGCCGAGGGTGGCGGAAGGGCGACGGCAAGCCAGTTCTCAACCTCGACATCATGAAGGCGCTCGACACGGCGATGCTCGGCCGCCGGGTTCGGTTCGAGTGGGTGAAGGGTCACTCGGGTCACCCGCTCAACGAGGCGGCGGATCGCCTGGCCAACGCCGCAGCCCTCTCCTGGAAGGACCACACGGCTCCCGTCGCGGGCCCTGGTTTCGCAGGCGCCGTGGTCCAGCATCCCGAGCCGGCCGTCGCGCCCCCGTTCGACGAGCCGGACCTGTTCTCGGACCTGGCGCCGGTGTCCGAACGGACGTGACCCGGCGCGACGGTCTAGCCGGGCCTGCGACCGATGACGTACAGACGCTGGGTCGTCTCGCCCCTGGCGGCGACCGGCCCGCGAAGGTACCACTCGATGTCGACGAGGCCGGCGGCCTCGGTCACCCCCACCACGAAAGCCGGGTCGTGCAGCACGAAGTCGAGGTTGACCTCGAGCCCGAACCAGTCGTCGAGGTGGCGGACCCCGGATCCGGCGTGCATGCCGAGCACGAGCCATCCGCCGGGTGCGAGCGGGCGGACCAGGGCCGCGACCGCTCCCGGCAGCTCCGTGGCCGCCAGGTGGACCAGCGAGTACCACCCCACCACGGCCGCCCACCCGGAGCTCGTGGCGGGGCGCGTCAGCCGCCGCAGGTCGCCGACCTCGAAGCTCCGACCCGGGAAGCGCCGGCGGGCCTCGGCGACCATCGCGACCGAGAGGTCGATCCCCGTGGCGTCGGCGCCGCCGTCGTCCAAGTACGCCGTGACGTGTCCGGGGCCCGAGCCGACCTCCACGACGGGCTGCCCGGAGGCGTGGGCGATCACCCGGTCGAGCAGCCAGGTCTCGAACGGCAGGACCCGCAGCTCGTCGTGGAGGTGGTCGGCGTAGGCGGTGGCGACGGCGTCGTACGACGACCGCACCCGGGTGTCGCGCACGTCCGGGCCGTCGGCGATCACGGCGTCCCGGTCGGCGGCCGCTGGGGCGGCGTCCCGGTCAGGACGCTGCGGGGCCGGTCCCAGGAGATGGACCCAGCGTCGATCCTGCTGCCCGGGTCGCCGTTCCAGCTCCTGCACGAGAGGCTGAGGACGTCCCGCCATCCGGCGCAGACACGCCTCGACCTCCTCTCGGTCGGCGAACGCGTGCAATCGTTCGGTGCGGGTGCGCAGCTCACCCGGCGCCTGCGGGCCGCGGAGCAGCAGCACCGTGAGGAGCGCCCGCTCGTCGGGGTCGAGCCCGAGCCGCTCCTCGAGGATCTGGTGATACTTCAGCGTCCGCCGCCCGGTCTCGGACCACACGATCCGCAGCAGTCCCCGTTCCTTGAGCGCTCGCGCGGTCCGCTCCACGGTCTGCTGATCGAAGTCGACGATGGGCTCCCGGTTGCTCGTCTGGTTGCAGGCGGCCCGCAGCGCGTTGGCCGTGAGCGGGTAGGACGACGGCACCGTCACCTGCTTCTCCAACAGGGCGCCCAGGAGTCGCTGTTCGGCGGGTTCGAGGACGGGGAGCGCGTTCACCCTGACGACCTTAGAGCCCATCGGGCCGACTGGCGGGGTACGCCGGGTGCCCGCGTGCGGTCGCTCGACGCGGCTCTCGCGCGACGGGGTACGAGCCGGCTCACGGCGAGACGAACGGCCTTCATCGGGAGAGCTGGGAGCGCAGCCCTTCGTCGATCTCGGCCAGGGCCCGGGCGAGGTCCACGGTCGGGGCCCAGCCCCATCCGTGGGCGCGCCCGGCCAGGATGCGGCCGGTCCACGCGGGAGCGTCGTCCCAGACCGGCTCGACACCGAGGGCCGCGGTCACCGTCTCGTAGTAGTCACGCGCAGTGGCCGGGTCCGCCGCGACGTTGACGACGGTGCACGCACCCTCGACCGGCCCGCGCCCGGGGTCCGTCGACGTCTCCACCCGGCCCGACGCCACGTCCGCGGCGAGCGCGGCCAGGTCGTCGACGTGGACCCACGCGAAGCTCTGCCCGGGGACGGCGGTCCGGGCGTTCTCGTCGGCGCGGATCATGGCCGGCCGGACCGAGTTCCAGATCGAGCTCTCCCCGGTCCCGAGGATCGCCGGCGGGCGGAGGACGACGCGGGTCAGCCCGTCCACCTCGGCCAGGGCGGCGTCGGTGTCGCGCTTGGTCACGGCGTAGTCGTTGGCGTCGTCCGTCACCAACGGCGATGCCTCGTCCACGTCACCGACCCCGGGGGAGCGGTCGTAGACGGCCGCGGTGGAGATGTGGACCAGGCGCGCGACGCCCGCGTCGCGCGCCGCCCGGGCCAGGACGGGAGTGCCCTCGACCCCGATCCGGTGCTGGGTCTCGCGGTCGGCCCCCATCGGGTGGACGGTCGTGACGACGGCGTTCGCGCCCTCGACCACGGCCGCAGCGAGCCCGGGGTCGTGGAAGTCACCGACCCGCTCCTCGACGCCCGCGAGTGGCGGGGCGGTGCCGGGGCGTCGTACGACGGCACGCACGGCTGCGCCGCGTTCGACCAACGCCGCGCACGTGCGAGAACCGACCAGGCCGTTCGCTCCGGTGACCACGACGACGGGGGACTCGGTGGGCCTTGACTCACTCATGTGGCCACCATGGCACGGGCGCCCACACGTCACGTCGGCTGCGTGCGGCCCGGGCGCGACCTTCCCGATGGCACCCGTCGCCTGACCGCGCTCTCCGCACGGCGCTACAGGCGCGCGTAGTTCTCGATGTCCTCGTTGAAGGCGGTGAGCGCCTGCGCCGTGAGGGTGGGCCGGGTTTCCGCGATGGCGGCGAGGTAGTCCTCGGTGGCCGCCGGTTCCCCTTGCCGGGTGAGGACCTCACGCTCGAAGGCCGTCTGGGCGCCCTTGCGGGCCGCGAACTCGATGTCCGCGGGGGTGAACATCTGGGTGGCCTCCACGAGTCGGCCCAGGTCCACGGTCTCGGTGGCCCGGCCGAGATACAGAGACCAGATCGCGGCGCGTGCCGCCGGGTCCGGCGGACCAACCGGGATCACGTAGTCGAAGCGCCCCGGACGCAGGAACGCCTGGTCCAGGGACCGCACCGAGTTGGTCGCGCAGACCAGGATCCGGTCACCGGCCTCGCGGAAACCGGGAATCAGCTTGAGCAGCTCGTTGGTCACACCGTGCCCGGGATCGACGGCGCGCCCCGAACGGGCACCGGCGATCTCCTCCACCTCGTCGATGAACAGCAGCACCGACTCGAGCTCGGCAAGGTCCGCGAAGGCATGGCGCAACGAGGTGGCCAGGCCTTCCGGCGAGGTCACCGCGAGCCGCGACGGAAACAGCTCCACGAACGGCCATCCGAGGCGGGAGGCGACCGCCTTGGCGAAGCTCGTCTTCCCGGTGCCCGGAGGCCCGAAGAGCACAACCGCCTTGGGTGGTCGCACCCCGTAGCTCTCCGCCAACGTCGGCTGCGCGATCGGCAGCACGATCCGACGCTCGATGACCTGCTTCTCACGTTCCATGCCCGCGACCGAGTCCCACAGCCCGGACGGGAGCACCCGACCGCCCAGCTCGGCCAGCAGGCCGGCGTCGACGGCACCGACATGCTCGATCTTCTCGAACAGGACCAAGCCCTCCCGGGCGCGGTACCCCGAGTTCTCCAGGGCAGTGGTCCCGGTGGAACCCGGGGAGAGCAGCGCGCTGAGGCGCCGTACCCCGACCGCGCGCAGCCGGCGCTCGAGCTCAGCCACCAGGGCACTGCCGATTCCCTTGTTCCGCCAGCGAGCCGCCAGCGCGATGAGGAGAACCCAGCCGCGCTCACCCTGGGTCTGGCCCACCGCCATGCCCACCAGCTCCTCGCCCACGACGGCGACCACGGCCGGCTGACCGGGCCGCGCTGCGGCCATCACCTCGGAGACCGGGAATACCGGCGGTGGCTCGTCCACGAGCCGGCTCTCGTCCCAGACCTGGATCGCCTGGTCCAGGTCGTCGGCGTGGAAGTCTCGTACTCGCCATACCGGCATGAACCTCACCTCAGGACCGTGGACGCCGACGGGCATCGAACGGCGGGAGCCGTCGCCGCCCTCGACACCGAGCATGCCATCGAGTCGCTGCCGCCCGGCGGGAATCGGGACGGGACGGCCGGTCCCGCGGCCCGGCAGTCCGGCCGGTTCCGGGTGGTCGCATACTTGCGGGGTGGGCCTTGATAGGCGTGATTGGCGCTCGCTCGGGCTGTTGGGAGCCTCCGTGGCGGCGTGCGGGCTCGCGTTCGTGCTCGTCTACCAGCTGACGGTCCGTACTTCGTACGGGCGCCTCTTCGCGGATGCGTCGCTGCGGGGTGCCGAATTCAGCAGGTCGCGGATCGGGAACCTGGTTGACCACGCCCTGGGGTTCGTGACCGTGGTGTCACTGCTGGCGGCGGTTGCGCTGATCGCGTTGATCGCCCTGGTCC
>CAVSLP010000003.1:0-96557 GCA_963728775.1 uncultured Actinomycetota bacterium
AGGGCGCCACTCCGCCTGCCCCGGCCGACGTCCCAGCCTGTGACCCCAGTGCCAACACGGCCGGCCGTGTACCAGCACACCGAGTAGCCCCAGCAAACCCGCACACGCCCGAAGGCAGACACCGGTGACACACCGCCGGCCCGAGCGTGGAACGAACTGGAGGACAACGATGAACCTCTTCGACGGACTCCCGGCCCTCATCTCGGTGCCCAAGGCCGCCGAGCTGCTCGGCCTGAGCCGCGCCAGCGCCTACCGCTTCGCCGCCGCCGGCGACCTACCCACCCGCCACCTCGGCGGCCGCGTGTTCGTGGTCACCTCCCGCCTCGAGGCGTTCATCAACGGAGACGGTGAGGCTGCGTGAGCCCACGGCGCAAGCCGATCCCGGGCATCACCGTCTACCGGCTGAAGTCGTCGTGGGCCTACCGGGTCACCGGTCCCCCCGACCCCGTCACCGGGCAGCGCAAGCGCCCGTACAAGGGCGGGTTCGCCACCGAGGACGAGGCGTGGCGCGCAGCCCTCGACGCCCAACGGCTGCTCGAGGACGGCCGACCCGCGCACACCAAGAGGATCCGGGTCGCGGCCTTTCTCGACGAGTGGCTGCACACCATCGAACCCGACCTGAAGGAGACCACCCTCCAGAGCTACCGCGACATCATCGGCTTCTACCTGCGGCCCACCATCGGCCCCCGCTGGCTCGGCGACATCACCGTGCCGACCCTCAACGCGCTCTACCGCCGGCTGCTCGACTCCGGGCGGCTCAAGGGCGACGCGAACTGGCGCATGTACACCTACTGGCTCGAACACCAGACCGACCGCGACGGACGCGGACCCCGAGCCGGCGACATGGCCGCCGCCTGCGGCACCACCCTCAACGCCGCCCGAGAGGCGCTGCGGCGCTACCGCCGCGGCCGCGTCCCCAGCCAGTACGCCGCCGGCCTCAGCCCCAAGTCGGTCAAGAACATCCACGTCCTGCTGCACAAGGCCTTCAGCGACGCCGTGGCCTGGGGCTACCTCCGCTTCAACCCCGCCGAGCACGCCGTCGTACCCCGCGCCCGCCGCCGCGACCAGGCACCGGTACGACGCGTCTGGACGATCGAGGAGCTCGGCCGCTGGCTCGCCGTCGCACTGCAGGACCGGTTCGCCGGCATGTGGCTGCTCGCCGCCACCACCGGCATGCGCCGCTCCGAGCTGGCCGGCGTCCGCCGCGACATGCTCGACCTCAAAGCCGGGGTGCTCCGGGTCGAGGACACGCGGGTCGTCGTCGCCGGACGCTCGCACCACTCCGACGGCAAGACCGCCGCCGGCCGACGCGGCATCTCCCTGGACACCTTCACCTGCGCCGAGCTCGCCAAGCTGCTCGACCTCCTGGACAAGGAGCGCGCCGACTTCGGGGGACGCCTATCCCGACCACGGACTGCTCATGGTCAACGAGGAAGGCCGACCACTCCACCCCGACACCATCACCGCCCGGTTCAACCGCCTCGTCGACCGCGCCGGCGTTCCGCACATCCGGCTCCACGACGTACGCCACACCTACGCCACCCTGGCCATGGACCTCGGCATCGACCCCAAGATGCTCAGCGACCGCATCGGGCACGCGAACACCTCCGTGACCCTTCAGATCTACACCCACCGCTCCGCCGGGCGTGACCAGGCCATGGCCCAAAGCCTCGGCGAGATGATCCAGGCCGCCATCGGGTCGCGCCTTCTGGATGGTTCCTCCCCTGACCACGACCCTGCCGCGGGCGCTTCCGAACCGCCGCCCGGCGAGCCACCTGAGTGAGCGACCGCCCGTCGCCGACCTACGCAGGCGGGAACGCCGCAGCGACCGACCGGTGGACCCGCGCGATCTCCGGCTCCGCCAGGGCACCGGGCAGCTGCAACTGCTTCGCCAGCTTCTTCGGCCACAGCACCTCCACACCACGGGTGCTGAACGACCCACCGAGCAGCGGCCAGTCCGCCTCGACGAAGCACAACAGCCCCCGCACCGAGACCTCCGGCAGAGCCGGGTCGACTTGAAGGGCGGCCGTCACCAGCTCGACCTGCTTGAGCACGCCGTCGACGAGCTGGGTGCAGTTGCGCCGCCCGACCAGCAAGGTCTCGACTCGCGGCCGAAGGATGCCGCCCTCGACCCGAAGCTGCGGTCGTCCCTGGTACCTCTTGGCGTCGATCACGAAGACGCCGCTGGGGCACACCACGAGGTGGTCGATGTTGGCCTTCGTCCCAGGGATCCGGCGGTCGTGCAGGACCCGCACCGTCGAGGACGCAAGCGCGTTGAGACGCGCGCCCAGCTTCTCCTCGCCGACCGCGCCCGTAACCCAGGCCGTCGTGCTCTGCGGGTCCGACGAGAGCGCGAGGATCATCCCACCCAACCGCGGGTGCGCGGCCCGGATCTTCGCCTCCCGGTTGGCGCGGCGGCGCTCGTGCTCACGCCGCGCGGAAGCCCCCGGCTTCCCTGGGTCGAGATCGACCGGCGCCAGGGCGTCAGCAGCTGCTAGCTCGGACGGCACCGAGGCAGCATCCGGCCCCGGATCGGACAGCTCACCCGACAAACGGTCCGGATCCGGCGGGCAGGTCACGCACCGAACGGTCTTCCTCGCTCGCTCATAGACCGCGAACGTGCCGGCGGGTAGCGCCTGCCCGCACTCGCGGCAGGCACCGGCGTACCGCAGCCGCATCGTCTTCTCGTCCGGCTGCGCCGCCGCCTCCTGGCTCATGGTGGCTCCTCCCCCCGCACGCGACCGTAGCGACGTTTTGTCCGTTGCATACCGAAAACCGCCGGATCGATCGGGCCCATCGCCGCTGTACCAGGCGACGCCGATCAACTGCGCCTTCCCGGCCACACTGGCACCCGAGGGTCACGCCGGGAGCAGGCAGGCAGCCGGCACCCACTCCTGGACGACGGTCCACTCGTCCCCGCCTCGCAGCTTCGCGAGATAGACCACCCTTCCCTCCCACTCACCGCCCACGGCCGTACGGCGCCACTCCAGCAGGAGCGCAGCGCGCTTCACACCATCGAGACTGTCGACCACCCAGCAATGCCGGGCAGGGCACTCCGCGAGATCCGCAGACTCAGGCGAGCGGGCGACGCGCTCGGCCATCGTCGGCCCGCCCCACTTCCCGCGCATCCCTCCGGCCACCCCGCCAGGATGCCACACGCTCGAACATTTGTTCGATCAGCAGCTCGGCAGCCCCGGTCACCTGCTGGCAGCTGCGGAGACCCGCTCGGAAGGCCTTGCGAGGCGTTTCTGTCACGGATCTGGTCACGGGTGTCCGATTTGACCCGATTCTCAGCCGTCTCGCTCCGTCTCAGACCGGCCGATGAAGCGGTGGCCCCAGCTCCTCGAGGACAGCCTCGCGACCGCAAACGTGCAGGTCAGAGGCCTAGAAACGCCGAAGGCCCGGACCAGTTGGTCCGGGCCTTCGATTGGTAGCGGGGGCAGGATTTGAACCTGCGACCTCTGGGTTATGAGCCCAGCGAGCTACCGAGCTGCTCCACCCCGCGTCGGTGATCACCACCTTACGGGAGGACCCCGTCGGACTCAAAATCGGGGTCCGGCGAAGGCCGGCGAGCGGCTCGGCAAGCCGGAGAACAACGGTCCGATTTGATCATTGTGGGGCCGGGATCGGGCGAACTATCGTGGGGCCGCACGGCCACCGAGCGCGGTTGGCCGCAGTTCACCCCGGACCCCGGTGGCGCCACAGGTTGATGCAGCCACGAAGAGGTCGGCACGGCAGGCACTCGCTCCGCCCGACGGACCGTTGTGGCGTGTCTGCATTCAGGGAGGCAGACAAATGTGCGACGTCACGCCGGACGGTTCGTTCGAGTTGCCCAACTCCGTGCAGTCACCGTCGTTGGCACGCAGCTTCGTCAAGTCGAACCTTTGCCGGGAGCACGCCCAGCGGGCCGAGGCCGGTGCCACGCTGCTGGCCGATGAGCTGGTGACCCAGGCACTGCTCTACGGCACTCCCCCGGTGACTCTCACGTTGCGTTGCCACGTGATGGAGGTGATCGTCGAGGTGGCCGACGGTTCGCCGATGCAGGCCGAGCGCCCGCAGGCAGCCGACTTCGAGCTGAGCATGCTGCTTGTCGACAAGATCGCGCACAGCTGGGGGATCGAGCCCACCGACCACGGCAAGTCCGTCTGGTGCAGGCTTCCGAGCGGCGCCCTGCCGCAGATGCGCTCGTACCGGCAGTGGCCGACTCCGCGAACCACTCCCGACGAGCCCGTCGTCGTTCGGAGTCGACCGACGAGCGGGACGGGGAGAACCCTGCCGTTCGACACGACTTCGGAGTCTTGACTCGACCGCCGGTTTCCCGACTCTGAGTCCTTCAACCGTGGGGTTCTCCTCGTCCCGGCTCCATGGAACGTCAGCGCGGGTGAGGGCGACAGTGCCGAAGGTCCCCCATCAGCCAAACGGTGCCGAGGACCTTTGCCTCTTCCCGGTCCGCCCGGGGGCGACGAGTCTGGCAGCGAGGTGAGATCCATGTTCGCAGCGATCGGTGACCGGCTGGTGATTCGCAACTTGCACGTGGGGGAGGTCGTCCGGGACGGCGAGATCATCGAGCTCCGACACGCAGACGGCAGCCCGCCCTACGTGGTGCGGTGGTCGGACACCGGCCATGAGTCCCTGGTCTTCCCGGGCGCCGACGCCTACGTCCAGCACTTCGAGCAGCAGGGTGCGACGTCCGGATAGCAGCGATACGCGCCGCTTGGCCGCAGACGCACCGATCGGGACCAACGCCCTCCGGCCCGCCGACATTCGCCCCTCGCGGCGGCGGCCGGCGCCTCCCACAGTGTTGACCATGATCACCTCCGTGCTCCCCCGGCACATCTGGCGCACGGTCGTGGTGTCCCTGGTGGTGCTCGCCTCGCTCGGCATCATGATCGGCTGGGGCGTGGGCCTGGCCGCGGTCAAGGTCTTCGACCTCGCCCACCTCGACCACTTCTCGCGCGACCTCACCGGCGCGCAGCACGGCCCCACCTCGCCCGGCAGCAACTGACCGACGGGTCAGCCCTTCGTGGACTTCGACGGCGACGCCGACGGGGACTTCGACGGCGACGAAGGGGCGGACGGAGACGCCGACGGAGCGGCCTTGCCGGCCGCCTTCAGCGCCTGCTGCACCAACGAGCGGGCCTCGTCCTGCGCCTTCGCGTAGCCGTTGAGGTCACCGGCCTGCAACGCCTTCTGGGCCTCCGTGAACTTCTGCTCCGCCTGCTTGAGCAGGTCCCGCACGTCCGAGGACACCGCCCCGCCGCCGGACCCACCGCTGCCGCCACCACCCGTGGTGCCCGTCGTCGTGCCTCCGGTGCCGCTGCTGATCCCGAGGACGTCGTCGAGCGCCTGGGACAGCGTGGTGCCGATCCCGACGTTCTCCCCGAAGGAGACCAGGACGTAGCGCAGCGCCGGATAGCGGCCCTCACCGGAGATGCGTTGGGCGTAGAGCGGCTGCACGTAGAGCAGACCCTTGCCGACCGGGAGCGTGAGCAGGTTGCCGTACAGCGGCTTGGCGTTCGCCCGGGTGAACGGCAGCAGCTTGTCCTGGATCTCCGGGTCCTGGCCGAAGTTGTTGGCGATCTGGGAGGGGCCCGGGATCTGCGTGTTGCTGGGCAGCCGCAGGATCCGCATCGTGCCGTAGTCCTTGCGCGCCGCGTCCGCGTCAACCGAGATGAACGCGGCCAGGTTCTGCCGCTTGTTCGGTACGAACACCGACGTCAGCGAGAAGACCGGGGTCGGCGGCGTGCCCGGCATTCGCACCGACAGCCGGTACGGCGCCTGCTTGCGCGCCTTGTTCTCCGGGTCCTGCGGCACCAGCCACTTGTCGCTGCCGTCGTAGAAGGTCTTCGGGTCCGTCACGTGGTACGTCGCGAGGATGTCGCGCTGGACCTTGAACAGGTCCTCGGGGTAGCGCATGTGCTGCTTGAGCTCCGGCGGGATCGCCGAGCGCGGCTTGACCACCCCGGGGAACGCGGCGGACCAGGCCTTGAGGATCGGGTCGCTGTCCCAGGCGTAGAGCGTCACCGTGCCGTCGTAGGCGTCGACGACCGCCTTCACCGAGTTGCGCATGTAGTTGATCTGGTTGCCGGGCAAGGTGGCGTACGACGTGCGCGGGTTCAGTGCGTCCGAGGTCATCGTCTCCAGGGAGCGCCTCTCGGAGTTCGGGTAGCGGTCCGTCGTGGTGTAGCCGTCGAGGACCCACACCACCCGACCGTTGACCACGGCCGGGTAGGAGTCCCCGTCCACGGTGAGCCAGGGGGCCACCTTCTGCACGCGCGTGCGCGGGCTGCGGTCGTAGAGGATCTTCGAGTTCTGGTTCACCCGGCTCGACAGCACGATGTTGGGCTCGCCGAACTTGATGGCGTACATCAGCTTGTTGAACAGCCCGCCGACGGACACCCCCGCCTTGCCGTCGTAGGTGTTCATCTCCGAGCTGGAGCCCTGCCCCTGCGGGGTGTCCAGCTCGACGCTGCTACCGCCGGGCGCCTTGCCGACGATCGAGTACGACGGGCTCTTCTCCCCGAAGTAGACGCGCGGCTGGTAGCCGTTCGGGGGGAACATGTTGGTCAGGTCGCCCTTCGGCGGGATGTCCTGCTCGGCCCACACCGGCTTGCCGTCGTTGTTGGTGACGACCTGCTGGTTGGCGTTGCGCTGGTTGCCGTAGGCCGCGATCACGCCGTAGCCGTGGGTGTAGACGGTGTGCTGGTTGGCCCAGTTGCGCTGCCCGGACGGCAGCCCGGACTGGTCGAGCTCGCGCACCGCGATCACCATGTCGCGGTTGCGGCCGTTGACCGGGTAGCGGTCGACGTCGAGCACCGGGGCGACGCTGTAGTAGCCACGCACCTGCTGGAGCTGCTCGAACGCCTGGTCCACGAGGGCCGGGTCGAGCAGCCGGACGTCCTGGATCGACTGCTGGTCGCTCTTCAGCTGCGCGCTGCTGAGGTTCTGGCTCGGGTCGTAGTTGGTGACCTTGGTGTCCCCGATCTGGTACGCCGCACGCGTCGCGTCGATGTTGCGGCCGATGTAGGGGCCCTCCTTGTCGGGCTCGGACGGCTTCACCTGGAACTGCTGCACGATGCCCGGCCAGATCACCCCCAGCAGGATCGACGACAGGGCCAGCAGCGCGAGCCCCACCGTCGGCAGCATCCAGGTGCGCCGCAGGACGTTGGCGAAGAACAGCAGCGCGCAGATCAGCGCGATGAACATCAAGATGTTCTTCGACGGCAGCACCGCGTGCTGGTCGGAGAACCCGACGCCGGTGAACAGCCCGCCGCTGGTGGTCAGGTCGAAGCGGTCCAGCCAGTAGTCCACGCCCTTGAACAGCACGAAGAAGCCGAGCAGCACCGAGATCTGCGCCTGCGCCGCCCCGGAGAACTTGTCGTGCTTCGCCTGCAGCCGGATCCCGCCGAACAGGTAGTGCACGACGGTGGCCGCCACCAGGCTGAGCACCGCGATCGCCATCCCGAAGTCGACCAGGTAGTGCAACCAGGGCAGCTGGAAGACGTAGAACCCGATGTCCTTGTGGAAGTAGGGGTCCTGCTTCCCGAACGGCTGCTGGTGCCGCCACAGCAGGAACTGCCGCCACTGGCCGGCACCGGACCCGCCGGCGAAGAGCCCGATCACGACCGCGACCCCGATCAGCAGCCAGCGCCGCAACGGGTCGACCACGTCGCGGTAGCGGTCCAGGTTGGCCTGCTCCGGCGACGCCGGCCGGAACAGCGGGCGCAGCCGGTAGGCGAGCGCGATGTTGAGCGCCACCACGCCCGCCATCAGCAGGCCGAAGACCACGAACAGCAGCACCTTCGTGCTCAGCACCCGGGTGAACACCCCGCCGTACCCGATGCTCCGGAACCACAGCCGGTCGGTCCAGATCCCGGTGAAGACCGAGACCAGGAAGAACGCCACGACCAGCACGACCACCGTGCCGATCAGGGCGCGGGAGCGCTGCGGCGGCGGGGTCTGCGCGCGGCGAGGCTCCTCGGGAGTGTCGTCGTCGAAGAATCCGCTCACGCGATCAGCCCTTGTCCGTCAGTTCTCGAGTGTGCTCAGCAACAACTGTAGGAGTGCCGGCACCAGGTCGGGGCTCTCCACCACCGACATGTCGTCGTCGTGCGCCTTCATCCGCAGCGCGCAGTACGTCGACCCGTCACGCGTCGCGCCGGCGATGATGCGCACCTCCTGGCGGGACGGGTGCTCCGCGGCGAACCGGGCGGCCGCCTCGGGGTCCTCCGGGATCTCGGGGTCGGCGTCGGGGGGCAGCACCAGGCGTTCCACCACGGTCGCGCAGCCGTACACCTCGGCGGGCCACATGATCTGCTCGAGGACCTGCTCCAGCGACCGGTCCGCCGGCATCTGGTCCTGCTCGACCGGAGTCAGCGACCCGGCGGCGCCGGACTCGTCGAGTCCCATCGCGGCCGCCAGGGCGGGCTCCCGCGCCAACAGGTCGGCGGTCGGCACCAGCGCGTACAGCCGCGCAGGCTGGTCCCAGCCCGCCTCGGCGGCGTGCGCCTCGATCTCGCGGACCGCGGTCCGCAGGACGGTGTCCACCTCGTCGCTCATCGGCTCCTCGTTCATCGGCAGCGGGGCAGGGCCGCGCTCGGGTCGTGGGCGTAGCTGCGCAGCGACGAGATGGCGCTGTGCAGCGTCGGGGCCTTCACGAGGCGGACCTCCCCTTTCCTGACATCCGCGTGCAGCGCGGACCCGCAGTCGTCCGGCGGCACCAGGAAGACCTTGGCACCCGCTGCGGCAGCGCCGACGATCTTCTGCTGGATTCCTCCGATGGGTCCAACGCGTCCGTCGGGGGTGATGGTTCCCGTGCCCGCGATCTCCGCGCCCCCGGTCAGGTCACCGGGGGTGAGCGTGTCGTACACGGCGAGCGCGAAGATCAGGCCCGCGCTGGGCCCGGTGATCCGCTCGCTGAGCCGGACCGACACGTCGAAGGGGAACGCGAGCGCCGGGGCGATGGTGATGCCCACGACGGCCCGCTTGGGCTTGTCGGTGGACTCGTGCGGCACCACGACCACCGGCACGGACTTGCCGGCGCGCCGCACCACGAAGTGCGCTGGGGTGCCCGCGCCGGTGCGTTGGATCGCGTTGCTCACCTGGCGCACCTTGGTGATCTTGGTGTCGTTCACCGACAGGATCCGGTCGTGGACGCGGAGCTTGCCGCGGGCCGGCGTGCCCTTGCCGACGCTGCGCACCTCGACGCCCACGGTGTGGTAGCCGAGCTCGCCCAGCGCCGCGGCCACCGCGGAGTCCTGCGAGCTGCGCATCTGCAGCGTGCTCTGCTTCTCGGCCTGCTTGGCGCTCTCCTGCGGCGGGTAGATGACGTCGCGCGGGTAGACCGCCCGGGTCTTGTCGAACCAGGCGCGCAGCGCGCCGACCAGGTTGACCGACCGGCCGGGGCTGGTCACCGACACCGTGGTCATCCGCAGCTGGCCGGTCGTCGGGTAGGTCCGGTGCCCGTGCACGGACACGATCGTCTTGCCGGAGGTCTCGCCGAGCACGTTGATGGTCGGCCCGGGGCTCATCGTCACGTACGGGACCGGCACGAAGACGGCGACGACGAACAGCACGACCAGCAGGCCGAACACCAGGATGCTGGACAGCGAGCGCCGACTCATGGCGCAACCCTCTCACCCAGCGGCAACTACGCGGACCTGCGGGTGGAGGCCGGTGCGGCGGGGCCGCCGCGGCGCGAGGGGCGGACCGCGATGCCGGTGCTGCGGTCGCGGACCAGGGCCGGCCGGGGCCGCCCGGCGGCCGGGTGCTCCTTGCCGATGGCTCGCGCGAACCGCTCGTAGGCGGCCTCGGAACGGTCGTTCTGCTCGCGCTGCGGCCGGCCGGCCCAGGCAGCCCACAGCATCGCGACCACCAGGACCACGCCCGAGGGGACCAGCCAGACCAGCACGCTCACGGAGCCAGGCTACGGCGCCCGGGCCGGCGTTCCCGGCAGCCACGCGGAGGCCGGGCCGCACCGTGGGCTACGGAGTGCCGACCCACTCGTCGGAACCGTCGACGAACGTCTGGTGCTTCCAGATCGGCACCGTCGCCTTCAGCTGGTCGATCAGCTCCCGGGAGGCCTCGAACGCCTCCCCCCGGTGCGCCGCCGTGGTCGCGACGACCACCGCGGCCTCCCCCAGGGCCAGCCTGCCGACCCGGTGCACCGCGGCGACCCCGAGCACGTCGTACTCCTTGGCGACGTCCTCGGCGACCTCGCGCAGCCGGTCGAGCGCGCTCGGGTGGGCGGAGTACTCCAGCCCGGTCACGTCCTTGTCGTGGTCGTGGTCGCGCACCACGCCGACGAACAGCGTCAGGCCGCCGGCCGAGGTGTCCTCGAGCGCCGCCAGCACCTCGGGCACGTCGAGCGGGGTCTCGCGGATGTCGACGAGGCGTACGACAGGTAGGTCGGCGTTCACGACGCCGAGCCTATCCCCCACCGGATTGGGGATGGCGAGTAGTTTGGGGGCATGACGAACGACCCCGGCGACCGACCCACCGGCGACTCCGGAGACGAGAACCCGAACCCGTTCAAGGGCACGCCGTTCGAGCAGATCTTCGCCGCCTTCGGGGGCGGTGTCCCGGGGGCCGGCGGCAGCCAGGGCGCCGGCGGGATGCCGGACCTGTCCGGGTTGATGAGCCAGATGCAGGCGATGATGGCGCCGCACGAGGGTTCGGTGAACTGGACGCTGGCCAAGGACGTCGCCCGCAAGACCGTCGCGCAGGAGGAGGACCCCTCCCCCACCGAGAAGGACCGCGCCGAGGTCGCGGACGCGCTCCGGCTGGCCGACCACTGGCTGGACTCGGCGACCGAGCTGCCCTCGGGGATCAACACGTCGGCGGCCTGGAGCCGCGCGCAGTGGGTCGAGGAGACCACCGAGGTGTGGCAGCGGCTGGTGGAGCCGGTCGCCGAGCACGTGGTGTCCGCGATGGGCTCCGCGCTCCCCGAGGAGGCCCAGGCGATGGCCGGGCCGCTCCTGGGCCTGCTGAACCAGGCCGGCGGCGCGATGTTCGGCAGCCAGGTGGGCCAGGCCCTGGGCGGGCTGGCCGGGGAGGTGCTCACCGCCTCGGACATCGGCCTCCCGCTCGGCCCCGACGGCCAGGCGGCGCTGCTGCCGGCCAACGTGCGCGCGTTCGCCGACGGCCTCGACGTCGCCGACGACGACGTGCTGCTCTACCTGGCGCTGCGCGAGGCCGCGCACCAACGGCTGTTCGCCCACGTGCCGTGGCTGCGCGCGCACCTGCTCGCCACCGTGGAGGACTACGGGCGGGGCACCACCATCGACATGTCCCGGATCGAGTCCTCGATGCGCGACATCGACCCGACGAACCCGGCGGCCATCCAGGAGGCCCTCGAGGGCGGCCTGTTCGAACCGCAGAAGACACCCGCACAGCAGGCCGCGCTCGGCCGGCTGGAGACCATCCTGGCGCTCGTCGAGGGCTGGGTGGACGAGGTCGTCGGCCAGGCGACCGGGTCCCGGATGCCGTCCGCCCCGAAGCTGCAGGAGGCGGTGCGCCGGCGCCGCGCCGCGGGTGGGCCGGCCGAGTCGACCTTCGCGGCGCTGGTGGGCCTCGAGCTGCGCCCGCGCCGGCTGCGGGACGCCTCCGCGCTGTGGGGCTCGCTGCGCTCCCGGCAGGGCCAGCAGGCCCGCGACGCGGTCTGGTCGCACCCGGACCTGCTGCCGACCTCGGACGACCTCGACGACCCGCTGGGCTTCCGGGAGGGGGCCACCGAGCCGGAGGCGCTCACCGACGACGAGTTCGACGCCGCGCTCGCCGAGCTGCTCGACAACGAGGACCGGCCGGACGACGGCGCGTGAGCGACCTGCACGCCGACGCGCTGTCGGTGCTGCGGTCCTGGTCGGCGCCGGGCGCGGACCAGGAGCACCTGCGCCGGCGGTACGTCGACCACCTGGAGCGGCACACCGACGGGATGACGCGCGGCTGCTTCCCGGACCATGTCACCGCGGGGGCGCTGATCGTGTCCCGGGACCGCACCGAGGTGCTGCTCACGCTGCACGCGAAGGCCGGGCAGTGGTTCCAGACGGGCGGCCACTGCGAGCCCGGGGACCGGACGCTGGCCGGGGCGGCGCTTCGCGAGGCGCGTGAGGAGTCCGGCGTCGAGGACCTGCTGATCGACCCGGTGCCGGTGCACCTCGACCTGCACGAGGTGGCGTTCTGCGACCCGCGGGGCACGGTGCGCCACCTCGACGTGCGGTTCGTGGCCACCGCGCCGGAGGCGGCGGCGCACTCGGTCAGCGACGAGTCGCTGGACGTGCGCTGGTGGCCGGCGGCCGGGCTCCCCACCGGGTCGACCGAGATGCGCCGGCTGGTCGACCTCGCGCTCGCCCGGCTTCAGCGCTCGTCGTCGGCGGCCATCTGAGCGGCGCCCTCGTCGGAGCAGTCCGGGTCGTCCGCGACGATCCCGAGGTGTGACGCGGCGGCCACCCCCTCGAGGAACCCCTTGGCGCGCTCCGCCTTCGGGTAGCGGTCCACCCAGCCCCAGAACTCGGGTGTGTGCCCGGCGACCAGCAGGTGTGCCAGCTCGTGCACGAGCACGTAGTCGATCACCCAGGCGGGCATCCCGCGCAGCCGGGTGGAGAGCCGGATCGACCGGTCGCTGGGCGTGCACGACCCCCAGCGGCTGTTCTGGTTGTCCACCCACCGCACCACCTCGGGACGGGCCTGCCCGTCGAGGTGCCGGGTGCTGAGCTCGCGGGCGCGCCGCAGCAGGCTCGCGTCACTGGGCCGACGACGCTGCTCGGACTTCTCCAGCCGCTTGAGCATCGTCGCGACCCACTCCTGCTCCTCCGCCCGCGACAGCCGTGCCGGGATCAGCACGACGACCTTGTCGTCCTCCCGGTAGGCCGCGACCGTGCGCCGACGCCGGCGGGACCGTCGTACCTCGACGACGGGGGCGGGTCTGGTGGCCATGGACGCACGTTACCCGCTGGCCCACTCCAGCAGGCGGTCGAGCGGCCAGGTGTTCACCACCCGTTCGGCCGGCACGCCCAGCTGCTCGGCCCGCGCGCAGCCGTAGCCGAGGAAGTCGAGCTGGCCGGGCGCGTGGGCGTCGCTGTCGATCGCGAACAGGCAGCCGGCCTCCAGGGCCACCGCCACCAGGTCGTCGGGAGGGTCGCTGCGCTCCGGCCGGGAGTTGATCTCGACGGCCACGGCGTGCTCCGCGCAGGCGGCGAAGACCGCCGCGGCGTCGAAGGCGCTGGGCGGGCGGGTGCCGCGGCCTCCCGTCACCAGGCGGCCGGTGCAGTGCCCGAGCACGTTGCTGCGCGGCTGCCGCACCGCGGCGACCATCCGGCGGGTCATCGCCGCGCCGTCCATCCGCAGCTTGGAGTGCACGGACGCGACCACGACGTCGAGCCGGCCGAGCATCTCCTCGGTCTGGTCCAGTCCGCCGTCCTCGAGGATGTCGACCTCGATGCCCTTGAGCAGCCGGAAGCCCCCGTCCAGGTGCTCGTTCACCGCGTCCACCACGGCCAGCTGCTCGGTCAGCCGGGCCGCCGACAGCCCGTTGGCGACGGTCAGCCGCGGCGAGTGGTCGGAGAGCACCAGGTAGTCGTGGCCGAGCTCGACGGCGGTGACCGCCATCTCCTCGAGCGGTGAGCCGCCGTCGGACCAGTCGGAGTGGCTGTGCAGGTCCCCGCGGAGCGCGCCGCGCAGCCGCTCGCCGCCCTCCACCAGCGGGCCCGCGGTCCGCTCGAGCTCGGCAAGGTACGCCGGCTCCCGGCCGGCGAGGCAGTCCACCACGATGGCGGCGGTCTTGGCCCCGATCCCGGGCAGCTCGCGCAGGGTGCCCCGCTCCGCCCGGGACCGGACCTCGCCCGGGTCGAGCGGGAGCAGCGTGGCCGCGGCGCCCCGGTAGGCCTTGATCCGGTAGCTGTCCGCGAGCCGGCGCTCGAGGAGGAACGCGATCCGGCGCAGCACGCCGACGGGGTCGTACCGGTCAGCGTTCACGTGGTCCCCGTGGTGGTCCGGAATTTTTTCATCCACAACGTACCGCGGACCATACCCGCTGGTCAGGGCCGTGGCGGCGGGCCAGATCCGGGCGTGTCCCCCACAGGTGCATACACGGTTTCCCCAGCGTGTTCCACAGCCGGGGCAGCGCGATCCACACGTCGTACACAGGGTTATCCACAGGGGTGGACGAGCGCGCGTTGACCGTGGTGCCCCCCGCCCCTAGGTTGGGCGCCAGATGAGGCCCTCGGTCGCATCGGGGCGGCGTTCGCAAGGGGAAGGCGAGGGGCGCTCCCGACCGCACCGGGGGCCTCCTCATGTTCCGCCCGAAACGGTCAGCTCCCGGTGAACCTGGGGGCGCGCTTCTCCCGCGCCGCGGCGATGCCCTCCTGCAGGTCCGCGGTGGCCAGGGTCAGCGGCTGCGCCAGCGCCTCCCACTGGACCGCCGTCTCGAAGTCCGCGTGTCCGCCGTCGCGCAGCGCGACGGTGGTCAGCCGGCTGGCGACGGGTGCGGTCGCGGCGATCCCGGTCGCCACGTCGAGCACCCCGTCGAGGAACCCCTCCGCCGGCAGCACCCGGGAGACCAGGCCCAGCCGGAGCGCCTCGTCGGCGTCCACGGTCCGCCCGGTGAGCAGCAGGTCGCGGGCGTGCGCCTCGCCCACCACGTTGGGCAGCAGGTAGGTCGCCGCCATCCCGGCGTGCATGCCCAGCCGGACGAACGGGGCGCCGAGCCTGGCACCGACTGCGGCGTAGCGCAGGTCGCAGGCCAGCGCCAGGCAGAGCCCGGCACCGATCGCCGGCCCGTTGACCGCGGCCACCGTGGGCACCTCGAGCCGCCGGATCGACAACCAGGCCCGGTAGAAGGCGATCATCCGGGTCCGCAGCTGGTCCACCGAGGCGTCCGGCTCACTGGCGATCCAGCCGGTGTTGCCGCCCGAGCAGAACGCGGTGCCGGCGCCGGTCACCACCACCGCCCGCAGGTCCCGGTCGCCGGCGAGCGCGTCGATCGCGGCCACCCAGGAGGCGGTCATCTCGTCCGACATGGCGTTGCGCTGGCCGGGGTTGTCGAGGGTCAGGACGGCGACCCCGTCGGGGCGCCGGTCCAGGCTCAGGTGCGGGTAGCGGGAGGGTTCGCTCATGCGCGGGAGACTACCGACGCGGGCCGGGGTTGTGAGCGCGGTGAGACATCAATCGCACCCCGAGCACCGGCCGATGCGACAAAAGCGGCAAATCAGACAAAGATCGCGGCTGCTGAGCGTGAAACCCCTGCGATTCGCCTTGCGCCTGCGTGTGTCTCCCCCGCTCCTGACGTAGTGTGCGAGGCGGTCGCCCGGACGGCGGCCACGGCGGGCCCCGTTGGTGATAGCGGCTCACGACCCCCGCCGACGACCAGTTTCGAAGATTGAACACAAGGAGGCCGTCATGGCGGAGACCTGGAGCGGTGAGTTCTACTGCGTGAAGTGCAAGGAGAAGCGCCAGGCCGATGGCGAGGTCAAGGTCAACGACAAGGGCACCCGGATGGCCAAGGCCGTCTGCCCGGTCTGCGGCACCAACCTGAACCGCATCCTCGGCAAGGCCTGAACCGCACCTGCCGACGTCTTCAGCAGCGGGATCCCCGGTCGGGGGATCCCGCTGCTGTGTTTCCGGCCGCGGGTTCCCGGCCGCTGTTGGGTTCCCGGCCGCCGCGGCTTCCGGCCCCGGCGGGGCTGTGGACAACCGTTCGCGCGCCGGCCGGCGCTGCGGCAGGCTGCCGGCATGCGACCCCTGCTGCGACCCGGCACCCATGTGCTCACCCGGGGCGACGGCCAGGTCCAGGTCGGCCTCGACCCCCGCGAGGCGCTGGTCCTGCCGGACACCGCGGAGGTCCGGGCCGCCCTCGCCCGGCTGGACGGCTCGGAGCGGGGCAGCGACCCGGCGCCGGGCACCCTCGACCTGCTCGACGACCTCGGCCAGCTCGTCGACGAGCGGGCGCTGCTGCCGCTGCTGCCCGGCCTCGACGCACCGCTCCCCCGGCACGGCGCGGCCGCCCTCTCCCGCCGGTCGGGGGACACGCTGCCGGCGGTGATGCGCGCCCGGGCCGCCGGCCGGGTCGCGGTCGCCGGCTTCGGCCACCCGGTCGGGTCCACGCTGCGGACCCGGCTGGCGGACCTGCTCACCACCTCCGGGCTGCGGCTGCGCTCGACCTCGTCACGGGCCCGGCCCACCACGGTCGGCGCGCTGGTCGGCGTCGGCGAGCCGGACCGGGAGCTGCTCGACGCGTGGACCCGCACCGGGACGCCGCACCTGGTGGTCCGGATGGCCGAGGGCCGGGCCCGGGTCGGACCGTTCGTGGTGCCCGGGCGCACCGCCTGCCTGCGCTGCGTGGACGCGCACCACGCGGACGCGGACCCGGCGTGGCCGCTGCTGGTCCGCCAGTACGCCGCGGCCAGCAGCCGGGACCGCGCCGACGGCGCCCCGGAACCGATGGACCCGCTGCTCGCCGCGCTGGCGGTCGCCTGGGCGGCCCGGGACCTCGCGACCTACGTCGACGGCCGGCGCCCGTCGAGCTGGTCCGCGACCCTGACCCTGGACCCGGACCTGGCCGCCCTGGAGACGCACACCTGGCACCGGCACCCGGAGTGCGGCTGCGCCTGGACCTAGGGGTTCCGCTCCCCGGTATGGACCGTTCCGCCACAATGGGGTGGTGACCGAGCTCCCTCGCCGGGCCGTGGCGCGCACCGCGCGCCTGGCCGCGCTGCCCTTCGGCTTCGCCGGCCGGACCGCGGTGGGCATGGGCAAGCGGCTCGGCGGCGCCCCCGCGGACGTGGTCCTCACCGAGGTGCAGCAGCGGACCGCCGAGCAGCTGTTCAAGACGCTCGGGGACCTCAAGGGCGGCGCCATGAAGATGGGCCAGGCGCTCTCGATCCTCGAGTCGGCGCTGCCGGAGGAGATCGCCGCGCCCTACCGCGACCAGCTCACCCGGCTGCAGGACTCCGCGCCGCCGATGTCGGCCGCGACCGTGCACAGCGTGCTCGCCAAGGAGCTCGGCGGCGGCTGGCGCAAGCACCTGGTCGACTTCGACGACAACCCGGCCGCCGCCGCCTCCATCGGCCAGGTGCACCGCGGTCACTGGGCCGACGGGCGCCCGGTCGCGGTGAAGATCCAGTACCCGGGGGCCGGCGAGGCGCTGATGGCCGACCTCCGCCAGCTCGGCCGGCTGGCCCGCACCTTCGGCAGCCTGGTCCCGGGTATCGAGATCCGTCCGCTGGTGCAGGAGCTGCAGGACCGGGTCGCCGAGGAGCTGGACTACGAGCTCGAGGCGGACGCGCAGAAGGCGTTCGCCGCGGAGTTCCGCGAGGACCCGGAGTTCGTGGTCCCGGCCGTGGTCGCGCACACCGGCAAGGTGCTGGTCACCGAGTGGGTGGACAGCCAGGCCTCGCTGGCCCGGCTGATCGCCGAGGGCAGCCAGGAGGAACGCGACCACTACGGCAGCCTGTACGTCCGGTTCCTGTTCCAGGGCCCGATCCGGGTGGGCATGCTGCACGCCGACCCGCACCCCGGCAACTTCCGGGTCATGCCTGGGCCGGACGGCTCGCTGGGCCGGCTCGGCGTGGTCGACTTCGGTGCCGTCGCCCGGCTCCCCGAGCACAACCTGCCCCGCGCGATCGGCACCCTGCTGCGGATCGCCCTGTACGACGACTACGCCGACGTGCTCACCAACCTGCGGGCCGAGGGGTTCGTCCGGCCGAACATCACGGTCACGCCCGAGGAGCTGCGCTCCTACCTCGGGCCGTTCATCGAGCCGGCGGCCGACGAGACGTTCACGTTCTCGCGGGAGTGGATGCGCGAGCAGTTCCAGCGGGTCCAGGACATGCGCCGGCCCGGCTCGACCGTGGCGCTACGCCTGAACCTGCCGCCGGCGTACCTGCTGATCCACCGGGTCTGGGTGGGCGCGATCGGGGTGCTCTGCCAGCTCGAGGCGGAGCTGCCCTTCCGGGCGATCCTGGAGGAGTCGCTGCCCGGGTTCGCCGGCGACTGAGCCGGTCACCACCACTCGCTGTCCAGGCGCGACTCGATGGCGCGCAGGTGCTCACGCGAGCAGCGTTCGCAGAACACCCGGGAGCGGCCGTTCTCGACGGCGGTCGTCCAGGTCAGCGGGACCTCCTCGCCGGGGTCCGTCACACCGCAGAAGTCACACGTGGCAGCCATGCGGCCCAGCCTACGCACGCCAACGGGGCCGGGTCCCGGCCAGCGCGGCGGCTGGCCGGGACCCGGCCCCGGAAAGGATCACGTCTCGTGAACCCGCGGTCCCCCCTGACGGCGACGAGCCTCGTGGACCAGGGGGGCCCGCCTGCTCAGAGCGTGCGGGCGAGCGCGAGTCGCGCCTGAAGGGCGGCACGCTCGGCGCGGCGGGAGAGCCGACGCGCGAGGACGAGCTGCTGCCCACGCCTCAGGGTCTGCGCCTCTCCCAGGCGCGCGGCCATCTGTGCGCGCGCCAGATCTTCGTACATGAGGTTCATCTTGTTGCTCCGGTTCGTGAAGTCGTTCATGGTGAGTTGGCTTCCTACTCTTCGTCGTGCTGTGCCCGGGTCACAGCGATCGGGCGAGCACCAGACGGGCCTGGAGGGCTGCTCGCTCGGCCCGGCGCGACTTGCGACGGGCGACGGCGAGGTAGTGGCCGCGGCGAAGCCGCTCGGCCTCCCCCAGGCGCGCGGACAGCTCGGTCCGTACCAGGGTCTCGGTCAGGTGAGACATCGTTGTCTGCTCTCTCGGGATGGGTTTCTCGGTGGGTTCTGCTCGTGGTGCTGACGCGGGTGCTGCGGGTGACCGTCGGTCAGGCGGCCACCTCGTTCTTGCGCGGACGCCCGCGCGGACGCTTGCGCGGGATCACCACGCCTTGCAGGAACAGCTCGCCGCCCCAGACCCCCCAGGGTTCGCGGCGTTCGAGCGCTCCTGCCAGACACTCGCGGCGGACCGGGCAGGTCAGGCACATCGCCTTGGCCAGCTCGACGTCCGCGGGTGTCTCGGCGAAGAACAGCTCCGGGTCCTCTCTGCGGCACGGCAGCTGCTCCTCGTCGACCTCGCCCGCGGTGACCGCGTACGTGTCGAGGACGCTGATACTCATCTGTCACCTCCTTGTGACCTGTTCTCGTGGCCCCGGCCGGTGGGCCGGGAGGGGAAACAAAAAGACCGCGGATCCCGGGTTTCGGGTTCCGCGGCCTGGAGGCTGCCGATGCAGAGATGGCACTCTAGATCGGTGGACTCCAGGCGGAGGTACCCGGGAATGCGCCCTTGAGGACGGCGTCGGCCGTGATGTGGCGGTAGCCGCACACAGGGGTGGCGTCGACAGCGGTCGGGAAGGCGCTCACGCGAACGCGTCCGGACATGGGCATGCCGAAGCCAGCCTGCTGGTCAAGGGCGATGGTGTTGAACTTGATCACTTGGAGCACCTCCTTCGAGTCGTCGTGCGCCGGCTTTGTCAGGGCCGTGTGCGCGCAGTTTGTTGCGGGTGGAAGAAACGTACAACCCCCGGCCTGTAAGCGGCAAACCATTTTTTGGGTGTTTCCCGAGAATTTTTTCCGCGCATCAAACAATGACCCGGACGGGCTACGCCGGCACGGCCGTCAGGCGTCCGCGACCAGGGCCAGCACCTCGTCGCCGTACTTGGTCAGCTTGGACTGGCCGATCCCGTTGATCCGCAGCAGCGCCGCGGGATCGGTCGGCTTCGCCTCGGCGATCGCCTGCAGGGTGAGGTCGGTGAACACCACGTACGCCGGCACCTTCTCCTCGGTGGCGCGCTCCACCCGCCACTCGCGCAGCCGCTCGAACAGCTCCTCGTCGTACGACGCGGGACAGTCGTCGCACCGGCCCACCTTGCGCTCCCGGGTCGACGACAGCGGCTTGGCGCACACCCGGCAGTGTGCGACGCCCTTCCTCGAGCGGGCGGACCCGGCTCGCGCCGGGGCGGGCTGGTCGGACTGGACCCGGGGCCGCAGCCCGGTGAGGAACCGCGACGGTTTGCGGGAGGACCGCGCACCCGGCGTGCGCGCCAGCGACCAGGACACCGCGAGCCGCAGCCGGGCGCGGGTCATCCCGACGTAGAGGAGCCGGCGTTCCTCCTCGACCGCGGCGGGGCCGTCGGCGTACACGATCGGCATCGTCCCCTCGTGCACGCCGACCAGGAAGACCGCGTCCCACTCCAGTCCCTTGGCGGCGTGCAGGGTGGCGAGGGTGACGCCCTCGGCCACCGGTGCGTGCTGCTCGGCGGCGCGCCGGTCGAGCTCGTCGACGAGCTCCCCCAGCCCGGCGTCCGGGCGGGCGGTGGCGAAGTCGACCGCCTGCGAGACGATCGCCTGCAGCGACTCCCACCGGTCGCGGACGTTGCCGCGCCCGGTGGGCGCGGCCTCGGTCCACCCCATCCCGGTCAGCACCGCGCGCACGTCCGCGACCACACCCTCGCCGGAGCCCTCGCCGCCGCGGGCGTTGCCGCGCAGCAGGGTCACCGCCTGCCGCACCTCGGGACGGTCGAAGAACCGGGCGGCGCCGCGGACCACGTAGGGCACGCCCCGGGCCGCGAGCGCCTCCTCGAACGCCTCGGACTGCGCGTTGGTCCGGAACAGCACGGCGATCTCGCGGGGCGCGGTGCCGGCGCGGGTAAGGGCGAGGATGTCGGCGGCCACCTGCTCGGCCTCCGCGACCTCGTCGGGGTGCTCGGCGTAGCCCACCTCGGGGCCGGCCTCCCGCTGCGAGCGCAGCTGGACGCCGGCGCTGGGGGTGCCGGCCAGCAGCCGGTTGGCGGTCCCGATCACCTGCGGGGTGGAGCGGTAGTTGCGGACCAGCTCGACCGAGGTGGTGTTGGCGTGCCGCTTGGGGAAGTCGGTGAGGTAGCCGGCGCTGGCCCCGGCGAACGAGTAGATCGTCTGCGCCGGGTCGCCGACGACGCACAGGTCGTCGCGGCCGCCGAGCCACAGGTCCAGCAGGGCGGCCTGGATGGGGCTGACGTCCTGGAACTCGTCGACCACGAACCAGCGGTACTGCCGGCGCACCTGGGCGGCCACCCGCTCGTCCTCGGCGAGCAGCGCGGCCGCGCACAGCAGCACGTCCTCCATGTCCATCCGGCCCTGGTCCCGCTTGACGTCCTCGTAGGTGGCGAAGACCCGGGCCACCGTCGCGGCATCGTGGTTGCCGACCGACCGCCCGCGGGCAGCGGCGACGTCGGCGTAGTCGTCGGGACGGACGTTGCTGACCTTGGCCCACTCCACCTCCGCGGCCAGGTCGCGCAGCGTGGCCTGGTCGGTCTCCACCCGGTTGCGACGGGCGGCGTTGCCCATCAGCGACAGCTTCGACTCGGTGAGCACCGGGAGCTCACCGCCGTACACCTTGGGCCAGAAGAAGCGAGCCTGCCGCAGCGCCGCGGAGTGGAAGGTGCGGGCCTGCACCCCGCCGGCCCCCAGCGCCCGGAGCCGGCCGCGCATCTCGCCCGCCGCGCGGGTGGTGAAGGTGACCGCGAGCACCTCCGTCGGGTTGTAGACCCCGGTGGCGACGCCGTAGGCGATCCGGTGGGTGACCGCCCGGGTCTTGCCGGTGCCCGCGCCCGCCAGCACCCGGACCGGGCCCTGCAGCGCGAGCGCCACCTGCCGCTGCTCGGGGTCGAGGGCGTCGAGCAGCTGGTCGGCGGATCCGCCCGGCGCGGTCATAGGGGAACAAACTCCTCGGGTCGTTGGTTGCTGAAACTAGGCGCTCCCGGGCCGATCGGCCCGCGCCACCCAGCGTAGACGCGAGGAAGGACACGAATGTCTCCGGTGACCCCGACGGTGACCATGTACTCCACCCCCTGGTGCGGCTACTGCCACCGGCTGCGCCGCCAGCTGGACCGCGAGGGGATCGGCTACGAGGTCGTCGACATCGAGCGGGAGCCGGAGGCCGCGTTCATCGTCGAGCAGGTCAACGGCGGCAACCAGACCGTGCCCACCCTCGTCTACTCCGACGGGTCCGCGCAGACCAACCCGTCGGTGGCCCAGGTCAAGGACAAGCTCGCCTCGCTGAACTGAGCGTCCGGCCACCGCTCGCCGGGGCCGCGGTCAGCGCCCCGGACGGTGCGGCCGTCCCCACTGCCCGGGCAGCGGCCCGCCGTACCACGCCTCCACCAGCGAGCGGGAGATCGAGATCCCGCCGGGCAGCTCCAGGGTGCCGGCCTCGGCCTCGTCGCGCAGCTGCTCGCGGGTGAACCAGCGCGCCGCCTCGATCTCGTCGGCGTCGACCGCGATCTCGGTGCTCTCGGCGCGGGCGAAGAACCCCACCATCAGCGAAGCCGGCAGCGGCCACGGCTGGTTGCCGAAGTAGCGCACCTCGCCGATGGTCACCCCGACCTCCTCGGCCACCTCCCGGCGTACGGCGTCCTCGAGGCTCTCCCCCGGCTCGACGAAGCCGGCGAGCGTGGAGTACCGCCCCGGAGGCCAGCTCGGCTGCCGGCCGAGCAGCGCCCGGGTGCCGTCGGTGACCAGCATGATCACCGCCGGGTCGGTCCGGGGGAACTGTTGGCGCCCGCACGACCCGCAGGTCAGCACGTGCCCCGCCTGCGTGACGGCCAGGCGGCCCCCGCACCGCGGGCAGAACCGGTGGCCGCGCAGCCACTCCGCGAGCCCCACGGCGTGCACCACCAGGCCCGCGTCGCGGGGGTCGAGTGACTGCAGCGCCCCGCGCAGCGTGGTCCAGTCCTCCTGCGCGGCCTCGTCGTCGAGCAGCACCGCGAAGTAGGCGGTGCCCTCGCGCACACCGAGGAACAGCCGGCTGCCGTCACCGACCTCTCCCGGCCTCGCCCACCCGAGCGCGGTGCGGTCCTCGCCGAGCGGGAACCGGGTGCCGCCGAGCGGCAGCACCCGGGTGCCCGGGTCGGCCCAGGCCTCGGCGAGCCAGGCCTCGTCGGTGCGACGCTCACCCACCCGCTCATGGGTGCGCTGCGACAGCGCGATGTCGACCGAGCCGGGTGCGGGGAAGTCGTGCTCACTCACGGGTCCGACCCTACGGGCCGCCTAGGATCCCTGCCCATGAGCATCCACATCGCCGCCGAGCCGGGCCAGATCGCGCCGTACGTCCTGATGCCCGGAGACCCGCTGCGCGCGAAGTGGATCGCCGAGACGTACCTCGAGGACGCCACCTGCTACTCGCAGGTGCGCGGCATGCTCGGGTTCACCGGCCGCTTCCGGGGCGAGCGGGTCTCGGTGCAGGGCTCCGGGATGGGCCAACCCTCGCTGTCCATCTACGCCAACGAGCTCTTCCGCGAGTACGGCGCCCGCGCGATCGTCCGGGTGGGCTCCTGCGGGGCGCTGACCGAGGACCTGAAGCTGCGGGACCTGGTTCTGGCCAGCGGGGCCTGCACGGACTCCTCGATGAACCGGATCCGGTTCGAGGGGCTGGACTACGCCCCCGTCGCGGACTTCGGGCTGCTGCGCGCCGCGCACGACGCGGCGAACGCCCGGGACCTGGCGGGCCGCACCCGGGTCGGGCTGGTGCTGTCCAGCGACTCGTTCTACAGCCCGCGTCCCGAGCTCACCCGGCGGATGGTCGACTACGGGGTGCTGGCGGTGGAGATGGAGGCCAGCGCGCTCTACACGCTCGCGGCGCAGTACCGACGGCGGGCGCTGACGATCTGCACCGTCTCGGACCACGTCGTCACCGGCGAGGAGACCACCGCCCGGGAGCGCGAGCAGACCTTCACCGACATGGTGGAGGTCGCCCTGGAGGCGACGCTCGGCGCCGGCTGAGCGGCGGGACCGGCCGCCCGACGGGGCCCTCCGGACGTGCAGTCGGGCCGCGGGTCCGCGGCAGTCAGGCGGGCCGGGGCCGGTGCGGTCGACCGGGTGCAGGTCGGCGGGGTCGCGGCACATATGTAAGCGCTGTTATATTTGCCGGATGAGCGAGAGCACCGGTCTGCGGGAGCAGCTGCCCAGCCTGTGGCGTCCGTTGTTCGCGGTGCTGCGGGAGCTGGACCGCGGCATCGAGGACGCGTACGCCGCGCTCGGCGTCGAGGGCGTGCGGCCGCGGTTCAGCATGGCGCTGATGTTCCTCGACCTGGCCGGGCCGATGACGATCCGCCGGCTGGCCGACGAGTGCGGGGTGACGCACTCCGCGATGAGCCAGTCGGTCGGCCAGATGCGCAAGGCCGGCCTGGTCGAGTCCGCGACCGGTCCGGACGCGCGCAGCCGGCTGGTGAGCCTCACCCGGCGCGGGCGCGAGGTGGTCCCGGTGCTGCGCGCCGAGTGGGACGCGACCGAGGCGGCCCTCCGGGACCTCGAGGAGGAGCTGCCCTGTCCCCCGTCGCGGATCGCGGGCGACCTCGCGGCGGCGCTGGAGCGTCAGCCGTTCTCGGAGCGGCTGCTCGCGCACCTGGACCTGCCCACCGGCGACGAGCGGTGACCGCCCGCACCCTGCTGGTCGACGTCCGCCCGCTGGTGGAGAGCCCGACCTTCCGTGCCTGGTGGCTGGGCTCGGCACTGTCCGTGGTCGGCAGCCAGTTCACCTCCTACGCCCTGCTCTTCTATGTCTGGTCCACGACGCACCGGGCCGTCCTGGTGGGCGGGGTCGCGGTCGCCCAGCTCGTGCCGACGGTGCTCGCGGCGCTGGTCGGCGGCGCGCTCGCCGACCGGGGTGACCGGCGCACCCTGGTCCTCCGCACCCGGCTGGGACAGCTCGTCTCCGCCACGCTGCTGGCCGTCGTGGTCGCCACCGGGCGGGGCTCCGTGGTGGTGCTGTACCTGCTGGTGGCGGTGCTGGCCGGCTGCGGCGCGGCCGGGGCGCCGGCCAACCGGTCGTTCACGGCACGGCTGCTTCCCGCGTCCCGCCTCGGCGCCGGCCTGGCGCTGACCCGGTTGACCGACCAGCTCAGCCTGCTGGTCGGACCGATGGTCGCGGGGCTGGTGACCGCGCTGTGGGGCGTCTCCATCTGCTTCGTGGTCGACGCCGCGACGTTCCTGGCGGCGATCGTCGGTGTGGCGAGGCTGCCCGTGCTCCGACCACTCGGGCAGGTCGGGGCCCCCGACCTGCGGGGGCTGCGCGGTGCGCTACGCCTCGTCGCGACGACCCCGGTGCTGCTGACTGCGTTCCTCACCGACCTCGCCGCGACGACCCTGGCGATGCCGGTGGCGCTGTTCCCGGTCGTGAACGACCAGGTCTACGGCGGCTCCGCGGTCACCCTGGGGCTGTTCGCACCGGCGATCGGGCTCGGCGGCATCCTCGCCGGTGCGTTGTCGGGCCGGGCCACGGCGAGCCCCAGCCAGGTGCGGCTGATGCTGGTGTCGGCGTCGGTGTGGGCGGCGGCGCTCCTCGGCTTCGGCCTCACCCGCACGCTCTGGACGGCGCTGGCCCTGCTCGCCGTCGCTGGTGCCGCCGACACCATCAGCGTGGTCACGCGCTCGAGCATCGTGCAGCGGGCGACCCCGGACCACCTGCGGGGGCGGGTCGGCGCCCTGGACTACCTCGTCGGCGTCTCGGGACCCCAGGTGGGGAACTTCCGGGCCGGGCTGGTCGCCTCGGCCACCTCGGGTCCGACCAGCGCGGTCCTCGGCGGAGCCGCCTCGCTCGCCGCTCTCCTGGCGATCAGCCGGGTCGTCCGGCCCGCCCGCCGTCGTCAGGCCGGCTCGGTCCCGGCCTCGGTGGCGCACACCCACCGGCACACGCGCAGGTCCCAGTAGCAGGACCGGTCGTGGGTGTGACCCACCGCCGGCGCGGCGGCGTCCTGCTCCTGCCGGGCAGCCGGCTCGGTCGTCGCGGTCTGCGTCAGGGGCACGCTCGGCTGCCGCATCGGTCCGCTCCTTCCGGTCACCCTGCGACCATCCCCCGCGGACGCAACCGGGGCAATAGCCCGAAGGGGCCCCAGGGACAGCGCGTGACCGGCCGGCGCGCGCCGTCAGCCGGCCGACACCAGCCGCTCCAGCTCGGCCCGGTCCCCCAGGTCGTCGTGGACCACCAGCTCGCCGGTGCGCACGTAGTAGAACGCGGCCCGGACCCGCTCCACCGGCACCCCGGCGAGCTCGGCCCAGGCGACCCGGTAGACGGCCAGCTGCAGCGGGTCCGCGCTCGGCGCGCGGTTGGTCTTCCAGTCCACGACCAGGTAGCCGTCCCGCCCGTCGACCTGCTCGGCGTAGACCGCGTCGATGCGCCCGCGCACCACCTGGCCGGCGAGCACCAGCGCGAACGGCGGCTCGACGGCGACCGGGCTGCGCTCGGCGAAGGCCCCGGCCTCGAACTTCTCGATCAGCTCCTGCAGGTCGGTGTCGTCATCGATCCCGGCGTCCACCCGCCCGGGCAGGTCGTCGGGTTCGACCAGCTGCTGCTGCCCGAAGCGGGCCTCCACCCAGGCGTGGAACCGGGTGCCGAACCGCGCCGACGGCGAGGGCCGGCGGGGCATCGGCCGGGCCAGCTCGGCCGCGAGCCGGCCCGGGTCGTCGCGCAGCCGCGCCAGCGACGTCGCCGACAGGCTCGACGGCAGCGGCACCTCGACCTCGCTCGCGCGCTCCAGGCGGGCCTCGGCGAGCAGCCGCTGCAGCTCAGCGTCCCACTCCTCGACCAGCAGGCCCTCCTCCTCGGACAGCGCGGGGTCGGCCGTCACCGCCGTGGCCCCGCCGTCCGGCCCGCCGTCCCGCTCGGCGTCCCGCTCGGCGTCCGGGTCGGCGTCCGGCTCGGCGCCCCGCTCGGCGTCCGGCTCGGCTCGGGGGGCCAACCGGGCGATCTCGGCGCGCACGCGGGCGGCCGCGGACCGCCGGCGCAGCACCTCCTCGGAGCCCGCCTCGACCGGCCAGGGCCGCCTCTCGGCGGCCGCGATCAGCGGGTTGACCTCGCCCTTGCCCGGCCGGTCCTGCCACAGCTCGGGCTTCTCACCCCACTCCTCCAGCGCCTCCCGCACCGTGAGCTGGTAGGGCGAGGGACCGAGCGGACCTTTCCGGGCCGCGGTCCAGCAGTACGACGAGACCACCAGCAGGTGCCGGGCCCGGGTGAGGGCGACGTACCCGAGGCGGAGCTCCTCCTGCGCCTCGTGGGACTTGCTGTCCGTGGCGAAGGCCCGGAGCTCCGCGGCGCCGAAGCCGGACAGCCCGGGCAGGTCGCGGGCGTCCCCGCGCAGCGGATAGGGCAGCACCCCCGGCCCGGCGGTCCACTTCGTGCGCGACTGCGCGGTGGGGAACTTCTCCGCAGCCACCCCCACCAGGAACACCGCGTCCCACTCCAGGCCCTTGGCGCGGTGCACGGTGAGCAGCTTGACCGAGTCGGCCTCGGTCGGGGTGGCCACGTCGAGGCCGTTGCCGAAGTCGTCCTCGGCCTGCAGGTAGGCCAGCAGGGCCGGCAGCGAGACGTCGCCGTCGACGGCCTGGAACTCCGCGACGGCCTTCACGAACAGGTCCAGGTTGTCGCGTCGGGCGGCGGCCGCCGGGCTCACCGAGGAGGCGAGCTCCACGTCGATCCCGGTGGTGTCGATGATCCGCCGGACCAGGTCGAGCAGCGGCTCCCCCGCGTGCCTGCGCAGCAGCCGCAGCTCGGCACCCAGCAACGCGAACCGCTCGCGCGCCTGGTCGGAGTAGCCGAGCTCGGGCGTGTCCCCCGGGTCGTCGAGCGCGTCGCCGAGGGAGACCACCTCGGTCGGGTCGGCACCCTCGACCGCAGCGGCCAGCTCCTCCTCGACGGTGCGCGCGGCGTCGCGGCCGCCGGCACCCGCGGACCCGGCCAGCTGCCGGGCGCGCCTGCCCAGCAGCGCGAGGTCCCGGGGGCCGATCGCCCAGCGCGGGCCGGTCAGCAGGGTGAGCAGCTCCGCGTTGGCGGTCAGGTCGTGCAGCAGGGTCAGCGTGGCCACCACCTCGGCGACCTCGGGCAGCCGCAGCAGCCCCTGCAGGCCGACGATCTCGACGGGGATCTCCGCGGAGGTGAGCGCGTCGAAGACGTCCGCAGCGGTGCCGTTGTCGCGCGTGAGCACGCCGATCTCCGACCACCGCGGCTCGGTCATCGTCGCGTGCGCGTCGGCCACCTGCTCCGCCAGCCAGGACAGCTCGTCGGCGTAGGTGGGGTGCACGGCCACCCGGACCGTGCCGGGGTCGGCGCCGGGCTTGGCCTCGAGCGGGCGCACCTGGGGGAACTGCTCGTAGAGCGGGCGGGCCAGCCGGTTCGCGGTGGTCAGGATCCGGTGGTCCGAGCGCCGGTTGACGGTGAGGGCGTAGGCCGGGACCTCGGTCGACCCGGCCGCGGTCGGGAAGTCGACGCCGAAGCCGAGGATGTTGGAGACCGAGGCGCCGCGCCACCCGTAGATCGCCTGGTTGGGGTCGCCGACCGCGGTGACCGCGTGCCCCCGCCCGGACGCCTCCTCGCCGCCGGAGAACAGCCGGGACAGCATCCGGGCCTGGGCCACCGAGGTGTCCTGGTACTCGTCGAGCAGCACGATGCGGTACTTCGCGCGCTCGGCGGCGCCCACCTCGGGACGCTCGGTGGCCAGCCGGGCCCCGAGCTCGATCTGGTCGGAGAAGTCCATCAGACCGAGGTCGGCCTTGAGGCGGCGGTAGTCCTCGACCAGCCCGAGCAGCTCCTCGCGCCGGTCGAAGGTGTGCAGCACCTTGGCGACCTCCGCGATCTTGGTCTTCAGGTGCTCCGCCGCCCGGGCCTCCTCGACCCGGGGACGCAGCGCGGCCTGGAACGCGCGGACCTCGGCGGGCGAGAGCAGGTGCTCGGCCATCCCCCCGTCGAGGGCGAGCAGGTAGTTGATCACCGTGCCGGGGTGGTCGGACAGGTGCTCGACGTGGCCGGCGTGCCGGGCGATCGCGCGCGCGGCGAGCTGGTAGCGCGAGGCGTCCGCGACCACCCGCGTGTCGGGCTCGTGGCCGATCCGCAGGCCGTGCTCGGTGAGCAGCCCGGCGGCGTAGGCGTTGTAGGTCGCGACGGTCGGCTCCTCCGGCTCGTCGGTCTCGTCGGCCGCCCAGGGTTCCGGGACGCGGGCGCGCGGTCCCGGCTCGGGCAGGATGCCGGCGTCACGCAGGCCGCCGCGGATCCGGACCGCGAGCTCGTGCGCTGCCTTGGTGGTGAAGGTCAGGCCGAGCACCTGGTCGGGCCGGACCCGACCGGTGGCGACCAGCCAGACCACGCGGGCGGCCATCACCGTGGTCTTGCCCGACCCGGCACCGGCGATGACCACGTGCGGCTCGAGCGGCGCGGACACCACCGCGAACTGCTGGTCGCTGAACGTGAACTCGGCCTTCATCAGGTCGCGCAGCGCCTCGGGCGAGTCGACCGGGCGTGGCCGGAACGCACCGCTCACGACAGCACCGTCCCGGCACCCTTGACGGGGCAGATCGCGGTGAACGAGCAGTGCTCGCAGTGCTTGCCGGCCTGCGCCGGGAACGACTCGGACCGCACCACCGCGACCGCCTCCATCAGCTGCCTCTCCACCGTCGTGTGCCCGTCCTCGTCGGCCGGCTGCGGCTGCTGCGGCTGCACCTTGACCGCGCCGCGGCTCTCCTTGCGCAGCTGCACCAGCTCCGCTCCCCCCGGCCGTCCCGGCCGGTGCTCCTCGGGCAGCAGGTCGTCGACGGCCCCGTGCGCCACCGCGTGCTGGTAGAGCCCGAGTTGCGCGTGGTCCGGCAGGTCCTTGTCGGGGGGCGGGTACTTCCCGGTCTTCAGGTCGATCACGACCACCCGGCCCTCCTCGTCCAGCTCCAGCCGGTCGGCGAAGCCGTAGAGCCGGACCTGCTGTCCGTCGGGCAGGGTCACCTCGACCGACAGCCGCCGCTCGGTGCCGATCACGGTGCGGGCCCCCGGGCGGCGGTGCCAGTCGACGAACCGCGTCAACGCGGCCTGCACCTCGGCCCGCTCCTTGGCGCCGGACCAGGGGGTGCGGAACACGATCTGCCCCCAGACCCGGTCGACGTGCTCCATCAGCTCCTCGACCCCGGCCAGCTCACCCTTCCCGACCCGGTCGGCGAGCGCGTGCACGACGAGGCCGAACCCCTGCGACGCGCTGGCCGCACGCTCCCCGCCGGCCTCCCGCTCCAGGAACCACTTCGCCGGGCAGGCGAGGATCGACTCCAGCGCGCTCGCCGACAGCGTGACCGGGGCTCCCGCGTCGCGCACCGGCCGGTCGGACAGGCTGCGCGCACGCACGCCCCACCACTGGCCGGGATCCGCCAGGGGCACCAGCGGCTGCTCCCGCTCGGTCGCCGTGGCCAGCACCGCGAGCCGCCGGGCGGCGGCGTCCCGCAGGGCGCCGGAGCACGCCGGGTCGGCCACCGTGCGCCGGAGCTCGGCGACCAGGCCCGCCAGCGAGAGCGGCCGGCTCGGCCGGCCCTGCAGGTGCTGGCGCTCCACCGCGAGCTCGTCGAGGAACCGGGACGGCTGGTCGCCGTCGTCCTCCGGCGACTCGACCGCGGTGACGAGCAGCCGCTCACGGGCCCGGGTGCAGGCGACGTAGAACAACCGGCGCTCCTCCGCCAGCAGCGCCTGGGTGGCCACCGGGGGCAGCACCTGCCCGGGCCCGATCCGCTCCGGCGCGAGCAGCGACGTCCGGCGGCGCAGGTCCGGCCACCCGCCGTCCTGCACCGAGGCGACGACCACGAGCCGCCACTCCAGGCCCTTGGACCGGTGCGCGGTCAGCAGGCGTACGGCGTCGCCGCGGACGCCCTGCTCGGCGAGCGTGTCCGCGGGGATCTGCTGCGCCCGGAGCGCCTCGAGGAAGTTCACGACGCTGGTGTGCCCGCGTTGCTCCTCGGCCCGGGCGGCGACCTCGAACAGCGCGCAGATCGCGTCGAGGTCGCGGTGCGCGTGGCGGGCCGCCGGTCCGCCGTCCTCGACCGCGCGGCGCAGCCGGTCCGGCCACGTCGTGCCCTGCCAGAGGTGCCACAGCAGCTCCTCGGCGGTGCCGCCGCCGTCCAGCAGGGCCCGGGTCTCGCGCAGCAGCCGGGCGAGCCGGACCAGCTTGGCCGCCGGGCGGCCCGGCACGCCGGCCAGGGCGTCGGGGCTCAGCAGCGCCTCCCGGAGCAGCTCGGGCGAGCCGCGCGGCGAGCGCTCGGCCTCCGCCGCGGCGAGCTTCTCCCGGGCACGCAGGTGCCGGGCCAGCGAGCGCACCTCGGTGGCGTCGAGCGCGGCCAGCGGCGAGGCCAGCATCGCCTCGACCCTGTCCGAGCCGAGGGCGACCTGCTCGTCGTCGCCGACCGCGAGGTTCACGACCGCTCGCACCGCGTCGAGCAGGACCGTCACGGCCGGCTCGAGGACCAGCGGGGTGTCGTCGCTGGCCACCTCGACCGGGACCCCCGCCGCGCCGAGGCTGCGCCGCAGCGACGGGATCGACCCCCGGCCGGAGCGGACCAGCACCGCCATCTCGGACCACGGGATGCCGTCCTCGAGGTGGGCCCGGCGGAGCCGGTCGGCGACGTGCTCGGTCTCGGCGCGCGCGGTGTCGAAGGTGCACACCTCCACCCGGCCCTCACCGAAGGGAGGGTCGGCGGGTGCCGGGCTGCGGAACGCGCGGAACAGCTCGGGGTCGATCGCCCCCTTCGCCGGGATCGCCGCGGAGACCGCCTGCGAGGCGGCCAGCAGCCGCACCCCGAACCGTCGGGTGACCCGCAGCGCCACGGTCCCGGCCCGGTCGCCCGCGGCGGTGCGGAAGACGTCGGGGAAGTCGAGGATCCCGCGCACCTCGGCGCCCCGGAACGCGTAGATCGACTGGTCGGGGTCGCCCACCGCGACCAGGTTGCGGCCGTCGCCCGCCAGCGCCTGCAGCAGCCGCACCTGGCTCAGGTCGGTGTCCTGGTACTCGTCCACGAAGACCCAGGAGTACTGCCGGCGGAGGGCCGCCCGGACGTCGGGCCGCTCCGCCAGGGCCACCGCCCGGTGCAGCAGCTCGGGGTAGTCGATGGCGCTCTCGCTGTCGAGCACGTCGAGGTACTGCGCCATGAACCGGCCGGCCGCGACCCAGGCGGGCTGCTCGTTGCGGGCGCCGAGCTCCGCGAGCGCCCCGGGGTCCAGGCCCTTCTCCCGGGCCCGGGCGAGCACCGTCTGCACCTCCCGGGCGAACCCGCGGGTGCCCACCGCCTGGTGCATCCCCCGGGGCCAGCGCACGGACTCCGCCTCGTGGGTCAGCAGCCGCTGCAGCACGACGTCCTGCTCCGGCGCGGACAGCAGCCGCAGCGGCTCGGCGTACAGCTCCGCCGGCGAGTGCGCCCGGATCAGCCCGTAGGCGAAGGAGTGGAAGGTCGAGCTGAGGCCGGTCGCCATCGTGCGCCCGAGGCGGGCGGTCACCCGGTCGCGCAGCTGCTCGGCGGCCTTGCGGCTGAAGGTCAGCGCCAGCACCGACTCGGGGGCGACGTCGCGGCGCTCGATGCGGTCCACGATCGCCTCGACCAGGGTGGTGGTCTTGCCGGTGCCCGGGCCGGCGAGCACCAGCAGCGGCCCGGCCCCGTGGTCCACGACCGAGCGCTGGAACGGGTCGAGCTCGGGACCCTCGGCGGGTGCGTGCGAGGGCAGTTCCAGGCGGTACGACGTCACGAGGGCATCTCACCAGGCGACGCCGACACTCCCTCCGGCTCGGGCCACCACATCGCCTGTGCCATGTCGACCCGCCCCGAGGGCCGCACCGGCGTCCCCTCCGCCAGCTGCTCCCGGGCGGCCTCCCCGTCGTGGCAGACCGGCGGGGTCCCGTCCGCGTGCACCACCCGCCACCACGGCACCGGGCCGCCGTACGTCGACATCACCCGGCCGACCTGGCGCGGGCCCCCGACCCCGACCGCCTCGGCGAGCGCACCGTAGGTGGTCACCCGGCCGGGCGGGATCCGCTCGACCAGGGACAGCACCGCCTCGACGTACTCCTCGCGCTCCACGCCGACGACCCTACTCAGGCGGCTCTACCCTGGCGGCCCCTACTCAGGCGGCCCCTACTCAGACGGCCCGCCGGCTAGCCGGACGCTCAGGTACCCGGTCCAGGCAAGCAGCGTGGCCAGGCCGACGGCCATCGTCCAGCCGGTCGGCCCGGCCCCGGCGCCGGCGGCCAGCCGCGCGACCAGCCAGGTGACGGCGCCCACGCAGGCGAGCAGCAGCGCACGACGGGCCCAGGTGCCCAGCATCGCCGGCTCGAGCGTGGTGGACGGCGGGCCGTACGACGCGAGGGTCACCGCGAGGTGCAGCACCAGCAGGTCCAGGCCCGCGAGCAGCGTCCAGCCGTCGACCTGCTCGGGAACCGCGAGCAGCCAGAGCCCGACGAGCACCGCCAGCAGGCCCAGCGCCGCACCCGAGTCGGGAACCACCGTGACCAGCACGCCGAGCAGCACCGCCGCCACGGCCGCCGGCACCCGGAAGCTCGCGCCGGCCGCCGACACCAGCACCAGGAACGCCACCGTCGCGGGCAGCGGCACGGCGCGCAGCAGCCACTGCTGGCGGCTGAGCCGGCTCAGGTCGTCGAGCAGCGCGGTGGTCTGGTTGCCGACGCTCATCGGCGCACCAGCGTCGGCAGGGCGGCGCGCCGACCGAGCCCGCGCAGCACCTCGTCCAGGGTGCCCGGGCCGCGCCAGGCCACCACCGGGATCCCGACCCGGTTGACCCGGCCCAGCAGGTCCTCGCGCTCGAGCCGGCGCAGCCGCCAGGCCAGCTGCCGCCGCGGGTCGTCGGCGAAGCCCACGTCCTCGGGCAGGCAGTCCACGACCACCACACTGAGCCCCCGGCGGGCCAGCGTGGTGGTCGCCGCGACGGCCCGCTCCGACAGCATCGGCGAGAACACCAGCACCACCGCGCCGGCCGGCACGTGCAGCCGGGTCAGGCGCGGGTCGAAGTCGGTGTTCTCCCCCGGGACCACCCGCGCCAGCGTGTCCAGGACGCGGCGCAGGTGGCGTCGGCCGGCGCCGGCCGGCACGGCGTTGTGGCGGGTCGACCCGAGCACCCGCAGACCCACCCGGTCGCCCTTGTGCAGGTAGTGCTCGGCGACCGCCCCGGCCGCCCGGACCGCGACGTCGAGGCTGCTCGGCGCGCCCCGCAGCCCCTCGCTGCTGCCGATCTCGATGCCGCTGTCGAGCAGCAGCAGCACGCTGCTGTCCTCCTCGGCGATGGTGCTGGTCACGTGCAGGGTGCCGGTCCGCAGCGACACCCGCCACTGCACGCGCCGCAGCCGGTCACCGCGGGTGAACGGGCGGATGCTGGCGAGCTCGCTGCCCTCACCCGGCCGCCGCGCCGGGTTGGTGCCGACCACCCCGATCGGGTGCGGCGCCGGGGCGGTGGAGTCGAACCGGCCGGGCAGCGGCAGCGTGGTCAACGTCGCCGGGGAGAACCGGGCCGGCCCCCACCGGTAGCCGGCCCAGCGGCTGGTCGCGGCGGCCACGCCGTCGCCGGCCGGGCGGGTGCCCCAGCGCAGGCTGCTCACCGTGACGTCGAGGGTCAGGTCCGTGCGCGGCTCACGCACGCCGGCCGCGGCGACCCCCGTCGGCGGGTCGAACGCGGTCCAGCGGTGCGGCGCGAGGGCCACCACGGCGTGCTCCGCCTCCGCCACGCCCCGGAGCCGGGTGCGAGCCAGGGTCGCCTCGCCCTCGCGCACCGACCCGTGCAGCAGCGCGCTGCGCACGTCGGGCGCCGTGCCGGGACGCCGTACCGCCGCCAGCGCCGCGTGCACGAGCAGCGGGGCGACCAGCACCAGCGCGTCCGGCCGGCCGAGCAGCAGCCCGGCCAGCGCCGCGGCCGCCGAGACCAGCGCGGCGCGCAGCAGGCTGTGCGTGGGCAGCCACCCGTGGCGCACCGCGGTCACCGCGCCGGGTCCTCGGGCGGCTCGTAGGCGGACCGGGTCCGGGCCGAGGGGGTCTCGACCTGGGCCAGCACGCTGCGCACCACGGTGTCGCCGCTGACCTCGCTCATCCAGAGCTCCGGCTTGACCGTCACCCGGTGCGCGAGGACGGCGGGCGCCACCGCCTTCACGTCCTCGGGGACCACGTAGTCCCGCCCCGCGACCACCGCGAACGCCCGGGCGGTCAGCATCAGCGCCAGCGCCCCGCGCGGCGAGGAGCCCATCAGCACGTGCGGGTGCCGGCGGGTCTCGACCGCCAGCGCGACGCAGTACCGGCCGACGCTCTCCTCGACCGCCACCGTCTCCACGGCTGCCTGCATCTCCCGCAGGCCGGCCGCGTCGGTGACCGGCTCCAGGTTCTGCTCCTCGCGCTGCCGCTCGAGCCGGCGCTGCAGCACGTCCCACTCCTGGTCCCCGGTGGGGTAGCCGAACCCGACGCGCATCAGGAACCGGTCCAGCTGGGCCTCGGGCAGCGGGTAGGTGCCCTCGTACTCCACCGGGTTCGAGGTGGCGAGCACGTGGAACGGCGCCGCCAGCGGGAAGGTCTGGCCCTCCACGGTGATCTGCCGCTCCTGCATCGCCTCGAGCAGTGCCGACTGGGTCTTGGGCGGGGTCCGGTTGATCTCGTCGGCGAGCAGCAGGCCGGTGAACAGCGGGCCGGGGCGGAACTCGAACTCCGAGCGCTTCTGGTCGTAGATGAACGAGCCGGTGAGGTCCGCGGGCAGCAGGTCCGGCGTGAACTGGGCACGGGTGAACTGCAGCCCGAGGGTCTGCGCGAACGAGCGCGCGGCCAGCGTCTTGCCGAGCCCCGGGAAGTCCTCGATCAGCACGTGGCCGCCGGCCAGGATCGCCGAGAGCACGAGCGTCAGTGCGTGTCGCTTGCCGACCACGGCACGCTCCACCTCGTCGAGCACGGCCGCGGCCCGCTTGCACACCTCGGGAAGGTCGAGCTCGGTCACAGTTCCTCGATTCGGTCGATGAGTACGTCGATCTGCTCGGCGGTGAGCCGGGGGTAGGGGTCGGTCGCGGCCGCGAAGCGGGCCAGCGCGGGTCCCATCAGGGCGTCCGCGCGCTCCGGGTCGGCGCGCCTGCTCACGCCGTGCCGGCCGACCAGGCGCTGGTCCACGACCGTCATCAGGTGGTCGTGCAGCTGGCCGCCGACCTCGTGGGCCACCAGGTGCGCGGTGACGGCACGGTGCAGCAGCGTCAGCCGCGGGTCCTCGCCCGGCGGCCGGACCGGGTCGGTGTCCGGGAGCCGCCAGGTCGCCGGGTAGATCCGGGCGGAGGTGTCCAGGACCAGCAGCAATACCCCGGCGGCCGCGGCCACCACCAGGGCGACCAGGCCGTAGGACGGGTGGGCGCCGAACAGGGCGGCCACGCCGCAGACGCCGAACCACACCAGGAACGCCAGCCCGGCCCGGCCCCACCACTGGTGCGCCTCGGGGCTCATCGCGGCCCCGGGATGTCGAGGTGGCCGCCGGTGAGACGTTCCAGGTCCTCGTGCAGCTGCTGCACCATGCTGCGGGCCGTCGTACGCGCGGCCTCGTCGAGGGTGTGCTCGGAGAACCGCGCCTCACGGTAGAGCCCGGCCAGGGTGCCGATCGCGTGCGGGTCCAGGTCCAGGACGTGCAGCACCCGCACGGTGAACTCCGACGACGTCTCGGCGGGGTCGCGGGGCAGTCCGGCCTCGGCGATCACCTCCTCCAGGCGCAGCCAGCACCGCACGATGCCGTTGCGGGCGTCGCCCTGCTGCAGGCTCGCGAGGCGGGCGGCAGCGTCCCGGCCGAGCGCCTCGGTGAGCTCCGCGACGTCCGGCAGCGCCTCCACGTCGATGGTGGCGGGCTTGGGTGGCGGGCGCCACCGGTGCCGCCACAGCCAGGCGAGGCCGAGCAGGACTCCGGCCGCGAGGGCCAGGAGCAACGACCAGGCGATCAGGTCTCCGACCCACGCCAGGGCGTGGGTCTTCGGCCGCCGCTGCCCGCGCAGCGGGTCGGACGCCTGGCCCGAGCTCGGCGACGCCGACGGGGACGGCGTGGCGTGGCGGTGCGTCACGCGCACCGTGGACGGTCCGATCACGTCGACCGGCCCGGCGGTCGCGGCCCAGACCAGGACCAGCATCACCAGGGTCACCAGCACCGGGACCGCGACGGCCTCAGGCACGCGTGTCCCCTGCCCGTTCCCCGCCACGCCGGGAGCCTAACGGCTGAACCCAGCGCGGCGGGGTCTCGGTCGGGTCACGAAGTGTCGAGCGCCGCGGGAGCGGCTCCCCCGGGCGAGAGCCGGGGCCGGCCCGCTGCTGCGGCACCGGCCCCGGATCGTGCTGCGTGGTGTTGCGTGGTGGTGCGGTCCCGCCGGTCAGAGAAGCGGGGAGAACGGCTCGGTGCCGGGCACCAGGGCCAGCCCGCTGATCCCGGAGTCCGCCTGCGCGTAGGCGAGCTCCTTGCCCAGGTCGCCGATGTTGTTGGATCCGGGCAGGGGCGCGATCGCCAGCGTGGAGAGCACGCCGAGCGCCTTGCCGTCGGCGTCCAGGAAGCCACTGCCGGAGTCGCCCGGGATGCCGGGGGTGACGGTGTAGACAGGGTGCGACCAGCCGCCGTCGGCCGCGGAGTCGCCGAGGCTGGTGCCCTGCTTCGGCGACAGCTGCGAGATGCCGGCCCGCAGGCTGGAGTTGCCGTAGGAGTACACCGTGTCCCCGGCCGCAGTGCCGGCGGTGTCGATGCCCACCGGGCCGCCCCAGAACGGCACGGACGGGTTGACCTTGCCGACGTCGGCCGGGTCCACCTTGACCAGGGCGAGGTCGTTGTAGGCGCAGGTGTTGACGTCCTGCTCGCCGTTCTTCTGCATGGTCAGCCAGCTGCTGTAGGCCAGGGTGCCGGTGCCCACCGTCGTACCCTCCGAGGCCAGGTTGCCGCCCTCGGCGAAGGTGACCTTGGTGCCGAGCGGCAGGGAGGCGGCCTGGCACCCGTTGGTGTCGGTGGCGGAACCGGTGCCGGCGCAGTGCGCGGCGTAGCCGACGTAGGTGCTGCCCGCCCCGTCGGTGTAGACGAAGTTCGCGGTGCACTGGGCACCCTCGGTGTACATCATCGTGCCGGGGTGGATCGTGGCGGTGGCGGCGGGAGCGTAGTCCGCGGTCGCGGCGCTCGTGGCCGGCGCGGCGGCCCGCGCCGGCGCGGTTGCTGCTCCGACGCCGGTGGCGGCCAGCACGGCGCCGAACGCGACCGAGGCAAGGGCTCGGGCCCGAGATACCTGCATGGGGGTTCCTTCCCAGGTGTGGCTGTGTCATGGAGCACAACGACGCTGCGGTGCTGAGGTCACGGCGGGACGGTGGCGGGTCGACGGCTGAGGGTCCGCGCGTCGGTCAACGGGCAGGGAAGGGCCCCCGGTCGGTGGACCGGGGGCCCTCCGCGGACCCGAGGCTCAGCCCTCGTGGGCGCCCCTCGTCCGCCGGGTCGCCCCGAGCCGCCCCGCCGCGGTCAGCAGCAGCAGGCCGGTGCCGACCAGGCCCGTCCCCAGCCGGGGTCCAGGTGGTTCGGGCGCCTCGGTCGGCCAGGTCGCGAGGCCGGCCTCCACGGCGGTCGGAGCCACCGCTTCGGCGCCGAGCACGGTCGGTTCCTCGTGCGGCCGGACGGGCTGGGCGTGCTCGGTCGGGACCAGTGTCGACGTCGGGGTCGACGCCGGGGCCGACGCCGGGGCCGGGGTCGGGGTCGGGGTCGGGGTCGGTCGCACCGTCTCGGTGCCGAGCACCCCGGCGCACTGGCCGTCACCGGTTGCCTCGAACCCCTCGGGAACCACGGCCTGGTCACCGGCGAGGTTGTCGCAGAGGTCGACCGCGGCCGACGAGGACGGCGAGGACGGTGGCGGTGGCGGTGGCGGTGGCGGCGGTGGTGACGGTGCGGGGCACTCGAGTGCCGTGGCCGCCCGGGTGCCGGTCGTCACGGTGTCGCCGTACTGCTTGGCGCCCAGCGCCCAGGAACCGCCGTTCTCGTCGGGCGTGAACACCCACTGCTGGGTCCAGGGCGTGGAGAGCAGGTCCACGGTGAAGGTGTCGCAGCTCGGCTCCCCTTCGGAGGAGTCCGCGCCGGTGACCTCCTGCTTGGTGCACGGGAACCCCTCGGGCTGGTTGCCCGGCAGGTCCTGGCACTGGTCGGTCGGGGGCGGCGGCACCGCGCAGCCGTTGCGCCAGATCGCCCGACCGGCCGTGTCCCAGTTCTGCGCGTACGTCTGGCCCTCGTGGACGAACGGCGGGATGACGTCGCGCCCGTCCTGGTGCGACGAACCGTAGTGCCCGAACACCACCCCGGGACTCGACGCGGACGGAGAGTTGTACCCGCCGCTCCCGAGCGCGTGACAGAAGTAGTAGCCCTGCGGCAACGCCTGGTCCCCGTGCGCGCTGCTCGCCGGCGCCAGCAGCACCAGACCCGAAGACATCGCCAGGGCACCGGCGGCCGCCAACGCTGCCGCGGTCCTGACCCGGACCCCCCTGGAGCGATGCCATGCGAACATGCTGGTCATCGAAGTCACCCCTCGCCCAGCTCGTGCTGCCCCCGTCGTGTGTGGAGATGCGCGCCGCTGCGTCACATCCCGTGGTCCAGTCGAGGCACTCCCCCACCGTCAGGATTCGCCCCCGGGGACAGGTGGCACAGAGCCGTCAGTCCCCCACGAACGGGACCTTCCTCATCTGTTGGCCTATCGGTGACGAAGACATGAAAAGGCCCGGTCACCGCTCGGGTGACCGGGCCTCTTCTCGGGTGGTGGCGTCAGTACGACGGCTGCGACGGGTCGATCTGGTTGACCCAGGCCACGATGCCGCCGCCGACGTGCACGGCGTCACCGAAGCCGGCGCCCTTGACGACCGCGAGCGCCTCCGCGGACCGCACCCCGGACTTGCAGTGCAGGACGACGGGCTTGTCCTGGGGCAGCTGCTCGATGGCGCTGCCGTTGAGGAAGTCGCCCTTGGGGATCAGCACCGAGCCGGGGATCTTGTTGATCTCGTACTCGTTGGGCTCGCGCACGTCCACGAGCACGAAGTCGCGCTCGCCGTTCTCCCGTTCCTTGAGCCACTGCTCGAGAGTGGCGACCGAGATCGTGGCATCCGCCGCGGCGTCGGCCGCCTCGGTGGAGATGGCGCCGCAGAACGTGTCGTAGTCGATCAGCTCGGTGACGGTCGGGTTGTCCCCGCACAGCGCGCAGTTCGGGTCCTTGCGGACCTTGAGCTTGCGGTACTCCATCTCGAGGGCGTCGTAGATCATCAGCCGGCCGACCAGCGGGTCGCCGATGCCGGTCAGCAGCTTGATCGCCTCGTTGACCTGGATGGAGCCGATGCTGGCGCAGAGCACGCCGAGCACCCCACCCTCGGCGCACGAGGGGACCATCCCCGGCGGGGGCGGTTCCGGGTAGAGGCACCGGTAGCACGGAGCCTCGGCGACGCTCGAGTCCGCGTCGCCACCGAACTCGTCCAAGGTCGGCCAGAACACCGACGCCTGCCCGTCGAAGCGGTAGATCGAGCCCCACACGTACGGCTTCTTCAGGAAGTACGCCGCGTCGTTGACCATGTAGCGGGTCGCGAAGTTGTCCGTGCCGTCGACGATCAGGTCGTACTGCTCGAAGATGCCGAGCACGTTGTCGTTGTCCAGCCGCTCGTTGTGGACGACCACGTCGACCAGCGGGTTGACCTCGGCGATCGACTCCTTCGCGGAGACCGCCTTGGGCTTCCCGACGTCGCTCTGCCCGTGGATGATCTGCCGCTGGAGGTTCGACTCGTCGACCTCGTCGAACTCCGCGATACCCAGCGTGCCCACCCCGGCCGCGGCCAGGTAGAGCAGCGCGGGGCTGCCGAGCCCGCCGGCGCCGATCACCAGGACCCTGGCGTTCTTCAGTCGTTTCTGGCCGGTCATGCCGACGTCGGGGATGATCAGGTGCCGGCTGTACCGGCGGACCTCGTCAGTGGTCAGCTCCGCAGCCGGTTCGACCAACGGGGGAAGGGACACGAGCTCTCCTCAGACGTCTCGGGGCTGGGACTCCTGTGTCAACACGTGGAGACCCCTCCATGTTCCCCGAGCGCCCCGGTCCCGGACGGGCCGTCCGTCATGTGGACCCCGCCCGTGCCGACGGGCGCGGCGAGCTGCCCCGAGGTGGTCGCCGCGCCCACCGCTGGCGCATCAGGCGGCGTGGGCTCCGCGCCTGCGGCGTCCGAACCCGAGCGATCCGCCCGCTGCCAGCAGCAGCAGCCCCCCGCCGACCAGCGCCTGCCCGAGCAGCGTGCTGCCGGACGGCTGCGGCGCGGAGGCGCGCGGCCAGCTCGCCAGCCCGGCATCGACCGCGGTCGGTGCCACCGCCTCCGTGCCCAGCACCGTCGGCTGCTGGTGCGGCCGCGGCGCGTGGGTGTGCTTGGTCGGCCTCGGCACCGCCGTCTCCGTGCCCAGCACCTCACCACACTGCAGCGACGCGATGGTCGGGAAGGTGTGCGACCACGTCGCGTCGAAGCCGGCTGGGAACACGTGTCCGGGCTTCGGCGCCGCCGTCACGGTGACCGTCTCACCGGGCGCGACCAGCCCGGTCTGGGTGTAGTCCACCGCGTCCGTGTCCGCGAAGCTGGTGGCCGCCCCCTGGTCGGTGCACGTCGGGTTCGTGAACTGCGGAGCGGCCGGCGTCACCACCGTCGGGGGGACCGGGCAGTCCACGGCCGCGGCCAGGTCCAACGCGAAGCTGAACCCGGGGTTGGTGAGGACGTGGTCTCCCACGGCAGCGGCAGTGATGGTCCCGGACGCCGGGCCGGCATGGCTACCGGCTGCGACGGGCGCACCGTCGAGGTAGTACTGCACACCGTCGGTCGCGGGGATCACGTAGCTGCCCTCGCTGCCGCACTGGGTCGACGGGTTCACCTGGGGTGCCACCGCGGTCACGCGGGGGACCTCGGGCGGGCACTGCGCAGCCGCCGGCACGTCCAGCTGGTAGCTGAACTCCGGGTTGGCCAGCACGTAGGTGTCGTCGGCCACCTCCGCGGTGATGGTGCCCGAGGCGGGACCCTGGTGGGCGCCTGCCGCCACCTGCTTCCCGTCCAGCAGGTACCGGACCCCGGTCGTGGACGGGATCGTGTACGTGCCCTGGACACCGCACTCGCTCGACTGCACGACGGTCGGGCCCACGGCGGTCACCCGCGTGCTGCAGCCTTCGGGTTCGAAGCTCGTGAACGTGTGGGTGAACGTCGGGTCGGCCTGGTGGGGGAAGACGTAGCCCGGCTTGGGCGTCGCCGTCACCGTGACCTCGTTCCCGGGCCCGACCGCCCCGGCCGTCAGCTGGTAGGCGACCTTGTCGGTGTCGGCACCGGCCCAGTCCGCCGTACCGTCGTTGGCGCAGGTGGGTTCGGTCCAGGTGACGCTCGGGGTGACCTCCAGCTCGTGGGTGCCCGGCAGGTTGCACAGGACCTCGTCGACGGGGCCGTCGAGCACGTTGATCAGGTCGGGCTTCTTCGAGCCCGCCGGGTGCCAGGCGCCGTTCCACCAGGTGCCCTTCTTCCACACCTGCTGAGGGTCGTTGCGGTGGCTCAGGTGCCCCTGGTAGTCGGTCGAGCTGGCGTCGACCGACTGGTACGTGTACGGGTTGGTGTCCGCGTCCGTCGCGTGGCAGAGCGGCACGTCCGCCGTTGCGTTGGCGGCGGGTGCGTTGAGCACGACGAGCCCCGACGCCGTCAGTAGTGCGCCGACCCCGGCCAGCGCTGCGGCCGCGCGCGTCCGGAACATCCGGGAACGCGGCACTCTCGATCTTCTGTGCACGTGAAGCCACCCCTAGGTGAGCGTGAGCTGCCCCCGCCTGATCAGAGGTTGTGGCGTGCCCCCACGGCCGCAACCCCGTCCGAAGGCCCGCGCGGGCCGCGCCGCCGCCCCGGCCCGAGAAACGGATGAGCGATCGGCCCCCCGGCCTTGCCCCTCCAGGTCTGGCATGGAATGTCCGACCTGGTCGTTCAGGTAGACATTGCTCCCGCTCGGGGCATAACGCCAAGACACTTTCGGGTCATTCGGCGGCAAAAACCCTTGTAGATATGGGCTTTTCGGGTAGCAGGTCCGTTTTGTGGGACTAGTACTCGACCTGGATCCACCGATGGTCGCCGGCACGAGTGTCACCGGACGGATGCGATGGCCCGACCGACCGGCGGGGTCGACCGGCGGGGTCGACCGGCTCGGTCGGCCGGCTCGGTCGGCCGGCTGGGTCGGCCGGCTGGGTCGATCGGCTGGGTCGGCCACAGGTGCGCACGTGCGCACCTGTGGCCCCTCCGCCGGGCCGGTCGGGGGCCATGACTGCGCACGTGTACGACTGTGGCCCCCCCGGGAGCCGGGGGTACCGGTCGCCTCTCGAGCGTCGGCAGACGCAGCCGGCCGTGCCCGGACGGTGCCGCGCAGCAGGAGGAGAACCGTGGGTCCAGGCTCAGGCGCGGTCGGCGAAGACGACCGCGTTCGAGAGGTACACCGAACCGTTCCAGTCCTCGCAGGTGACCAGCACCAGGCGGCCGGGCACGGACTGGCTGAAGACCCGCTGGGCGTCGCGCGCCAGGGTGGACTTCCGGTAGATCGTGACGCCCGAGACCACGTAGGAGATCGACCCCTTGGCGGTCTCGACCCGCACCGGGTCGCCGGGTCTCAGGGTCTCCAGGTCGTCGAACGCCCCGCCCCCGGTGTGCACGGTGTGGCCGGTGATCAAAGCACCGCCGGTCGCCGCGCCCGGCACCGCCCCGTCCTTCCACCAGCCCAGCATCTGCGGGTTCGACGGCGGCAGCAGCACCCCGTTCGGAGCCGCGATGGGCACCACCGGCGCGTTCACGTGCAGCGCCGGCACGACCAGACGCGTGGGGATGCCGGCTGCCGGAGCCGCGGCCGGGGGTGCGCTCGCGGCCGCCTCCCGCAGCCGCACGCCGGGCTCGACCACGAACGGCGGCAGCGGTTGCCCGACCGTGGCCTGCGATGTCGGGTCCGGCTGCGGATGCTGCAGGCGCCCGGCCAGCTCGGTGGCCACCCAGGGAAGGCACACGGTGACCCCGGCCAGGACGAGACCGAGCGCGGCGAGCCACCCGGGGTGGTCGCCGCGCCCGGCCGTCCGGTCAGAACTCGTGCCCACCACGTGAGCGTATTCCGAGCTCGAGCCACCCGCCCGCGATCAGCAGGAGCAGGCCGCCGCCGAGCAGCAGCTGCGCCAGCCGCCCGTCGCCGCCCGCGCCGAGCGCGTTGCCCGGCATGGTCGCCAGGCCGGCGTCCACCGCGGTCGGGACGGCGACCGCCTCGGTGCCGAGCACCGTCGGCGGGCGAGACGTGCCGGTGGACTGGTGGCTGGGCTTGGTGTGCTGGGTCGGCTCCGGCTTGGCCGTCTCGGTGCCGAGGACCTCCCCGCACAGCCGGCCGGTCTTCTGCGCCGCCACGGTCAGCGTGACCGAGGTGTTGGTGCCGGCCGGGAAGACGTAACCCGCTGCCGGGCTGAAGGTGAAGGTCACCTCACCCGGGGCCGCACCGGTCTGCGTCACCAGCACCCCCGCGGGCTGAACCGGGGTGTCGAGCGATCCCGGCTCCTTGCAGGTCGCCGGGGTCACCGTCGGGTAGAGCGGGGACACCGAGGTCGACTCGCCCCCGGGTGGCGGCACGACCCCGCCCCCGTCGCCGGGGCACTCCTCGGCGCGCCGGACGCGTCCCGGTGCTCACCTTGCTGTCGAACACCTTCTCGCCCAACGACCACGACCCACCGTCCTCACCCGGCGTGAACACCCACTCCTGCGTCCACGGCTGCGAGAACTGCTCGACCGTCATCGCGTCACAGTCCGGCGCACCCTCCGACTCCACGGACCCGCTCAGGGCCTGCTTCACACACTCGAAGCCGACCGGCTGGTCGCCCGTCAGGTTGTCGCACGCGTCCACCACCTGCTGCGACGGACACTCCTCCGCCGTCGCGACACGGGTCCCCGTGCTCCCCTGCGTCCCGAACACCTTCTCCCCCAGCGCCCACGAACCACCGTCCGAGCCCGGCGTGAACACCCACTCCTGCGTCCACGGCTGCGAGAACTGCTCGACCGTCATCGCGTCACAGTCCGGCGCTCCCTCGGAGTAGACGGTGCCGGTGATCTGCTGTTCGCCCGGACACGAGGACAGGGCGGGCTCGCTCGACTCATTCGTCACCCACTGGATGGCGACCGACTTGCCCTGCTTGTCGGCAAAGGCGAAGGGGAACTGGCTGTTGTCGAGGTACTCGGCCGTGAACCCCTTGCCCAACGAGCTGGGGTTGACATGCTCGATGTGCGCGGCGTTCGCCTGCTCGTCCGGCTGAGCAACGAACTTGCACACCCAGACCTGGGTGGGGTCGGCTGCCGCCTGCGACGCGTTCATCACGACGAGACCGCCGGACATCACCAGCGCGCCGGCCGCGGCGAACGTCGCGGCCGCCCGCGTCCGGAACATCCGGGTACGCGAAAAGCTGAAGATCCTGTTCAACTGAACCCACCCCTACTAGGGCGCCCCGGAGAGCGCATCGACCCCACGTCGAATCTGCGAGACCGCATGAGCCCCCACGCGGTCCCCTGGGGTGAGTGCGGAGGGTTCGCCGCGTCGCCCGGCCCCGGAACGGGTGGAACGCGGTGGTGGCCCCCCGGCCAAACCCCGGTGGACAGAATTCCCCTCAGTCCACTAATGCTGATATTCCAGCCAGATCGGACATTCCGGCAAGGACCCGTTCGGGCCATTTCGGTGCAATACGTGACTAGTCCGGACCCGCCCGGGTCGTCCCGGACGCGCCCGAGCCGACGCCGCCATTACCCCGGAGTAGGATTCGGGGAGCGAACCGCAGGGAGAGGCGAACCTAGTGACCACGGTGCACGACCAGAAGCCGCGCGGCGGGCGGATGCCCCGCAACGCACGGCGGGCGCAGCTCCTCGACTCCGCTCTGGAGGTGTTCGTCGCGCAGGGCTACCACGCCGCCGCCATGGACGACATCGCCGAGCGGGCCGGCGTGTCCAAGCCGGTGCTCTACCAGCACTTCCCCGGCAAGCTCGAGCTCTACCTCGCGCTGCTCGACCAGTCCTGCGACACGATCATCGACGCGTGCCGGGAGGCGTTGGCCTCCACCGAGGACAACAAGCAGCGGGTGGCCGCGACGATGCAGGTCTTCTACGACTACGTCGCCAACGCGCACGGTGCGTTCCGCCTCGTCTTCGAGTCGGACCTCACCAACGAGGACGCCGTACGGGCGCGGGTGGACCGGGTGACCCACGAGTGCGCGGAGGAGATCGCCAAGGTCATCCACGAGGACACCGGACTGCCCGACGAGCAGTCGCGGCTGCTCGCCGTCTCCCTGGTGGGAATGGCCCAGGTGAGTGCGCGGTTCTGGCTGGACGCGGACGGTGGCATCGTCCAGCAGGACGCGGCCACCCTGATCGCCAGCCTGGCCTGGCGGGGCATCCGCGGCTTCCCCCGCACCGACGAACAGCCCTGACGAATCCCCACGAGCAAGGAGGTCCTCCGATGGAGGTCAAGATCGGCGTGCAGAACGCCAGCCGCGAGCTGGTGCTCGAGACCGAGCAGTCCAGCGACGAGGTCGAGAAGACGGTGGCCGAGGCGCTCGGCGCCGACAACGGGCTGCTCGCGCTCAGCGACAGCAAGGGACGCAAGGTCCTGGTGCCGACGGCCAAGCTCGCCTACGTCGAGATCGGCTCCCCGACGGTCGGGCAGGTGGGCTTCCGCTCCTGACGAGCGGCCGTACGGCGTCCCCGGACCCACGACCGCACACGCACGAGGTGCCGCACCGCGCGAGGTGGGGCACCTCGTGCGTTGTCGGGCCGGGCAGCCTCAGGCGTCGAGACCGAGCGCGTCCATCCGCTTCGAGTGGTTCTCGGCCAGCCGGGTGAACAGCCTGCTGATCGCGGCCAGGTCCATGCCCGGCCGGTCGACGCCACCGGACAGCAGGGCCGAGAGCGCGTCCCGCTCCGCGGCGACCCGCTGCGCCTGCGACAGCGCCTCCCCCATCAGCCGGCGGCCCCACAGCGCCAGCCGGCCCCCCAGGCGCGGCTCCGCGGCGATGGCCCGCCGCACCCGGTCGACCACGAACGCGGACTGGCCCGCGTCCTCCAGGCTGTCGACGATCAACGTCCGGGTGTCCGCGTCCAGGAACGCCGCGATCTCCCGGTAGAAGTCGGCCGACAGCCCGTCCCCCACGTAGGCCTTCACCAGCCCCTCGAGCCAGTCGGCGGGCGCCGTACGCGCATGGAAGGCCTCGAACGGCTTCACGAAGGGGTCCATCGCGTCGTAGGGCGTGGCACCGAGCTCGGTGAGCCGGTCCCGCAGCCGCTCGAAGTGGCCGAACTCGGTGGACGCCATCTTCGCCAGCTCGGCCTTGTCCGCGAGGCCGGGCGCCATCTTCGCGTCCTCCGCGAGCCGCTCGAACGCCGACATCTCGCCGTACGCGATCGCGCCGAGCAGGTCGACCACGGCCGCGAGGTACATCGGGTCCTGGAAGGCGACCGGGACGGGTCGCGCGGCCGCCCCGGAGGCCGTCGACGCGGCCGTCTCGTGCGGCGATTCAGTCATAACCGCACCCTACCGATAGACTGGGGTGGTACCGACGCTGCGTGCCGGACGCTCGAGACCGAGCGGGAGCATCGCGACGGTCGTCCAAGACGTAGAGAGAACAGGCAAGATCCTGACCACCTTCAGAGAGCTCGGGGTTCTCCCCGAGATCGCCGACGCCCTCGAGCGTGTCGGCATCACCACGCCCTTCCCGATCCAGGAGATGACGCTGTCGGTGGCCCTGATGGGCACCGACCTCATCGGCCAGGCCCGCACCGGTACCGGCAAGACGCTCGCGTTCGGCATTCCCGTCCTGCAGCGCACGGTCGCCCCGCACGACCGGGACTACGAAGACCTCGCCGCGCCGGACAAGCCGCAGGCCCTGGTCGTGGCGCCGACGCGGGAGCTGGCGCTCCAGGTGTCCAACGACCTGTCGGTCGCCAGCACGGATCGCGGCACCCGGGTGCTCACGGTGTACGGCGGCGTCGGTTACGACACCCAGCTCGACACCCTCAAGGCGGGTGTCGACGTGGTCGTGGGTACGCCGGGCCGGCTGCTCGACCTGGTCAACCGGCGGGCGCTCGATCTGAGCCACGTCAAGGTGCTGGTGCTCGACGAGGCCGACGAGATGCTCGACCTCGGGTTCCTGCCCGACGTGGAGCGGCTGATCGCGCGGACCCCGGAGACCCGGCAGACGATGCTGTTCTCGGCGACCATGCCGGGCGCGATCGTCGCGCTGGCCCGCACCCACATGCGGCACCCGATGAACATCCGCGCCGAGTCCGGCGACGAGCAGCAGACCGTGCCCGCGACCGCGCAGTTCATCTACCAGGTGCACGACCTCGACAAGCCGGAGCTGATCGCCCGCGTCCTCCAGGCCGAGAACGCCGGCCGGACGATCGTGTTCACCCGCACCAAGCGGGCCGCTCAGCGGATCGCCGACGACCTCGCCGAGCGGGGCTTCGACGCCAGCCCGCTGCACGGCGACATGCAGCAGGTCGCCCGTGAGAAGGCGCTCAAGAAGTTCCGCGACGGGAAGCTGCGGGTCCTCGTCGCGACCGACGTCGCGGCCCGCGGCATCGACGTGCAGGACGTCACGCACGTGATCAACCACAGCTGCCCCGAGGACGACAAGACCTACGTGCACCGGATCGGCCGCACCGGCCGGGCGGGAGCCACCGGGGTCGCGGTCACCTTCGTGGACTGGGCCGACGTCACCCGGTGGAAGGTCATCAACAAGACCCTCGACCTGCCGTTCGACGAGCCGCTCGAGACCTACTCGACCTCCGAGCACTTCTTCCATGACATGGGCATCCTGCCCGGCACGAAGGGGCGCATCGTCCCCGAGAAGCCGGCCGAGCCGCGCAAGCCGCGGGAGTCGCGCGACTCCGGGTCGCGTTCCGGCGGGGACCGGCCGCGCCGCAACCGCAAGCGCACCCGGACCCGCAGCGGTGAGCCGGTCGGGAGCAGCTCCGGCTCCGACGGCAAGCAGGGGTCCCCGGGCGCCGAGTCGGGCGACAAGCCGAAGCGCAGCCGCAACCGTCGCCGCCGCAGCAGCGGGTCGGCCGCGACCCCGTCCGCCGGCGACTGACCTCACTCCCCTCGGCGATTGTTCACTCCCCGTGGTGATATCACCGCGGGGAGTGACCGTTTACCAGGGCACCCTGGTAATCGTGGGGAAGGTGGGGCTCAGGTGACGACCACGACCGTGGTGCCCACCGGCGCGAACCGCCACAGCGCCTTGGCGTCCGGGCGGCGCTGCCGGATGCAGCCGTGGGACTGCGGGCTGCCGAGCTGGGCCCGGGTCTGCAGCCTGACCCCGTCCTTGACCGGGATGTCGTGGAAGCCGATCGCGGCGTGCCTGCCGTGCGCGAAACGCACCATGTACTGCATCGTTCCCGAGTCGTCGATCCCCCAGGCGTGCCGCGAGCGGGAGTAGACCGCGTAGGTGCCCGGGTGCAGGTTGTCGCTGACGCTGCCGGAGACCAGATAGGTACGTCGGACCCGGTCGCCGTGCTGCCCGTCGCCGTCCACGAGCCAGACCCGCTGCGCGGACATGTCGAACACGATCCGGCGCCCCTCGCCGCTGTCCGCCGGAACCGGCACTGGAACCGGCACCGTGGCGGTCCTGCCGGCCGTCGCACCGCCCCGGCGCGGCGACGGCTCCGGCTTGGCCGCCCCGCGGCCGGTGGTCGCCGCCCCGCTGAGCCGGATCGCGCCGGTCGCCCCGTTCGCACCCGCGGGCCCGTGCGGCTGCCCGGCGGGCGCCGTGACGACCTCCCCGGTGGCCGACGCGGGCAGCCAGCCGACCCCGGCCAGCACGGCGACGAGGGTGATCACGGCCGAGCCACCGGCCGCGGTGATCCGTTTGTAGCGGGGACGCGCCCGCGGGCTGGTCCGCTGCGCGGGTCCGGGTCGGCGTCCCATGACGCCACGCTAGAGCCCGGCGTCGGCCTTCTTCGTGAGGTTGGCCGCGACATGCCGGTACGCGTCCGCGCCGCGGTGCCCCCGCGTCGTACTCAGGATCGAGCGGCCGGCGGCGGGCGCCTCCGCGAACCGGATCGACTTCGGGATCGGTGGCTCCACGACGTCCAGGCTGTACGTCTCGGAGATGTTGTCCAGCACCGCGCGGGCGTGGTTGGTGCGCCCGTCGAACAGGGTGGGCAGCACCCCCCAGACCACCAGCTTGCGGTTGGTGAACCGGCGGACGTCGTGGACCGTGTCCAGCAGCTGGCCGACGCCGCGGTGCGACAGCGTCTCGCACTGCAGCGGGATCAGCACGCCGGTGGCCGCGGTCAGCGCCGCGACGGTCAGCACGCCCAGCGAGGGCGGGCAGTCGAGCAGGATCCAGTCGTAGCCGTCGAGGTCCTCGAGCGCCATCTTGACCACGTGCTCGCGGCCGGTACGGGTCAGCAGGTCCGCCTCCGCCCGCGCGAGCTCGATGGTGGCCGGGAGCAGGTCCACCCCGTCCTCGGTCTCCAGGATCGCCTCGCGGGCCTCCAGGCCCTTCGTCAGCACGTGGTGCACCGACAGCTCGAGGTCCTCCGGGTCGATGCCCAGCGAGAAGGTCAGGCACGCCTGCGGGTCCAGGTCGACCAGCAGCACCTTGCTGCCCAACTCGGCCAGGGCGGCCCCGAGCGAGGCCACGGTGGTCGTCTTGGCGACGCCGCCCTTCTGGTTGGCGATCGCGAGGGTGGTAGTCATCGAGCCCATTCTGCCTGAGACACGTTCTGGTTCCACGTCCTGTCCATGGAATGCTTCACCGCATGTCACGACCTACCGCCCTGATCACCGGACCCACCGCCGGAATCGGCCTGTCCTTCGCGCGGCAGCTGGCCGGCAAGGGCTACGACCTGGTGCTGGTCGCCCGCAGCGAGGACCGGCTGCGCGCGCTCGCCACCGACCTCCACCGGGAGTACGGCGTCGAGGTGGAGGTGCTTGCCGCGGACCTCGCCGACCGCTCGTCGCTGGCCGCCGTCGAGGCCCGGGTCGCGGAGCCGGCACGGCCGGTGGACCTGCTGGTGAACAACGCCGGGTTCGGCCTCAAGCACCCGTTCCTGGACAACGACGTCGAGGACGAGCAGGCGATGCTCGACGTGCTGGTGACCGCCGTGCTCCGGCTCTCCCACGCCGCGCTGGGCGCGATGGTGGCGCGCGGCAGCGGCGCGATCGTGAACGTGTCGAGCGTGGCCGGCTACCTGCCCCGCGGCACCTACAGCGCGGCGAAGGCCTACGTCACGGCGCTCTCGGAGTGGGCGGACCTGACCTACCGCGGTCGGGGGGTCCGGGTGATGGCGCTGCTGCCCGGGTTCACCCGGACGGAGTTCCACGAGCGGATGGACGTCGACCGGGACTCCGCGCCGTCGTGGATGTGGCTGGACGCCGACCGGCTGGTCCGCGACGCGCTCGCCGACCTGGACCGGGGCCGGACGATCTCGATCCCGAGCCGGCGCTACAAGGTGCTGGCCGGGCTCGCCCGGTACACCCCGAGCTCGGTGCAGGCCCGCTTCCAGGGGCTCGGCCGCAGGTAAGCCCCGCCGGCAGCGACCGGCTCAGCCGTCCCCCGCGATGAACGCGCGCACCGCGTCCGCGACGAGCTGCACGGCGATCGCCGAGAGCAGCAGACCCGCGATCCGGGAGATCAGCACCACGCCGCCCTCGCGGATCACGCGCAGGATCGGCAGCGAGAACCGCATCGCGAGCCAGATCGCGGCGTGCACCAGGGTGACCGCCAGCGCGACCGCGACGAACTGGGCGACGTGGTGCACCCGCTGCGAGTAGACCATCGTGGCCACGATCGCGCCCGGGCCGGCGAGCAGCGGCGTGCCCAGCGGCACCAGCGCCACGTTGACGTCGGCGCCGCCCGTGGGCGCCTGCTCCTTGCCGGTCAGCAGCTCCAGGGCGACGAGCAGGAGCAGCAGCCCGCCGGCGCACTGCAGCGCCGGCAGCGAGATGCCGAGGTAGCCGAGGATCTGCTGGCCGAAGAACGCGAACGCCACGATGACCGCGTAGGACACGGTGACGGCCTGCCAGGCGGCCCGCCTGGTCGAGGCAATGGACCGGCCGCGGGTCAGCGACAGGAACAGCGGGATGGTGCCGACCGGGTCCATGATCACGAACAGCGTCACGAACACCTCGGTGAGCAGGGTGATGCTGACGATCTCGCTCACGGGCGGGCTCCGGGGTGCATGCGGGGCAGTATCCCGCACCCCTCGGCCGCCGCCCGGACCGGGCGGGGCGACGGCCGGCCGACGGTCCGCCGGCCGACGACCCGAAGGACGTGCACTCGGACCGGGCCCGGGCGTCGGCCGAGCGTGGCGCCGGCTCGGGCGCGCGCCAAGTGCACGTCGCCGCGGTCTACGCCCGCTCCGGCGACGTGCGCCCGGCCAGGGCCAGCAGCCGCTCCAGCTCCTCGGGCGCCGTGGTGTTGCAGCCGAGCTCGTGGTCCCGCTTGCCCGCCCCGTGGTAGTCGCTCGACCCGGTCACCAGCAGGTCCAGGTCACGAGCGAGCCCGCGCAGCCGCGCCCGGGTGGCGGCGTCGTGGTCCTGGTGGTCCACCTCGACCCCGGCCAGGCCGGCCGTCCGGAGCCGCTCGAGGCCCGCGCCGTCGAGGGCCTCGTGGTTGTGCCGGGACGCCCACGGGTGCGCGAGCACGCTCACCCCACCGGCGGCGGCGACGGTGCCGATCATCGCCTCCAGGTCGGCGGCGTACCGGTGCACGTAGGCGGGTCCCTGCGGCCCGAGGAACCGCTCGAACGCCTCGTTGCGGTCCGCCACCACCCCCTTGGCCACCAGCGCGTCGGCCACGTGCGGCCGGCCGAGCGCCGCGGCGTCCCCGGCCAGCCGCTGCACGTCCGGGGCCTCGATGTCGATGCCCAGGTCGCGGAGCCGCTCCAGCACCGCGGGCAGCCGGGAGTTCCGCCCGTCCAGCACCCGCTGCAGCTCCTCGACCAGCGGCGGGTACGTCGGGTCGGGCAGGTAGCCGAGCAGGTGCACCCCGTGCCCGGCGAACCGGCAGCTGATCTCGATGCCGCGCACCAGCCGTACCGGGACCAGCGCGGCGACCCCGGCGGCCTCGTCCCAGCCCTCGGTGGTGTCGTGGTCGGTGAGCGCGAGCACGTCGATCCCCCGGGCGTGCGCGGCCCGGACCAGGTCGCCGGGGGTGTCCGTGCCGTCCGATCGGTCCGAGTGGGTGTGCAGGTCGATACGCATCACCTCGACCCTAACGATCACCAGCTCGGGGGTGCGCCTCCGAAGGGCAGGTCGATCAGCTCGGGCCCCAGGTCGGCGATGTCGAGCAGGATCCACTCGCTCTGCAGCAGCAGCGCCGCGGAGGCCGGTCGGAGCACCATCCACAGCCACCGCCCGTGCGCCTCCCCCGCGAACACCGACCGGTCGAAGGTGGTGTCCGACGCCGCCGTGGAGACCGACCACAGCGAGATCGGGTGCCCGTCGATCCGGACCTTCGCGTGCGGTGGCCCGTCGCCGATGTCCGCCCCGGGGTCGGTGTGGTCCACCGCGGCGCACCGCGCTCCCAGGCCCACGCCGGGCTCCTCGGAGACCACGGTCAGCTCCACCACCCCGTCGAGCTCGCTGGGGCCCGCGCAGGTCACGAACGAGGCGCGCGCCGGCCCGTCCGGTTCGGCCACGCAGCCGAAGTCGGTCACCGCCCACCCGGGGATCAGCGGCCAGGGCATCAGCGTCGGCAGTCCGCCGGCACGCTGCAGGTGCTCGGCGAACGCCGTGTAGTCGGCCGCACCCGGACGCCACAGCGGGGTGATCGCGCCGTGGTCGAGGCACCGCCACGAGCCCTCGACGTGGGTGACCGGCGAGGGGCATCGAGGGCACCCGGCTGCGAGCGTCATGGACTAACCGTGTTGCCCAGCCTGCCGCCCGTCAAGCGGGCACGGCTATCGTCTCGCCATGGACCGGATCCGGGTCGACGCGGTGGGCGGCGTCGTCATCGACGAGCGCGGCCGGTTCCTGCTGATCCGCCGCGGGCGCGAGCCGGACAAGGGCCGCTGGTCGATCCCGGGCGGCAAGGTCGAGCCCGGGGAGAGCGACGTCGCGGCCACCGCCCGGGAGGTGCTCGAGGAGACCGGCCTGCGGGTGCACGTCGGCCCCCTGGTCGGCTCGGTGCAGCGGGACGGGCCCGGCGGGGTGGTGTACGTCGTCCGCGACTACCGCTGCGCCTTGGTGCCGGGCACCGACCCGGACGCCGTACGCGCGGGTGACGACGCCGACGACGCCGGATGGTTCACGGCGGAGCAGGTGCGCACCGTCGGCTGCTCGCCGCTGCTCCTCGAGGCGTTCGAGGAGTGGCACCTGCTGCCCTAGGGACGGATGTCATGTCGGGACGTCCGTCGCCCGCCTCGGGACCAAGGTCCCTTCGGCGGTCCCGTCGTCCGGGCGGACCATCGGATTGTGGCGGGCGTCACACGGGCGCCGCCGAACCCGAGGGGACGCCATGGCAGCCCTGACTTCGATCTCCGCAGCTACCTCCTCCGGCGCCGGTGACTACCTGCACTGGGGGGTCATCCAGATCAGCGTCACCAACGCCCTGATCATCGCCGGGATGGTGATCGTGTTCGTGCTCGCACTGGTCCTGCCCTTCCCGGGTCCCCGCTCCGACGACTCCGACCGGGGCCGGCCATGAGCACCGAGGTACGCACCGCCCCGGCTCCGGGCAGCGCGAGCCGCAGCTGGACGGTGCGGACGCGCCGGTGGCTCACCGGCGTGGTCCCCGAGGGCGAGGCGCTGCCCGACAAACAACCGGCGTACGTCGCCTCCTGGATCTACGTGTTCGGGGTGCTCACCCTCGCGGCGCTGGTCGTGGTGCTGGTCTCGGGCGGGCTGCTCGCCATCGGCGGCGCGGCGTGGTGGCACACCTCGTCGCTGGGCCACTTCGTCAACTCCCTGCACCTGTGGAGCGTGGAGCTGTTCTTCGTGTTCATGGTGATCCATCTGTGGGGCAAGTTCTGGATGGCGGCCTGGCGGGGCAAGCGCGGGCTCACCTGGGTGACCGGCGTGGTCGCGTTCGTGGCCTCGATCGGCACCGCCTTCACCGGCTACCTCTCGCAGTCCAACTTCGCCTCCCAGTGGATCGGTGCGGAGGGCAAGGACGGGATCAACTCGATCGGCGTCGGCGCCTGGTTCAACGTGCTGAACCCCGGCCAGATGCTGCTGTGGCACGTGGTGCTGCTGCCGATCGCGGTCGGCGCCATCGTCGTCGTGCACGTGGTGCTGGTCCGCCGGCACGGCGTGGTGCCTCCTCTCGACGCGAAGGTTGGTGACTGAGATGAGCACCGCGACCGGCAACCGGGTGCGGCTGCCCCGGCAGCGGGGCCCGGAAACCCCCGACTCGCACACCTTCGCCAAGCGCCCGTACGACCTGGTCAAGGAGTTCGTGATCGCGCTGACCGTGGTCAGCCTGCTCACCGTGATCCTGGCGGCGGTGTTCTCCTCCCCGGACGAGAAGGCGATCACCATGAAGCGGTGGGCCACCGCCGACCCGAACAACGTGGTCGCCACCGCGGCCGGCGAGCTGGCCGGCACCACCACCAGCGCCACCTACGGACCGCCGTACAACCATGCCTCCGAGGGGCAGACGGTGCTCGGTGTCCCGCTGCAGAAGTGGGGCGGGGTGCGCATCCCGGTCAACTCGCAGGACCTGGTGCTGCAGCCGCTGCGCGACCAGAGCGGCTCGCCGGTCCTGAAGGCGGCGCTGGGCGTGTGGCAGTCGGCGTCCCCGAGCCAGCAGCAGGCCTGGGCGACCAGCTACGCCGACGCGCTCGCCAAGGCGCCCGGCGGTGACCCGACCAAGGTCGCGGCCGGCAGCTACGGCCCGGTGCCGGTCCTGGCGGTCGGCCTGCTCGGGCTCGCCCGGTCCGGTGGGCTCGAGGGCGCGCTGACCTCCTCCGGCAACTTCTACGGCGGCGACCAGACCCGATCGCTGCTGCTGCTGTCCGACGGCGCCTACCTCGAGGACCTGGCGGTCGCGCGGAACCTCGGCGGCGACCAGTGGGGGATGATGAACGAGACGGGCAACTACCCGGGCCAGCCGTGGATGTGGCTCTACACGTTCTGGTACCAGGTCAAGCCGTTCTCCACCTCGGAGAACGCCGACGCGCAGGTGTGGGCGCTGATGATGGTGCTCACCCTCGGCCTGATGTTCCTGCCGTTCATCCCCGGGCTGCGCGACATCCCGCGCTGGGTGCCGGTGCATCGGCTGATCTGGCGCGACTACTACCGCACGCACCCGCGGCGGACGTAGCGCGCGCGGTCCACGCGCACCCGCGACGGACGTAGCGCGCGCGGTGCACCTCGCGCCGCGGGGTCAGGCGTTCCAGCGCAGGATCACCGGCGTCTCGCGTTCGTACCCGACGACGCTGACCGTGGCCGTGTCGAGCCGGAGGAACCGCCCCTCCCCGACCGGCTGCTCGATCCAGCGCGCGGCCAGCGAGCGCAGCGCATGGCCGTGGCCGAACACCAGCACCCGCCCACCGCCGGCGCGGAGCCGCTTCACCACGCGGTCCATCCGCTGGGTGACGGCGTCCGCGGTCTCCCCTCCGGGGCACGGGTGCGTCCACACCGTCCAGCCCGGCACCCGCTCGCGGATCGCCGCCGCGGTGATCCCCTCGTAGTCGCCGTAGTCCCACTCCACCAGGTCGTCGTCGGCCTGCGCGTCGCCGAACCCCGCCAGCTCGGCCGTACGGCGGGCCCGCAACCGGGGGCTGGTCAGCACCAGGTCGAACCCGACGCCGGCGAGGCGCTCGGCCAGCGCCCCGGCGGTGGCGACACCGTTCTCGGTCAGCGGCAGGTCCGTGCGGGAGGTGTGCCGGTGGTCGCGGCTCCACTCGGTCTCGCCGTGCCGGACCAGCCACACCTCCACGTCCCCGGTGTCCGGGGAGTCGGGTGCGGACACCGGAACCGGGCCGGGGATCGGGCCATCGGCGTGGTCGCTCATGGCCCGATCCTGCCATCCCGCGGACCGGGCGTTCGCTAGTGCACGCCGCCCATCAGCTTGCGGATCGGCTTGACGAACGCGGCCAGCACCAGGCCGACCACGATCGCCGCGAGGCCGAGCCAGGTGAAGTACGGCACCTCGTTCTTCGGGTCGTAGTAGCCGCTGAGCAGCCCCGACATCGCCGTGCCGAGGGCGATCGAGAGGAAGAACAGCGCGACCATCTGGGTGTGGAACTTCGCCGGCGCCAGCTTCGTCGACAACGACAGGCCGACCGGGGAGAGCAGCAGCTCGGCCACGGTGAAGAACAGCAGCACCCCGACCAGGCCCAGCAGCGGGGCGCTGTTCGCCCCACCGCCGGCCATCGGGATGAACAGCAGGAACGAGACGCCGATGCTGATGGTGCCGAGCGCGAACTTGATCGGCGTGGAGGGCTGCCGGTCCCCGAGCTTGGTCCACATCGCCGCGAACACGCCGGCGAGCACGATGATGAACACCGGGTTGATCGACTGCACCCACGACACCGGCATGTCCCACCCGAAGAGGTTCCGGTCCAGGCGCTTGTCGGAGTAGATCGTGACCACGGTGAACTGCTGCTGGTACAGCGACCAGAACACCGCGCTGGCCACGAACATCGGGATGAACGCGTAGACCCGCCTGCGCTCCACGGCCGTGATCTGCTTGCTGGACAGGATGATCGCGAAGTAGACCACCGCCGCGATGCCGCTGGCCCACACCACGATGTCGGAGAGCCGCGCCGCGGTGATCACCCCGGCGAGGCTGAGCACCACCACGGCCCCGACCGCCAGCACCGCGGCCGCGACGAAGCGTTGCGCGGTGCCCGGCCCCAGCGGGTGCGGGACGTGGCGGGTCTCCTCCGGAAGGTTGCGGCGGCCGAGCGTGTACTGCACCAGCCCGGCGGCCATCCCGACCGCGGCCAGCGCGAACCCGAAGTGGAAGCCCCAGCTCTGCTGCAGCAGACCGGTCAGCAGCGGCCCGACCAGGGCGCCGAGGTTGATGCCCATGTAGAACAGCGAGAAACCCGCGTCGCGGCGCTCGTCGTGCTCGTCGTAGAGCGAGCCGACCAGCGAGGTCGCGTTGGCCTTCACCCCGCCGCTGCCGAACGCGATCAGGATCAGGCCCACCGTCACCCCGGCCAGCCCCGGGATCGCGGACAGCGAGAGGTGCCCGAGCATCACCACCACGGCGCTGTAGAACAGCGTGCGCTCGGGGCCGAGCACGCGGTCCGCGAGCCAGGCGCCGAGGATCGTGGACAGGTACACCCCGCCGCCGTACGCCCCGACGATGCCGGAGGCGACGGCCGGGTCGATGCCGAGGCCGCCCTTGGCCGCCGAGTAGTACAGGTAGATCAGCAGGATGCCCTGCATGCCGTAGAAGCTGAACCGCTCCCACATCTCCACGCCGAACAGGTTGGCGAGGACGCGCGGCTGGCCGAAGAAGGACTTCTGCTCGGCGGCAGGGGTGTCTGGGGTCGTGGTCCGAGTACTCACGGCGGAGGAGACTGCCACCGCCGCGGGGCCTCCGCCAAATCGGCGGTCACAGGGGTACCTGGTGGCTCAGACGCCCCGTCCGAGCCGCCGGTCCGGCCCTACTCGGGCGCCGGGCCCGACCAGTTCTTGTCCGGGACCGGCACCGGCCGCGCGGGCTGCTCCCCGCCACGCTCTGTGAGGTAGCTCTCCTTGGGCACCATCACCTTGCGCCGGAAGATGCACACCACCTTGCCGTCCTGGTTGTAGCCGATGGTCTCCACGGCGACCACGCCGCGGTCGTCCTTGGACTTCGACTCCCACTTGTCGAGCACGGTGGTCTCGCCGTAGATGGTGTCCCCGTGGAACGTCGGGGCGACGTGCCGCAGCGACTCGATCTCCAGGTTGGCGATCGCCTTGCCGGAGATGTCCGGCACGCTCATCCCGAGCAGCAGCGAGTAGACGTAGTTGCCGACCACGACGTTCTTGCCGAACTGCGTGGTGTTCTCCGCGTAGTTGGCGTCCAGGTGCAGCGGGTGGTGGTTCATGGTGAGCAGGCAGAACAGGTGGTCGTCGTACTCGGTGACCGTCTTGCCGGGCCAGTGCTTGTAGGTCGCACCGACCTCGAACTCCTCATAGCTCCGGCCGAACTGCATGCTGCACTCCTCGCTCGTGGTCGACTCGCCCCATCCTGTCGAACGAGCAGGCGCTTGTGCAGGTCACGCCCGGGTGGGATTCCTCACCTGTGCAGCGCACGAGGGGCCGGGACCGGCCGCCCGCCCGGGCCACCGGAACCGCCCGGCGCCGCGCTCAGGAACCCCCGCCGCCGGCCTTGCGCCGGTGCATCTTGGGCGCCCCGCCGACGACCTCCGGGCCGTGCGCCTTGGACCGGGAGCCGGCCGAGTCGTCCGGGTGGTGGTTGCCCTGCTTGCGCTCCAGCGCCTCACGCATCTTGGCCTTGAGATCCTCGTTGCCGTTCCCGGCGTTCTTGTCGGCCATGGGTGCTCCTCCGTGGGTCGGTGCCGTGGGGGCAGCCTGACACGCCCGCCCGGCCCCGGTCGAGAGGTTTACCCCCAGGAGGTGGGCACCCCGTGCCCGGCGGAGTCGCCGAGGATGCGCGGCTCTCCCCCCGGCCAGACCTGCATCGCGACCAGGAACTCGTGGTCGCTGCTCGCGGTCCGTCGCATCGGCTCGAGCCGCAGGTGCGCGAACGGCCGGTCCTCCGTGGCCGCGGCACCCAGCTCCTCGACCCGTGCGGCGATCGCCCGCTGGTCGGCGCGCGACAGGTACTGCCACATCACCGAGTGCCAGAGCACGGCGGTGCTGCCCTCGGTCAGCTCCAGGTCCTCGACGAAGCCGACGGCACCTTGACGACGTACCTCCGCGGGGACCCGGCCGGCCACCGCGATCGCGCCCCGCAGCCGCTCGTGGCGCTCGCCCTGGTCCGGCCAGACGTACGCCGTCAGCACCAGCCGGCCCTCGGGCGTGGCCACGTCGACGGGCATCACGTCGCTGCCCAGGCGCTGCACCACCCGCAGGTCCGGCCACGGGCGCAGCGGCTGCCCGCCCCAGGACAGCCGCACCGGCGAGGCCGGGTCCCCGAAGACGCGGCCGTCCTGGTCGGTGTAGCCGAAGTGGTCCGCGCGCAGGTTCAGGCCGGCGGACGAGCCGATCTCGAGCAGCCGCACCGGGTGCGCGAACCGCTCCCCGAGGCGCAGCAGCCCGCCCATCAGCGCGGCGGAGCGCCCCACCTCGTTGGTCTGCGGCGGCCGGTCCAGCCATTCGCGTACCGCGTCGGGCTGGTCGCGCAGCAGGGCCCGCAGCGCCGTCCACGCGCCCTCCGGGTCGAAGCTGCCGCCGACGCTCGGGTAGAACACGGCGAGCTCGGCCGCCCGCCCCTCCAGCACCAGCCGGTGCACGCTGCCGAGCAGCCGCAGGGCGAGCCCCGACGGGCCCGGGTCGTCCTCGTGGCCAGACAGCACCGCCCGAGCCACCCCGCCCCGGTCGAGGTCGTCGGCGAGCCTGCCGAGCAGGGTGGCGTACATCGGGGACCCGAGGTTCGCGCAGGCCTGCGCCTGCCTCCGGAACGACTCGACCTGCTTCATGGACACCAACTTTCGCGGTCGTCAGGCGGAGTGCATCGCAAGGCGGAGGAGCGAAGGCGCAGCGGGCTCCGTCGAGCGACGACAACGCAGCGAGGCGCCCGCCTGGCGGCGCGCATCAGCGCAGCTTGTAGTCCTCGAGAAGCCGGCGACCGATGATCATCCGCTGGATGTCCGCGGTGCCCTCGCCGATCAGCAGCATCGGCGCCTCGCGGTACAGCCGCTCGATCTCGTACTCCTTCGAGAACCCGTAGCCGCCGTGGATCCGGAAGGAGTCCTCGACGACCTGCGAGCAGTACTCCGAGGCGAGGTACTTCGCCATCCCGGCCTCGAGGTCGTTGCGCTGACCGGAGTCCTTCTTGCGGGCCGCCTTCACCATCATCTGGTGCGCGGCCTCGACCTTGGTGGCCATCTCCGCGAGCCGGAACAGCACCGCCTGGTGCTCGGCGATCTTCTTGCCGAACGTCTCGCGCTGCTGGGAGTAGGCGACGCCGAGCTCGAACGCGCGGTTGGCGACCCCGCACCCGCGGGCGGCCACGTTGACGCGGCCGACCTCGACGCCGTCCATCATCTGGTAGAAGCCCTTGCCGGGCGCGCCGCCGAGGATCTGGTCGGCCGCGATCCGGTGGCCCTCGAACACCATCTCGGTGGTGTCGACGCCCTTGTAGCCCATCTTGTCGATCTTCCCGGGGATCGTGACCCCCTGGGCTGTCTGGCCGAAGCCGGGCTCCTTCTCGACCAGGAACGTGGTCATGTTCTTGTAGACGCTGTCGGCGCCCTCGTCGGTCTTCACCAGCACGGCGATCAGGTTCGCGGAGCCGCCGTTGGTCAGCCACATCTTCTGGCCGTCCACGACATAGCCGCCGTCCTCGCCGCGCACCGCCTTGGTCTTGATCGCGCTCACGTCGGAGCCGCAGCCCGGCTCGGACATGGAGAACCCGCCGCGCACCTCCCCGGTGGCCATCCGCGGCAGGTACTTCTGCTTCTGCTCCTCGGTGCCGTGCTGGAGCAGCATGTAGGCGACGATGAAGTGCGTGTTGATGATCCCCGAGACGCTCATCCAGCCCCGGGCGATCTCCTCGACGGCCAGGGCGTAGGTCAGCAAGGACTCCCCGAGACCGCCGTACTCCTCGGGGATCATCAGCCCGAACAGGCCGAGCTCCTTGAGGCCCTCCACGATCTCGGTGGGGTACTCGTCCCGGTGCTCGAGCTCGGTGGCCACCGGAAGGATCTTCTCGTCCACGAAGGTGCGGACGGTCTTGAGGATCTCTTCCTGGATGTCGGTGAGACCCTCGGTCTCGCAGAGGCGACCCATGCGGAATTCCTTCCAGAGTTCGGGGATGACGCAACCGTCAGGGGGCGAGTATCACCGACGCGGGGGCCTCGCCGCTATGAACGAGACCACACTGCCCGCACCCGGCGTGCGACCTTTTTCACGGGCTCCGGCAGCCGCGCGCGCAGCCCGGACGGAGCCGGTGGCGGTTTCTCGTTGGTCAACCGTCGCACGTCGGTCAGCATCGCGGCGATGGTCTGGGTGGCGGCGGCGAGCATCTCGGCCTCGGTGACCGTGTCCGGGTGCCGTCGCTCGGGCAGTACCTTCGGCGTGCGCAGGTCCTCGACGTCGCCGATCACGTCGTACCCCTGCCCGCGCACGAAGTCGGCGGCGCGCTCACCTCGGGCCCGCAGCTGCTCCACCCGCTGCGGGGAGGGCCAGAACTTCTCGCCCTTGCGCGGCACCAGCTTGCCTTGCGCCAGGTACCCGCGGATCCACACGCCGCGGTTCAGCGGCGACCGGAACCCCTCGAGGTCGCCGTTGACCCGGCGCAGCAGCTCGACCTCGACGACGCCGAGGGACTCGTTCTGCTCCGAGCCCGCGGTGTCACAGCTGCGTGGGTCGAGGCCGAGCAGGGCCGCGAACCGCAGCCACAGCGTCTCACGGGGCTCGTCGGGCTTGGGCAGGGTGAGCACGTGCACCCGCTCCGGGGGGAGCCCGGCGCCCCAGCGTCGCAGCACGTCCGCGACGTCCATCGTGCCCCAGTCCCACTCGTCCCGCGGGTCGGTCTGGTCGCTCGCCGGGTAGTCCTCGATCCGGTCGGTGGCCCCGTTCTTGACGAACTCCTGCCACCGCGCGGTCACCAGGCTCAGCGTGTCGCGCGCCGTCACCGCGACGTGCACCTCGGCGCCGGCCAGGTCCGCCCTCGCGCGGGCGGCCTGCGCCTCGGTGGCGCCGGCGAAGAACTCGTGGCTGACCACGGCGGTGCCGGACCACGCGTTGATCTCCCCGGTCAGCCGCGACCAGGCGTGCCCGGCCTCGGGGCCGCGACGGTCGAGGTTCGGGTCCTCGCGGACCACCCCGCTGGCCCACAGGTGCTGGCGCGGCCCGAACCCCGGCAGCAGCACGCCCTGGCGGCGCAGCTCGTCACGGTTCTTCCACAGGATCGTCTGCAGGTACGTCGTACCGGTCTTGGGCAGCCCGACGTGGAAGAAGACCTTCGCAGCCACGCGGTCACAGGCCTTTCGAGTAGCGCTCCATGACCTCGGCGACCCGCTGCTCGTCGCGCTGGGCGACCGGCAGCAGCAGCTCCTGGACCACGTCGGTCAGCTCGGCCAGCCGCAGGTTCAGCTGCCGGCACTCCTGCACCTCGGCCTCGAGGACCGCCACCCGCTCCTTCAGCGCCTCGACGCCCTCGGCCTGCACACCCGCCCGGAACTTGCCCAGGTTGCGCGCGGCCAGCTTGCCGCGGTTGCGCAGACGTTCGCTCATCGTTGCCATTCGACCACCATTCGACAGATCCGGTGTCCCCGGCGCGCGCCGGGGCTCTTCACTCGCCGCAGCTTGCGCGACACCACGGTGCCGCCCCGGGCCGCCAGCTCGCCGGTCACCAGGTCGACCGGCAGCGTACGCAGATGGTTCCGGCGCGCGAACGGGTCCCCGTCCCCACGGCCGACCAGGAACTCCAGGTAGAGCCGCCCGCCCCCGCGCAGCATCATCTCGCAGGCCCGCCACAGGTGCGCCCGGCCGACCGCGTCGGTGGCCTCGGCGATGTTGCGGGCGGCGAGCACCTTCCGGCCGGGCAGCCGCGCGACCCGGGCGCCCTCCGCGAGCACCGAGCGCAGCTCGCACAGGTTCATCGCGCGGAACTCGACGTCCGCACCCCGCTGCGCGGCGACCTCGGCCACCGCGTCGCTGCCGCGGGTCACGTAGTCGAGGCCGATCACGTGGGCGCCGCGCTTGGCGAACCAGAGCGCGTCGACGCCCCGGCCGCAGCCGAGGTCCACCAGCGTGCCGCCCAGCTTGCCCTCCTGCCGCCGCAGCCAGCGGGCGAAGGGCGAGGGGGCCAGGTCGGGCAGCGCCAGGTTCGGGCCGGAGTAGGTCCGGTCCCACTCGGCCCGCTTCACCCGGGTGCCGCGGAACCAGCCGTTGAGCCGCCGGTGCGTGGACTCGGGGGTCTCGAACACGTACGCCGGGTCCGGCACCCGCCAGCTCGGGCCGTAGGTGGCGGTGAGGAACTTGTCGGTGTTCGCGGGGGCGGGCAGCTCGCGGCCCTCGAGGGCGGTGGTGCCCAGCGGGAAGATCCAGTCCCGCTCGAACGGGGTGCGGATCTCCCCCATCAGGTGCAGGTGGCCGTCGGCCAGGAAGCCTCCGAACACGTCCAGGCCCCGGATCGACCCGTCCGCCTCCCGCACGTCGACCTTGAACGCCGCCCCGCTGTAGCGGGTGATCGTGTACCCCATCTCGGCCAGGGCGCGCTGCAGCCGGAACGACTCCCGGACCACGTCGACGGGGTGCGTGTACTGGCTGACGTAGCCGAGGTCTGCATCGCTGTCGTGCCCGATCAGCTGCCCCTCCCGTACGGCGCCGAGCAGGGTGCCGTACGCCGGGAAGGCCTCGATGCCCGCACGCCCGAGCGCGCCGAGCACCTCCTCGATCGAGTCGAGCAGCGGCTTCACGTGCTCCGGGGAGCGGGTGTCGAAGGTCTGCGCCAGGCGCAGGGACTTGTCGATGCCGAGCGGCAGGCCGCGCTCGTTGACCACGGCGATCCGGTCGTCGCCGGTGCCGAGCCGCACGTCCTCGTCGAAGACGACCCGCGAGCTCACGTGCTCGACGAGCTTGAGCCCCGTGTGCCCGTGCAGGAACCGTCGCAGCGCCGGCGGCCACGCCACGAAGTAGCCCCCGGCCCGCGGGGTGCCGTCGCGCTCGAGCCAGAACGACCAGATCCGCCGGTCGTCGAACAGTACGTCGAGGACGACCTCGACGTCCGTGCACGCGAAGATCCCCTCGTCGTCGACGCGAACAGCGGTCACGTTCGCGAGTGTGGACACCACGGGGCTCCCGTCGGGGTCGGTGCGGTCGGCAGGGGTTGCGGACATGCTAGCGGCCGTCGTACACCCGGCTGCCCCGGCGTGGGCGGAGCTGGGCCTGCTCCCGGCACGTGGTCTGCACGTCTGGCACCCGTCCCGGGCGCCTTCCGGTGCCAGACGTGCAAACCGCGGCGCAGCGGACCCCCGAGGGGGCGCAGGCCCCGACCGTGCGGCCGGCCGCCCTGTGGATACCGGCCGACGCCGGCCGGCTGGCTGCGCCACGCTGGGCCGATGTCCAGGAGGAACCACCGGTGGCAGACCACCTGCCCGGCCCCGGCGGGCCTCGTCCGCCCGGTCCGGGTCGACCCCACCGGACGGCACGGCCCGACCCGGGGCCAGGCCCGCGGGCGGCACTGGCGACAGACCAGCTGGGGCTACTACGTCCCCGCGACCGTCTCGGACGAGGCCCCGGAGCAGCGCATCATGGAGCAGTCCGTGCGCCTGCCGCCCGGCGGCGCCGTCACCGGGTGGGCCAGCGGCCGGCTCTTCGGCGCGAACTTCATGGACGGGCTGCTCCCCGACGGCGTGACCCGGATTCCGGTGCCGCTCGCACTGGGTGAGCACGGCAACGTCCGTCCCGACGGGGCCGTGACGCTCTCGCGGGACCGGCTCCCCGCCGACGAGATCGTCGTCCGCTACGGGATCCCGTGCACGCGTCGCGAGCGCGGGGTGTTCGACGCCGCACGCACCGCGGCGGACCGGCGCGAGGCGACGGTGCTGCTCGAGATGGCGTTCGCGGCCGAGGTCACCTCTCAGCGACGGACGCAGCGGTACGTCGACGCGCATCCTGGGTGGCTCGGTGCGCCCCAGGCAAGGGACGCGCTGAGCCTGACATCCGAGCTGAGCCGGTCCCCCAACGAGACCCGCACCAGGCTCGTGTGGGTCCTCGACGCCGGGCTGCCCCCGCCACTGGTCAACCAGCCCGTGTTCGACCTGCGCGGCACGCTCCTGGGGATAGCCGACCTGCTGGACCTGGCGGCCGGGGTGGTCGGCGAGTTCGACGGGGCGGACCACCGCGGCGCCGCCCGGCACAGCGCGGACGTCGGGCGGGAGGACCGGTTCCGCCGGCACGGCCTCGAGGTGTTCCGGGTGACCGGACCGGACCTGCGCTTCACCGAGCGGGTGGTTCGACGGATGCACGGTGCCCGCGACCGCGCCCGCTGGGAGGCTCCGGCACGGCGCCGGTGGACGATCGTGCCTCCCCCGTGGTGGGAGACGGGTCCCGCGCTGGACGAGGTGCTGGACCAGCGGGACTGGCTGGCGCAGGTGCACGCCGAGTCCGGTGAGTCTTGGTGAGCCTGGTGAGCCTGGTGAGCCTGGTGAGCCTGGTGAGCCGGGAGAGCCCGGGAGAGCACCGCTGTTTGCACGTCTGGCACCTGTTCCGGGGCGGGACAGGTGCCAGACGTGCAAACAGCGGGGTCAGGCCCGGCGGTGCAGGCTCAGTCCTCGGGAGCGCTCCACACGTCGGTGCGCTCCATGCCGGCCGCGCGGCCCTTGGCGGAGATCACCAGCGCCATCTTGCGCGAGGCCTCGTCGATCATCTCGTCCCCGAGCATGACCGCGCCCTTCGCGCCGCCCTTCTCCGAGGTGAAGTAGTCGTAGGCGTCGAGGATGTTCTCGGCGTGGTCGTAGTCGGACTGCAACGGGGAGAAGACCTCGTTGGCGGCCGCGATCTGGTCCGGGTGCAGCGTCCACTTGCCGTCGAACCCGAGCGCGGCGGCGCGGCCGGCGACCCGCTTGAACCCGTCGAGGTCCTTGATCTGCAGGTAGGGACCGTCGATGACCTGCTTCTCGTGCGCCCGCGCGGCCATCAGCAGCCGCATCAGGATGTAGTGGTAGGCGTCGCCGACGTCGTACCCGGGCGGCTGCTCCCCGACCACGAGGCTCTTCATGTTGATCGAGGCCATGAAGTCCGCCGGGCCGAAGATGATCGTCTCCACGCGCGGCGAGGCGACCGCGATGTCGTCGACGTTGATCAGGCCGAGCGCGTTCTCGATCTGCGCCTCGATGCCGATCTGCCCGACCTCGTAGCCCATCGTGGTCTCGATCTGGGTGAGCAGCACGTCCAGGGCCTTCACCTGGTCGGCGGTCTGCACCTTCGGGAGCATGATGCAGTCGAGGTTCGCCCCGGCGCCCTCGACGACCTCGATCACGTCCCGGTAGGTCCACTGGGTGGTCCAGTCGTTCACGCGGACGGTGCGCACCCGGCTGCCCCAGTCGCCGGTGTTGAGCACCTCGACGATGTTCTTGCGGGCGTCCGGCTTCGCGATCGGGGCGACCGAGTCCTCGATGTCGAGGAACACCTGGTCGCTCTCGAGGCCCTGGGCCTTCTCCAGGAAGCGGGGGTTCGAGCCGGGAACGGCGTGGCAGGAGCGGCGTGCGCGCAGCTGGCGTGCGTCGGACATGGGGCACCCTCTCTGTGGCGGGTCGAGATCGTTCCGGAGCGTACTCCCGCACTGATACCCACGAGTAGGCCCCGCACCCGTGGCCTTTCTCACCCGACGCGCCGGAACCCGGCCACCCCGGATCCAGGCCGCCGCACGGGTCCACGCCGGCCGTGCCCGGAGCCGGCCGCACGGGTGCAGGCCGGGACCCCGACGGCCCGGGAGGGCACGTCAGTCGACGGGGACCTCGACCAGCGGCTCGGCCGGCGGCCCGGCGTTGTTCACCACGACCAGCGCCATCCCGGCCAGCACCAGCGCCAGGCCGCCCAGCGCGGCGACCGGCGGGACCTGGCCGAGGAGGACCGCGGCCAGGGTCGCGGCGCCGGGCACCTCCAGCAGCAGTGCCAGCGACACCAGCAGCGGCCCGGTGGTGGCGACCAGGTGGTTGAACACCGAGTGGCCCATCAGCTGCGAGGTCGCGGTGACGAGCAGCAGCAACCCCCACTGCCGCAGCGGGTAGCCGGCCAGGTCCTGCCCGGCCACCAGGGAGGCGACCGCGAGGAGGGCCGCGCAGGTGCCGTAGCAGACGAACGTGTACGTCGTCGTGCTCGCCGTCTGCCGCGCCCGGGAACCGATCACCGTGTACGCCGCCGCGGCCATCCCCCCGACCAGGGCGAGCAGGTCACCGACCAGCGCGCGCACGGACAGGCTGAAGTCCACGCCGGAGACCACGAGCACGCCGCAGAAGGCCAGCGCGAGCCCGACCACGACCCCTCGGTTGAACCGCTCGCCCCGGACCAGCTGGAAGGTCGCCACCCAGGCCAGCTGCAGGCACACGATCGCGGTCGCCGACGCCACCGAGGTCAGCGTCAGCGAGGTCACCCAGGTGCCGAAGTGCACGGCCAGCGCGCAGCCGGACACCGCGATCAGGCCCAGCTGCCGACGGTCCAGGCCGCGCAGCTCGGCGCGGCGCCGGGTGGTCGCCGCCGGGGCGAGCGCCGCGGTGGCGAAGGCGTTGCGCCAGAACGCGATCGCCAGCGGCGGGACGACGGCGGCGGCCATCAGCGGTCCGGACAGGGAGACCGCGACGACGCCGACCGCCATCAGCAACAGGGTGCGCACCGGGCCATTGTCACCGCTCGGGGCCACCGGTCTGGCAGGCTGGTGCCGTGACCGAGCAGGAGCCGCCCCGGCAACCCTCCGCGGCGTTCACCGCCGCGCTGATCGCGGAGCTGGCCAAGAAGACCAGCGTCTGCTGGCTGCGCTACGGCCCGCCGTCCCCCTCCGGGCCCGCGCCGAGCCACGCGGTGTGGCACACCTGGTACGACGAGGCGCTGTGGGTCGTGTCCGGCGGCGACGAGCAGCCGCTGCCCGGGATCGCGGACGTCGACCGGGTCGCGGTCACGATGCGCAGCAAGGAGAACGGCGGCCGGCTGCTGACCTGGGTCGGCAGCCGCTCCGAGGTGCGCCCCGGCGACGAGCTGTGGGCACCGGCGACCGCGGCGCTGGTCGCGGACCGGCTCAACCTCGACGACCTGGGCACGGCCGCCGACACCTGGGCGGCGACCAGCGTGGTCTCCCGGATCGTGCCCACCGGCGAGACGCTGGAGGCGCCGGACGCGCTGCCCGACGACGCCCACCTGGCCGCGCCGCGCCCCACGGCGGCGACCACCCGCGGTGCCCTGCCGCGGGTGCTGCACCGCCGCGTGCGGCGCCGTCCCCGGCTCAGCTGACCCGGGTCAGCGCGGCGACTCGATCTCCCCCGACGCGACCGGCTGCACCTGGCCGGCCACGTGGCAGGCCGACACCACGCCACCGTCGACCTCCACCCGCCCGTGCAGCGCGGAGGGACGCCCCATCTCCACGCCCTGGCTGATCCGGTAGCCGCCCCCGTCGGGCAGCAGGCCCGCGGCGACGAGCGCGAGGCCGAGCCCCGCGGCGGCGGAGCCGGTGGCCGGGTCCTCGGGCACCGACAGCCCCGGCACGAACACCCGGGACCGCACGACGAGGTCCGGGACGGCGCCGGACACCGCGACCAGGTTGATCCCCTCGACCGGGTCGCGGGTCGCGCCCACCGCGGCCAGCTCGTCGGCGTACTCCCGCAGCGGCCGAGCGGACGGCCGGGCGCGGGCCACCGCGTCCTCGGCGACCGGCACGTGCAGGAAGGTCAGCCCGCAGCCGGCCGCCCAGACCGGCCCGGCCAGGTCCTCGGTTGCCAGGCCGACGTCGCGCAGCACCGCCGCCACCAGGGCGTCGCCCAGGGGCCCGACGAGGTCCCGCGGCACCGCCGTCAGCGAAACGGTGTCCGTGCCGGCGTCGAACCGGACGCCGATCCGGCCCGCGCCGCAGACCTGGGTCACCGCGTCCGCCGCCAGCAGGCCGTGGCTGCGCAGCACCCAGGCGGTGCCCAGCGTCGGGTGCCCGGCGAACGGGATCTCGCCGCCGGGAGTGAAGATCCGGGTGGCGTACTCCGTCCCGTCCGGCACCGTCGAGGACGGGAAGGTGGTCTCGGAGTAGCTGAACTCCCGGGCGAGCGCCAGGCACTGGTCGGTGGACAGCTCGTCGGCCCCGTGCACGACCGCCAGCTGGTTGCCCGCGAACGGCCGGTCGGTGAACACGTCGACGATGTCGTAGCGCAGTCGCATAGGGGCCATCGTGGCAGACGCCGATGCCCTAATCTCTTCAAATGTGAGCACCTCCCCCACCCGCGTCTTCGCGGCCCGGCTGTCGGGCCTGCCGGTGTTCGACCCGGCGGGCGACCAGGTCGGCAAGATCCGCGACCTGGTGGTGGTGCTGCGCCCGGGCGAGCTGCAGCCGCGGGTGCTCGGCCTGGTCGTCGAGGTGTTCGGCCGCCGCTCCATCTTCGTGCCGATGACCCGGGTCACCCACGTGGACTCCGGCCAGGTGATCACCACCGGCCTGGTGAACATGCGTCGCTTCGAGCAGCGGCCCACCGAGACCCTGGTGTTCGGCGAGATGCTGGACCGGCTGGTCCGGGTGCGGGACACCGGGGTGGAGGGCACCGTCTACGACCTGGCCATGGAGCAGCCCCGCAACCGGGACTGGGAGATCAGCCGGGTGGCGCTGCAGGAGGGGTCCAAGCGGTTCGGCCGCAAGGGCCAGACCCACGTGGTGGAGTGGCGCGACGTGGACGGGTTCACCGTGCACGAGGAGAGCCAGGGCGCCACGCACCTCCTCGCGGCGCTGGAGGAGATGCGGCCGGCCGACCTTGCCAACGTGATCCACGACCTGCCGGCCAAGCGCCGCGGCGAGATCGCCGCGGCCCTCGACGACGAGCGGCTCGCCGACGTGCTCGAGGAGCTGCCCGAGGAGGACCAGGTCGAGATCCTCGGCAACCTCGACAGCGAGCGGGCCGCCGACGTGCTCGAGGAGATGTCCCCCGACGACGCCGCGGACCTGATCGCGGAGCTGCCCCCGGAGACCGCGGAGGCGCTGCTCCAGCTGATGGCCCCGGAGGAGGCCGAGGACGTCCGGCGGCTGATGTCCTACGAGGAGCGCACCGCCGGCGGGATGATGACCACCGAGCCGGTGATCCTGCCGCCCGACGCCACCGTGGCCGACGCCCTGGCGCACGTCCGCAGCGTCGAGCTGTCCCCGTCGCTGGCCGCCGTGGTGTACGTCGCCCGGGCACCGCTCGAGCCCCCGACGGGGCGGCTGATCGGGGTCGCGCACATCCAGCGGCTGCTGCGCGAGCCCCCCTCGACGCTGCTCGGCCACGTGCTCGACACCGACACCGAGCCGCTGGTCCCGACGGCCAGCCTCGAGGACGTGGCCCGGCACCTCGCGACGTACAACCTGGTCGCCGCCCCGGTGGTCGACGACGACGGGCGGCTGGTCGGCGCGGTGACCGTCGACGACCTGCTCGACCACCTGCTGCCGGAGAACTGGCGGGACACCCCCAGCCGCACCTCGAGCAGCCGGGTGCTGGCCGGTCGCACCTCCTTCGGCCGCCCCGGCCACGAGGGGACCGGCCGTGGATAGGACCACGGTGTTCGCGCGGCGGGAGCGGCGCCGGCAGCCCCGGCGCGAGCAGCGCAACGACGCGCGGGCGCCGCGCCTCGACGTGCCCAGGGAGACCCGCCGCCGGCTGATCCGACGGCCCCAGGTGGACTCGGACAGCTTCGGCAACTTCGCGGAGAACTTCGCGCGGTTCATGGGGACGGCGCGGTTCCTCGTCTACATGACCCTGTTCGTCGTGGTCTGGGTGACGCTGAACCTGGTCGGCCTGTACGGCCTGGAGTGGGACCCCTACCCATTCATCCTGCTCAACCTGTTCTTCTCCACGCAGGCGTCCTACGCCGCGCCGCTGATCCTGCTCGCGCAGAACCGGCAGGAGGACCGGGACCGGGTGGTCGCCGAGCAGGACCGCACCGCGAACGCACGCGCGCACGCCGACATGGAGTTCCTGGCGCGCGAGATGGCCTCGCTGCGGATGGCGCTCGGCGAGGTCGCCACCCGCGACTACGTCCGGTCCGAGCTGCGCAGCCTGCTGTCCGAGCTCGAGGAGCAGCGGCAGCGCGGTGAGGACGAGGAGGACTGCGACAGCTGAGCCGGGTGACGCAGGCCATCCGGCCCTCGGCTGAACCGGCCGCCCGGTCCGACGTACCCTGGACCGCATGACGACCCCCGATCTCGAGCAGATCCAGGCTGCGTTGGCCACCGTGAACGACCCGGAGATCCGGCGTCCGATCACCGACCTCGGCATGGTCGAGTCGGTCGACGCTGACGCCGCCGGGAAGGTCGCGGTGACGGTGCTGCTGACCGTCTCCGGCTGCCCGCTGAAGGACACCATCACCCGCGACGTCACCGCCGCGGTCGAGAAGGTGCCCGGCGTCACCGGGGTGGACCTCACGCTCGGCGTGATGAGCGCCGACCAGCGCGCGGGTCTCCAGGACAAGCTGCGCGGCGGCCAGACCCAGCGCGAGATCCCCTTCGGCCGCCCCGACTCGCTGACCAAGGTCTACGCGGTCGCCTCCGGCAAGGGCGGGGTCGGCAAGTCCTCGGTGACGGTCAACCTCGCGGTCGCGATGGCCAACCAGGGCCTGAAGGTCGGCATCGTCGACGCCGACGTCTACGGGCACTCGGTGCCGGCCATGCTCGGCCTCGGTGACGTCCGGCCCACCCAGGTCGAGGACATGATCATGCCGGTCCCCGCGACCGGCCGGCCCGACGGCGAGCTGTCGGTGATCAGCATCGGGATGCTCAAGCCCCGCCGGGACCAGGTCGTCGCGTGGCGCGGCCCGATGCTCGACCGGGCGCTGGTGCAGATGCTCAGCGACGTCTACTGGGGCGACCTCGACGCGCTCTTCCTCGACCTGCCACCGGGCACGGGCGACATCGCGATCTCGCTGGGCCAGCACCTGCCCAACGCCGAGGTGGTGGTGGTGACCACGCCGCAGGAGGCCGCTGCCGAGGTCGCCGAGCGCGCCGGCACGATGGCATCGATGATGCACCAGCGGGTCGTCGGCGTGGTGGAGAACATGTCCTTCCTGCCCTGCCCGCACTGCCTCGAGTCGGGGGCCCCGGAGCACCGCCTGGAGGTGTTCGGCTCGGGCGGCGGCGCCCGGGTCGCCAAGACCCTGTCCGGCCGCTTCGGGTACGACGTCCCGGTGCTCGGCGAGGTGCCGCTCGAGCCGGCCCTGCGCGAGGGCGGCGACGCCGGCACCCCGATCGTCGACACGCTGCCCGACTCCCCCGCTGCCCAGGCACTCACCACGATCGCGAGCACGCTGTCCGGGCGGGGCCGCGGCCTCGCCGGGATGCAGCTCGGGCTCACCCCCGCCGGTAGGTAGTCGCCGTGTTCGGAGTCGGTCTGCCCGAGATGTTCGTGATCTTCGTGGTCGCTATCATCGTCTTCGGCCCGGACCGGCTCCCGGACTTCGCGCGACAGGCCGGACGGATGGTCCGGCAGCTGAAGAACTTCGCCGACAACGCCCGCGACGACATCCGCTCCGAGCTCGGGCCGGAGTTCTCCGACTTCGAGCTGAGCGACCTCGACCCCCGCCAGGCGATGCGCAAGTACGTCAACGGCGTGTGGGACGAGGACGGCGAGGAGGGCCCGAGCCGTGCCGGCCAGCGCCCCCTCGAGAGCGGCGAGCGCCCGCCGTACGACAGCGACGCCACCTGACGCTCGCGCCCCGGGGGCTAGCCGACCTTGGAGTCCAGGGTGATCTGCAGCTTCCGCTGGCTGCCCGAACGCTCCACCGTCAGCGTGATCGTCTCGCCGGGCTGGTGGCTGCGGATCGCGACGATCAGCGAGATGCCGTCGGTGACCCGCTTGCCGTTGACCCCCACGACCACGTCGCCCTGGCGCAGCCCGGCGGCGGCGGCGGGCGTGCCGGAGGGCACCTCGACGACCTCGGCGCCGTGCTGCGCACCGCCGGTGTTCACGTTCGCCCCGATGACCGGGTAGCGGGCCTTGCCGGTCGCCAGGATCTGCGCCGCGGTGATCCGAACCTGCTCCATCGGGATCGCGAAGCCCACCCCGATGGAGCCCGCCTCGCCACCGAGGATGGTGCCACCGGTGGTCGCGATCGCGGAGTTCACCCCGACCACCTGGCCGCGCAGGTTCACCAACGGGCCCCCGGAGTTGCCGGGGTTGATGGCGGCGTCGGTCTGCACCGCGTCGATGTAGGACGACGAGTTCGTCGACCCGGTGGTCACCGGCCGGTCCAGGGCGCTGATGATGCCGGAGGTCACCGTGCTGCTCAGCCCGAGCGGGGAGCCGATCGCGACGACGGTCTCCCCGACGTGCATCGAGCGCGACGACCCGAGCGAGGCGGGACGCAGCTGGTCGCCGCCGGTGACGTCGAGGACCGCGATGTCGTAGACCGGGCTGCGCCCCACGATGGTCGCGGCGTGCTCCTTGCCCCGCTCGTCGACCACCTTGAGCTCGCCCGCCCCGGTCGCGTCCGCGACGACGTGGTTGTTGGTGATCACATGGCCCTTCGCGTCCAGCACGAAGCCGGACCCGGTCGCCCCGCCCCGCGCGCTGCCGTCCGCGCCGCCGTTCGCGAGCACCTGCACGGTGCTCGGCAGCAGCCGCTGGGCGACGGCGGCCACGCTGCCGTTGTCGGCGGGCAGCGGTGCGGCGGCCCCGTTGTCGGTGCTGACCGCCGGGATGCCGGTGCCACCCGGGTTCAGCGAGGTGGACACCAGCACGCCACCGAGGACGCCGCCGAGCAGGCCGACCACCAGTGCGGTGGCGGCCACGACCGGCCACACCCACCCGGGCACCCGCCCGGTGGACGCCGGTCGGCCGGGGCCGTAGCCGCCCTGCCACTCCGGGTAGGCGGCGGTCGGGTACGGCGCGTCCGGCGGCTGCGGTGCGTAGGGGTCCCGGGCGTGGTCGTCCCGGGTGTAGGGCTCCTGGCCGTACGGATGCTGGCCATAACGGACTCCTGGCCATACGACTCCTGGCCATACGAATCCTGCCCGGGCGGCGGGGTCGACGGCGGGGTCGACGACGCGGGCACCCCGCCCAGCGGCATGGTGTCCTCGGTGCCCTCACCGGGCCCCTCGGGGTGCGGTGACTGCTCCGGGCCGGGTTCGTCGTCGCGCTCGCTCACGCCACTCATTCTCACCCACCGCGCCAAGCCGGCGCAGCGGGGACCCACGGCGGTGTCGCCGCGGGGGTACCCGCGCCGGGACGCCCGGGTGGGTCGGGTGCCCGGTGAGTCAAGTCCTAGGTGAGTCGGTCCCCGGTGAGTCAGGTACTGGCTGAGTCGGGTGCCGGGTCAGCCTGCGTCGTGGTCAACCGGGGTCAACCGTGGTCAGCCGGGGTCGGTGGCGGACACGGCGTGCGCCACGCCGTCGTCGGTGCGCGCCACCCGCCAGCCGGGCAGCCGCCCGTGCACGCTGGCCTGGGGGGCGACCGCCGCGCGGGTCGGCGACGCGGGCGCGGCTGCCCGCGAGAGCGAGGTGGCGGGGGTGCCGGCCGGTGCGCCGCCGATGCCGAGCGGTGCGCCGCTCAGCGTCGAGAGACCCAGGACGGCCGCCGAGACCGAGCCGGCCCCGACCAGGGCGATCCCGGCCCGACGCCGGGTGCGGCCACGTCGTTCGAGCGCGTCGACCGCGGCCCAGGCGTCCATCGCCTCGGGCGACGGGCCGGTGGGCAGCCCGGGGTCGAGGTCGTAGAGCGAGCCGAGCAGCCGCTCCGAGGGCACCTCGGCGGGCGGCGGCTTGCAGGCCATCTGCGCCAGCTGGCGCTTGACCCAGCCCTCGCGCTCCACCAGCCGGCGGCACGGCGGGCAGTGCAGCACGTGGTTCCAGGCCTGTTCGGTGGTCTCCGCGTCGAGCTGGCCGTCGACGAGCGCGCTGACCGTCGTACCACCCAGGTGTCCGCCCCACCGCCACATCGGCATCACCGGACCGGGGCAGCGAGCGTCGACACCGGCCCGGAGTAGCGGACCCGGCCGGTGGCCGGAGCCCGGTGCGCCAGGGTCTTGCGCAGCATCGACCGCCCGCGGTGGATCCGGGAGCGGACGGTGCCGAGCTTGAGGCCGAGGACGTCGGCGATCTCCTCGTAGCTGAGCCCCTCGACGTCGCAGAGCACCACCGCGGCCCGGAAGTCCGGTGGCAGGTCGGAGAGCGCGGTCTCGACGTCGTCGTCGAACTGGGTGTCGAGGTACTGCGTGTCCGGCGCCGTCACCCGGCTGGGGATGCGGGACTCCGCGTCCTCGGCGAGCGCGTCGAAGCGGATCTTGGCCTTGCGGCGTGCCTGGTCGAGGAACAGGTTGGTGGTGATCCGGTGCAGCCAGCCCTCGAACGTGCCGGGGGTGTAGGAGGACAGCGAGCGGAACACACGCACGAACACCTCCTGGGTGAGGTCCTCGGCGTCGTGCGGGTTGCCGGTCAGCCGGTAGGCGAGCCGGTAGACGCGCGCCGAGTGCTGCGCCACGACCTCGTCCCACGTCGGCGGCTGCCAGTCCGCCCCGGGGGCTGGTGTGTTCGTCATGGGCTGCTCCTCGGCCGCTCGCTTGCGCGCGGTGATCAGGGTCGCCATCTTCGGCCCTGCCTCCTTCAACCTAGAAGCCGCTCCTGAGAGTGACCTGAGGGAACCCGGTCAACTTGATGTGTCCGACTTCAGATGAACGTCCGACACCCCCGGAGTGTTCCCTGCCGGTAGAGTCCCGCCCAGGATGCCCGGACGGGGCTCACGACGAGGGAGGCCATCATCGCTACGGGACTCAAGCCGGCCAGCTGGGCCTACGCCGAGGAGTTCGTCTGTGAGGACGAGGTGCTCGCCGCGGCCCGGGCTCGCGCCGAGGAGGTCGGCGTGGTCCCGATCGGCTCCGGGGGCGGCGCCACCCTGCGGTTCCTGGCCGCCGTCACCGAGGCGCGTGCGGTGGTCGAGATCGGCACCGGGACCGGGGTCTCGGGGCTGTGGCTGCTGCGCGGCATGCGTCCGGACGGGGTGCTGACCACCGTCGACCTGGAGGCCGAGCACCAGCGGCTCGCGAAGCAGACCTTCACCGAGGACGGCGTGCCCTCGCAGCGGGTCCGGCTGATCCCGGGCGCCGCCCTGGAGGTGCTCCCCCGGCTCACCGACGGCCACTACGACCTGGTCTTCGCCGACGGCGACAAGCTGGAGTACCCCGACTACCTCGCCGAGGCGCTGCGTCTGCTCAAGCCCGGCGGGATCGTCGCCTTCGACAACGCGCTGTGGCACGACCGGGTCGCCGACCCGGCGCAGCGCGACGCCGAGACGGTCGCGATCCGCGAGCTGTGCCGCACGGTCGCCGACCACGAGCACCTGCTGCCGCTGCTGCTTCCGGTCGGTGACGGCCTGCTCGTCGCCAAGAAGGTGTGGACCCCCGGCGGGTAGCGCTACCGGGTCGGCACCCAGAACCGCAGCTTGCCGTTCCGGGTGTCCTCCAGCACCCCGCCGTTGACCTCGATGACCCGCCGGGAGGCGATGTTGTCCACGTCGCAGGTGACCAGCACCCGGTCCATGCCCCGTGCCGCGCTCCGGGTCAGCATCAGCGCCAGCGCCCGGGTCGCGTGGCCCCGGCGACGGCCCGAGGGACGCACGGCGTACCCGATGTGGCCGCCCACCTCCCGCAGCCACGGGGTGAGCTCGTGGCGCAGCGAGATCCGGCCGAGCACCTCCCCGTCCTCGACCATCCACAGGTACGTGCCGGTGACCCAGCCGGCGGGACGCGGGGTCTCCTCGCGGGCCAGCGCCCGGGTGTAGTCGCAGAACGCGGCGAAGGTGCCGGCGTCGGCCAGCGCCGCGCGGGTGTACTGCACGCCGGCGAACCCCTCCTCGGGCTCGAGCACCAGGTCCAGGAACCGCGCGTTGCCCTCCGCTGCGAGCTCGTCGAGAGCGGCCAGGTACGACGCCTGGTAGCCAGGGTCCGCCTCGATCAGCTCCATGCGGGCAGGCTAACCGGTCTCCGCGGCCTCTGCCGCGGGGAGCGCGTGGGGGCGGTCAGCGGTAGCTGGGCGCGGCCAGGAAGCCGGCGCCGCCCTCGGCGACAGCGACCACCTCGCAGGGCTCGATCAGCACCGGCGCGGAGCCGACCACCTTCGACCCCGGCGACTCGGCGGCGACCGCGGTGAACTCCCGCTCGAAGGCCTCCCGCGCCTGCGGGGTCTCGAAGACGTAGCAGCCCTCGAACCACTCCCCCGGGCGCATCCGCCAGGTCTTGAACCGCAGCCCCGGCTTCCCGGTGAAGTTGGCGTGCGAGGTCTGCTCCACGTAGTCCGCGAGCGCCTTCTCCACGCCGGCGGGGGCGTCCTCCAGCGACCACCGCACGGTGAGTGCGTGCATGCCGACCTCCTACGTGCTCGTCCGGCCCGCGACCCCCGCGAGCGGGTCCCGCAGCTCCAGCCAGTGCAGCAGCGCCCGGGCACCGAAGCCGGTGGCTCCCTTGGTGTACTCGAACGCGTCCACCGGAGAGTCTCCCACCGAGGCCACGTCCAGGTGCAACCACGGCAGGCCCCCGGTGAAGTGCCGCAGGAACAGCGCCGCGGTGATCGCACCCGGCGCCCCGCCCGCGTTGTCGGAGTCGGCCACCTTGGAGGCGATCCGGTCCTCGTAGTCGTCGACCAGCGGCATCCGCCACAGCGGCTCGCCCGACGCCAGCGAGGCCGTGCGCAGCAGGTCCGCGAGCGCGTCGTCGGTGGCGAAGAAGCCGCCGGTGCGCTGCCCCAGCGAGATCTTCATCGCCCCGGTCAGGGTGGCCACGTCGACGAGCACGTCGGGGCGGATCTCGGCGACGGCGTAGGCGAGCGCGTCGGCCATCACCAACCGGCCCTCGGCGTCGGTGTTGGTGACCTCGGTGGTGCGCCCGCCGTAGTGCCGCAGCACGTCACCGGGCCGCAGCGAGTTCCCGCCGACGGAGTTCTCCGCGCACGGGAGCAGACCGGTCACCCGGACCGGGCAGTCGAGGTCCGCGAGCGCGCCCATCACGGCGAGCACCACGCCGGCGCCGGTCATGTCGCGCTTCATCAGCATCATGTTGTCGCGCGGCTTGATCGACAGCCCGCCGGTGTCGAAGGTGATCCCCTTGCCGACCAGCACGATGTGCGGGGTGCGCCTCGAGGTCTTCCGCGGCGTGTAGTCCAGCCGCACCAGGCGCGGCGGGTTCACCGACCCCTGGCCGACACCCACGATCCCGCCGAAGCCCTCCTTGACGAGAGCCTTCTCGTCCCACACCTCGATCTGGAGCCGGGAGCGCCGCGCGACCTCCCCGGCCTGCTCGGCCAGCCACACCGGGTTCTTCACGTTCGAGGGCACCAGCGCCAGCGTGCGGGACAGCCAGCCGGCGCCGGCCACCGCGAGCGCCTTGTCGAGCGCCGGGCGGCGCGACTCCGGCTCGGTGATCCCCGCGAGCACGACCCGCTGCACCGGCTGCTTCAGCGGCCCCTCCGAGCGCCAGTGGAACTCGAAGGAGCCGAGCACCAGGCCCTCGACGAGCGCCCGCAGGCCGGCGTCGTCGGACAGTGCCGCGAGCGAGGTGGCCACGGTCCCCTTCCCCGTCGTACGGCGGGCGAGCGCGGCCCCCGCGCGGCGGAGGTCGTCCGTCGTACCCGCCCCGACGCCGACGAGCAGCACCGTGGTCAGGTCGGAGTTGGTGAGCCGGCCGGGGTCGAGCACGTAGCGGTCCACGATCTCGCCCGCCGCACCGGTGGCGCCCGCGTGCTCGAGCACACCGAACAGGTCCTCACCGAGCTCGTCGAGCAGCTCGGCGGAACCGGGGCCGAGGGTGGGCCCGTCGTCGGCGAGCACCGGGAGCGCGACCACGTCGGCCCCGACGACGGCCGAGGGCGCCACGTCACTGAGGGCGACCTGAGGCGGGGAGACCTGGCTGGGTAGCGCCACGTGCTGCTCCTGGGTCTGCGATGGCGGGAATGTCTGGGTCCGGACGCCTCCGACCCTACTCACCCGGCGGGAGGCGGCAGACGAGGACCCCGCCGACCGCTGCGGTCGGCGGGGTCCTGGTCACGTCCTTCGGCGGCCGAGGATGCGCGGTCAGCCCACGACCTCGTTGAGCGCCGCGCCGAGCGCCCCTGCCTCCTCGGCGTTGAGCTCGACCACGAGTCGACCGCCACCTTCGAGCGGAACACGCATCACGATGCCGCGCCCCTCCTTCGTGACCTCGAGCGGGCCGTCGCCCGTCCGCGGCTTCATCGCCGCCATGCGCACACCTCTTCCTTGGTCCTGATCTGTGCGCCCCCATGTTGTGGTGGCCGACCTCACGGGAGGTGAGGGCAGCCCGTGGCGCGCCGGGTTGCGGGGACTATTATTCCTCATCTTCCTCGCGTCCCGCCCATCAACTCCGCGAGAGGCGCGGCGAAGTACGGCAGACTCCCCCTCATGCACGCGCGGTCCGCCCTCTTCGACCTCTACGGCGACCACCTGCGCACCCGTGGGGACCAGGCCCCGGTCGCGGCCCTGGTGCGGCTGCTGGCGCCGCTGTCCGTCACCGCTCCGGCGGTGCGCACCGCGATCTCCCGGATGGTCCGCCAGGGCTGGCTCGCCCCGGTGCGCCTCGGCTCGGGGCCGGGCTACCGGCTCACCGACCGGGCGCGCACCCGGCTGGACGACGCCGCGTCCCGGATCTACCGGACCCGGCGGCCCGCCTGGGACGGCGCCTGGGACCTGGTCGTGGTCGACCCCGTCCCGCACCGCACCGCGCGGGAGCGGGTGCGGTCCGGGCTCGGCTTCCTCGGCTACGGGGCCCTGGCCGACAGCACCTGGATCAGCCCGTCGCCGTCGCCGGAGGTGCCGGGGATGCTCTCCGCCGAGGGAGCCGGTTTCGCGAGGTTCCGGGCCAGCGACGACGACCCCGGTGCGCGGGCGGCCCGTGCCTGGGACCTCGGCTCCCTCGCGGAGGCGTACGCGGTCTGGCAGCAGTTCGCGACCGGCCTGCTGGCGGACCCCACGACACAGCTGAACGGAGTCTGCTTCGCGGACGACGACGAGCGGGCGTTCGCGGTGCGCTCGGTGCTCGTGCACGAGTGGCGCAAGTTCCTGTTCAGCGACCCCGGCCTGCCGGCCGACCTGCTGCCGGCGGACTGGGCCGGGCACGTGGCCGCTAGGTTCTTCGACGAGCAGGCCGCGCGGCTGCTGCCCGCGGCGTCCCGGTTCGTGGACGCGTGCCTGCGCGCCGACCGGACCGACCCGGCAGACGGCCCCGACGAGACCCCCGACCCGAGTGGAGACCACAGATGACCGACCAGCCCGTGCTGTACGACGTCGCGGACGGCGTCGCGACCATCACCCTGAACCGCCCCGACGCGATGAACAGCCTGGACGTGGCCACCAAGGAGGCCCTGCGCGAGGCGGTGACCCGCGCCGCCGACGACACCGCGGTGCGCTGCGTGGTGCTGACCGGCAGCGGGCGCGCGTTCTGCGTGGGCCAGGACCTCAAGGAGCACGTGGAGATCCTGAACAGCGGCTCCTCCGACGCGCTGTTCCGGACCGTCCCCGAGCACTACAACCCGATCGTCACCGCCGTCGCGACGATGCCCAAGCCGGTGGTCGCGGCGGTCAACGGGGTCGCCGCCGGGGCCGGGGCCAGCCTGGCGTTCGCCTGCGACTTCCGGGTCCTCGCCGACACCGCCGGCTTCAACCTGGCCTTCAGCGGGATCGCGCTCTCCTGCGACACCGGCTCGTCCTGGACGCTGCCCCGCCTGGTGGGGCGCGCCAAGGCGCTCGAGCTGCTGTACTTCCCGCGCACGCTGCCCGCGGACGAGTCCCTCGAGCTGGGGCTGGCCACCCGGGTGGTCACGGCCGACGAGCTGGAGGGCGAGGTGCGGGCGCTGGCCGCGCGGCTGGCCGCCGGCCCGACGGTCTCCTTCGGGGCGATCCGCCGCTCCGTGCAGTTCAGCGCGGGCAACGACTTCGAGTCCTCCCTGGCCTTCGAGGCTGACATGATGGCGCTCACCGGTGCCACCGAGGACCACCGCAAGGCGGTGGACTCGTTCGTGGCGAAGCGGAAGCCGACCTTCGAAGGGAAGTAGCAGACGATGGCGCACCGACGGCTCGGCGTCCTGTCCGCCACGCTCGCCGTGCTCGCGGCCGTCCTGGTCGCGACCCCCGGCCCTTCGGCCTCGGCGGCCGGCCGACCGCTCCCGTCGTACTTCTCGACGGCCTCGGACGTGAAGCAGATGGTCACCGTGACCAGCCGGGGCTGGGGTAGCACCCGCGCCACGCTGACGGCCTGGCGCTACCGCGACTGGGGGTGGCACCGGGTGCACGGCCCGGTGACGGTGCGGCTCGGCTACCACGGCTGGGCGCGCGCGCAGAAGCGGCGCCAGGACACCGGAACGACCCCGGCCGGCCGGTTCAGCCTGCGGTACGCCTTCGGCAACCGCGCCGACCCGGGCGCCAAGCTGCGCTACCGGCACGTAGACCGCAACGACATGTGGCCCTACGAACCGCGCGACCCCGCGACGTACAACATCTACCAGCCCTACCGGGCGCGCACGTCGCACTGGCGCAGCGACTTCCGGGAGCGGCTGTCCGACTACGCCTACCAGTACGCCTACGCGGTGGTGATCGGCTTCAACATGCCCGGCGGGGTGCACTGGTCGAGGACCCGGCACCAGTACGTCGCCCGGCGGCCGGCCGACACCGGGCGCGGCGGCGGGATCTTCCTGCACGTGCAGAAGACCCGGTACACCGCCGGCTGCGTGGCCGGTCCGATCCGGGACATCCGCTGGGTCGTGCGCTGGCTGAACCCGAAGCTGCACCCGCGGATCGTGATGGGCCCCAAGCGCTGGCTCAAGCGCCGCTTCTAGCCGACTTGTCAGGCGCTCTGCGCGCCCCCACGTGCACAGCGCCTGACAAGTCGGTCAGCGGTGGCCGCCGAGCACGGCGACCAGCTCACGCGGCGCGGTCACCCGCATCCGGTGCCGGGTCGGGTGGGCGCCGTACTCCACCGTCACCGCGACGCCCGCGAAGCGGTGCATGAACCACTCGGTGAAGGTGCCGTGGCAGACGCCGCCGCAGACCAGGTTCTTGCGGGGCAGGTGCAGCCGGTCGGAGAGCCGGAAGGCGAACCCGCGCGCCTTGCGGGCCGAGGTGTCCACGCCGTGCAGCGGCTGGTGGAAGCTGACCACGTACCGCGGCCGGACGTCGGCGAAGAACCGGATCAGCGCGCGGGTCTCGCGCTCCGAGGCGGGTCGGGGCCCGGACTCGTAGCTGCCGGCGAGGTTCGCCCAGTGGTAGGGGAAGTTGCGGTTCAGGTCCACCCCGTGGGCGTTCTTGCGGGTGTGCCGGGCCAGCCCGTCCGGGTTGACGGTGGGCAGCAGCCACAGGTCGATGCCCGAGACCGGGTGCCCGTCCCGGATGGCCCGCAGGATCTGCCGCGGTGCGGGTTCGTTGCCGTGCAGGGTGGCCATCGCGACCGCGCGGACCCGGGCGTGGGGGTCACCCACCCGCCAGGCGTAGATCGGCCGGCCGCGCACCGAGTGGCCGATCACCCGGACCCCGACGACCGCCGGACGGCGCGGGCCGGCGGTGGCGGCCGGGGCCGGGGTGGTGAGCAGCGCGCAGGTCAGCACCGCCACGGAGAGCAGCAGGACGGCGGCCCGCGCACGCACCGCTGCCGTCCTAGCCGAGCTTGTCGAGGACGAGGAAGACGCTGAAGATGCAGACGCCGACGAGCAGGCCCACGTGGGCCAGCACCGACAGCCCGGGCCCCTCGCCCCAGGTGTCGGCGGCCGGCCCGGACGAGTGTCGCCCGCGCGCGGGCATCCACCGGGCCAGGATCAGCAGCCCCGCGGCCACCGTCACCCACCACAGCAGCACGCCGACCCAGCCCAGGACGGTCGTCTTGGTGACCAGGTAGGCGGTCCACAACAGCAGCGCGGCGACGCCGGCTCCGGTGTGGAGGTTGACGACCTGCTTCGGGATCGACAGCCGGCCGGCCGCGTCGCCACCGTCCCGGGCCAGCCGCACCCGGGTCAGGACGACCACGACGGCCGCGAGAACGGTCAGCACCACGGTGATGCGCATCGGTGTCACGGTCCGAGCATGCCGCACCAGGGGCCCCACTGGCACGTTTCGCCGGTCCTCGGACGCGTCGGCGTGGCGCGGTTGAGGCAGGTCAGCCGCGGGCCGGGTCGGACGGACGGGCCTCCAGGCGGCGGCGCAGGGTGTCCAGCGCCCGGTCGAGCATCCGCTCCGCCAGGGGGCCCGCCAGGCGCCACGCGGAGGCGCCGAGCCGGCCGCCGGGCAGCACCAGCAGCTCCGACCAGACGAACCGGCTGCGCGTGTCCCCGTCCGCGACGACGGCGAACTCACCCTCGCCGCGCACCACGGCACCGGTGTGCAGCACCTCGCACAGGCCACCGCCGTCGGGGGTGCGCTCCCACCGGGTGATCGTCATCGTGTCCCAGAAGCCCAGCGGCCCCGCCCCGGTCCAGGCCCGCAGCCGCCCGCCGAGCCGGTCGGCCGCGTCCACGCGCTCCACCCGGGTCATCGGGATCCACTCGCCCTGGGCCGGCCAGTTCGTGACGTAGTCCCAGACCACGTCCGCGGGTGCCGCGACGTCCACCTCGCGGCGGATCCGGGTGCGCATCAGTCGTCCCGCCCGGTCGGCGCGGCCTTGTCGAGCTCGACGGAGAGCCGGTCGAGCAGGGCGTCGACCTCCGACATCCGGTAGCCGCGGAACGCGGTGCTGAACCGGACCCTCCGCAGGTCCGAGCCGGTCAGCGGGCCGTCGGCCTGCACCCGGGAGTCCGGGCGGTCGTCGTAGGTCTCGGCCAGCGACCCCCCGCGTCCGCTCGCGACCACCGCCACCACGCCCATCACCACGACGATGAGGACGGCGAAGAACCAGGTCATGCGGTGATCCTACGGTCGCGGGTGGAACCGCTCAGTCCGGACGGCCGTCCTCACCGAGCACCCGACCTCCGCCCGGTGCGTCGGAGGTGCGCTCCCGGCGTGCCGCGACCAGCACCTCGACAGCCTCCTCGACCTCGTCGGTGACCCGGAACATGTCCAGGTCGGCGGCGGCCACCTTGCCGTCCGCGAGGACGGTGCCCTCGATCCAGTCCACCAGGCCGGACCAGTAGGCGCGGCCCAGCAGCACGATGGGAAACGAGGTGACCTTGCGGGTCTGCACCAGGGTGAGCGCCTCGAACAGCTCGTCGAACGTGCCGAAGCCGCCGGGGAGCACGACGAACCCCTGGGCGTACTTGACGAACATCGTCTTGCGGGCGAAGAAGTAGCGGAAGTTCACCCCGATGTCGACGTACTCGTTGAGCCCGGACTCGAAGGGCAGCTCGATGCCGAGGCCGACCGAGACCCCGCCGGCCTCGCACGCGCCCTTGTTCGCGGCCTCCATGGTGCCGGGCCCGCCGCCGGTGATCACCGCGAACCCGGCCTCGACCAGCTGCCGCCCGACCTCCTCTCCGAGCTTGTAGTGCGGGTCGTCCCTGCCGGTCCGGGCCGACCCGAACACGGAGACCGCGGGACCGAGCTCGGCCAGCGCCCCGAAACCCTCGACGAACTCGCTCTGGATGCGCAGCACCCGCCACGGATCGGTGTGCACCCAGTCCGACGGGCCGCGGCTGTCCAGCAGCCGCTGGTCGGTGGTGCTCGTCTGGAACTGGCCCCGACGCATCCGGGTCCGTCCGCGATACTTCTCCCGTCCCACCGGAACGTCGCTCATCGGGTGCCTCCGGGCAGCAGCGGGTGGTGGCGGTGGCCTCGCACGGCGTTCACTCCCGCTCCCCCAGCCAGGCCCGCAGCTGTCGCTCGACGGTGCGGATGTGCGCGAGGGGGACGCGCTCCTCGGCCTTGTGCGCCAGGTGCGGGTCGCCCGGCCCGAAGTTCACCGCGGGGATGCCGAGGGTGCTGAACCGGGCCACGTCGGTCCAGCCGAACTTCGGGTTCGCGGTGCCGCCCACCGCCTCCACGAACGCCGCGGCGGCCGGCACGCTCAGGCCCGGCATCGCCGAGGGCGCGGTGTCGCAGATCTCGAGGTCGAAACCGTCGAAGAGCTCGCGCACGTGGGCGACCGCCTGCTCCTCGGACCGGTCGGGGGCGAACCGGTAGTTCACCGAGACCCGGCACTCGTCGGGCAGCACGTTGCCGGCGACGCCGCCGGAGATGAACACCGCGTTCATCCCCTCGTGGTACTCCAGCCCGTCGATGACCGGCTTGCGCGGCTCGTAGGCGTTCAGCCGGGCCAGCACCTCCGCGGCCCCGTGGATCGCGTTCACCCCTCGCCACGAGCGGGCCGAGTGCGCACGCTCGCCGCGGGTGAGCACGTCGACGCGCAGGGTCCCCTGGCAGCCGGCCTCCACCACCGCGTCGGACGGCTCCATCAGGATCGCGAAGTCGGCCTGCAGCAGCTCGGGGTTGCTCTGCGAGAGCAGGAACAGCCCGTTGTACTCGGCCTCGATCTCCTCGCACTCGTAGAACACGAAGGTGAGGTCCCGGTTGGGCTCCGGCATCGTCGCCGCGATGCGCAGCGCCACCGCGCAGCCGCTCTTCATGTCGCAGCTGCCAAGGCCGTGCAGGTCACCGTCGTCGCCCGGGTCGCGGCGTGCGGGCAGGTTGTCGTTGAGCGGCACCGTGTCGATGTGGCCGGCGACCACCACCCGCTCGTCGCGGCCGAGCTCGGTGCGCGCGACCACCGTGTTGCCGAACCGCTGCACGCGCAGGTGAGCCAGCGCCGAGAGCGCCTGCTCGACCTCGTCGGCGATCGTCTTCTCGTTGCCGCTCACCGACTCGATGTTGACGAGATCCTCGGTGAGCTGGACGGTGTCGACGGTCAGATCAAGGGCCATGGCGCCATCCTGTCATCGGGAGAACACGCAGAACTCGTTGCCCTCCGGGTCGGCCATCACCGTCCAGCGGATGTCGTCGTCCGGCGACCGCAGCAGCCGCGCGCCGGCGGCCTCGAGCGCCTCCACGTCGCCGTACACGTCCCAGTGGACGCGGTTCTTGACCGTCTTCGGCTCCGGCACCGGCACGAAGTCCATCGACGTGATCGGCATCCCGGGCACGTCGGTCAGCCACCACCAGCCCTGGTCGGGGTCGTGACCGACCTCGACGCCGAGCACGCGGGCCCACCAGCGGCACGCGAGCTCGGGGTCCGCCGAGTCCACCACCACCCCGTGGCACCGGTAGGCCGGCAGGTCCGACGGGTCGCGGAGGAACGCGCAGAACTCCCCGTCCTCGGGGTCGGCCATCACCGTCCAGCGGAAGCCGGACTCCCCGGCGGGCAGCACCACGCGCGCGCCGATCTCGACCAGGTCCTCGATCGCCGCGGTGTAGACGTCGAGGTGCACCCGGTGCTTCGCCGTCTTGGGCTCCGGCACCGTGCACATCGCGATGCTGCCGCCCGGGTCGTCGGCCACGACGTCGCCGGCGGCACCGTCCGGCTCGAACCGGGCCCCGATGGCCGCCGCCCAGAACCGTCCCAGCCGCTCCCCACCGGTGGTGTCCATGCACAGCTCTTTCCAGCGGGCCGAAACGGTCATTCCCTGGTCCCTCACTCTCAGCCGGCTCTCCGGTTTGGGTAGCGTTGCACACGTGAGCGACACGAACCAGAGCCCCGCGCCCAGCACGCCTCCGACGTCGGCCTGGGCCTTCGGGCTCGCCACCTTCGCCGGCACCGAGGGCGAGGGCGGCATCCTCGACACCTGGTTCCCCGTGCCGGCGCTGGGCTCCCCCGCCGGGGACGCCGAGGCTCCCGGCGAGCTGGCCCGGCTCGAGGGCGTGGACGAGGTGCGCGGGGTCCGCCGGTCGGTCGTGCTCACCGTGGTCGGCGATCTGCAGTCCGCGCCCGCCGACGCCCAGGACGCCTGGCTCCGGCTGCACCTGCTCAGCCACCGGCTGGTCGGGCCGCGCAGCATCAACCTCGACGGCGTGTTCGGCCTGCTCACCAACGTGGTGTGGACCAGCGCCGGTCCCTGCGCGGTGGACGGCTTCGAGCTGACCCGCGTGCGCCTGAAGGAGGAGCACGGGCACGTGAGCGTGTACGGCGTCGACAAGTTCCCCCGGATGACCGACTACGTGCTGCCCACCGGCGTCCGGATCGCCGACGCGGACCGGGTCCGGCTGGGCGCCCACCTCGCGCCGGGCACCACCGTGATGCACGAGGGCTTCGTCAACTACAACGCCGGCACGCTGGGCGCGTCGATGGTCGAGGGCCGGATCAGCGCCGGCGTGGTGGTCGGTGACGGCTCCGACGTCGGTGGCGGGGCCTCGATCATGGGGACGCTGTCCGGCGGCGGCAAGGAGGTCATCTCCGTCGGCGAGCGCTGCCTGATCGGGGCGAACGCCGGGATCGGCATCTCGCTGGGCGACGACTGCGCCGTGGAAGCCGGCTGCTACGTCACCGCGGGCACCAAGGTGACCGTGCGGGACATGGACAACAAGCCGAAGGTGATCAAGGCCGCCGACCTGTCCGGTGCCAGCAACGTGCTGTTCCGCCGCAACTCCACGACCGGGGTGATCGAGGCGGTGTCCTGGAAGGACCGGGGGATCGAGCTGAACGCCGACCTGCATGCCAACGACTAGGCACGGTGGTCGGCTCCGCCGGGCCGCGCTGAGCCTGCTGGTCGTGGTGGCCGTGGTCGCCGGTGTCGCGGTGCTCTTCTACCGCGGGGTCGGCCCGCTCCCGGACCCGGAGGGCTGCTCGGCGCACGTCGCCGGCCTGACCGTGGACCTGAGCACCGAGCAGGCGGAGAACGCCTCGGTGATCGCCGCGGTCGGCGTGCGCCGCGGGCTGCCGGCCCGGGCGGTCTCGATCGCGCTTGCCACGGCCTACCAGGAGAGCAAGCTGCGCAACCTCGACCACGGGGACCGGGACTCGCTGGGGATCTTCCAGCAGCGCCCGTCGCAGGGCTGGGGGACCGCGGCCCAGATCACCGACCCCTACTACGCGGCCAACCGGTTCTACGACGAGCTGCAGAAGGTCGACGGCTACCGCAGCATGCGGATCACCGAGGCCGCCCAGCGGGTGCAGCGGTCCGGCTTCCCGGAGGCCTACGAGGCGCACGCCGCGGACGCCCGCAGCCTGGCCTCCGCCCTCACCGGCTACAGCCGGGCGGACTTCAGCTGCGTGGTGCACGCCACCTCCGGGCTGCCCGCTCAGAAGGCCGGGCGGGACGGGCTGACCGCCCGCGCCCGGGCGGTCCGAGAGGACCTGGAGAAGGCGTTCGGCAAGCAGTCGCTGGGCGGGTTCGCCCCGGGCGGCGTCTCCACCGGCCACATGAAGGGGTCGGCGCACTACGACGGGCGGGCCATCGACGTCTTCGTCCGCCCGGTCGACGCCGAGAACAAGCGCCGCGGCTGGGCGATGGCCTCCTACCTGGTGGCCCAGGCCAACAGCCTCGACATCGAGCACGTCATCTTCGACAAGCGGATCTGGACGCGCGGCCCCCTCTCGGAGCACGGCTGGCGCGGCTACGACCCCGGTGACGCGCCGGGCAACCGGGCCACGCTGGAGCACCGCGACCACGTGCACGTCGACGTGCTCGCCGGGAACGGCTGACGGGTGACCGTTCGGGGGACACACCGTTGGGTCGTTCGGGTGCTTGACGGCTACAAATGGGCGTAGCACTCTTATTCCAGACAATTGGCAGCCGGGGGCGGCTTCCATTGAAGGGCATCACAACCGGCTGGGGGGCCAGATGAGCCTGGACTCGACGATCTACACCATCGGCACGGCGCTGAACCGTGCCGCCGACAACGACGTGGCGGTCCAGCTCCTCGTCGAGGGGCAGTGGATCGGCGGACACGTGGTCGCCGTCGACGGCCACGGCGTGGTGCTCAACAACATCGACGAGCTCGAGCACTCGGTGATCCGGATGCAGAGCGTCTCCGCGGTGCGGATCTTCACCGAGGTGCCCGGCCGGACCCCGATCACCGCCGGCGCGCACCCGATGCCCAGCCCGCGTCCCGCCTACGGGTACCAGTGAGCTACGCGGGTCGCAGCCGCCCCACCGCCGCGGCGACGCGGTCGTCGGTCGCGGTGAACGCGACCCGCACGTGCCGGGCGCCCGCCGGCCCGTAGAACTCCCCCGGCGCCACCAGGATCCCCCGCTCCGCGAGCCACGCCACGGAGTCCCAGCAGCCCTCCTCGCGGGTCGCCCACAGGTACAGCGAGCCCTGCGAGTCGTCGATCCGGAAGCCCGCCCCGGCCAGCGCGCCGGCGAGCGCCGTACGACGGGCGGCGTAGCGCGCGTGCTGCTCCCGGACGTGGGCGTCGTCGTCGAGCGCCGCCTTCATCGCGACCTGCTGCGGCCCGGGCATCTGCAGGCCGAGGTTCTTGCGGACCGCCAGCAGCTCGCCCACCACGTCGGGGTCGCCGGCCACGAACGCGCACCGGTAGCCGGCCAGGTTCGACCGCTTCGACAGCGAGTGCACGGCGAGGATGCCGCGGTGGTCGCCGCCGCAGACGTCGGGGTGCAGCACACTGACCGGCTGCTGCGCCGGGTCCTCGGACCAGGCCATCTCCAGGTAGCACTCGTCGGAGACCAGCAGCGCACCGCGCTCGCGGCACCAGGCGACCACCTTGCGCAGGTGGTCCACGGGAAGCACCTTCCCGGTCGGGTTCGACGGCGAGTTGACCCACACCAGCGCGGCCCGTTCGGGGCCGAGACTGCTCAGCGCGTCGGTGGCCCGGGTGCGTGCCCCGGCGAGCCGGGCGCCGACCTCGTAGGTCGGGTAGGCGAGCCGCGGGTAGACGACCAGGTCCCGCTCCCCCAGCCCGAGGTGACCCGGCATCGAGGCGATCAGCTCCTTGGACCCGATCACCGGGAGCACCGCGTCAAGACCCAGCCCGGGCACGCCGCAGCGTCGTGCCAGCCAGTCGACGCAGGCCTGCCGGGTGTCCACGCGGCCGGCCGTGAGCGGATACCCGGGCGCGTCGGCGGCCCCGGCCAGGGCGTGCTGCACCACGGCGGGCGTCGGGTCCACCGGGGTGCCCACGGACAGGTCCACGATGCCATCGGGGTGGGCCCGGGCGCGGTCGCCGTACGCGGTCAGGTGGTCCCAGGGGAAGTCCGGGAGCACGCCGCTGACCGGCCCGGACGCAGAGCGCGCCGCCCACCAGGTCTCGAGGAAGCCTCGAGCGGCGGACGGCGCGCCCTGGGTGGGCTCCGGGGTGCTCGGCGAGCTCACTCCTGGTTCTGCGGCGGCAGCGCGGCGATCATCGGGTGGTCCTTGTCGATCACCCCGAGCTTCGCGGCGCCTCCGGGCGAGCCCAGGTCGTCGAAGAAGTCGACGTTCGCGTTGTAGTAGTCCTTCCACTGCTCCGGGGTGTCGTCCTCGTAGAAGATCGCCTCCACCGGGCAGACCGGTTCGCAGGCACCGCAGTCGACGCACTCGTCGGGATGGATGTAGAGCATCCGCTTGCCCTCGTAGATGCAGTCGACGGGGCACTCGTCGACGCAGGCGCGGTCCTTGAGGTCCACACACGGCTGCGCGATGACGTACGTCACCTTGGTTCCTCCTCGTTGCGGTCGGGGGCGTCCCGACGCTCGTACGGCGCCCCCTTGCGGGACGTGGTACAGCCTAGTATCACGTGCGTCCGGAACCCATCCGAACCCCCATCCGTCTGTCGAAAGGGCCGCGATGACCCGCCCCCCGCCCGGCCTCGGGCCGCACTGCGTCGGCGAGCGCGTGGTGGTGCGCCGACGGCTGCGCGGGCAGACCGGCCCCAGCGGGGGGCCCGCGATGACCGACCTGCTCGGCGTGATGGAGTCCTGGACGCCGGTCGCCACCACGGTCCGCGACGCGGGCGGCACCCTGACCGAGATCCCGCTCGCCGACATCGTGTCCGGCAAGCCGGTGCCGCCCCGCCCGTCCGTGCGGCTGCGGGTCACGCCGGCGGAGGCCGAGCGTCGCGCCGCCGGGTGCTGGCCCGCGCCGGACACGGCGCCGCTCGGGAGGTGGCTGCTGCGGGCCGCCGGCGGCTACAGCGCCCGCGCGAACTCGGTGCTCGCGGCCGGGGATCCCGGGGTCCCGTTCACGGAAGCGTTGGCCGCGGTGCGCGGGTTCTACGCCGACCGCGGGCTGCCGGCCTGGGCCCAGGTGGTGGTCGGCTCCGAGGAGGACCTGGCGTTCGAGGGCGCGGGGTGGGTCCCGGCACGCCCGGGTGAGGCGGACACCGTGTTCGAGGTGGCCTCGGTCGCGCAGGCTGCGCGAGCGGTGCGCCGACTGGTCCCGGTCGGGCAGCCCGAGGTGGTGGCCAGTACGACGCTGGGTGCGGCCTGGCTCGTCGGCGAGGAGCAGGCGGTGGCCCGCGGCACCGGCGCGGTCGACGTGCTCGAGGGGCCGGACGAGGTCGGCTTCCTCACCCTCGGGGAGCCAGCTGTCGCGAAGGGCCGGGTGGCGCTCGGCGACGGCAGCGACCCGTGGGCGAGCGTCAGCAACGTCTGGGTGCACCCGGCACACCGGCGCCGGGGCCTCGCGACGGTGGTGCTCGCGGCGGCGCTGGACTGGGCGGCCGAGCGCGGTGCCACCACGGTGTTCCTGCAGGTCCGCGGGGACAACCCGGCCGCGCTGGCGCTCTACGAGCGGCTCGGCTTCACCGAGCACCACCGCTACCGCTACCTCGCGGCGCCGCCTGATTACCAGGGTATGCAGGAAATCTGTCACACCCCGCGGTGAACTTCCCCCGGGGAGTGACAGATTCCCACGGGCAGCCGGCCCTTGCGGCCGTCAGCCGACGCGTCCCACGCAGCCGATCGGTGCGGCCGGGTCCGCCGGTCCCACCCGGTCGAACGCATCGAGGACCCAGGCGATGGCCTGCGGGTCCATCGGGATGCCGAGGTGGTCGACGGTGTCGGCGGGGCAGCGGTCCTGCAGCGTGATGTTCGTGCTCCGTGGGCCCGGGGTGAGGAACGCCGAGGTGTAGGGCACCACCACCTCGTCGTACGTCGACTCCACCTGGGTGTAGTCCACCGGCCCGGGCGTCTCGTCCGGGTGGTTCAACGCGGACAGGAAGTCCGATCCGGCCCGCTGCTGGTCGCAGGCCACGCAGTACGGCGAGGAGGCGAACCCGTTGTTCACGGTGGTGCCGTGGTTGGAGGGCGCCAGCCCGACCAGGTCCTCGACCCGGGCGTCGCCGCCGAGGTTCTCGATGTAGTAGCGCGGCATCATCCCGCCCTGCGAGTGCCCGACCATCTCGACCTTGGCCGCGCCGGTCGAGGCGAGCACCTCGTCGACGAACGACGCCAGCTCACGGGCCGAGTCCTGGATCGGTCCGGTCGCCCGGTTGCCGTAGTCGAGGGAGTAGACGCAGTAGCCGTCGCGCTTCAGCGCCAGCGACAGGTTGTCCAGCAGCGACTTCTGGTCCCCGAACGTGCCGTGCACGATGACCGCGGGGTACGGCCGGGCGGCGCTGGGCCGGCAGGACCAGTCGTTGGCCCCCAGCGGCGGCACCCCCAGCGTCGGATAGGGGTACGGCGTCCCGGCGCGCGCCGTGCCGGCGGTGAGCACCAGCGTCGAGGCAAGGGTGCCCACCAGGGTGAGCAGGACGGCGACGGGACGGGTCATACCCGGCCCAACGAGCCGGCCCGGCGGGGGTTACGAGGTGAACGGCACGGCTGCCACCGCGAGGAAGAGCAGCGCCAGGTAGAGGTTGGAGCCGTGGAACAGCCGCATCGGCTTCAGGGTCGCCAGCGCGTCACCGGCGGCCGCCCGCCGGACCAGCAGGTGCGCCTCGACGACGAACGGGATCCCGAGCGCGAGGGCCACGACCGGGAAGAACCAGCCGGTGCCGGCGACCGGCCAGAGCAGCAGCGACGTGGCCACCATGACGTAGGCGTACCCGACGATCTTCCGGGCCACCACCGGCGCGGGTGCCACCGCGGGCAGCATCGGCACCTCCGCGGCCGCATAGTCCTCGCGGTAGCGGATGGCGAGGGCCCAGAAGTGCGGCGGGGTCCAGAAGAACACCACGAGGAACAGCACCACCGGCTCCCAGGCCAGCTCGTTGCGCACCGCGGTCCAGCCGATCAGCGCCGGGAAGCAGCCGGCGGCCCCGCCCCACACGATGTTCTGGGTGGTCCGCTTCTTGAGGATCATCGTGTAGCCGACGACGTAGAACACGTTCGCGCCGAGCGCCAGCGCGGAGGAGAGCCAGTTGACGGCCAGGCCCAGCCACAGGGTCGAGGCCACCCCGAGCAGCAACCCGAACACCAGCGCCGAGCGCACCGAGACGCTGTGCCGCGCCAGCGGCCGGCGCCGGGTGCGGCGCATCCGGCGGTCGATGTCGGCGTCCACGACGCAGTTCAACGCGTTGGCGCTCCCCGCGGAGAGCGTGCCACCGACGACGGTGGCGAGCACCGGCCACAGGTGCGGGACACCACCGGCGGCGAGGAACATCACCGGCACCGTGGTGAGCAGAAGCAGCTCGATGATCCGCAGCTTCATCAGCGCCGCGTACGCCCCGACCACGTGCCGCCAGCGCTCCGCCCGCGCCGGCAGTGCGGCGACTGGCACCGGGGGCACAGCGGCGACGGCCTCCGCCGTGACGGGTGGCAGGTGGGACCTCGTCATGGCGTTGCTCCCTCGCTCTCGGCCGGCCGGCGCAACAGCACCTGCGGGACCTGCGCCGTCGACCGGCTGCGCGCCGGCGGGACGCCGACGCCGACCGACAGCCGGAGGTCCGCGCCCCGAACCCGCCCGCGGATCTCCTGGCGGACGGTGATCATGTCCGACACCACGCGCGCCACATCAGGCCCGCGCGCGTCGGCCGACGCCTCCGGCGGCCGCACGGCAGCCGGGCCATGTCGCCCGCCGATCGACGCCCATGCCTGCCCCCTCCCGGCCGACCCTTCCCCTATTTCTGGATAGACCCCGCCCCCGGGCCTGTCAAGGAGTTTCAAGTCAAGGAAATGCCGGTGTTCTCGAGGCACGGTGCATATGTACGGGAATGCGATGAAGCGCTCAGGCTACGAGCAGACCACCGAGTCGGACGGCGTGTAGCTGGTGTGCATCGTCTCCTTGTGGTCGAGCGTCGTGCTGCCGTGCCGGTAGAAGTACCGGTACACGTCGATGTCGAAGCCGCCGTAACCGTGGTGCGGGACGCACCCGGGCCCGGTCAGGTGACGGGTCCGCGGCCGGGTCAGGTGGTAACGGTCGGACCTGCCGCTCTTGATGTCCCAGTACTTCGTCGACCACATCCGCACGTGCATCGCCCCGGTCCGCGACGGGGCGCTGCGGTCGATCCAGGCCTGCACCAGGACGCCGTACGGCGTGGTGTCCTTGAACTTCAGGTCGACCGACGGCCAGGCCACCGTGGCCTCGCGCCCGACCGGGTAGCGGTCGATGTAGAAGGAGTGCGGCTTGTGCTCCACGTCCTCGAGACCGGCGAAGAACGCCGCGTTGAACGTGGTGGTGGCGACCTGGCTGACCCCGCCGCCGTAGTCCTGCTTGTACACGCCGTCGCTGATGATGTAGCCGGTGGTGAACCCGTTCTGGGCGGTGCGCTCGCCGACCGTGTCGTTGAGGCTGAAGGTCTCACCCGGCCGCAGCACGGTGCCGTTGATCAGCTCGGCCGCGCGGCCGAGGTTGGTGTTGCGGTAGTCCGCGTGCGGGAAGTGCGTGGTGAACGCCGAGACCTGCTCCTTGATCCCCAGCCGTCGCGCCTGCTTGGTGCTGAAGGACGGCTTCGCGACCACGCTCTTCACCGCCAGCTGGCGCCCCTGGTCGTGGGCGACCACCATCGCCGGAAAGTTGTCGGTGACGTCCGCCGGGTCGAAGGTGATCCCTTTCCTCCCCGGCACCACCCGCGGCCGGCCGTGCACGATCCGCACGGTCGCGTCCTTCGGCGCCGACGCGACGCGCCTCATGGCCGGCCGGACCACCTTCAGCAGCCGCTTGTCGTCCACCCGGAGGACCAGGCGTCCGTGCCGCGGACGCATGGACAGCGCGGGAGCGTAGTCGTGGGGCCGCAGCACCACGTTCTCGCCGCTGAGCTGGAAGATCACCGGGGCGGACATCGCGGGGTTGGCGACCTTCTGCATCGCCGCGCTGACGTCCCGCTTGCTGATCACCGGTGGGTCCACCACGGTCGGAAGCGGCACCGGCGCCTGGCTGTGCAGGAACGCCGCCCGGATCGCGGCTGCGGCGGCACCGCGGTCCAGCGCCACCCCGTTGCGTGGGTACCGGGCGCGCGCCTCACCGTTGGTGAACCGGATCCGCCCCTCCGTCGGGGGCTGGTCCACCCGGGCGGCCAGCCGCGCCACTCCGGCGGCCAGGGCCGCGTGGTCGACCCGCACCACCGCCTCGTGGTCCCCACCACCGGTCACGTAGTTCCACATCCTCCGGGGGTCCCAGCTGCGCCCCGCGCCGGCCTCCGCGAGTGACGCAGGTACGTCGACCCGCAGGCCCACCTGCCCCGGCTGCACGGTGTCGCGCACGCCGTCGGCGGTCACGGTGATCGGGGTCTGTGCGACCGCGGGGAGGTCCCGGCCCAGCCTGGCGGCGGCCGCCGCCTCGGTCAGCCCACCGATCCGCACGCCGCTCACCGTGGTGCCCTGCGGCACCCGGCCGCTGGTGAACTGGTGCGCCGCCACGTAGAGGCCGCCGAACAGCACCAGCAGGGCGGTCAGCAGCCACGGAATCACCCGGCGGTCGTTCGTCCGGTAGGCGTACGGCGCATCGGTCACGCGCGCCATCCTAGGGAACCGGCACCGCGACCCCGGGGTGCCGTCCCGGGGGTTGTGGTCCCGGGGTGGGGAAACACGAAGAGGCCACCCGGGTCGGGTGGCCTCTCGTGAAGGTGATGTCCGGCGACGTCCTACTCTCCCACAACCTTCCGGTTGCAGTACCATCGGCGCTGAAAGGCTTAACTTCCGGGTTCGGAATGGAGCCGGGTGTTTCCCTTTCGCTATGGCCGCCGAAACTCTATGGAGTTAGATCAACCAACTCGTAAGTCTTCGACTTCGAATCGGTTCCCGACCGTAACTCGGGAACCACACAGTGGACGCGCAACATCTTTGAGGGACAAGCCCTCGGCCTATTAGTACCGGTCGGCTGGGC